>JAGXRD010000152.1 GCA_018336035.1 Alphaproteobacteria bacterium | reverse complement strand
GCCTCAATCCGGGACAGATCGAGCACGTCGTTCAGGATGGCCAACAGGGCATCGGCTGACTCGCTCACCAGACCCAGCCAGTGCCGCTGCTCATCGTCGATCCGGCTGTCCAGCAACAGGCGGTTGAGTCCCATGATGGCGTTGAGCGGTGTCCTGACTTCATGGCTCATGTTGGCCAGAAACTCACTCTTGGCACGGCTGCTCTGCTCGGCCAGAAGCTTGGCCTCCTGGGCCCGGGCCTCTACGGCTGCGCGTTCCGTCACGTCTGCATGCGTACCCATGAGGCGGGTTGCACGGCCATCAATGGCCCGTTCGGTTACCCGACCATGGGTCTCCAGCCAGATCCAGTGACCGTCCCGCACACGAAAGCGATAACGCACCGAGCCGCGCTCCACCTCGCCCTTGAGTACACGTCTCAACTCAGCGCGGACCCGAGCAAGATCCTCAGGATGGACTCTGGACGCCACCATCCGGATGTCCCAGTACCCCTCCATTGCGATATCGCCCAGCAGTTCGCCCCATCTGGCGGTGAGGTAGACGTCCCTGAAGGGCTCCCGGAAGTCCCAAAGCGCAAGACCAGCGGCGTCTACCGCCAGCTGCAGGCGCTCGCGGGTCTCATCCAGCTCCTCCTCCGCCTGCAGACGGATATTCGATTCGCGGGTGACCGAGCCCCGAACACGGTCCAGTTCTTCCTGTAACCGTTCAAGTTCCGACAACAGCACGCGAGAACGGTCCTGCTCCACACGCAAGGCCTGCTGGCTGCGCTGCAGATCGAGAGCCAAACGCTGAGCAGGCAACGCGGAAGGAGATCCACTAGAAGTCATCGGATGAAGGCACCGATACAAGTGCAAAAGACAAAAACAAGAAAACCCCAGGCCCTGGATGGGGGCTGGGGTCGCCAGGGAGAGGCTGATCAATCAGACAGGCAGGACGGCATACGACTTGAACACCTCAATGTGGGTATCGATGAACGTTGCCATCTCAGCGATTTCCGCAACGCCATCGTTCCAGCGGGTCAGAACCACATCTTCGCCACTCTGGGAGAAGACGTAGCCATCGAAGCCCTCTGCAACCACATCGTTACCGCAGAGAACCGAAACAAGCTCGCCTGCCTGAAGTTCCAGCGTCGAATACTCGTCGAAACCAACCACCACATCGCTGCCGTTGCCAGCCTGGTCGGCCTCGAATTGCACCGTGTGACCCTCACCCGACAACACAATGAGATCATCACCGGAACCGCCGCGGACCGCGTCCCCCAAGTAGGTGTCATTCAGTTCGTGACTGTGGGCAAAGATGAGGTCATTGCCAGCACCACCGCGAAGGGTTTCGACCTGCTCAACCGCACCTGCGATCAGGTCGTTGCACTCGGTGCCCTCAGCCGATTTGCTGACGCGATACACGCCATGCTCCTGCTCCAGGAAAGGGTACTCGGCGCCATCACCGGTGCAGACCGGTACATACAGGTCGTCGGCGACGCCCGACTGGCCCAAGTCGTAGCGAGCAAAGGTCGATCCCTGGTCAAAGTGGACATACACGAAGCCATCGGTGCCGGTCCATTCGGGGTAACCGGTCAGGATCACTTCGGAAAGGTAGCCCTCAAGAAGCGAAGTCTCAACATTGATCGACTCCACCAAGTGGGCCCAGCCCATGGTCAGACCCGTCTGGTCGCGGAAGGCCTCGAAACCCAGCATCGATGCCTGGGCCAGGCTTTCCTCGGACCAGGCGGCGGTGGACAGGCCGGCGTAGATCAGCTGGCTGCCACTGTGGCGGTTTGCAAGTGGCTCCCGGACGGTAACCGTCTCACTCTGCACATAGACGCTGTCCATGTACCGGCCATCGAATTCGGAGGCGACGTGCTCTTCGACTTCATGCTTTAGGTCTTCCACCAAATACGACAGGGCCGAGCCATCGTCTTCGGGGACAAAGTAGTTCGTTGCGTCGTCAAGGCTTAGAACGCCGCTAGCGTCCACGTCGAACGCCCACTCGACAGTGATGCTGCCTGGTGCACTTTGGTCGATCCCGTCAAAGGCCACCACTGTCAGGGTTGCCTGGTCGCACATCAGAGCCTCGTTGGCACCCTGAGCGTAGTTGAACGAGATCTGACCCGTGACAGGATGAATAGAGAACTCACCCAGCAGAACAGCATCCTGACCCTCAGCCACTTCTGAGTAGGCCTTCACAGAAGACACTCGCAGGCCGTCTTCCAGGAAAAAGTACGACAGCTGCTGCGCGTCGACGTCTGTGGCACGAGCGTTGGCGCACAGCACATCGCCGGTTCCATTGATCGCGAGTCGGGCTTCCGCAGGCAACGTCAGAACGGGACGGGTGTTGACGAACGTACCGCCGCCGCCTCCACCCAAGGCCATGGCGGGGGCAAAAGCCAGAGGGCTCACACCTGCGACACCTGCCGCAGCACCGGCCGCGCCGGCGGCACCACCCGCTCCAGCGGCACCGGCAGCGCCACCGGCTTCGGCGGCACCGGCAGCACCACCTGCGGCACCACCGACGCTGCCCCCTGCACCGGTCACCTCAGCCTGGGCCATCTGCCATTCCTGAGCGTCTGCGAGCACCTCTTCGCGGGCAGCCACGATCTCGTCTTCCCAAGGCAACTTGCGGCCAGCCACCTTGTTGGCGGCACCACGGGATTTGGGAAGGGCCTGGTTGAATTTCTCCAGGGCCTGGGGATCGGCGCCCTGCACGTCAGTGGACAGTCCCACGCGAGCGGGACTGTTGACGACGGCATTGGGGAGCTGTGTGGCGGTGCGCAGGATGGCGGAGGGAATGGGCTTCATGTCAGGCTTCGCAGGGCAAGGGAGGGTTTAACAGGATCAGCGGCACCGCTTCAGGAACGGTTGGCGGGCACGCAGTAGTAGCCGCCACCAGCGAACGGCTGACCTTCGAGGTTAAGGGCTCGGGAGTGATAGCCACGGGCTTCATGCCTGGTCTTGTCGGTGTCGAGGGTGCCGCACACCTTGGCGCCAGCCTCTTTCAGGCGATCAGGCACTGGACCAAAAGCGCCAGGGTTGTCCCAAGTGCGGACGTCGTTGCGTACGACGATACGGGGCGGCGTTTCACCTTCGCTGGTACCGACAGCCGGATACACCGCACAGCCGGACAGCAGCACCAAGACGCCGGCAAGGACCAGGGTGAGGGCAAAGACAAGGGAACGCATGGTCATAGTTGACTCCTTTGATATGTTATTTTTATTAGTTTACTTGATTTAAATGATAAATCAAGAGGCAATCTATCGTTCGCCGAGGGACTCACTCATGGTTTTCACCACAGGCTTGAGGATGTAGCTCAACACGGTGTTCTGACCGGTCTTGACCTCGGCGGTGGCGGTCATGCCGGGTTGGAGCGCCAGGTTCTCGCCCGGGCGCCGGTCGAACTGCAGGGACGTGGTCTTGACCTGTATGCGGTAGAAGACCTCGTCGCGCTTGGTCTCGTCACTCATGGTGTCGGCGCTGATGAATGTCAGCTTTCCGGGCAGACTGCCGTAGATCGTGTAGTCGTAGGCGTCGATCTTCACCGTCACATCCAGTCCGGGCTTGAGGAACGCCACATCCGCCGGTTTCACCTTGGCTTCAACGATCAGGGCGTCTTCCACCGGGACGATCTGCATCAGCTCGTCACCCGCCCTCAGCACTCCACCCAGAGTGGTGACCCGCACGTTCTTCACTGTCCCGTTCACAGGGGCGGTCAGCACGGTGTTGGACAGCTGGTCCTTGCGCTGGATCATGATCTCGCGCGCCGCCGACAGCTCCTCCTCGGCCTTGTTGAGTTCGGCCTGCGCGTCCTGCAGGTACTTGTTGCGGCGATTGGTGATCTGACCATCCAGATCGGCCACTTGCCGCTGAAGCCGCAGCACATCGGCCATGCTGACGTCGCCTGTTGCCTGCAGGGGCTCGGTCATGGCGAGCTCCTTCTGGGACAAAGCGCGCATTCGCTCCAGGGCCTCGATCTCCTGCCGTAGCGACTCCCGGCGCTTGCGAAGGAGATCGGCCTGGTTTTGCCGGAACTCGGTGAAGGACAGGGTCTCCGGCTCCCACCGGGGCTGACCACCGAACACCTCGGCACGCAGTCGGCTGACCGTGGCGCTGAGCGCTGCAGCCTTCGACTCGGCCTCACGGAAGGCCGATTCGACCTTGGTTTTCTCCAGCCTTGCCAGCACATCTCCCCGCTGCACCTCCGCCCCCTCTCGCACCAACAGGGCTTCAAGCACTCCCCCATCTGGGGCCTGGATGATCTGCGTGCGGGAGCTGGAAATGATCTGGCCCTGGCCGCGGGTGATCTGGTCGATCTCGGCGTGGTAGGCCCAGGTGGTGAACAGGGCGATCACCGCCAGCGTGGCCCAGAGGCTCCAGCGGCTGGTTCGTCCCTCGGTGCGGTCGGGTGTAAAGGCCATGTCTGAGGAAGGTCGCTGGCGGTTCATGGAGCGGCTACCCGCGTTTCCACGCGGTTCGTCGTGACGGGTCGCGCCGGTGGCGTGGCGCCGGGTGCAGCCGGGGCAGTCGATGCGGCGGCACCGTCGCGCAGCCGACGCAGCACCTCGTCGCGAGGGCCGTCAGCGACGATCCGGCCCTTGTCGACCACCACAATTCGGTTGAAATGGCGCAGCATTCCGAGCTTGTGCGTCACCACCACAAGGGTGGTGTCGGCGGGCCTGGCACCGAACACCCGTGCAGCGATGAGCTCCTCGAGCTGGGGATCCATCGAGGCAGTGGGTTCGTCCAGCAGCATCACCCGGGGTCGCGCCAAAACCAGTCGCGTCAGACCAACAAGCTGGCGCTGTCCGCCTGACAGACCTCGCCCCCCTTCGCTGATCTCGATACCGAGCCCTTTGGGGTGGCCAGCGATGACCCGGTCAAGTCCAGTCTGGCGTGCAGCAGCAAAGATCTGGTCATCGCTGGGCGACGGAAGACCCAGCGAAAGGTTATCGCGCAAGGTACCCTGGAACAGGCGGACATCCTGCGGCAGGTAGCCAACGTGCTCACGCACGAAGTCCGGAGCCAGATGGGCCATGTCCACGCCATCAAGCATCACCCGTCCCTTGGACGGCCGATACAGACCCGAAAGCACCTTGATCAAAGTGGATTTGCCCGATCCGACGGCACCCAGTACCGCCACGCGATCACCCGGCGCAAAACTCAGGGCCTCGATCTGCAGGGACACCAGGTCGGGGCCGTAGGCATGCGTGACCGCATCCGCTCGCAGCACACCCTGACAGCCATCGGGCACCACGCGCCGTTCTCCCGGGGCCACGTCGGCCGGCAGCGCCATGATCCCGTCGAGTCCACGCAGGGCTACACGTGCCTGCTGCCACTGCACGAACAAGCTGACAACCTGTGCGATCGGCGACAGAGCTCGACCGCTGATGATGGTGCAGGCAATCAGACCGCCTACAGTCAGATCACCTGATCCAATGGCGAATGCTCCCGCCGCTACCAATCCGACGTAACAGAGCTGTTGTAAGGTCTGAGTGAGGTTCGAAGACAGGCTAGTGAGATCGCGGATGGCCATCTCGTCCTGCGCCAGCATCCGGGTCAGGTGGCGCCAACGGTCCAGCATTTTCCAATCAGCGCCAGCAGCCTTGATCGACTCGATGCCGTCAATGGCCTCGATCAGAAGACCGTTCTTGCGGTTGGACTCTTCCATGTGGATTTCGGTCAGCCGCGCGAGACGCCGCTTGAAGATCACCCCGACCAGGATGGCCAGCGGGATGAAAGCCAGTGGCACGATGGCCACCGGTCCGGCGATGAAGGCGATCACGGCCACGAACAGCAGAGCAAAGGGCGCATCGGCGAACACGAACAGCGTGGTCGACGTCATGAAGTTGCGCACCATCTCGAAATGCCGGATCTGGGCTGCAAACGTGCCCACCGTCCGGGGGCGCTTGTCCATTCGGATCGCCAACGCATGCCCGAAAAACACAGAAGACAGCTCTTCGTCGATCGCCTTGCAGGCCCTGTCCACCATGCGCCCGCGCACCTGGCGCATCAGCAGCTCCACAACGATGGCGATCGCAACACCGATGGTCAGCACCGACAGCGTCGAATAGCCCCCCGTAGGCACCACGCGGTCGTAGACTTGCATGCTGTAAAACGAGGTGGTGAGCGCCACGACGTTCAGCGTCATGGTGGCTACTGCACCTTCCACGAATACGCTCCAGCGCTTACGGATTGCGTGCCGGAACCAGCTCGACGCTGAGCGCCCGGCGGACGCCGATTCGCTCCGAAGGCTATCGGCCGCCGGTTCCATCGCCGTGTCGGCCCGCAGGCTTACCAGCCTGCCGCGCGCGGCCACAGTGACAGGCAAGTCAACCACCGTACCGTCAACGTCGAGGCAACTGAGCGCGCCCACGGACAGCACGCCCCTGGCGATCAACAGTCCACCGCCCGGAGCGGCGGGATCGGGGGACACCCACAATGCCGGACCGGCCCCTTGGGGTAGCTGACTGCCGTGCTCGGCGACGCTGCCGGAAGGGAATCGGGTACGCCACCACTCAACGGCCAGATCCATGGCGTCGAGGTGCTCAAGCGTGGCCCCTCCGCTGGCCTGCGATGCCATGGCAAAACGGTGCCAGGGCACAGCATGACCCTGCAGGGCTGCCATACGGGAGAGCAATCGTGCCAGGCGGTCGCGCCAGCCCTCCTCCGGGCTGCCGCTGGCCGGATGCTGCTGTTCTTGCATGACCGCTTACCAGCCGGTGCGCGCCGGCGCCTGGAGTACGGGTACGACCGCCGGTTCGCTGATGGGTGCGGGTGCGGGTGCTGTCACTGCCACCGCGTCAGCAGGTGGCGTGGCCACCGGCTCCGCCAGTACGAGCGAGCGGGTCTGGTCCCGCGACTGCACGAGCAGCATGTTGTCCGGCGACACCATACCCGTGACGATCTGAAGACGCACAGCGGCACGAAACTGTCCCCAGACCGCATCGGCCAGCTGGTAGCGGGCCTGTGCCACCTCCCGCTGGGCGTTGAGTACATCGGTCCACCCCTTGCGACCCACGGCGTACTGCCGGACGAAGGAGTCGAACACCGAGGTGGTGCTCTCGACCTGCTTCTCGAGGTCGCGTACCTGCACGGCGAACGACCGGTAGTCTGCCCAGTCGGCGCTGACCGAGTCGGTCAAGTCACGGCGAGCGGCTTCTGCCTGCAAAGCGGCAGCATCTACTCGGGCTTCTGCCTCCCGCACCGCGGCGTAAGCCGAAAGACCGGCACCGGTCTGGTACTCGAGCGCGACGTAGGCCTGGGTGTTCGGAAAAGCCCCACCCACGGTACGGTCCACCCGTAGCTTGACCTGAGGCAGCGCCACGCTTTTCTTCACCTCGACGTCGGCGCGCGCTGCATCCAGCTCGGCAGCCAACTGCTGCAGCGACGGCGCGTAGTCCAAAGCTGTCTTCACCAGAACTTCCAAGCTGTACTGGCCCATGTTGCGCTGCTCTGGAAGAGCGATCGAGACAACTGGGCGACCCAGCGCCTGCCCAAGAGTGGAGCGGGAACGGATAGCCAGTGCCTCGAGCTGATTCAGTTCGGCCTTGGCCTGCGAGAAACGTGCACTGGCCAAAACACCATCGCTGGCGGGGCTGATATTGCTGTCCACCCGACGCTCAATCATCTGGGCCAGACGCAGGTGCTCGTCGACGTTGGAGCGAGCGGCTTGCTGACGCGCCTGCACCCTAGCCAGCTCGGTGAACGCATTGAGCACCTTGAGCATGATGTCGTTCTGGGCAGCAGCCACTACGTGGTCAGCCCGGCGGATGCCAGCCTGCGCGGAGGAAATCTCGCCATCGATACGCCCACCAGTCCATAGCGCTTGTTCGATCCGAAACGTGGCGGTGCGGTTACCCAAGCCATCGACGCCGGATTGACCAACCAACGCAGGCAGCTTCTGCCGGTTGGCCACATCAAGTCGAGCCTCTGCAGCTCCACGCTCTTTGATCCGTGCCGCAACGCTCGGGTGCTCGAAAGCTGCAGTCTTGAGCGCGTCCGACAATGACAAAGGCCCACCCTGAGCTTGCACACTGGATGCGTAGCCCAGCACTACGGACAACACCAAAGTCAAACGAGAAAGGTGCAACTGACCAAAACTACGACGCGGGGCTAGCCTCTTGGCTGCGGGGGATGACGGACTCATCGAAAGCTTCCTTCTGAACAGACGGCAGGCACGCGTCCCATCACGACACCCCGTCCTCGGAAGCATATCATGTCAAAATACTTAAACCTATATTTGTCGTTTTAAATGACAACAATATCACACAAAAGTTGATTGGGCTTCCCGCCGCTGAGCTACCCACAAGACTTCTGGAGTCCGCAGCGAGTAACCGATACACAGGTTCCCTAGCCGCGACAAGGTAACCACACCAGTGGTGTCAAGCCTGCCCCCACTGAGCAAGAAGAGCGCCTGCGCCAACTCCCCGCCCGGGAGGCATTCATCGACGCGGAACTCCAGCCCCCCGCAACTGGCCCATTCGCCAGCAGGCAACGCCGGCAGGCTGCGCGGGACGAACTGCAATCCCGACAAGCGGATCGGCCGCACCCTTGGTCCTCCTCGGACCAACCATGGATCGAGGTCAAGCATGACAGTCGAGGCAATGAAGACGCCTGATCGCCTGGTCGTATCGGCAGGCTTGCCTTGGCGGGATGCAAGTCATTGTTATTTTTAACGTTTAGATCAGTTTGAATATACATAATCATCGAAGGCTTGTCGGGCTGTTGTTCCATTCTTGTGATAAGTGAGGATTGCGGTCGGCATTGTGATAAAACCTCGATAGTTATCCAAAGGTAAACATATGAATGCAGCCACCCAAGAGGAGTACTGCGGCACTTTTTACGCCGCCAAAGTGCTGGGTATGTCGGTCGGAACAGTCCAGGCGCTTGTCCAGAGGGGTGAGCTGAAAGCTTGGCGGACCCAAGGGGGTCACAGGCGCATCTCGCTGGAATCCATCCG
>JAGXRD010000151.1 GCA_018336035.1 Alphaproteobacteria bacterium | reverse complement strand
CGCGCCATGCGCGGTTTCGAGCCGGCCACGGCGGGCGGCGCCATCGGTGGCGGACATGGTGAATTTGAGCGTCATTGTGGGCCGGTCTGTCTGAACAGCAGGCTTGTATCGCCGTAGGAGTAGAAACGGAAGCCCTTCTCGACCGCATGCCGGTAAATGGCGCGCTGGCCCTCCAGCCCGACAAAGGCCGCCACCAGCATGAGCAGCGTCGATTTCGGCAGGTGGAAATTGGTCATCAGGCCGTCGGCGACATGAAAACCGAAGCCCGGCGTGATGAAGATGTCGGTGTCGCCCCGGAAGGGTTTCAGGGCCCCGTCACGAGCGGCAGATTCCAGCAGGCGCAGCGAAGTCGTGCCAATGGCAATGATCCGGCCGCCCTTCTCTTTCGCGGCCTTGATCGCGGCGACGGTCTCGTCCGTCACCTCGCCCCATTCGGCATGCATCTTGTGGTCTTCGACGCGGTCGACCTTGACCGGCAGGAAGGTACCGGCGCCTACGTGAAGCGTGACGCGGGCGAAGCCGACGCCCCTGGCCTTCAGCAGCTCGATCAGCGTCGGCGTGAAATGCAGCCCGGCCGTGGGTGCGGCAATCGCGCCGGTCTTTTCGGCGAACACGGTCTGGTAGTCGGTCTTGTCCTGCGCATCGGCCTTGCGCTGCGCCACGATATAGGGCGGCAGCGGCATGGCGCCGGCGGTTTCCAGCGCGGTCAGCACCTCGGCATCCTCGCGGTCGAAGCGCAGCAGGATCTGGTCGTCCTCGCGGCCCAGCGCCTCGGCCACCAGACCGCCGTCGAACAGCACGCGGTCGCCAGGCTTAAGCCGCTTGGCCGGTTTGGCCATGGCGGTCCAGCGACGATCTCCAATCGGTTTGAGCAGCAAGGCTTCCACCCGCACTTCGGGATCGCGCTCGCGGCGGCCATAAAGCCGCGCCGGGATCACCTTGGTGTCGTTGAAGACCAGCAGGTCGTTCGGCTGCAGCAGCGACGGCAGGTCGGCCACGGTGTAAGGCGTGGCGCTCACGCCGCCGTCATGCAGCAGCAGCCGCGCCGCTTCACGCGGCACGGCCGGCCGCTCGGCGATCAGCGCCGGCGGCAGGTCGAAATCGAAATCGGAAACCAGCATCCGTCAGGCCCTCTGCGGAGGGCAAAGATCACTCGACGTCGGCGGCAACGCGCATCGACACGATCTTGTCGGGATCGGTCACGCTGCCGTTGCGGGCCTGGCTGCCGCGCTTGATCTTGTCGACATGCTCCATGCCCTCGGCGACCTGGCCCCAGACGGTGTATTGCTTGTCGAGGAAACGGGCATCGGCGAAGCAGATGAAGAACTGGCTGTCGGCGCTGTTCGGGCTGCTGGCGCGGGCCATCGAGCAGGTGCCGCGCACATGCGGCTCGTCGTTGAACTCGGCCTTCAGATTCTCGCCCGAACCGCCGGTGCCATCGCCGCGCGGATCGCCGGTCTGGGCCATGAAGCCCTCGATCACGCGATGGAATTTCAGTCCATCGTAGAAATTCTGGCGCGCCAGTTCCTTGATGCGGGCGACATGGTTCGGCGCCAAGTCGGGACGCAGCGTGATGGTAACGCGACCATCCTTGAGTTCGAGATAGAGGGTGTTTTCGAGATCGGCGCTCATGGAGTAATCCTTATTACTTCACATCCGCAGCAACGCGCATGCGGACAATCCTGTCGGGATCGGTGACGGCGCCCGAACCGGGCGCGCCCTTCTTGATATTGTCGACGAATTCCATGCCGCTCACCACCCGGCCCCAGACGGTATACTGGCCGTTCAGATGCGGGGCATCGTCGAAGCAGATAAAGAACTGGCTGTCGGCGCTGTTCGGATCGCTGGTGCGCGCCATCGACACGGTGCCGCGGCGATGCGGCTCACGGCTGAATTCGGCGCGCAGCTTCTGGCCCGAGCCGCCACCGCCAGTGCCGGTCGGATCGCCGACCTGGGCCATGAAGCCGCGGATCACGCGGTGAAACACGCTGCCGTCATAGAAGCCCTTGCGGGTCAGTTCCTTGATGCGCGCCACATGCGTGGGCGCCAGATCGGGCCGCATGGCGATCACCACCCGGCCATCGCGCAGTTCCATGATCAGGGTGTTTTCCGGATCGCTCGCCTGGGCCTGCGCGCCAAACGGAAGAAGCGCAGCAGCGGCAGCGGCCAGCGCGAGAAACTGACGGCGGATCATGCTTCGTCTTTCTGCTTTTGCAGGGCGACGCGCACCCGCTCCGCCACGCGCGGCGAGACGAAGGGATTGATGTCGCCGTTCAGCGTGGCGATTTCCTTGACCAGGCGCGAGGCGATGAACTGGTGATTGTCGGAGGCCATCAGGAAGACGGTCTCGATCTCGGAATTCAGCCGGGCATTCATGCCCACCATCTGGAATTCGTATTCAAAGTCCGACACCGCGCGCAGGCCGCGAATGATCATGACCGCGCCGAGATCCATGGCGAAATGCATCAGCAGGTTGGAGAACGGCTTCACCTCGAACTCGGTGGCGCCGTGGATCAGCGGGCCGATTTCCTCGCGCACCATCTCAACGCGTTCTTCCATCGAGAAGAGCGGCCCCTTGCCGACATTGACGGCAACGCCGACCACCAGCTTGTCGACCAGCTTGGCCGCGCGCTTGATGATGTCGTAATGACCCTTGGTCACCGGATCGAAAGTACCCGGGTATAATCCGATCCGCTGCCTGGTCATCTGCTCTCCCCTTCAGATCACGTAAGCGAGCTCACTCCGGCGTATCGCCTGCAGCGCCCTCTTCGGCCGCACCATCATCCGGTCCGGCTTCGTTCGGGCCACTTTCCGGCAAATGCGCGACCGACGCAACCTTCTCGCCGTCGCCCAGCTTGAAGATGATGACACCCTGGGTGCTGCGGCCGGCGATGCGGATATCATGCACCGGGCAGCGGATCACCTGCCCGCCATCGGTGACCAGCATGATCTGATCGTCATGCTCGACCGGGAAGGCGGCGCCAACATTGCCGTTCTTCGGCGTGGTCTCGATGTTGATGATGCCCGAGCCGCCGCGACTGGTGATGCGGTATTCGTAAGCCGAGCTGCGCTTGCCGTAGCCTTTCTCGGTCACGGTCAGGATGAACTGCTGGGCCGCCTGCAGCTCGGTGAAGCGCTGCACCGAGATATCCTCGGGCAGAACCACGCCGCTTTCGCCGTTGCGGATCCGCTCCTGGGCAGCTTCATATTTGAAGAAGGCCTCGCGTTCCTCCGGCGCCACTTCGATATGGCGCAGCACCGACATGGAAATGACCTTGTCGCCATCGGCCAGCTTCATGCCGCGCACGCCGGTCGACGAACGGCTCTGGAAGGTGCGCACATCGGCGACGGGGAAGCGCACGCACTTGCCCTCGTAGGAGGCCAGCAGGATGTCGTCATTCTCGGTGCAGGGCAGCACGCCGACCAGACTGTCATCGGCATCTTCACCCTCGAATTTCATTGCGATCTTGCCGTTGGCATTGATCGAAACGAAATCGGACAGGTCGTTGCGGCGGACATAGCCCTTGGCGGTGGCGAACATGACGTGCAGTTCGCTCCACTTGGCCTCGTCCTCTGGCAGCGGCAGCACTTCGGTGATCTTCTCACCCGCCGCCAGCGGCAGCAGGTTGACGAAGGCCTTGCCGCGCGACTGCGGCGTGCCTTCCGGCAGGCGATAGACCTTCATCTTGTAGACGCGGCCGATATTGGAGAAGAACAGCACCGGCGTATGGGTGCTGGCCACCAGCACGCCGGTGACGAAATCCTCGTCCTTGGTGCTCATGCCGGTGCGGCCCTTGCCGCCGCGCTTCTGCAGGCGATAGGTCGACAGCGGCGTACGCTTGACATAGCCGCCGAAGCTGACGGTGACGACCATGTCCTCACGCTGGATCAGGTCCTCGTCATCCTGCTCGAATTCGATCTCGGCGATCTGGGTGCGGCGCGGCACGGCGAATTTCTCGCGCATCGAGACCAGTTCGTCGCGCAGAATGCCCATCAGCTTGGCGCGGCTGCCGAGAATCGAGAGATACTCGTTGATCTCCTCGGCGAGCTTCTTCATCTCGTCGCCGATTTCGTCGCGGCCCAGCGCGGTCAGGCGCTGCAGGCGCAGGTCGAGGATGGCGCGGGCCTGGGTCTCCGACAGCTTGTACTTGCCGTCGATCACTTTATGCGAGAGGTCGTCGATCAGGCTGATCATGTCGGCCACATCGGCGGCCGGCCATTCACGGGTCATCAGCTGGTCACGCGCGGTCTGCGGATCGGGCGCGGCGCGGATCACGCGGATCACCTCGTCGATATTGGCGACGGCAATCGCCAGACCGACCAACACATGGGCGCGGTCGCGCGCCTTGCCGAGCAGGAAGCGGGTGCGGCGGAGAATGACCTCCTCGCGGAAATTCACGAAAGCGGCGATCAGCTGCTTGATATTCAGCAGTTCCGGCTTGCCGCCATTCAGCGCCAGCATGTTGACGCCGAAGCTGCTCTGCAGCGGCGTGAAGCGATACAGCTGGTTCAGCACCACATCGGCCATGGCGTCACGCTTGATCTCGACCACCACGCGCACGCCATCACGGTCGGACTCGTCGCGCAGATCGGAAATGCCTTCGATCTTCTTGGCGCGCACCAGTTCGGCCATCTTCTCGATCATCGAGGCCTTGTTCACCTGATACGGGATCTCGGTGATGATGATGGCTTCGCGGTCCTTGCGAATCTCCTCGAAATGCACCTTGCCGCGCACGATCACCGAGCCGCGCCCGGTCCACATCGCCGACTTGGCGCCGGCCCGGCCAAGAATAATACCGCCAGTGGGGAAATCCGGCGCTGGCAGGATTTCGAGCAACTGCTCCAGCGTCACTTCGTTGTTGTCGACATAGGCACAGCAGGCGTCGATCACCTCGCCCATATTGTGCGGCGGGATGTTGGTGGCCATGCCGACGGCGATGCCGTTGGCGCCATTGACCAGCAGATTGGGATACTGCGCCGGCAGCACGCTGGGTTCCTGCGTGCTGTCGTCGTAGTTCGGCTGGAAATCGATGGTGTCCTTGTCGATATCCGTCAGCAGCGCCTCGGCGGCGCGCTCCAGGCGGATTTCGGTGTAACGCATCGCGGCGGCCTTATCGCCATCCATCGAGCCGAAATTGCCCTGGCCATCGAGCAGCAGCTGGCTCATCGAGAAAGGCTGCGCCATGCGCACCATGGCGTCATAGATCGACTGGTCGCCATGCGGGTGATATTTACCCATCACGTCACCGACCACGCGGGCCGACTTGCGATAGGCCTTGTCGGCCGTATAGCCGTTCTCGTGCATCGAATAGAGAATGCGGCGATGCACCGGCTTCAGGCCGTCGCGCGCATCTGGCAGGGCGCGCGACACGATCACGCTCATGGCGTAACCGAGGTAGGAACGCTGCATCTCCTGTTCGATGGAGATCGGCTGGATATCGTGCGGAGGCTTCGGCTGTTCGGTCACGAAACGGCGTCCAAATAAACAGTGAATTTGGGGTCTGAAATCGGGCGACTCAGGCCACCCGAAGGGGCCCGGATTCGGCCCTGGAATCAGGTCGCAGAAACTACCATGGCGAGGGTGTCGCAGCAACGTGCCGGCCGCCGCTGCGGAGGCCGAAAACACCGTCTAAAATGATATATATTTCAAATATTTATAGCCCGGGGCTTTGAAGGTCATGCCCGGGGGCTACCGCCCGGTACGCGGGTGCGGTTTCCGCGCCGGATTCAGGCCCGAATCAGGGGTCCAGAAGGTCCCGTTTCAGCCATTGCCACTGCTCCTCGCCACAGGCCGCCAGGATCGGGCTGCCCCAGGGCTGGTCGGCGACGCGGCCGATACTGCCCATCGGCGGATCGGAGGCCCGATACAGCATACCGTTGAGCCGGCGCACCACGCCGCCCGCCTCGGTCAGGATCAGCGCGCCGGGCGCGTGGTCCCAGGGGATGCCGCGGCCATAAAGGCCGTAATGAATCTGGCCCAGCGCCATGGCGGGATATTCCTGGCCCGAACAGCGCATGTTCAGCACGCCGGCCGTTCTGTCGAGGCGATAGGCCAGACGTGCGGCCAGATCGCGATCCTTCATGCGGAAATTGGCAACGCCGGCGATATGCGCCAGCGAAGGCGGATTGGCGGTGCGCAGCCGTACGCGTTCGCCATCCGGTTCACGCAGGACAGCGCCACTGCCGGTCTCGGCCATGAACAGGCGACCGGTCGGCGGATCGAGGATCCAGCCAGCGACGGCATCGCCGTCTTTCACCAGCGCCACCATGCAGGCGAACAGCGCGCAGCCGGCGGCGAAACTCGCCGTGCCGTCGACCGGATCGATCACCCAGTGATAACCGGGCTCGCCCAGCCGTTCGATCAGTGCCGGATTGGCGCTGACCGCCTCCTCGCCCACCGTGCGCGAACCGGGCAGCAGCGCTTCCAGCCGCGGCGTGAGGAAGGCTTCGGCCTCCTCGTCGGCAATGGTGACCAGATCGGCGCGGGATTTCTCGCGGACTTCATCCGCCGCCAGCCGGCGAAAACGCGGCATGATGATCTCGCGCCCAGCCTGCAGCAGCAGGTCGCCGACAGCGTCGATATCGAGAGTCTTCACGTCGGATCAGGCGTCGAAGATGTCTTTCTTGAGCCAGTTCCACTGCTCCTCGCCGCAGGCGGCCACCAGCGGGCTGCCCCAGGGCTTGTCGGCGGCGCGATACAGGCTGCCATCCAGCCGTTTGGCGATACCGCCGGCCTCGGTCATCAGCAGACAGCCCGCGGTATGGTCCCAGGGCATGGCGCGGTTATAGACCGCGTAGTGGAAATGGCCGTCCAGCATGGCGAGATATTCCTGCCCGGCGCAGCGCAGGATCATCACGCCGGCGGTCTTGTCCATGCGATAGGCGATGCGCGCAGCAAAGTCGCGGTCGCCATAGCGCAGGTTGGGCGCGCCGGAGATATGCGCCAGCGATGGCGGCTTGGGCATGCTGAGTTTGCGCGTGCTGCCATCGGCTTCGCGCATCACCGCGCCCTTGCCCTTCTCGGCCATGGCGCAGATGTTGCGGATCGGGTCGTAAATCCAGCTGGCAATGGCATCGCCATCCTTCACCAGCGCCACCATCACAGCGAACAGCTGGCTGCCGACGGCGAAATTGGCGGTGCCGTCGATGGGATCGATCAGCCAGGCATAACCGGGCCGGCGCAGCGCATCCATGATGCTTTCGTCGCCGCTGCTGGCTTCTTCGCCCACCACGGTGGAACCGGGCACCAGCGCCTGCAGGCGCGGCGTGAGAAATTCTTCCGAGGCCTTGTCGGCGACCGTGACCACATCATGCGGCCCGGCCTTCTGGTCGATCTGCTTGCTCTCAAGCTTGCGGAAATGCGGCAGGATGGTGGTGCGTGCCGCCTCTTCCATCAGCAGCCGCACGGCGTCCATATCGACGTTTACTGCACTCATACCCCGTGTCCCTCCTGGCGCTTGAGCCATTTTCCTGCTTCCGCCTGCGACAGCGCCACGGACAGTTTCAGGCTGCCGCCCTCTTCCTTCATCTCCAGCACTTCGCCATGACGATGCAGCCAGGCGATGGCCGCGCCGTCGCCGGCATCGAGCGTGACGTCCATCTCGACCCGGTCGACATCCAGCATGCCGTCGATACGTTGCAGCAGCGTGTCGCAACCGAAACCCGTCAGCGCCGAGATCAGCACCGCGTTCTCCTGACGCTCGGCCTGGTTCTGCAACACCTCGCGCGCTTCCAACGGCAGCTGGTCGGCCTTGTTCCAGGCTTCCATGCGGCGATGGCTGCTGTCTTCGGCGACGCCCAGCGAGGCCAGCACATCGGCGACGTCGGCGGCCTGCGCCTCGGTATCGGGATGCGAAAGGTCGCGGACATGCAGGATCAGGTCGGCCGAGATCACCTCTTCCAGCGTGGCGCGGAAGGCGGCAACCAGATGCGTGGGCAATTCAGAAATGAAACCGACGGTGTCGCTGAGGATCACGTTGCGGCCCGACGGCAGGCGCAAAGTACGCATGGTGGGATCGAGGGTGGCGAACAGCAGGTCCTTCGCCATCACATCGGCCTGGGTCAGGCGATTGAACAGCGTCGACTTGCCGGCATTGGTGTAGCCCACCAGCGCCACGACGGGATACGGCACCTTCTGGCGCGCGCGACGATGCAGCGCGCGGGTGTTCACCACCTGCGCCAGGTCTTCCTTGATGCGGATGATGCGGTCGCCGATCAGGCGGCGATCCATTTCCAGCTGGCTTTCGCCCGGGCCGCCGAGGAAGCCGAAGCCGCCGCGCTGACGTTCCAGGTGGGTCCAGGACCGCACAAGCCGCGAACGCTGGTAATTCAGATGCGCGAGTTCGACCTGCAGCCGGCCTTCCTTGGTGCGTGCGCGCGCGCCGAAGATTTCCAGGATCAGCCCGGTGCGGTCGATCACCTTGGCCTTCAGGCCCTTTTCCAGATTGCGCTGCTGCACCGGCGTAACGGCGGCATCCACCACCACGACATCGACCGGGTTCTCGGCGATCCAGGCAGCGAGTTCTTCCACCTTGCCGGGACCGATCAGCGTGGCCGGACGCCAGCTGGAGACCGGCACGACATCGGCGCGCACGGCCTGCAGGTCGATGGCAGCCGCCAGGCCCACGGCCTCGGCCAGCCGCGCCTCGGGCCGGCGGCGCTGATCGGCAGCGCCCCCTCCCTTGGCCAGACTGGCCTTGGTCAGACTAGCCTTGGCCAGATTGGCCTTGGCCTGGGTGGATTTCAGAGATGGATGCAGGACGAGCGCCTTGCGGGGGCGCTCGTCTTCCAAGGTTTCATAATCAGACATCAGCCAAACTTACACGATGCGCCATGGATGGGCACCGGTTGGGAATGAAAACCCGCTCGGCTCAGCCCTGTTCCCCGACAGCAGGCTTTTCGCCGGCAGCAGCCGGATCGAAGAGCTGGATCGGGCCCGAAGGCATGACCGTCGAAATGGCGTGCTTGTAGACCAGCTGCATATGGCCGTCGCGGCGCAGCAGCACCGAGAAATTGTCGAACCAGCTGATGATACCCTGCAGCTTCACGCCGTTGACCAGGAAGACGGTCACCGGGGTTTTGGTCTTGCGGATGTGGTTGAGGAAGACGTCCTGGACGTTTTGAGGCTTGTCGGCGGCCATAGTTTGGACCTTTCGTTTCTTATCTTATGTTGTTGTAGTTATTTTGTTTTTTCAGCTTCTGCCGACTACGTCCCCGGGATTTTTCCGTTCGAAAACGCAGCCATCAGTGCTGCGGGGGCGGCGGCCGCTGCCCCTCGCCCATGAATTAAACCATTAATTTCCGAAAGTGGCAAAACAATGGCGTGCAGTGCGGCATCAGGCCACGCCGGTTACCGTTTCACGCTGAAGTGAGGCGAATGTGACGGCCGTTACGGCGCCGGTTACGGCGCGAGGAACGGTGCCTGCCAGTCGGTGCTATGCGCCGCCGCATGCGCTTCGTAAAGGCTGCGCAGCTTCGCCACCACCACACCCGGACCGCCATTGCCGATCGGCTTGTCATCCAGCGTCACCACCGGAATGACAAAGGACGTTGCCGAAGAGACGAAAGCCTCCTTGGCGGCCTGCGCCTCGGCCACCGTGAAGGGCCGGAACTCCACCTTCAGCCCTTCGCGTTTGGCCAGTTCCAGCACCGCGGCGCGCGTGATGCCGCTGAGGATTTCATGCGAGGGCATGCGCGTGACCAGCACGTTATCCTTCGTCACGATCCAGGCATTCGACGAACTGCCTTCGGTGACGAAGCCCTTGTCATCCACCAGCCAGGCTTCATACGCACCCGCTTCCTTCGCGGTCTGCTTCGCCAGTGCTGCCGGCAGCAGGCCGACCGTCTTGATGTCGCAGCGGCCCCAGCGGATATCAGGCTGCGTGATGGCAGCGACGCCCTTGGCAGCATTGGCGGCGCCCTTGGCCCAGTCGAGATGCCGGGCGATGGCAACGAAGGTCGGCGCCACGCCGGTGGGGAACGGGAATTCGCGTTTCGCGGCACCGCGCGTGATCTGCAGGTAGACGCTGCCATTTCGCACGCGGTTGCGCCTGACGGTCTCGCGCAACACCACGGTGAGTGCGGCGCGCGACATCGGCCGTTCGATACGCAGCTCGTCCAGGCTGCGCTCCAGCCGCACCAGATGGCCTTCGAGATCGACGAAGCCGCCGTCTTTCACGGCCACGACTTCGTAGACACCATCGGCAAACTGGAAGCCGCGGTCTTCCACATGCACACCCGCCTGGGCATAGGGCACATACTGACCGTTGACATAAGCGATACGCGACATCGGGAAGGCCTCGGCTTTTGCTTTTATCTCAGAAGAATTCCAGGCGGACAGCGAACAGCTTCTCCACCTTTTTCACGGCATCGCGGCGCGCGAACAGAATGACGCGGTCGCCCGCCTCGATCTCACTGTCGCCACGGGCGATCTCCACCGTGTCGCCGCGCAGGATGGCGCCGATCTTCAGGCCATCGGGCAGGTCGAGTTCCGACAGCGGCTTGCCGACCAGCGCGCTGGTCTGCTGCGCCTCGGCCTCGATGGCTTCGGCGGCACCGTCATACAGCGAATGCACGGCGCGGATGCGGCCGCGACGCACATGCTGCAGGATCGAGGAAACCGTCGTGGAGCGCGGATTGACCACGACATCGATGCCGAGCGAACCGATCAGCGTGTCGTAGGCCGGATTGTTGACCAGCGTGATGGCGCGCTGCGCGCCGGCCTGCTTGGCCAGCAGAGAGGTGAGGATATTCACCTCGTCATCGTTGGTCATCGCGATGATGGTTTCGGCGGCGCCGACCTTGGCTTCCTGCTGGATTTCCTGGTCCAGCGTATCGCCATGCAGTACTACGGCATCCTTCAGGACGCTGGCGATATGTTCGGCACGCTCGCGGTTCGCCTCGATAATTTTCAGCAGGACAGACGGCTGGCTCTCCTGGATCTCGCGCGCCAGGAACAGGCCGATATTGCCGCCGCCCGCCAGCACGATGCGGCGTGCCTCGCGTTCCTCGTGGCCGAACAGCCGCATGGCGCGTGGCAGATGCGCCGACAGAACGCAGATATAGATTTCGTCGTCGGCTTCCAGATGGTCGTCGGCGGTTGGCACCAGCATCGCGCCGTGCCGGATGATGCCGCAGATATTCAGCGCCAGATCGGGGAACAGGCCGGTCAGCTGGCGCAGCGGCGTGTTCAGCACCGGGCAGTCTTCCTCCAGCCGGATACCGACCAGGCGCAGGCGGTCGCCCGCGAAAGGTATCATGTCGAAGGCGCCGGGCGTCAGGATGCGGCGATGGATGGCGCGCGCCACCTCGATCTCGGGCGAGATGATGAAGTCGATCGAGATATGCTTTTCGTTGAACAGGTCCGACCATTCCGGCCGCAGATACCCTTGCGCGCGGATACGGGCGATCTTGGTCGGCACGTTGAACAGCGCATGCGCCACTTCGCAGGCCACCATATTCACCTCGTCGGCGAAGGTGACGGCGATCAGCATGTCGGCATCGGAAGCGCCGGCCTGTTCCAGCACATCGGGATGCGAGGCATGGCCGACGATGGCGCGCAGGTCGTAGGTTTCGGCCGCCTTGTTGGCGCGATCCGCCGAGACGTCGATCATCGTCACTTCATTGCCTTCGGCGGCAAGCTGGCGTGCGATGGTGGAGCCGACCAGTCCGGCGCCGCAGACGATCACCTTCATGCTAGCCTGCCCATACTAACTGCCATTGCGGTCGAGGGTGATGACCCCGAGCGCCTTCAGCTTGCGATGCAGCGCCGAGCGTTCCATGCCGATGAAGCTGGCGGTGCGCGAGACATTGCCGCCGAAGCGGGTGATCTGCGCCAGCAGGTATTCGCGCTCGAACATTTCGCGGGCCTCCCTGAGTGGGAGTCCCATCACTTCGGTGGTGGTCTCGGGCCGCAGCGCCACCGGCGGCGTGGCGCCGAGATCGGACGGCATCATATCGGCATGGATCGCCGCATTCCTCTGGTCAGCCGGCAGCATGATCAGCAGGCGGGCAATGGCATTGCGCAGCTCGCGCACATTGCCCGGCCACTCGGCCGACTGCAGCGCCAGCAGCGCATCCTCGGCCAGGTCACGCACCGATACGCCCTGCCGCTGGGCCTCGATCAGGATGAACTGCCGGGCCAGCATCGGAATGTCTTCGCGGCGGTCGCGCAAAGCCGGAACCTTCAAAGGCACCACATTGAGGCGATGGAACAGATCCTGCCGGAACTGGTTCTGCCCGACGCGCTGCGTCAGGTCATGCACCGTACCGGAAATGATGCGCACATCGACCTGCACGCGGGTCCGGCCGCCGACGCGCTCGAAGCTCTGCTCGGTCAGCACGCGCAGCAGCTTGGCCTGCGCCTCGGGCGACATCTCGGCCACTTCATCGATGAACAGCGTACCGCCATGCGCCTCTTCCAGCACGCCGATCTTGTGCTGGCGCTGGCCGTTCACCTGTTCTTCGATGCCGAACAGCTGATGCTCGATGGTGTCGGCGTTCATGGCCGCGACATTCAGCAACACGAACGGTCCGCCGGCGCGGCGCGAACGCTGATGCAGCAGGCGCGCGACCAGTTCCTTGCCGGCGCCGGGCGGACCGGAGATCAGCACGCGGCTGTTGGTCGGCGCCACGCGCTCGATGGCCTGACGCAGCGCCACAATGGCCGGCGAGACGCCGATCAGTTCGGCAACGTTACCCGAGCGCTGGCGCAGGTCTTCGTTCTCGCGCTTGAGCCGCGCCTGTTCCAGCGCGCGCTCGACCAGCAGCAGCAGCCGGTCGCTCTTGAACGGTTTCTCGATATAGTCGTAGGCGCCGCGCTTGATCGCGGACACGGCAGTTTCAATGTTGCCATGGCCGGAAATCATGATCACCGGCACACTGCTATGGTCGCGGATGATGCGGTCGAGAATCTCCAGACCGTCCATCTTGCTGCCCTGCAGCCAGATATCCAGGATCACCGCATTCGGCCGCCGCGCCTCCATCTCGCGCAGCGCACCGTCGGAATCGCCGGCCATACGGGTTTCGTAACCTTCGTCCTGGAGAATACCGGCGATCAGATTGCGGATGTCCGCTTCGTCATCGACGATGAGAATGTCACGCGCCATGACCGCCCGACCCTAAAACCTTACGCATTGCCTGAATCTCCGCGAGCGGAGTCTCTTGTTTGCCGCCCTGCAGGGCTTCACCTTGGGCTGGTTCGCCGCCGGCCAGAACGCCCGGCAGGTGAATGCGGGCCAAGCTACCATTTTTCAGCGCCGGATCAAACAGGGTGGCGTCGGTCAGCGTGATGCTGCCGCCATGTTCCTCGATGATCTTCTTGACGATGGCAAGCCCAAGCCCGGTCCCCTTGCTGCGGGTGGTCACGTAAGGCTCGAACAGCCGGTCGCGGTTTTCGACCGGCAGGCCACGGCCATTATCCAGCACCGTGATGTCGGCCGCCGTGCCGTTGACGCGCAGGCCGACCGAAATCCGTCCCGGCGGCGGCGTGATCCCGGCCACGCGGTCGCGCCCATCGATGGCATCCACTGCGTTCTGCAGGATGTTGGTGAAGACCTGGGCGAGCTGGCGCGCATCGACATTCATGCGGATCGGGGCAGACGGGATATCGGTCTCGAACTGGATTTCCGGCCGCGCCACCTGCTGCAGGAACACGCCCTGGCGGACCAGCTGGTTGAGGTCTTCCTCGCGATAGACCGGGCGCGGCATGCGGGCAAAGGTGGAGAATTCGTCCACCATGCGCCCGATATCGCCGACCTGCCGGATGATCGTATCCGTGCATTCGGCGAAGATATGCGGGTCGGTCTGCACTTCCTTCATGTATTTGCGCTTCAACCGCTCGGCCGAAAGCTGGATCGGCGTCAGCGGGTTCTTGATTTCATGCGCGATGCGGCGCGCGATATCGGCCCAGGCGGCATTGCGCTGGGCCGCCACCAGTTCCGAGACATCGTCGAAGGTGGCGACATAGCCGAGCAGCTCGTTGCCGGTGACTTCGCGGGCGATACGGACCAGCAGGGTCCGCGCGCCGCTGCCACGCTGCACGACAACCTGGCCACGTTCGGCGCCTTCCACCGGGCGCAGTTCGACGCGTTCGAACAGCTCCGCCATCTCGGGCGCGACTTCCACGAAGGGCCGGCCGACCATGTCATCGAAGCTCTGCTGCAGCATCACCTGCGCCGAAGGGTTGGGCAGTGTCACCCTGCCCTGCGGATCGATACCGATCACACCGGCCGACACGCCGGCCAGCACGGTTTCGGTGAAACGGCGGCGTTCATCCAACTGGCGGTTCGCGGCGATCAGTTCGGATTGCTGGGCGGCGAGCTGTCCCGTCATCCGGTTGAAGGCGCGGCCCAGCGTGCCGATCTCGTCCTCGTCGGCGCGTTCGGTGACACGGGCCGACAGGTCGCCGGTGCGGATGCGCTCGGCCGCCGTCACCACCTCGCCGATCGGCGTCACCAGCCGGTTGGCGATCAGCAGCGCGAACCAGATCGCGGCCAGCAGCAGCAGCAGCGACACCAGCAGGAACAGGACGGCAAAATTGATTTCCAGCGTCGCGCGGGCGCGTTCAAGGCGATTGTATTGTTGCGCCGCCTGCCGCGTGCGCTCGATCTCGGACTGCACCTTGGCGTCGATGAAGCGGCCCACAAAGAGATACGCATCGAGATAACCGTCGAGCCGCACCAGCGCGCGCACGCGATCATCCGTTTCGGCGGTGATGATCACCACCTGGCCGGCATTGGCGTCTTCCAGCGCACGCGGCGGCACGCGGTCGAATTCCATCAGCAGGCTAAGCTCGTTGCGGGCGAGGATCTCGCCCGTCGAGGTGAACACAATGGCCTCGCCCAGGCCGCGGATACGGGCCAGCTGGCGCACAGCCTGCTGGAAGGCATAGGGGTTGCGCGTCAGGTTCGGCGCGGCGCGGTTGAGATCGACCGCCATGGCAAGCACATCGGCACGGATCGTCTTGCGGTGTTCCTGGATATAGGCCTCGGCAATCGCCACCGAGGCATTCACCGCGGCATTGACGCGTTCGCTGAACCAGGTCTGCAGGCCGAGATTGAAGAACAGCACGGCGAACAGCGTCATCAGCACGGTGGGCAATGCCGTGACGCCGGCGAACAGCATCACCATGCGGGCGTGGAGCCGCGAACCGGCCGCGCCGCGGCGGCGCTGCATCCACAACACCACCATGCGGCGCGCCACCAGGCTGGTCAGCGCCAGCAGCACGATCAGGTCGGTCAGCAGCAGGATCTGGACTTCGCGCGGGGTGAGGTCACGGTTGGCACCTGGCGTCATCGCCAGATAGGTCAGCGTGCCGGCGACCAGCGCGGCGATCGCCAGCGCGATCTCAAGCTGGCGCAGCAGCCGGTGCCGGTCGGCCCAGTCGAGCGCGCTGCGCAGCAGCCGGCGGCCCGGCGTCAGGGGTTCCCCCACAACACCAGGCGTCACGACGGAGGCGGACTCAGTCTCGCCGGCCTTGTCGGGAGTCATCTGCGGTGAATCGAAGTGGCAGCCATCGGCCGATCATAGCCCAGCCGCAGCCGTCCGGCACCCGTCCCGGCGCTGTTTCGCAAGCCTGTCCGCAGCCGCTTTTCCAGCCGGCTGCCGGTCGGAAAGCGACCTGAGGGCTACTTCAGGCCCCGGATGACCTGGATATTATGGTCGCGGATCTTCTTGCGCAGCGTATTGCGGTTCAGGCCCAGCATATGCGCGGCCTTGATCTGGTTGCCCCGGGTGGCAGCGAGGCTGAGCGAGATCAGCGGGATTTCCAGTTCGCGCAGCATGCGGTCATACAGGCCGGGCGGCGGCAGGTCGTCACCCTGGGCCGAGAAGAACTTGGTCAGATGCCGCTCGATGCTGCCGGTCAGGGTCTCTTCTTCGCTCGGCTCGCTGGCACGCGGGGCCTGCGGCGGTTCGGCCAGCTCGTTGTCGATCACCTCGACGCCGATCACGTCATCGGCATAGAGCGCGGCCAGACGGCGCACCAGGTTTTCCAGCTCGCGCACGTTGCCGGGCCAGCGATAGCGGCGGATCCGGTCCATCGCGTCCGCCGAAATGGTTTTCGTCGGCAGGCCCTGCGCCGAGGAGAGATTCAGGAAGTGGCGCACCAGATCGGGAATATCTTCGCTGCGCTCGCGCAGCGGCGGCAGGCGCAGCGGCACGAC
This sequence comes from Alphaproteobacteria bacterium, assembly GCA_018336035.1. Classification (GTDB taxonomy): domain Bacteria; phylum Pseudomonadota; class Alphaproteobacteria; order Ferrovibrionales; family Ferrovibrionaceae; genus Ferrovibrio. Next base: position 33,141 of record JAGXRD010000151.1, on the reverse strand, counting down.
GTTGAGGCGATAGAACAGATCCTCGCGGAACAGGCCCTGGTTCACCGCCTGGCGCAGATCGCGGTTGGTGGCGGCAACAATACGCACGTCGGTGCGGATCGGCGTGCGACCGCCGACCGTGGTATATTCGCCCTGCTGCAGCACGCGCAGCAGGCGCGTCTGCGCTTCGATTGGCATATCGCCGATTTCATCGAGGAACAGCGTGCCACCTTCGGCCTGCTCGAACCGGCCGGCATAACGATTGGCCGCACCGGTGAAGGCGCCCTTCTCATGGCCGAACAGCTCGGATTCAATCAGTTCGCGCGGGATCGCGGCCATGTTCAGGGCCACGAACGGCCCGTTGCGGCGCTTGCCGTAATCATGCAGTGCGCGCGCCACCAGCTCCTTGCCGGTGCCGCTTTCGCCATAGATCAGCACGGTGAGGTCGGTGCCCATCAGGCGCGCCATCACGCGATAGATTTCCTGCATGGCCGGCGAGCGGCCGATCAGCGGCAGCTTCTCTTCGTCGGCAGCGGCCTCGGCCTCTTCCGACAGAACCGGCTTGGGCTGGTTCATCGCGCGCTCGACCACGCGCAGCAGTTCCTTCAGGTCGAAGGGCTTGGGCAGATAATCATAGGCGCCACGTTCGGCGGCCTTCACAGCCGTCAGCAGGGTCTTCTGCGCGCTCATCACGATGATCGGCAGGTCGGGGCGGATCCGCTTCAGGCGCGGCAGCAGATCGAGACCGTTTTCGTCGGGCATCACCACATCGGTGATGATCAGTTCGCCCTCACCTTCCGAGGCCCAGCGCCACAGCGTGGCGGCATTTCCGGTCGAACGCACCTGGTAGCCGACCCGGCCCAGCGCCTGATCCAGAACGGTGCGGATCGAGCGGTCGTCGTCGGCAACGAGAATGGTGCCCTTGTTACTCATTCGTCAAACTCTCCGGTCTCATCCGCTGCCGGGCTGTGAACCGGCAGGCGGGCACTGAAAACTGTCCGGCGCGGACGACTGTCACATTCAATGACGCCGCCGTGATCGCCAATGATCTTGGCAACCAATGCAAGACCGAGGCCAGAACCGCTGACCTTGGTGGAGACGAACGGATCGAACAGGTACTGACGGATATCTTCGGGCACACCGGGGCCGTTATCCTGCACCGTCACCTCCAGAGGCAGGTGCAACTTGTCGCGCGAACCGCGAACTGCGAGTCGCACGCCATGGCGATAGGCCGTGGTCAGAATGATTTCACCATTCGAGTCGTCGCCCAGCGCCTCGGCGGCATTCTTCACCAGGTTGAGGAAGACCTGCACCAGCTGGTCGCGGCTGCCATTCACCGGCGGCAGCGAGGGATCGTAGCGCTCGATGAAACGGACGTTTTTGCCAAAGCCGGCCTGCGCCACCTTGCGCACATGTTCCAGCACCTGGTGGATGTTGACCGGGCCGCGATCGATCCGCTTGTCGGTGAAGACTTCCATACTGTCGACCAGCGCGCAGATGCGGTCGGTTTCGTCGCAGATCAGGCGGGTCAGTTCACGGTCGGCCTGGCTGCAATTGGCTTCCAGCAGTTGCGCCGCGCCACGAATACCGCTGAGCGGATTCTTCACTTCATGCGCCAGCACGGCGGCCATGCCGGTGACAGACCGCGCCGCGCCGCGATGGGTCAGCGCGCGATCGATCTTGGCGGCCATGGTGCGTTCGTCGAAGCGCACGATCACATGATCCTGCGCTTCCGGCACCGGCGAAACCTGCACATCGACCAGCCGTTCGCCTAAGCGCGGCGAGCCGAGATCGACATCATATTCCGCCACGCTGTAGCGTTCGCGGAAGACCTGCGCAAACAGCTGCAGCACCGGGCTGCCGAAGGGCACGAGATCGCGCAGGTTCTGGCGGCACAGCACAGCGGCGCCGCTGTCGAAGAACTGTTCGGCAGCCGGATTGACGTAGCTGATATCGCCCTGGCGGCCGACGACAAGGATGGGATTGGGAATGGCGCCCAGAACCTGGGCCGCGTCGATGGTGTTGCTTTCGTAGCTTTCCGTCGTCGCCATCATGCGGCCAGCCGGTCGAGCTGCGGTGCGTAGAAGTCGTGGATGGCGTCGCGCACCTGCTGCGGCTCCTCCAACTGCATGATGCGGGTGCGGAACTCGGCCGAACCCGGCAGGCCCTTGGAATACCAGGCGACATGCTTGCGGCCGATCTTCAGGCCGGTGGAGACGCCGTAATGCGCCAGCATCGCGTCGTAATGCTCCAGCACGGTGGCCTGCTGTTCGGCCAGCGAGGGATCGGCAATGCGCGCGCCGGTCTTGAGGAATTCGATCACCTGGCGCAGGAACCACGGCCGGCCATAGGCGCCGCGGCCAATCATCACGCCATCGGCGCCCGACTGCTCCAGCGCGGTCTTGGCCTCGTCCAGCGTGGTGATGTCGCCATTCACGATCACCGGCAGCTTGGTGGCTTCCTTCACCTTGCGCACGAAGGCCCAGTCGGCATGGCCGTTATACAGCTGGTTGCGTGTGCGGCCATGCACGGTGAGCATCTGGATGCCTTCGCCTTCGGCGATCTTCGCCAGTTCCGGTGCGTTGCGGTTGCCCTCGTCCCAGCCGGTGCGCATCTTCAGTGTCACCGGCAGTTTCACGGCCTTCACCGTGGCGGTCAGCAGCGTCCTGGCATGGGCAAGGTCGCGCATCAGTGCGGAGCCGGCATGGCCGTTGACCACCTTCTTCACCGGGCAGCCCATATTGATGTCGATGATCGCCGCGCCGCTGTCTTCGTTCAGCTTGGCGGCCTCGGCCATCACATGGCCTTCGCAGCCAGCCAGCTGCACCGACATCGGGAATTCTTCCGGGGTGTTCTCCGCCATTTTCAGCGACTGGCGCGAGGCGCGCACCATCGCCTCGGAGGCGATCATTTCCGACACGACCAGACCTGCACCGCTGCGTTTCACAAGGCGGCGGAACGGAAGATCTGTCACGCCCGACATGGGCGCGAGGATGACCGGATCTGCGATAGTGACGGGACCGACGGTGATGCTCATTTTTTACACAATTCTCTGGAATGCCCAGTTGTTGGTCAGAATAGTGAGTTTTTTACTGCGCTGCAACATCCTTCCGGATGCAGACAAACGGCGCCTGGCTGGCGGCCTTTGCCTCGCCGGGTCGGCTCGGTTAGGTTGCCCAGCATGACAACCGCCGCGCTGATCGTTGCGGCCGGTCGCGGCAGCCGCGCCGGCGGAGATAAACCCAAGCAATACCAGTTGCTTGGCGGAAAACCCCTGCTGCGCTACAGCCTCGAAACCCTGCTCGGCCACGCGGCTGTAGCACGGGTGGCGGTGGTGATCCACCCCGATGATTCAGCCGCCTATGCCGAGGCCATCGGCGATCTGGCCAGCTATCCCCGTCTGGCCCCGCCGTGTCTGGGCGGCGCGGCCCGGCAGGACAGCGTCCGGCTCGGTTTAGAGGCTCTGGCCCCGGAACAGCCCTCTCATGTGCTGATTCACGATGCAGCCCGCCCATTTCTTGGGCATTCGCATGTAGATCGCCTGATCGAAACACTGGCCCAGGCCCCGGGCGCAGTTCTGGCCATCCCGGTGGTCGACACCCTGAAGCGCGACGATAGCGGCTATGCCCGCAGCGGCGTGGAGCGTCAGGGCCTGTGGCGGGTTCAGACCCCGCAGGCGTTTCGCTTTGCCGAGATCCTGACCGCCCATCGCCAAAGCGCCGGGCTGGCCCTGACCGATGATGCTGCGGTGGCAGAACGCGCGGGACTGGCCGTGAAGCTGGTGCCCGGCACCGAGGAGAATTTCAAGGTGACCGAACCCGACGACTTTGCCCGCGCCGAACGCCATCTGATGCAGCAGTTGGGCGACATCCGCACCGGCCAGGGGTTCGACGTGCATGCCTTCAGCGACGAGCCCGGCCGCAAGCTGACCATCGGCGGACTTGTCATTCCGCATGACAAGGGCCTCGCCGGCCATTCCGATGCCGATGTGGCGCTGCATGCGCTGACCGATGCCATTCTCGGTGCGCTCGGCGATGGCGATATCGGCCAGCATTTCCCGCCGTCTGACGCGCGCTGGAAGAATGCTGACAGCGCTGCCTTCCTGAAACACGCGGTCGAACGGGTGACGCAGCGCCGTGGCATGCTGGCGCATTGTGATGTCACCATCATCTGCGAGGCACCGAAGATCGGGCCGCATCGCGAGGCGATGCGCGCACGTATTTCCGAAATCACCGGCATCGCGCGCGACCGTGTCAGCGTGAAGGCGACGACAACCGAGAAGCTTGGCTTCACCGGACGGCGTGAAGGCATCGCGGCGCAAGCGATTGCGACCGTGCGGTTGCCGTCATGAGCATGCCAAGACTCAGCACATATTCCCTGCCCTTCGTCCTTTGCACCTGGTTCGGCCTCGGCAAGCTGAAGCCGATGCCGGGCAGCTGGGGCTCGGCCGGCGCACTGCCCTTCGCCTGGTTGCTGCAGATGTATGGCGGCTGGTGGGCTGTCGCCGTCGCAGCAGCCATTGTGGCGCTGGTCGCGCTCTGGGCGATCCGCCTGTTCCTGGTGCGCTGGCCCGGCGAAGACCCGGGCGAAGTGGTGATCGACGAAGTGGCCGGCCAGTGGATGACGCTGATCTTCGTGCCGCCTGATCTGATGCTCTACCTGATCGGCTTCATCGTCTTCCGCTTTTTCGACATCACCAAAATCTGGCCGGCCTCATGGGCCGACAACACCCTGAGCGGCGCGCCCGGCGTGCTGATCGACGATCTTTTCGCCGGCCTCTATGGCATGATCACCATGCTGGTCATCGTGCATTTCTTCTGGACCTGATCATGGACGACACCCTGCTCCGCCTCGCCGAAACCCTGCTGCAGCGCTGCCGTGAGGCCAAAGCGATGCTGGCCACGGCGGAATCCTGCACCGGCGGATTGATTGCCGCGACGCTGACCGAAATCGCCGGCTCGTCGGATGTGTTCGAGCGCGGCTTTGTCACTTACTCGAACGAGGCGAAAATCTATTCGCTCGGCATTCCGGCCGAGATCGTCGCCGGTCATGGCGCGGTCTCCGAACCCGTCGCGCGCGCGATGGCGGAAGGCTGTCTGCGCAAGAGCAACGCCGATATCGCCATCGCCTGCACCGGCATCGCCGGCCCCGGCGGTGGCACACCGACCAAGCCGGTCGGACTGGTGCATATCGCGGTGGCCGGGCTTGGCCAGGAAACCATGCATCTGCGCATGACCTATGGCGACATTGGCCGTTCCGCGGTCCGCAAAGCCACGGTGGAAGACGCGCTCAACTTGGCCGGCGAAATGCTGGCGCAGATGATCGCGAGCCAGGACTAAAGGTCGGCCAGCCGCTTCACTTCGCCTGAAGCGGCAATCGTGCCATCGCGCACGAAACGCTCGTGGTTCTGGTCGATGTCATCCAGCCGGTAGAGATAGTTCACCATCAGGCCGGCCGACTGCTTCAGGCCGTTGCGCGAACGGTCGCCCATCCAGTTCAGGCGATGCACCTGCGAGCCGTTGCTGAGATGGAAGCGCGCCACCGGATCGAGCGGCTTGTTCTTCTTGTCGGTACTGAGCAGGTAGCGCGCACCCAGCCGCAGCAGAACAGGCTTCAGCGCCTCGGACAACGCGGCATTGTCGGTCCAGGCATGATCCTTCAGCAGGGTCGGCAGCATGCCCTTGGCGAAACGCTGGCCCAGCGCATGGCTCAGCTCCTCGCGGCTGCGCGCATCGACCAGATCGGGCGCGCCTTCGGTTACGGTCTCTTCCAGCCATTTGCGGAAGCCCGGGATCGGCGACAGCGTCGAGAACTGCTTCAGATTCGGCAGGTCGCGGCTGAGATCATCCACCACGCGCTTGATCAGGAAGTTGCCAAACGAAATGCCGCGCAGGCCGGTCTGCGTATTCGAGATCGAATAGAAGATCGCCGTATCGGCGTCCTTCGGGTCGATCACCGGCTGCGCCTGATCGAGCAAAGCCTGCACATTGCCGGCGATCCCTTTCACCAGCGCGACCTCGACGAAGATCAGCGGCTCGAGCGGCATGCGCGGATGGAAGAAAGCGTAGCAGCGCCGGTCAGCATCCAGCCGGTTGCGCAGATCGTCCCAGCTTTCGATCGCATGCACGGCTTCGTAGGCGATCAGCTTTTCCAGCAGGGCTGCCGGGCTGTTCCACGAGATGCGCTGCAGTTCGAGGAAGCCGACATCGAACCAACCGACGAGAAGATCTTCCAGATCAGCCTCGACGATCCCGAGTTCGGGCGCTTCCTTGCGGAAACGCAGCGCATCGGCGCGCATGTCGACCAGGAATTTCACGCCCTGCGGCAGCGCCGTAAACTGCGTCAGCAATCTTTGGCGCGGCGGGGTCAGCGCCGCACGCAACGCGCGTTGCGCCTTATGCCTTGCAGCGGGCTCGGCCGCGCGCTGCACATCGGCGATGGCTTTATCCAGCGCCACTTCATCGGCCGCGAAACCGTTGGCCAGCACCTGCAGGAAAGCCTTCTTGCCGCCATCATCAAAGCCCAGATAGAGCCGGCCGAGCGCGGCGGCCCGGGCACGGGCCGACACCTCACCGCCGCGGGCTTCCAGACATTCCGTGAAGAGTGCGCGCAGCCGCTCGGCGTCTTTCGCATCGGTCAGGCCGTCGCGGGCCAGCTGGGCGGTTTCGTCGCCGCCGGCAATGCCGCGCCAGGCGCCAACCAGGCTGCGCAGGCCGCGCTCCAGCAAGGTGCCGGAAATCGAGATATTGGGAAGCGTAGGCAAGGCCACCATACTGAACTCCTTCAAGGGCTCAGCAGTAACGCCCGAGCCGGGTCAGAGTGCCGTGATCGTAGCACCGGGCGGCAGGGATAATCCATTCTCGCCGTAAAGCTGCTTCGCCCGTGTCTCGAAGGCGCCGACCATGCGTTTGACGGCTTCGTTAAACAGCAGCTCGATGGTTTTCTGCAGCAATTTTGAGCGGAATTCGAAATCGACATAAAAGTCGATCTCGCAGCCATCGGGATGCGGCAGGAAGATCCAGTGGTTCTTCAGGTATTTGAACGGCCCCTCGGTATATTCCACGTCGATCCGCTTGCCCGCGGGATCGAGCGTCACCCGGCTGGTGAAACGCTCGCGGAACACCTTGAAGCCGATGATCAGGTCGGCCACCACGACAGTTTCGTTACGCTCGCGGATACGGGCGCCGACGCACCAGGGCAGGAATTTCGGGTAATGCTCGATGCCGGCGACCAGCGCATACAACTGGTCGGGCCGGTAGGGCAGGATGCGCTTTTCGGCGTGGGTCGACACTGAAGCTTAGGCCGTCCTGGCAGCGAACTTTGCTTCGCGAGCAGCACGCAGGCGGGCGAAATCGTCGCCGGCATGATGCGACGAGCGCGTCAGCGGCGAGGCCGACACCGTCAGGAAGCCCTTCGAGGTCGCAATCGTCGTATAGGCAGCGAATTCGTCGGGCGTGACGAAATGCTTCACCTCGGCATGCTTGCGGGTCGGCTGCAGATACTGGCCGATGGTGATGAAATCGACATCGGCGGCGCGCATGTCGTCCATCACCTGCATGATCTCAATCTTCTCTTCACCCAGACCGACCATGAGGCCCGACTTGGTGAACATCATCGGATCGAGTTCCTTCACCTTGGCCAGCAATTGCAGCGAGGCGAAATAGCGCGCGCCCGGCCGGATGGTCGGATAGAGGCGCGGCACGGTCTCGAGATTGTGGTTGTAGACATCCGGACGCGCCGCCACGACCGCCTCGATGGCGCCGGGCTTGCGGATGAAGTCGGGCGTCAGGATTTCGATCGTGGTGGTCGGCGAGGATTTGCGGATCGCCTCGATGGTCTTCACGAACTGCGAGGCGCCGCCATCGGGCAGGTCGTCGCGGTCCACCGAGGTGATCACGACATGATGCAGGCCCAGCTTGCCGACGGCTTCAGCCACATGCTCAGGCTCATGCGCGTCCACACCCTCCGGCTTGCCGGTGGCGACATTGCAAAACGCGCAGGCCCGGGTGCAGACCGCGCCGAGGATCATCACCGTGGCATGCTTCTGCTTCCAGCATTCGCCCAGATTCGGGCAGGCCGCTTCCTCGCAGACGGTGTTGAGATTGAGTTCGCGCATCAGCCGGCGCGTCTCGGCCACTTCCGGGGAGGTCGGCGCCTTCACCCGGATCCAGTCCGGCTTGCGCAGCATCGGCGTGTCGGGCTTGTGGGCCTTCTCGGGATGGCGGACCGGGATGGGGTGAACGTTGATGGCCACGACTGAAACCTTCTACCTACCTCTGGGACTGAGATAGTGCCGGGCAGTATACAGAAAAGCCCCCCTCTTGGCACCTATTGGCCTGGCACCTGTCGCCAAATCCTAGAAATTCAGCGCCTTGCCGTAAGCGTCCAGCACCGATTCATGCATCATTTCGCTCAAGGTCGGATGCGGGAAGATGGCATGCATCAGCTCGGCTTCCGTGGTCTCCAGGGTCTTGGCAATCCCGAAGCCCTGGATCAGCTCGGTCACTTCGGCGCCGATCATATGGGCACCCAGCAGCTCGCCGGTCTTCTTGTCGAATACCGTCTTGACCAGGCCTTCCGGCTCGCCCAGCGCAATGGCCTTGCCGTTGGCCAGGAAGGGATAGCGGCCAACGCGCACCTCGTAGCCCTTGGCCTTGGCGGCGGCTTCCGTCAGGCCGACGCTCGCCACCTGCGGCGTGCAGTAAGTGCAGCCCGGGATGTTGGAGACGTTGAGCGGATGGACATCCTTCTCGCCGGCGATCTTCTCGACGCAGATCACGCCTTCATGGCCGGCCTTGTGGGCCAGCCAGGGCGGACCGGTCAGGTCGCCGATGGCATAGATGCCGGGCTCGGCGGTGCGGCTGTATTCGTCCGTCACCACATGGGTCTTCTCGACCTTCACCTTGGTGGACTCCAGCCCGATATTCTCGACATTGCCGACGATGCCGACCGCGAGGATCACGCGCTCGACAGTGATCTCGGATTCCTTACCGGCCTTGTCCTTCAGCACGGCGGTGACGGTGTCGATGCCCTTCTTGAGCGCCGTGACCGTGGTGCCGAGATGGATCTTCATGCCCTGCTTCTCGAAGGCTTTCTTGGCCAGCCCCGAGATTTCCTCGTCTTCCACCGGCAGCACGCGGTCCATCACCTCAACAACCGTGACGTCCGCGCCGAGCTGGCGGTAGAAGCTGGCAAACTCGATGCCGATGGCGCCCGAGCCGATCACCAGCAGGCTCTTGGGCAAGGCCGGCGGTACCATGGCTTCCTTGTAGGTCCAGACCAGCTTGCCATCGGGCTCCAGGCCGGGCAGCGAACGGGCGCGCGCACCGGTGGCGAGGATGATGTGCTTGGCGGTCAGGTCGGCGACCGGCTTGTCGTCCTTGGTGACCTTGACCTTGCCCGCGCCGTTCAGCATGCCATGGCCGTCGAAGACCGTGACCTTGTTCTTCTTCATCAGGTGCTTCACGCCGCCCGAGAGCTGCGCCGCCACCTTGCGCGACCGCTCGACCACCTTCTGGGTGTTGATCGTGACCTTGCCTTCGACGGCAAAGCCAAAAGCCTCGGCATGTTTGATATTGGAATAGATCTCGGCCGAGCGCAGCAAAGCTTTTGTCGGGATGCAGCCCCAGTTCAGGCAGATGCCGCCGAGATGCTCGCGCTCAATAATGGCAGTCTTCATGCCGAGCTGGCTGGCGCGGATCGCCGTGGTGTAGCCGCCCGGGCCGCTGCCGATGACGATCAGGTCGAAACTGGTATCCGCCATGTGAGTCTCCTTAAACCGACCGCGTAATGCCGCCGTCGACGCGGATATTCTGACCGGTGATGTAGCTCGCCTGCTCCGACAGCAGGAAGGCGACGGTGTCGCTGATCTCCCGCACGGTGCCGTAGCGTTTCATGGGGATGCGCGCGACGCGCTCATCCTTGGCCGGCAGGCTGTCGATGAAGCCGGGCAGCACGTTGTTCATGCGGATGCCCTGCGATGCATACTGGTCGGCATAGACCTTGGAAAATGCCGCGACCGCAGCCCGCACCGGGCCGGAAATCGGGAAATCGGCTTCCGGCTCGAAGGTGGCGTAAGTGAGAAGATTCACGAACGCGCCGCCGGTCTTCTGCTGCAGCATCACCGGCGTCACCAGCCGCACCATGCGGATCACCGCCAGATGCACCAGCTCGAAACCGGTGGTCCAGGCCGCGTCATCCAGCTCCAGCAGCTTGCCCTTGGGCGGATGACCGGTGTTGTTCACCACGGCATCGATGCGGCCATAGGTGTCGAGCGTGAGATCGACCAGCGCCTTGATGTCGTCGGCCTTGGCATTCGAGCCCGCCGTGCCGACGCCGCCGAGACTTTCGGCCAGAGTCTTCGCGGCACCCGAGGGCGACATCGCCGCGACTTTATAGCCGTCGGCGGCAAGCTTCTTCAGGATGCCGGCGCCCATGCCCTTGCCGGCGCCCGTGACGATGGCAACTTTCGCTTGATCAGCAGTACCGCTTGCCATTTATTTCTTCTTCTTTCCTGCGGACTTGCCCTTACTCTTTATGAGAGCCGCCTTCACACGCTTCAGCTCTTTCTTTCGATGATCAAATATCGCCTCCAACGCATCTTCATACAGGTTCAATACATTAAAGACGATATCTCTAGAAATCGGGCCCTCGTCGTGACTTCCCAAATTCCCAACCATCTTTATTGCCATTAATGATTGGGAAATCTCAGCATCTTTTGCAGCATATGCAACGATACGCTGGTGCAGCGTCAGGTTTTCGATTTTACCTGATGCCGTCTTTCTTCTGCGAGGTACTTTCAAATGATCTAAGAGAGCCTCCATACTGATTCTAATTTTATTTACGCACGAGGCTAAATCCGACCAAAACAGACGAAATGCTGTTTTTAAGCATTCCTGCACTTCTTCGGGGCAGTTCTCAGGTATTGGGATAAGCCGAGGCGCCGGGTAAAAATCTTGCGGCTTTAAAACAGACGCATAAACCCAGCCATATTCCTCGTCGAGTTCTTCTTCTGCATCCACGATGCCTGACGCAACGACAGATTCACCGCACGCAGACTCTGCGCATTGCATAAAAGCAGTGAATCTTTCCGTTCTCCAATCCGGCTCCCATGCATCTTCTTCTTTCAGCTTAACCGAGTAGCCAGCCTCAAGAGTCCAGAATTTCCCTTTTACCAGACTTATGCGCCCTTTACTGCATGAGGGGCAGGGAAGGCTCGGAAATGCTTCTTGTCCGAATCTCTCAGGAAAATCAGCTTCGCTAATAGGCATATCGCCTCACAGCAGCATGGTGAGCGGGTCGTCGATGAAGCCCTTGAAGGCCTGCAGGAACTGCGCGCCCACCGCACCGTCCACGGCGCGGTGATCGACCGAGAGTGTGCAGGTCATGATCGTGGCCGGCACGATCTGGCCGTTCTTCACGATGGGTCGCTGTTCGCCGGCACCGATGGCGAGGATGCAGCCCTGCGGCGGATTGATCACCGCCTCGAACTGCTTGATGCCGAACATGCCCAGATTCGAGATCGAGAAGGTGCCGCCCTGGTATTCCTCGGGCTTCAGCTTGCCATCCCGCGCCCGCGCCGCGAGATCTTTCATCTCGCTGGCAATCTGCGTCAGACCCTTGCCTTCCGCCGCCTTGATGATCGGCGTGATCAGGCCGTTGGGCGTCGCCACCGCAACCGAGATATCGGCATGTTCGTAATACATCATGCCGCTGTCGTCGTAAGACGCATTGGCGGTCGGCACCTTCTTGAGCGCCAGCGCCACGGCGCGAATGACGAAGTCGTTCACGCTGATCTTGGCATCGGTCTTGTCGTTGAGCCGCTTGCGTAAGCTGAGCAGTTCGTCGATCTCGGTGTCGATGGTGAGATAGAAATGCGGCACCGTCTGCTTGGACTCGGTCAGGCGGCGCGCGATGGTCCTGCGCATGCCTGAGAGGGGCTCGAGCTTGTAGGGCATCTTGAGCAGGTCGGCGAGCTGGCGCGCGCCGGGGCCGGAGGCGACAGGCGCGGCGGCCTTGCCAGCCGCAGCCGCCGGAGCGGCAGCCGCACCTGCCTTCGCTCCTTGGGGCGCCTTCTCCACGTCGGCCTTGACGATGCGGCCATGCGGGCCGCTGCCCTGCACCGCCTTCAGGTCGATACCAGCCTGTTGCGCCATGCGGCGGGCCAGCGGCGAGGCGAAGACGCGCCCATCGCTACTGGCACCGCTTTTCATTGCAGGCGCAGCAGCCGGCTTGGGAGCCTCAGCCTTCTTCTCTTCGGCTTTCGGAGCCTCAGCTTTGGGAGCTTCCGCCTTCTTCGGCGCAGCCTTGGCGTCGGAGGCGCTTTCGCCCTCTTCCAGCAGCACGGCGATCGGCGTGTTCACGGCAACGCCCTCGGCACCCTCGGCGACCAGAATCTTGCCGATCTTGCCTTCGTCGACGGCTTCGAATTCCATCGTCGCCTTGTCGGTCTCGATCTCGGCAATAATATCGCCGGCCTTGACCTCGTCGCCTTCCTTCTTGTGCCACTTCGCCAGCTTGCCCTCGGTCATCGTGGGCGAGAGGGCCGGCATCAGGATATCGATCGGCATCCTTCGGTCCTCCCTTACTTGCGGTAGCAGACGGCTTTCGCCGCCGCGACGATTTCAGGCACAGTCACTAGCGCCAGCTTTTCCAGATTGGCGGCATAGGGCATCGGCACATCCTTGCCATGCACGCGCACCACCGGCGCATCGAGCTGGTCGAAGGCCTTTTCCATGATCACGGCGGCGATCTCGGCGCCGATGCCGGATTGCGGGAAGCCCTCTTCCACCGTGACGATGCGGTTGGTCTTGGTCACCGATTTGATGATGGTCTCGTGATCCATCGGGCGGATGGTGCGCAGATCGATCACCTCCGCGTCGATGCCCTCTTCCGCCAGCTTCTCGGCGGCGGCCAGCGCATGGCCGACCGCAATCGAATACCCGACGAGGGTCACATCCTTGCCTTCGCGGGCGATACGCGCCTTGCCGATCGGCACGACATAATCATCCAGCTTCGGCACTTCGAAGCTGCGGCCGTAGAGGATTTCGTTTTCCAGGAAGATGACCGGATTGGGATCGCGGATCGCCGCCTTGATCAGGCCCTTGAAGTCGGCCGCAGAATACGGCGCCACCACCTTGAGGCCCGGGATATGCGAATACCAGGCGGCATAGCACTGACTGTGCTGCGCGCCGACGCGGGCCGCAGCACCGTTCGGGCCGCGGAACACAATCGGGCTGCCCATCTGGCCGCCCGACATATACAGCGTCTTGGCGGCCGAATTGACGATCTGGTCGATGGCCTGCATCGAGAAGTTAAACGTCATGAATTCGATGATCGGGCGCAGACCGCCAAAGGCCGCGCCGACGCCGAGGCCGGCAAAACCCTGCTCGGTGATCGGCGTGTCGATCACGCGGTCGGGGCCGAATTCATCGAGCATGCCCTGGCTGATCTTGTAGGCGCCCTGATACTGGCCGACTTCCTCGCCCATCAGGAACACCTTGGGGTCGCGACGCATCTCTTCCGACATGCCTTCGCGGATCGCCTCGCGCACCGTCATGGAGACGAACTGCGTGCCTTCGGGGATGGCAGGGTCTTTCAATTCCGGCGCGGGTGTTTTCGCCGCCGTCACGGCAGACTCGACAGCCTTGTCTTCTTTCGGCGCAGCCTCAGCCTTCGGCGCTTCCGCCTTCTTGGCGGGCGCCGCGCCCGGTTTCTCGTCTTCGCCACGCAGCGACGCAATCGGCGTATTCACCGCGACACCTTCGGTGCCTTCGGCGACCAGGATCTTCTCCAGCACGCCTTCATCGACGGCTTCGAATTCCATCGTCGCCTTGTCGGTCTCGATCTCGGCGATGATATCGCCGGCCTTGACCTCGTCGCCTTCGCGCTTGTGCCATTTGGCCAGCTTGCCCTCGGTCATCGTGGGCGACAGGGCTGGCATCAGGATTTCAATCGACATCGTTTTCTCTCCCGGCCTTAAGCTTCGACGTAGACGTCAGTCCAGAGTTCCGACGGATCGGGCTCTGGGCTTTCCTGCGCGAAGTCGGCGGCCTGCTGGACGATGTCCTTGACCTCCTTGTCGATGGCTTTCAGCGCGTCTTCATCCACCATCTTGTTGCCGAGCAGCAGCGCGCGCACCTGATCGATCGGATCATGCTCGGCGCGCATCTTGGTCACTTCATCCTTGCTGCGGTATTTCGCCGGATCGGACATCGAATGGCCGCGATAGCGATAGGTCATCATTTCGAGGATCACCGGCCCCTTGCCGGCGCGGCAATGTGCGACCGCTTCTTCGCCGGCTTCCTTCACCGCGACGACGCTCATGCCATCGACCTGGCGGCCCTGGATGCCGAAGCTCTCGCCGCGCTTGTACAACGCCGGCTGCGCCGAGGCGCGGGCAACAGACGTGCCCATGGCATACTGGTTGTTCTCGATCACATAGATGACCGGCAGCTTCCACAGCTCGGCCATATTGAAACTCTCGTAGACCTGGCCCTGGTTGGCCGAGCCGTCGCCGAAATAGCAGAAGGTCACATTGTCGGTCTTGTTGTAGCGCTGGGCGAAGGCCAAGCCGGTACCGAGCGGCACCTGCGCGCCGACGATGCCGTGGCCGCCGTAGAAATGCTTCTCGCGGCTGAACATATGCATCGAGCCGCCCTTGCCCTTGGAATAACCGCCGGCGCGGCCGGTCAGTTCGGCCATCACGCCTTTAGAGTCCATGCCGGTCGCCAGCATATGGCCGTGGTCGCGATACGAGGTGATGACGGCGTCGCCGAGCTTGGCGCAGGCCTGCAGGCCGACGACGACCGCTTCCTGGCCGATATAGAGATGGCAGAAACCGCCGATCAGGCCCATGCCATAAAGCTGGCCGGCCTTCTCCTCGAAGCGGCGGATCAGCAGCATGTCGCGGTAATACTGGAGCAGTTCCTTGGCCGGCGGCAGTTTGCCACCCTTGGCCGTGTCCGCGGCTTTGCCCGGTTTCGCCATCGTTTCTCTCCCACTGACCTTACGTCATTTGACACCAGCTAACACCGTCAGGCGTCAAATGGCGAGCGGAAGAGTATTGCTAACGTTAGTTAAAACAAGGGTTTTCGGGCTGTTAACTGAATTTCGGTTAATCGACGAAATTCCGTTGCGGGGAACCGCCCATTCAACGCCCGAGTATTACCCGCTCGCCCGGCTTGATCAGGCCCAGGACCTTTTTGCCCTGCTCATCCAGCATATCGGCATCCAGGCCGCTGGCGCGCAGCAGGTCGACGCGACGCTCCAGGGTCCTACGCTCGGCGGTCACCTCGGTCAGCGCGACCTTGGTGTCCTGGATCTGCAGGGTCAGCCGGGTATAGGCGTTGATGCCGTGCTCGCCTTCCATTGCGTGGTAGGCGAAGTAGCCGATGGCGGCGAAGCAGATCACCGGCACAATGGCGGCAAGCGAATGACGGCGGATTTCACGGACAGCACTCATGGTGATTCGTAAAGAATCACAGCCGAGTCGCCGGGTCAAACCTTTTCCGAGTCGGTCGCAAGATTCTCACAGGCGAGTCAAAGGATTAGGGCGAATACCGCCCAGCCGGGGCGAAGCACGCTTTGCGAAGCGCCCCAGCCCGGATATGCTCCGGTTATGCGCAAATCACGAGTGATCCGTCTCGCCCTCCTTGGCACTGTCGGCCTTGTCGGCCTGGCCGGCTGCGACAACAACGACCCTCTCGCCGGCCATGATGTGCTGCGCGACCAGAAGGAATGCGCGAGCAGGCCCGATGCGGATGCCTGCCGCACCGCGCTGGCCGATGCCCGGGCCCAGCATGTGCAGACCGCCCCGCGCTTCACCAGCCGCGAGCAATGCGAGGCCGAGTTCGGTGTCAGCAACTGCGGCACGCCCAGCCAGGTCCTGTCCGGCAATGACGCCTTCTCGTCGGCCGCGCTGGCGGGCGATCCCAACAGCCCGACGGCACAGCCGGGGCCGCAGCCGATGCAGCCGCAGGCGCAGTCCTCCTCGGGTGGCATCTTCATGCCGATGCTGATGGGCTACATGATGGGCCGCACGCTGGGTGGCGGACTCGGCGCCCAGCCGCTCTATCGCGACCCGAGCAACACCGCCTATTCCGGCGGACGCCCGCTGGGCCAGCTCAGCGCCAACCGCTTCCCCGATGCGCCCAAGGCCTCACCGCTGGCCGTCTCGCGCGGCGGCTTCGGCCGCACCGGCAGCGCCATCACATCCTCGGCCGGCTCGTAAGCGGCATGGAGCGCTCATCATGGAGCGGCTGACCATCGAGCCGCGCCCTGACTGGCGCGAGCGCGCCGAAAAAATCGGCTTCGAATTCCATACCATCAACGGCGAGCCCTACTGGTGCGAGGACGCCGCCTACAGCTTCACGACGGCCGAGATCGATATGATCGACGACGCGGCGCAGCGGCTGGAGGATATGTGCCTCGAACTGGTCGACGACATTATCGCAAACGGCGATTACGGCGCCTTCGGCCTGACGGAGACCGCCTGCAGCCTGATCGAGCAGAGCTGGCAGCGGCAGGATAAAAACCTGTATGGCCGCTTCGATTTCGCCTGGTGCGGTGGGCAGCCGCCGAAGCTGCTGGAATACAATGCCGATACGCCGACGGCACTGTTCGAAGCCAGCGTGGTGCAATGGGAATGGCTCAACAGCTACCGCAAGGACAGCGACCAGTTTAACGGCATCCACGAGACGCTGATCGACGCCTGGAAGAATTTCGGCCTCTGGGGCCATCGCCTGCATTTCACCTGCGTACGCGATCATGCCGAGGATCTCGGCACCACGGAATATCTGCGCGATACCGCCGTGCAGGCCGGGCTGGATACCGAGCGGCTGTTCATCGACGAGATCGGCTGGAATGGCGCACGCTTCGTCGACCAGGCTGCCAAACCGATCACCACCCTGTTCAAGCTCTATCCCTGGGAATGGCTGCTGCAGGAAGATTTCGCCGCCCATATCCAGCCGAGCGGCGTGAAGCTGATCGAGCCGGCCTGGAAGATGCTGCTGTCCACCAAGGCGATCCTGCCGCTGCTGTGGCAGCGCTACCCAGACCATGAAAACCTGTTGCCGGCCAGTTTCGATGCTGCCGCGATCCACGGCGCGAAAATCGCCAAACCCTTCTGGGGCCGCGAGGGCAGCGGCATCACGCAGTATGCCGCCGACGGCAGCATCGCGGATCAGACCGCGCCCGGCGGCGACCCGGCGCCCGACCGCCTGGTCTACCAGCAGGCGGTGGCGATGCCGGAGTTCGACGGATTCTATCCGGTGCTGGGCGTCTGGGTGATTGCCTCGCGCGCCTGTGGCCTGGGGATTCGTGAGGATCGCAGCGCCATCACCCGCAATACCAGCCGTTTTGTGCCACACCTTTTCGAGTGACCGCCATGGACATCAGCCGCTACCTGATTACCCTGCCCTATTTCGCGCTCTATTTCGCCAGCGCCATCATCCTGCTGGCCATCTTTGTCACGATCTACACCCTGCTGACGCCGCAGCATGAATGGACGCTGATCCGCAACGGCAACACGGCGGCCAGCCTGTCGCTCGGCGGCGCACTGCTCGGCTTCGTGCTGCCGCTGGGCAGCGTGATCGTCAACTCGCTCAGCCTGGTCGACATGCTGGTCTGGGGCGGCGTCGCCCTGATCGTGCAGCTTCTGGTCTTCAGCATGTTGCGCCTGCTGCTGCCGCAACTGCCGGCACGCATCACCAATAACGAGACGGCAGCCGGTGGCATTTCGGCGGCGTTTTCCCTGGGCATCGGCGTGCTGAATGCCGCCTGCATGACTTACTGATTCAGGAACCTCCCGGCACTTCAACAGACGCGGTTGGACTCAATCGTCGCCTCGCGCGCCTGCGGGTTGAGCGTCCATGAACATGGGATCAATGCCGCACATTTTCGTGCCGCATCTGTTTGAGTGAAATCCATTGCCACCCATGCGACCCATCGGCTAGGACTGCATGCATGGGAAATGTCATGAATCGCCGTGCAGCCTGGCTGGCCATCATGCTGATTGCTATCGTAGTCAGCGGTTGCGCGGCTCGAGACCCAAACAAGGTCGCCGCGGACACCCAGTTCACCAAGGGCGCGCGAGATTCGATCCTCGTTCTCGGCGTGAAATCAACCGAGCCCGAAACCGTTCTTGGCATAAAGGCAGGCTATGTTCCGCTCGTCCTCGTCTGGGGCAGAGTGGATCCGGCAACCAAGGCCGCGTCGCAATCGAATGTCTTCAAGATTAATACGACCCAGACCCTTCTCGGTATCGAAGGTGGCGGCACCGGGGAAACGACATACCACGTTCTGCGCATTCCGCCGGGCACCTACGCGTTAAGCCAGATCCATACCATCGTCGCCGGCTACAACATTATCATCGGCCACCATACAAAGATCGGGACGAGCACGCATATGACGCTGGCGGGCGGCGCGCCCTTCTTCTCCATCAAGCCAGGCGAGGTGCGCTATCTGGGCGACCTGCATGTGGATGCCAGCAAGGCCCCGGCGAAACTGGTCAGGCTGGCGCGCAACGATCAGCCCGCCAAGGCAGAACTGGCCAGATATCCCGGCATTCAGGTCCGGCCGTTCTTCCAGGCACCGTCCGTTCTTCCGGAATCGGGCGAGCCTGCTACTGCCATGCCTGTATCGCAGTAGTGATTTAAAAGAGAATTTTTGACGATTGATGTCCTGTCGACGCTACCGGCACTTCACCAGGCGGCGGTCGGACTCGATCGTCTCATCGAAAGCCACAAGGCGCGTCGGCGAATAGTCGATCAGGATCAGCGCCAGTTCGCGATCCGGCTCCTGCTCGTCGAGCAGGATGATGCGGTCGCGGCCGGTGCGGTATTTGCCATTGCGCGGCTGCGCCTCGTCCAGCGTCGAACTGAAGCTGCCATCCGCCTCGAAGCTGATGACTTCGGTCTCGCAGCGGCTCTGGCTGACCGCCCATTTGCCCGCCACGGAAATAGACTGCGCAGATGCAGACTGCGCCGCCGCGCCGGCCGAAACCAGCGCGACGGCGAGTGCGATGATGATTACCCCCCGGCTCATCATCGGCTGTCTGCTTAGCGGCCCTTCAGGGCGCTGAGGCCCGGATACTTCGCGGCGACATCGAGCTGCTGCTCGATGCGGATCAGCTGGTTGTACTTGGCCATGCGGTCCGAGCGCGCCAGCGAGCCGGTCTTGATCTGGCCGCAATTGGTGGCCACGGCAAGGTCGGCAATCGTGTTGTCTTCGGTTTCGCCCGAGCGATGCGACATCACGGCGCGATAGCCGTTCTTGTGCGCCAGTTCGACGGCTTCCAGCGTCTCCGACAGCGTGCCGATCTGGTTGACCTTCACCAGGATCGCATTGCCGACACCCTGCTTGATGCCATCGGCGAGGCGCTTCGGGTTGGTGACGAACAGATCGTCGCCGACCAGCTGGCATTTGGCGCCGATCACGTCGGTCAGTTCCTTCCAGCCCGTCCAGTCGTCCTCGGCCATGCCGTCTTCGATGGAGACGATCGGATAGTCGCCGACCAGCTTGGCCCAGTATTTCGCCATGTCGCTCGGCGACAGCTTCAGGTTCTCGCCATCGAGGTGATACTGGCCGTCCTTGAAGAATTCGGTGCTGGCGGCATCGAGCGCGATCATCACATCCTTGCCGGCCTTGTAGCCGGCCGCTTCGATGGCCTGCATGATGAAGTCGAGCGCGCCGCGCGTGCTGGGCAGGTTCGGCGCGAAGCCGCCCTCGTCGCCCACATTGGTATTGTGGCCGGCATCCTTCAGCTTCTTCTTCAGCGTATGGAACACCTCGGCGCCCACGCGCACGGCATCGGCGATGCTCGGCGCCGCCACCGGCATGATCATGAATTCCTGCACATCGATCGGATTGTCGGCATGGGCGCCGCCATTGATGATGTTCATCATCGGTACCGGCAGCACATGCGCGGCCGCGCCGCCCACGTAACGGTACAGCGGCAGGTCAGCCTCCTGGGCGGCGGCCTTGGCGACGGCCATGCTCACACCCAGGATCGCATTCGCGCCGAGGCGTGCCTTGTTCGGCGTGCCGTCGAGGTCGATCATGGTGCGGTCGATCTTGAGCTGGTCGCTGGCCTCGAAGCCGGCGATGGCATCGAAGATTTCGACATTGCAGGCATCGACCGCCTTGAGCACGCCCTTGCCGAGATAGCGCTTCTTGTCGCCGTCGCGCAGTTCGACGGCTTCATGCGCGCCGGTCGAGGCGCCCGAGGGCACGGCGGCGCGGCCCATGGCGCCGCTCTCCAGCACGACATCCACTTCCACGGTGGGATTGCCACGGCTGTCGAGAATTTCGCGCGCCACGATATCGGTAATGCCGCTCATATCCGGGGGTCCTCTTAAGCTGAAAACGGGCAGAAAAGATGGGCCAAAGGGATAGCCCGCCGGGGGGCTGCGGGCAAGGCCCGATGGGTGTCCGGACGGTGGCAAGATGGGGATAAATGGCGGGGTTACTGAGGCCGCGTGCGATTGATCCGGTCCTGACGGCCTGCATTGCTGCCCGCCCCCGTATAGGCGCGCAGGCGACACGGACGGCTGGACGCTTCGGCCGCGGCAAGAACCGGCTCGAAATCGCTGACGATCCTGCCCAGCATCCGCTCCCGATACCGGGCGCCCTCGGCACGCCTGGCCGCATCCCATTTTTCGGAACGCTCCTGCAGCAGCGTTGCACTGCCCGATGCCATCTCATCGAAATGCCGCCGCGCCTCGACCAGCCTGCCGCTTTGAATGTAGTTCAGCATCAGCTCGGTCCGGTTCGACAGGAATTCTTCCACGCTGTGACGTTCCTCGCGGTTGGCGATTTTCTCCAGCCTCCAGGCGATCCTGACATCGTAATATCCGGGGTGGGCACTGCAGGCCTCTACATACCGACCGTTCTCGCGTCGCAGAACGACGGGAATGAGCGGGCCGCACTGGCCACAGCCTGCGAAATAGTTGCCCCAGCGATCATCCGAGGCGATCACGGTGAAATGGCCTGGTTCCAGTTCATCGGCCAGGATCGGCCGGCCGTATTCGCGCGGCGTGATTTCGGTCAGCACTGCATCGAGCCGGAATATGTGTTGCGAATAACCCTGGAATCCGGTGCCACCTGACCCGAAATCGACGAACAGCAGCCCGGCGCCCTCGCCATATGGATCGCTTCCGCTCGGCTCGACGATGGAAACGTGTTCCTCATGCTTTTCGACGACCAGCACCGGCTCCAGCTTGTCGCTGTTTCGAACAAGGCGATATATCTGCAACTGTCGCCCATAGGGCGGCGTTTCGGCGTCATACATATTCCAGACAACTGCCAGATAGCCCGGTTCGCCATTGTGCAGGAATATCGCATGCTGCCAGACCTTGGTCCCTTTGGGCTGCTTCTCCAACAGCTGGCTGAGCAGTGTCGCGCTGTCATGTGGCAGCGCACTGGCGGGAAGCCGGTACGGCGACCTGCCGTCGTCGGCGACAGGAACACCAGTTGTTTCGCCGAGATATTGCAGCGCCTGGCGCTTCCGCGTCTGCGCCTCCGCATTGACGCCGAGCAACAGTGCCGCCATGACAGCCAGCGTGATGATGTAGGGCATATACGTCCTGCGATGATCCCTTCGCGATGACCATCAGGATAGCCTATGCTCATGTGAGATGCCGCAGAATTCGATTGCGGCGGGAACGCGCCCCCTCACATGTCATGGTCGGGTTTGACCCGACCATCCACGCCTTCATCCGCCCGTGCAGAAATGACGTGGATGCCCGGCTCAAGGCCGGGCATGACAATTTATAGAATGGCGACGTTACGATACTGCAAGCCCGGCCATGACGGCTTTTGGGGTGGCGCGCACCCCGCCGCCTACACCAGCCGCGCCTAGACGAGCCGCGACTGCTTCAGCGCGGCCTCGATGAAGCTGGCGAAGAGCGGATGCGGCTCAAACGGCTTCGACTTCAGCTCGGGATGATACTGCACGCCGATGAACCACGGGTGGTTCGGCAGCTCCACGATCTCGGGCAGCAGGCCGTCCGGCGACATGCCGGAGAACACCAGGCCGCAGCTTTCCAGCTTCTCGCGATACTTGGTGTTGACCTCGTAGCGATGGCGGTGGCGTTCGGAAATCTTGGTGCTGCCGTAGACTTCCGCCACATGGCTGCCGGGCTTCAGCGCGGCGTCATAGGCGCCGAGACGCATGGTGCCGCCCAGATCGCCGGCGGCCGAGCGCTGCTCCAGCTCGTTGCCGCGCATCCATTCCGTCATCATGCCGACGACCGGCTCATTCGTGGGGCCGAATTCGGTGCTGCTCGCCTTGGGATAACCGCCCTTGCTGCGCGCGTATTCGATCACCGCCATCTGCATGCCGAAGCAGATGCCGAAATACGGCACATTGCGTTCGCGCGCGAAGGTGACGGCGCGGATCTTGCCTTCCGAGCCGCGCTCGCCGAAGCCGCCCGGCACCAGGATGGCATGCACGCCCTCGAGTGCGGCCAGCGCGGTCTCGTCCTTCTCGAAGATCTCTGACTCGATCCATTCGATATCGACGCGCGCATTGTTGGCGATGCCGCCATGCGCCAGCGCCTCGGCCAGCGACTTATAGGCATCCTTCAGGCCGGTATACTTGCCGACGATGGCGACCTTGACGCGGTTTTCCGGCGCCACCACGCGCTGCACGACATTCTTCCAGCGCGACAGGTCCGGCTCCGTGCTGGCATCCAGCCCGAAAGCCTTGAGCACCTGCACATCCAGGCCCGCCTCGTGATAGGACAGCGGCGCGGCATAGATCGTGCTGACGTCTAATGCAGGAATAACAGCTTCTTCACGAACGTTGCAGAACAGCGCCATCTTGCGGCGGTCGCCCTGCGGGATTTCGCGATCCGAGCGGCAGAGCAGGATATCGGGCTGGATACCGATGGAGCGCAGTTCCTTGACCGAATGCTGCGTCGGCTTGGTCTTGATCTCGCCCGAGGCGGCGATATAGGGCACCAGCGTGCAATGGATGTAGATCGCCTGGCCGCGGCCGGCTTCGAGGCCGAACTGGCGGATCGCTTCGAGGAAGGGCAGGCTTTCGATATCGCCCACTGTGCCGCCGACTTCGACCAGCATGAAATCGACGCCGTCGCGGTCGTCGGCGATGAAGTCCTTGATGGCGTCGGTGATATGCGGAATCACCTGCACGGTGCCGCCCAGATAGTCGCCGCGGCGCTCCTTGGCGATCACGGTCTGATAGATACGCCCGGTGGTGATGTTGTCGGTCTTGCGGCCGGGCACCCCGGTGAAACGCTCGTAATGGCCCAGATCGAGATCGGTCTCGGCGCCATCGTCGGTGACGAAGACCTCGCCATGCTGATACGGGCTCATGGTGCCCGGATCGACA
The DNA here is from genome assembly GCA_018336035.1 of Alphaproteobacteria bacterium. Classification (GTDB taxonomy): domain Bacteria; phylum Pseudomonadota; class Alphaproteobacteria; order Ferrovibrionales; family Ferrovibrionaceae; genus Ferrovibrio. The sequence goes on along the minus strand of JAGXRD010000151.1, from coordinate 9,809 downwards.
TTGATATAGGGGTCGAGCTTGCGCAGACGGACCGTGTGGCCGCGCGCCTGCAGCAGCGCGCCGAGCGCCGCCGAAGCCAGACCTTTTCCAAGCGAGGAGACCACGCCGCCGGTGATGAAAATATACCGCGTCATGGGAGCCCTGTTTAACCGATCCATCTGGCACACAAAAGGGTTCGTCCGCGCCGACTCGCGCGATTTCACAAACTCGGAAACTTTAGTTTTAAATCAGGCGATTACGGCAGGCTTACTGCGACAGCGGAACGGCAGGCTTGGCCGGTTCGGCCGGTGCGCCCGGTGTCGCGGTCGGCGCCGAATCGAGAATCGAGGTCGGCCGCGAGTGCCCGCCGGCGAGAATCGCCAGGGTGATGCTCGAGATGATGAACAGAGTCGCCAGAATCGCCGTGGTGCGGGTCAGCAGGTTGGCCGAGCCGCGCGCGGTCATGAAACCGCCACCGCCGCCACCGCCCATACCGAGCGCGCCGCCTTCCGAACGCTGCACCAGGATGACGCCGATCAGCGCCAGCGCCAGCAGGATATGCACCACCAGAAGGAAGGTCATCATGGTCTTGGAATCTCCGTAAGTCCGGGGGCTTTTACACTGTGCCGGGAGATAGGGAAAGGGCCTGCCGCGGCGAAGTCCGCAGGTTGTGGGCCGGGCTTGACTTTTCAAGAATGTTCGCTTATTGTTCTAGACCCATTTCCGCCCGCTGGACAGCGCCCTACGGCAGCGGCGCGATGAATACGGATTCGCCCGATGAGGCGCGATCCCCCCACACATAGACGTGGATGGCCGGGACGAGCCCGGCCATGACAGCTTGAAGAGACTCTCCCACCCGTCATCCTCGGGCCACCGGGTCCGACCGAAGGTCGGCCCGGCGGTAAACTTCACGCCCCGAGGATCCATTGCCCCCTCGGCCCGGTCATGACCTGGCAGAACTGTCGGATGGACCCTCGGGGCAAGCCCGAGGGTGACGGTTTGTGGGGGGTCGATAAGCGGGCTATACGCCGAAATAAGCGTCGAATAAGGGTCAAATAAGCAAAAATAAGGTGGCTATAAGCAGGAATTAAGAGCGGAATAAGCCGCTACAAAAGCCCCTTAAGACAGCATAAAAGACTGAAATAACTGACTATTCCCGGCCGAGCGGGTCGTCGTAGCGGTGTGAGCAGCCCCAGGGATCGGTCACGGTCCAGCTGCCATCCGCGTTCGGCTCGGCATAGCCCGGCCCGACCGGCACCTTCCCATGGCCGCCGGGGATGTCGAGGATGTAGGTCGGCTGCAGCAGGCCGGAGGTATGCCCGCGCAGGCGGCGCATCAGCATCTGGCCTTCCTCCAGCGACAGGCGGAAATGGCTGGTGCCCTTGGCCAGGTCGCCGTGGTGCAGGTAATGCGGCTTGATCCGGTTGGCGACCATGGCGCGGAACAGGTCGGTCAGCGCCGCCGGACTGTCATTGATGCCTTTCAGCAGCACCGACTGCCCCAGCATCGGCACGCCGGCCTCGACCAGCCGGCGGATCGCAGCGATAGAGTCCGGCACGAATTCGCGCGCATGGTTGGCATGCAGCAGCAGCCACACGGCCTTGTCGCTGCTCTTCAGCGCGTCGATCATCGCGTCATTGATCTTGGCCGGATCAACCACCGGCACGCGGCTGTGAATGCGGATGACGCCGAGATGCGGGATCGCGTTCAGCCTGGCGATCACCTCTTTCAGGCGACGCGGCGAGACGATCAGCGGATCGCCGCCGGTGAGGATCACTTCCCAGATCGCCGGATGCTGCGCGATATACTCAATCGCCGCATCGAGCTGCTCGGCGCTCAGGCCTTTACTGCCGGGACCGACCATCTCGCGGCGGAAGCAGAAGCGGCAATACACAGGGCAGACATTGACCAGCTTGAGCAGCACGCGGTCGGGATAGCGATGCACGATGCCCGGCACCGGGCTGTGCGCGTCGTCTCCGATTGGATCGCCGCGCTCATGCTCATGCACCTCCAGTTCGGCCGCATCGGGCAGGAACTGGCGTGCAATCGGATCTTTTGCGTCTGCAGGGTCGATAAGAGACTGAAGATGCGGCGTGACGGCAACGGCAAACTGCGCGGCAACCTGTTTCAGCCCCGCGATCGTCCCGTCCTCGTCCCGCTCGACCTTGCCCATAGGCTTATTTGAAGCCCTTGGCTTCGATGATGGGCCAGAAGTCATTCGCCTTCAGGCTGGCGCCACCCACGAGGGCTCCATCGACATCAGCCACCGCCATGAGGCTCTTGGCGTTGTCGGGCTTCACCGAGCCGCCGTAGAGCAGGCGGAAACCCTCGCCATCATCGAAGCGCGCCTTGAGTTCCTGGCGCATGGCGGCATGCACTTCGGCCACCTGCGCTTCGGTCGGCGTGCGGCCGGTGCCGATGGCCCAGACCGGCTCGTAGGCGACCACGGTATTCGCCGCCGTCGCATCGTCGGGCAGCGAGCCGCGCAGCTGGGCGGAGACCACCTTCAGGGTTTCGTTGGCATCGCGCTGCGCCAGCGTCTCGCCGACGCAGACGATGGCGATCAGCCCGGCGCGATGCGCCGCCTGCGCCTTGGCGCGCACGGTGGCATCGGTTTCGGCATGATCGGTGCGGCGCTCGGAATGGCCGGTCAGCACATAGATCGCGCCGGCATCCTTCAGGGCTTCGGCGCTGATATCGCCGGTATGCGCGCCGCTCGCCTTGGCATGGCAGTCTTGGCCGCCCACGCCGATCCCGGTGCCCTTCAGCGTGGCGGCCATGGCGGCGACCAGCGTGGCGGGCGGGCAAAGGCCGAGTTCGGCCGCCGGCGTCTGGGCTTTCACCTTGCCGGCCAGCGCCGTCGCTTCGCCCAGACTCGCGGTCAGGCCGTTCATTTTCCAGTTGCCGACGATCAGGGGGCGACGGGCCGCCATGGGAACCTCACGAAACCGCTATCGGGATGCACAAAAAAACCGCGCCTTCCCTAGCAAGTTCCGGCCGGAAAGGCAAAGCCGGCGCCTTGCCGCCCCCTGCCCCCACCTTTACACTGCCGGCCCGCTCCGGCCCGGCTGTTAACCGGGCTGAGCCTTTGTTTTCGTTTCGCTTTTTAGGTGGGTCTATGCTTCAGCAGATGCGCTCCGGCGCCGCGTCCTGGATTGCCAAGGGTCTGATGGTCCTTCTGGTGTTTAGCTTCGCCATCTGGGGCATCGCCGACTACGTCACCGGCTTCGGCAGCGGCGGCGATGTCGCCAAGGTCGGCAAGACATCGATCGGCCAGCAGGAATATGCCGACGCGCTGCGCCGCGAGGTGAACCAGCTGCGCCGGCAGTTCGGCCCGGCCTTCAGCGTCGAGCAGGCGAAGCAGCTTGGCCTCGACGAGACCGCGCTGAACCGCATGATCGAGGACAAGCTCTATGTGCAGGCCGCACGCAAGCTCGGCATCGGCGCCAGCGACGCGCAGGTGCGCGAGCTGATCATGAACGCGCCGGCCTTCAAGGGCATGGGCGGCAATTTCGACCGCCTCGCCTTCGAAAGCTATCTGCGCAACGAGGGCTACAGCGAAGGCATGCTGGTGGCGCTGCTGCGCGACGACGTGCTGCGCAGCCAGCTGCTCGGCAGCCTGTTCGGCAGCGTCGTGCAGGCACCCGATGCGATGGTGAATGCCGTGCTGCAGTATCGCCTGCAGCGCCGCATGGCCGAGTTCATCGTGATCGATCCGGCGAAGCTGCCGGCTCCGCCGGCGCCGACCGACGCGCAGATCGAGGAATTCTACAAGGGCCACCCGGTCAGCTTCACCGCGCCCGAGCGCCGCACCGTCGCCTGGTTCGACATCACCGCCGCGCAGCGCGCCGCTGTGATGAACGTGACGCCCGAGGAACTGCGCGAGGAATATGACTCGCATCAGCAGGCCTATATCACGCCGGAAAAGCGCAGCGTCGAACAGGTGGTCTTCACCACCGAGACCGAAGCCAAGGCTGCTGCCGAAGCCCTCGCCAAGGGTGAGAGCTTTACCGCCATGGCCGCGCGCGTGCAGAAGCTGAAGCCGGAAGACCTCTCGCTGGGCCTGGTCACCAAGAACGACCTGCCGGCCGCGATTGCCAATGCGGCGTTTGCCCTGGAAAAGGACAAGGTCAGCGAGCCGGTGATCTCACCCTTTGGCTTCCATCTGATCCGCGTGACCAATATCCAGCCCGGCGTCACCCGCAGCTTCGAAGATGTGCAGGCGGAACTGCGAAACCAGGTCGGGCTGCGCAAGGCCGCCGATGGCATGGTGAAACTGCGCCAGCAGATCGACGACCAGATCGCCGGCGGCGCCACGCTGGACGAAATCGCCAAGACGCAGAACCTGCCGATCAAGCAGGTCGAGGGCATCGACGCGCAGGGCGCGGATGCTGCCGGCAAAACCGTCGAAGCGCTGCCCAAGCAGCCGGCCTTCCTGAGCGAAGCCTTCCAGCTGGGCACCGAGGCCGAGCCGCAGATCATCGACACCACCGATGCCGGCCTGATCGTGCTCAAGGTGATGGCGATCCAGCCGGCGACACTGAAGCCGCTGGATCAGGTGAAGCCTGAAGTCGTCGCCGCGCTGACCGAACGCGCCCGCGCCGACGCCGCCAACGACCGCGCCAAGCAGATCGCCGAACGCCTGCGCAGCGGCGGCGACCTTGCCCGCGAAGCCGCCGGCATCGGCGCCAACGTACAGCTGAGCGCGCCGCTCAGCCGTGGCGCCCAGCCGGCCGAACGCAGCTTCTCGCCCGCCGTGCTGAGCGCGCTGTTTGCCTCGCCCAAGGTCGGCGATGTGGTCAGCGGTCCGGCAGCCAACCCCGCCGGCGGCGCCATCGTGGCGAAGCTGACGGGCATCGAGCAACCCGATCCGGCGCTGATCGCGCGCCAGCAGGAGCAGACGGCGCAGCAGCTGGCCGGCGGTATGACGCAGGATCTGGTCGCGCAGTACAAGCAGGTGCTGCAGAAGGAGATCGGCGTCAGCGTCAATGTGGATGCGCGCAACCGCGCGGCTAACTTCTAAACCGCCATGAAGATCACGCCCGACTATGCCAGCTTCGCCCAGCGATACATGGCGGGCGAAGCGCAGGTGCTCTCGACGCAGCTGGTCGCCGATCTGGAAACGCCGGTCTCGGCCTTCCTGAAACTGGCCGATACGCGGCCGTGGTCGTGCCTGCTGGAGTCCATCGAGGGCGGCGCCGTGCGCGGCCGCTATTCGATCATCGGGCTCAAGCCCGACCTGCTGTGGCGCAGCCGCGGCCAGAAGGCCGAGATCAACCGCAAGGCGCGGTTCGACCAGACTGCCTTCGAAGCCTGCGAAGAGCCGACGCTGGAATCCTTGCGCAAGCTGCTGGCCGAAAGCCATATCGACCTGCCCGCGCATCTGCCGCCAATGGCGGCCGGCATCGTCGGTTTCATGGGCTACGACATGGTGCGGCTGTTCGAGCCCAGGGTGCCAGACAACAATCCCGACACGCTGGGCCTGCCGGACGGTTTGCTGATGCGACCGACCGTAATGGCGATTTTCGATTCCGTGCTCGACATCATCACGGTGGTGACGCCGGTACGGCCGCAAAACGGCATGGATGCGCGCGCGGCCTATGCGATGGCGAGCGAGCGGCTCTCCGATATCGTCGCCGATCTCGACCGTCCGCTCGGCGCGGTACGCGACCAGATCGCCGATCTCGATGCCCTGCCCGAGCCGCAGTCGAACATGTCGCCCGACGACTACATGGCGATGGTGCGCAAGGCGAAGGACTACATCGCCGCCGGCGACATCTTCCAGGTCGTGGTCGGCCAGCGCTTCAGCCTGCCGTTCCGCCTGCCGCCGTTTGCGCTCTATCGCGCGCTGCGTCGGACCAACCCCTCGCCTTTCATGTTCTACCTCAATCTCGGCGGGCCGTGCCTGGTCGGCTCAAGCCCTGAGATTCTCGTGCGTCTGCGCGACGAGACTGTCACGGTGCGGCCGATTGCCGGCACCCGCAAGCGCGGCGCCACCCCGGCCGAAGACCAGGCGCTGGCCGACGACCTGCTGAGCGATCCGAAGGAACTGGCCGAGCATCTGATGCTGCTGGATCTCGGCCGCAACGATGTGGGCCGCGTCGCGCAGATCGGCAGCGTGAAGGTGACCGAGCGCAACCAGGTCGAGCGCTACAGCCACGTCATGCATATCGTGTCGAATGTCGAGGGCAAGATTCGCCCCGAGCTGGATGCGCTGGATGCCCTCTTCGCCGGCTTCCCCGCCGGCACGGTCTCGGGTGCGCCGAAAGTACGTGCGATGGAAATCATCGACGAACTGGAATCCGTGCGCCGCAGCTTCTATGCCGGCGGCGTGGGCTATTTCTCGGCCAATGGCACGATGGACACCTGCATCACTTTACGCACCGCGCTGGTGAAGGACGGCACCATGTATGTGCAGGCCGGCGCCGGCATCGTTGCCGACAGCGATCCGATGTCCGAGCATGTCGAATGCGTGAACAAGGCCAAGGCGCTGATCCGCGCTGCCGAAGAGGCCGAGCGCTTCGCGTCGCAGTCCGGCCGCGGGCAGTAAACCGCGATGCCGACATCCTTCAAAACCATCCGTGCCCGGGCCGAAAAGCGCAAAGGCGCCACAGCGCTGAAGAAGCTGCTGCCCACCGTGCCCGACCAGAAGGCACTGGCGAAGCTGAAGGATGACCGTGTGCTGGCCGAGATGACCAAGCGGGTGTTTTCCGCCGGCTTCGTCTGGAGCGTGATCGAGAATAAGTGGGATGGCTTCGAGGCAGCGTTTCTGAAATTCGAGCCGCGCAAGCTGGTACACAAGCCCGATGAATTCTGGGAGAAGCTGGCCTCCGACAAACGGATCGTGCGCAACCCGCAGAAAATCCGCAGCGTGCGCGACAATGCCCAGTTCGTGCTCGATATCGCCGCCGAATATGGCAGCTTCGGCAAGATGCTGGCAGCCTGGCCGAGCACCGATCAGATCGGTCTGCTGGAGTTGCTGGCCAAGCGTGGCGCGCGGCTGGGCGGCAACAGCGGACAGTATCTGATCCGCTTCCTCGGCAAGGACAGCTTCATCCTGTCGCGCGACGTGATCCTGTGCCTGCGCGATGCCGGCGTCGACCTCACGGAAAAAGGCACGTCGAAGGGCGACCTGAAAAAGGCACAGGCGCAGTTCAATGCCTGGCAGAAGGAAAGCGGCCTGCCGCTGGTACATATCTCGCGCATCTGCGCCATGTCGGTCGGCGAGAATTACGATGCCGACCGGTTGAAGCAGATCATGGGCGGCGACGAGGACTGAGCTTCACTGCCTGCGGTTCAGGAAGGGATTGCTGTAGACGCGCCCCTTTGGCGGGAAGGCCTTGGCCAGATAGTCGAGGGTCTTGTCGAGTTCCTCGCCTTCCAGCTCGGCCATGTTGTGCCGATCCACCATGATCTTCAGCACCTCGGCCCAGCGCTCCCGGGTATGCCCCTGTGCGCGGACAAGGTCCGAGCCGTGACAGGCCGTGCAGAGATAAAAAGCTTCATCGCGATATTCGCCCTCGGGAAACACCGTCGGTTCCTCGGGCTCGCGCTCATCCTGCGCGACGCTGCCGGCCGCAAAGGCCAGCAGCGCCGCAGCCGCCACGACGGCGAAAACGAACTTCATCGACATCAACGCTCCACTGCAATCAGGCTGGCACCAGCACGGCAACGCGATGCATCGCATTGCCATTATAGCCTTGCGGGTTCCAGTGTCCTGGCGCATGGCCCTGGCTGCGGCCGTTACTGTCGGTCGCCTTCACCCAGAGTTCGTAATAGCCGGCATCTGGCAGCTTGAGATCCGCTGTCCAGGTCTGCCAGGCGTATTTATTCGCTGCCTTGCCGAGCTTTGCCTTGGTCCAGGTCTGACCGAAATCAGCAGAGACCTGCACATCGCTCACCGTGTTCTCGCCGGCCCAGGCATGGCCGCGCAGCGCCACCTGGCGGGTACCGGCCTTCAGTTCGGTGCCGTTGGGAACATTGGTGATGATCGAACGCACCGGCATCGATTCCAGGATACGGAAATTCGCCGGATCGGCCTTGTCGCCCGGTACCATCGGTTTGACCGGCACGCGATAGCTGGTGCCGCCCATGCCCTGTCCGTCATGCTCGCGGTCGCGGACCCAGATGCGATTGACCCATTTCTGCGATGTCGAGCCCGGCCAGCCCGGCACGATCAGGCGCAGCGGTGCGCCATTGATCTGCGGAATCGGACCGCCATTGACCGCATAGGCGATGATGGTGTGTTCCTCCATCGCCTTGGTGATGGGTACCCCGCGGCTGATCGCCGGTTTGGTGGCGTCGCCCGAAAGATGCGTGTCGGTGCCGTAATGACCGGTATAGACGGCGCTAGGTTTGAGTCCGGCGGCCTGCAGCACATCCTTCAACCGCACGCCGGTCCAGCGCGCATTCGAGATGGCGCCGTTGGTCCACTGGTTGCCGCTGGCCTTGGGCTCGAAAGCGCTGCGGCCGTTGCCACCGCATTCCATCTGCAGCGCCAGCGTCACCGGCTGGAACTTCTTCTTCATCTCGCCCAGCGTCAGCTTCAAAACGTTGTTCACCTCGCCATCGACGGTGAGTTCCCAGCTATCCGGGTTGCTGACGGCATCGGGCGCCACACCGTTATTGCGGATGAAGATCTTGTCGTTCGGCGTCACATCGTCGTTGAGCAGATGCTCCGGCGTTTCCGCTACCAGCGGCTTGTCGCCAAGAATGACCAGATCCGCCTTGCCGTCCATCTTGAGAATTTTAGGCTGGGTGCCAGCCGGCGCACCCTGCGCCAGCGCCGCGGGGATATACCCACTCGGCATATTGCCGCTGAACGGGATGGCGCCACCGACAGCCGCGCCCATGGCGGCGAGCGCACTGCCCTTCAGCAGACCCCGCCGGTTAAAGACCAGCGCGTCGGCGCGCTCCGGGTCATCGCGATATAGTTCGAAAAGGCCGCGTTCCTTGCTCCGCATACCCATGACGATCCTCCATTTGTCGCGCGCGGTCTGCTGCCGCGTGGACAGACAGCCTGCAAGACTGCGCGGGGATTGTCACGAGAAATAAACAGCTAAATTATGTAGTACGCGAGGCTTAGCCTCAGCGTTCCTGCTGCTGGCGACGCAGCAGCACCGTGCTGACCGGCACCAGCGTAAAGCCACGCTCCTGCGCCGTCGCGATCCACTTCTCGAGGGCGGTCAGCGTCGTGCCATGCGGATGGCCGATGGCGATCACGTCGCCGCGGCTGCGCGCCATGCGCTCCATGGTCGCGAGTTCATGCGCGATGCCGGGCGAGCGGTCGTCATCAAGGAAGATGTCGCGTTCGGCCGCATCTACTCCACGCTTGCGGGCGAGCGCGGGGCCGGCCGAGTTCGGACCGGACAGGCTGTCGAGCCAGAAGACCTGGCGGCGGTTGATCTCGTCCAGCACCAGAGCCATGCGCGCGGCATCGGCGGTGAAGCGGCTGCCCATATGGTTGTTCACGCCAACATAATCGCTGAAGCGATCCAGATGCCAGGCAAGGCGCTTCTGCACTTCTGCCGGTTCGAGATTGACATAGAGCGCATTCGGGCCGGGATTGTTGCGCTTGGCGTCCAGCGGCTCCATCGGCAGATGCAGCATCACTTCATGCCCGGCAGCGCGCGCCGCGGCGGACTGTTCGGAAAGTTCACCGGCATAGCTCATGAACGACAGCGTCACCGGGCCCTGCAGCGCGATGGCGCGCTGCGTGCCCTTGCGGTCGAGGCCAGCGTCGTCGATCAGCAGCGCGACATAGGGCGGCTTGGCATTGGCCGGCGGCGGCACGGCGCGGGCGCGCCAGGCAGGGCCGCTGCCGTCACCGG
>JAGXRD010000150.1 GCA_018336035.1 Alphaproteobacteria bacterium | reverse complement strand
GTATCCATCCCCAGCGCCCGCATGTAGACGTCGGTCAAGGTTTCCTGCTCGGCCAGGTCGGCCTTGTCGAGCTTGCGGAGGCGGATGACGGAGCGAAGGATCTGCAGGTTGAAGCCATGGGCCTTGGCCTCGGCGTAGACTTCCTTGATGTCATCCACGAGGCTCTGCTTTTCTTCGGACAGCCGCTCGATACGCGCCACGAGCTGGTTGAGCTGCTCGGTTGAGAAGTTGCCGGAGTTGAGTTTCTTCGCCATGCCCTACCTGCCGTCGTAAAATCGAACGTCGCGTTCGATGTCGCGGTATTCCTTCTCACGCTTGCGCCATTGCCAGAGGATGTAGGCGAAGGCACAGAGCATGGTCAGGCCGATGATGGTTCCGAGGATCTGCTCGAAGGTCATGGCGCATACTCGATGGGGTCGGCTGCGCGGCGGGCGATCTCTGCGCCAAGGCGGGCGGCCCAGCCGACCGCGATTCCCGGCTGCTTGCGTGCCCGCTTCCGGTGGGGCGGCTTACCGCCCGGCGCTTGCGGCCAGCCCTGCGGGTTCAGCGCCATCATCTTCATGTGCAGTTCGTAGCGGCGCTGCAGTGGGCCATCGCCATAGTTGCCCGGCGCAATGTGCAGTGGTACCGAAACCACTTGCGGTGCTGTGCGGGCAGCCATCGCGGCGGCGATAGCTTCCATGGAGTCTTGGCGTTCTTCGATATGTTTCATGGCTTACCCCCTCAGATCGCGCTTGATCTTGCGGATCACCTGTTCGACATCGCCGCACTCGCGGAGGATGGCGGCGCGCTCGCGGGAATTGACCTTGCCGTCCGCAAGGGCTTCAGTCGTGGCGGCGTAGACATCGCCAACCTGCTTGCCGAGATCGCACAGGCGCTGGTGGATCGGTGCGGGCTTGTGGTCTTCGGCGCCCGGCTGCTTGGCCTTCTCGGCGTAGATCATGCCGATGGGGCCGGGCTCGCCCGTCGCTTCGGTATAGGCCGCGTCGAGGCGCAAGCACTGTTCGGGATTGGGGAGTGCATCGACGTCGGGGTCGCCCCACTGGCGGACGAGCCCTTCCGACTTTCCGACTGCAGCTGCAGCTGCCGGCAGACCGATGGCAACGCAGATCAGGGTCACGGCACCAGCGAAGGAATCCGGCTGGCGTATCTTCTGCATCATAATACTACCTCGCAGTTGCAGTGGACGGGCGCGGGTCTTCGCCCGCATCATCGGTGCATGGAAAACGAACCTGACACTCACGAAGAAACCGGCGCGTTGCGCGCACAAGATGCTGCGTGCGGGCGGCAATGCTCATGGCCTCCCTACGCAGATCTTCCCCGGGCGGAAGAAAGCCGCCGGCCGCAACGGACTGGATACCGTCAACGGCCGGCGCAGCTGGGCTCTGCTTCGAGCCTCGGGGGGAAACGTGGTTGAGCGCAGTCATGCGACGCCCCAAGGAAAGTCGGGGCAGAGCGCGACGCGGCTGATGCCGGAAAGCTTCTCAAGCTGGATGGCGCGGGCCGGCGAACAGGAGCCGCGTTCGCACATCGAATAGATCGTGGTGCGCGGCCAGTTCGTGATCTCGGAAATCTTCGGGGCGCCGCCGGCCAGCTCGACTGCGCGGCGGATGGTGTCCTTGGTAGAGGGGGCTTGCTTCTTTGCCATGCCCATACAGTACGCTTTCTCGTACCGCTTGTAAACGCCAAATCGTACTGCCGATATGAAATACAGGTCAGATGAGAACGCTTGTCGACAGGCTTACTGCAGCAATGAAGGCTAAGGGCTTGAATAAAGCCGATTTAGCCCGAGATTCCCGGGTGCCGAAGACCACCATTCAGTCGATATTCGATACCCCCGGCAGGTCGCCGCGTGGTACGACGATCCAGAAATTGGCGGCGGCGCTGGGGGTGGAGCCAGGTTCACTCATTGCCGACGAGGCGGTGTCGACAGCAAGGGCGGCGCAGGCGGCGAAGCAAGCCGGATCGCTAGATGAGCGACAGGAGCGGCTTCTGCTGACATTCGTTCGCGCGGGACTCCTCGCTGGCGGAGTCGACCCCGACACCCCTGAGGGCATGCGAAAGACCCTTGCCGCCTTTGATAAGGCGAAGTCTGACCTTGCGGCCAAGCGCGACGACACCAGCGGGCCGGGCGGCCTCGGCAAGGCCGGCGTCAAACCCGGCCCGGAATAACGCCTCATCCTCGATTCGCATCATAGCGCCTCGCTCCCCGCGATAGTCTCGCCGTAGGAATAAAATACCCTTAACGGCGGGTTCTTTTCAAGAACATTTATTGGCGCGATATTTCGCCGCGCTGGGCACTCAACGGGATGCATAATACCGTAATCCCCCATATTCTACCCTTGCCTGCGCAGGTACATCCGGGCTGGTTTGCGCTTTTTCGCGCAAATTGGGGGTGCCGTCTCAACGCCGGCATCTGCGGGGCCTGCCAAGCTCCGCCCTGGATGTCATGATTTAACTCCCGCTCTACGGGAGTCGTCAACGCTTTTTGCCCGAGGATTATCCACAGGCGGATTATGCCGTTTACGGCGGAATTGATTCGGCCGTCAGCACACGTATTTCTGCCGGATCGCGGTTATCCACAGGCAGCAAATCCCAGCTGAGCCGCGAGCGGCCCGAGTTACCCACAAGAAATATTCCGCTCTAGTACGATTTTGCGTTTGACTAGTACGCATTTTCGTACTACCGTCATTCCCATCAGATCAACCGATGGGCCGAATAGTCGACCCTCGGAAACACTGAGGGAGAGCCTGAAATGGCCTATTCGTCCAAGACCCTTTCTGTCCTCGGCTATGCCAACGGCTTCACGCTCTGGCATTACAGTACGCCTGACCCGGCCGGCGCCGTCTATGGCCCCGACTATTTCAATGCTGCCGCCGAAATGCTTCGCACTGGCGATTTCATCCTCGCGAATTCCGGCGCCGGCGGAGCCTCGCCGCAGCACAGCGTTGTGGTCGTCGCATCGAATGAACATGGCCAGGTCAGTCTCGCCGATCTCACCCCGGCAGTGACTGAGCCCGTCGCCGCCTGATCCCTTCGGCCTCCGCATCCTCGGGTGCGGAGTACAGAGTGATCATTCCAGCGAGGCCGCCACATGACCGACCAGACCGCAATCTCCCTCGTCAAGCCGACCACGGCTTATCGCTTCCACCTGAAGGCTTCGCGCAGCATCGAAGGCCAGGGCCTCAACCCCGGTGATGCACTGCTGTGGACCGGGTATCTGCCGAAGGAAGTCGCGTGGTTTGAAGTGCTTGGGCCCGGCATCCACCCGGCCGACTACGCATCTCGCGCCTAACGGAGGGCACGACAGATGACCAGCGAGAAGAAGGCCGAGAATGCGAGCATTCAGGGATATGAGTCGCACTGTAACTGCGATCACTGCGGCCGGCCCCTCAAGATTGGCATTCAGCT
>JAGXRD010000149.1 GCA_018336035.1 Alphaproteobacteria bacterium | reverse complement strand
GTGCCGGGCATCCACGCCTTCTTACTGAACCAACCAAAGACGTGGATGGCCGGGACAAGCCCGGCCATGACGATTACTTGGTTAATCCGTGTCGGGACCGGCTCATATCTCCGCATAGACCTCCAGCACATTCCCGTCGGGGTCGCGGAAGAACAGCGTGCGATGGCCAAACGGCTGATCGGTCGGCGGCAGCATGATCGCAACCCCCTGTTGCTCCAGTTCGGCCGCGCAGGCATCGACATCGTCGCGCCCCACCCTGAAGGCGAGCTGCAAAGCCGCGGTGTGCTTCGGCACCGGATCATCCTTCGCGGTCAGGCCCGGCAGCGCGAGCGCCAGCACATTCGGCCCGATGCGGTATTCGATCCAGCGCGGCGACAGCTCGCGGATCAGCTCAAGATGCAGCACATCCTCGTAGAAGCGGCGCATCGCGGCCAGATCGCGCACATAGATCACCGTGTAGTCGATGGCCTTGATGGCTTTGAACGCGGACATGCTCGTCTCTCCGGATCAGTTCTGCAAGACGGGTTCGCTACGCAGGCGCTCGACGGCGAAATCGAGGAAGGCGCGCACCTTGGCATTGGCGCGACGGCCTTCGGCATGCACCAGCTGCACCGGCGTCGGCGGCAGTTCGTAGTCGCTCAACAGGATTTTCAGCTGACCGCTCGCCAGCGCTGGCGCCACCATATAGCTGAGCACGCGCGTCACGCCGCGCCCAGCAATGGCGGCACGGATCGCGACATCTGAAGAATTGACGGTGAAACGCGCTGGCGGCGCGACGCGCAGATTGTCTTTAAACGTCCACTGGTCGACGCCAGCGGCGGAAGAGAATGCGATCGCATCATGCTGCAGCAGATCGTCGGGTGTCTGCGGTTCGCCATGCTGCGCGAGATATACCGGCGCGGCGACGATGACGCGGCGCACCGCGCCGACACGGATGGCGCGCAACGATGAATCCTGAAGCTGCGCGATACGCACGGCGATATCGAAGCCCTCGTCGATCAGATTGGTGACGCGGTCGAGCAGCAGCAGCCGCGCATTCACGCGTGGATGCAGCTGGAGGAAATCCTGCACCAGCGGCGCCACATAGAGGCTGCCGAACATCACCGAGGCGGTGATGCTGAGATCGCCCTGCGGCGCGCCATGATCGCCGGCCGCCGAAGCCTCAGCTTCTTCCAGATCGGCCAGGATGCGGCGCGCATCCATCTGGAAACGCTGGCCGGCCTGGGTCAGCCGTACATGACGCGTGCTGCGCTGGAACAGGCTGGTGCCGAGCCGCTCTTCCAGGCTGGCAATCGCCCGCGTCACCGAGGGCGGCGACAGGCGCAAGTAACGCGCGGCTTCGGCGAAGCCGGATTTCTCCGCGACCGCGAGGAAGATGCGCATGGCGTCGAGCCGGTCCATCGGATTATTTCATAATCTGAAATAGTGACTTGCGAAAGTGGGTTATTCCGTTTTCTATTAGAAATGCCAGATTGGGGACACCTCTTGGACAAGGACCCCGCCATGACGACGCTCCGCCTGCACAGCTTCCCCCTTTCCGGCCACGCCCACCGCGCCCGGCTCATGCTCGCCCTGCTTGGGCTCAAGGCCGAGGTGGTCGATCTCGACCTGCGCGGCGGCGCGCAGAAACAGCCGGGTTTCCTCGGCCTGAACGCCTTCGGCCAGGTGCCGGTGCTGGAAGATGGCGAGACGGTCATCGCCGACAGCAACGCGATCCTGGTCTATCTCGCCGGCAAGTATGACCGCAGCGGCCAGTGGCTGCCGGCCGATCCGGCGACGGCCGCGCAGGTGCAGCGCTGGCTTTCGGTGGCCGCCGGGCAGCTGCTGATGGGTCCGGCGCGCGCCCGCATGGTGAAGCTGTTCGGCTCGCCATTCGATCACGACGCCTGTAAGCAGGTGGCGGCGCAGCTGTTCGAGGTGATGGAGCAGCATCTGCAGGGCCGCGACTGGCTGGCCGCGTCGCATGCGACGATTGCCGATCTCGCGCTCTATTCCTACACGGCGCATGCACCCGAAGGCGATGTGTCGCTGGAGCCGTATCCGAATATCCGCGCCTGGGTCGGGCGGGTCGAAAACCTGCCTGGCTTCGTGCCGATGCAGAAGGCGGCTTGATCATGGGACGCTTTCACGCTGGCGAGCAGCTGCTGCAGAAGCGGGTCGATCCCAATCTGCCCAAGCGCATGGCGCGCACCGCCGAGATCGCGCTGCGCGATTTCATGCCCGACCAGCATCGCGATTTCTTCAACCTGCTGCCGACGCTTGTCGTCGGCAGTGTCGACGAACACGGCCGCCCCTGGGCCTCGATGCTGGCCGGCAGGCCCGGCTTCGTGACCTCGCCCGATCCGGTCACCCTGCAGGTCAATGCCCGGCCGGTGCCCGGCGACATGCTGGCACAGAACCTGACGCAGGATGCGCAGCTCGGTATCCTCGGCCTGCAGCCGGAGACGCGGCGGCGCAACCGCATGAACGGTCGCGTCACGTCTCTGCAGGCTGATGGCTTCACGATTCACGTCGAGCAGAGTTTCGGCAACTGCCCGCAATATATCCAGGCACGTTTGCCGCAGCTGGTCGGCGCGCCGAGCGAGCCGCCGGTGAAGCTGGAAGATGCCGTGCTGTCGCCGCGCGCCGCGCTGATGCTGGCCGACACGGATACCTTGTTCATCGCGACGCATGCGAAGGATGAAGGCGTCGATGTCTCGCATCGCGGCGGCAAGCCGGGCTTTGTGAAGGTCGAGCAGAAGAACGGCCATACCCAGCTGACCATCCCGGATTTCCGCGGCAACAATTTCTTCAACACGCTGGGCAATATCGCGCTCGATCCCCGCGCCGGCATTCTCGTGGTGAATTACGACAGCGGCGACCTGCTGCAGCTCACCGGCCAGGCCGAGATCATCTGGGACGGACCCGAGGTGGAGAGTTTCGAGGGCGCTCTGCGGCTGCTGCGCTTACGCGTCGAGGAAGGCCGCATCATCCAGGGCGCGCTGCCGATCCGCTGGAGCCAGCCGGCCTATGCGATGCAACTGCTGGAGACGGGGCGCTGGTAGCTGCAAACAATAATCGTCGTCCCCGCGAAAGCGGGTACCCAGTCTTTCTGCTTTCTGGGTCCCCGCTTTCGCGGGGACGACGACAGAATTAATCCCCCGCGGCCGACAGCACGCTGACCGCGTCGCCTTCGGATTTCTCTTCCAGCGCGCGGGCTTCCTGCTGCTTCTGCCACAGCGCGGCATACAGCCCGTTCTGCGCCAGCAGTGCATGATGCCGGCCGCGCTCGGCGATGCGGCCCTGCTCCAGCACGATGATCTCGTCGGCATCCACCACGGTGGAGAGCCGATGCGCGATTACCAGCGTCGTGCAGCCCTCGGCCGCGCGGGCCAGCGCCGACTGGATCTCGCGTTCGGTATGGGTATCCAACGCCGAGGTCGCCTCGTCGAACACCATGATCTTCGGGTTCTTCAGCAGCGCCCGCGCAATCGCCACGCGCTGCTTCTCGCCGCCCGACAGTTTCAGCCCGCGCTCACCCACCATGGTCTGCATACCATCGGGCAGGCGCGCGATCAGGTGATCGAGCTGCGCCAGCTTGGCCGCCTCGGCCACCTCGGCATCCGTGGCTTCCACGCGGCCGTAACGGATGTTGTAAAGGATCGTGTCGTTGAACAGCACGGTATCCTGCGGCACGATGCCGATGCAGCGTCGCAAGCTGAGCTGCGAGACCTCGCGGATATCCTGGCCGTCGATTGTGATGCGGCCGCTGCCGATATCGTAAAAGCGATAGAGCAGACGCGACAGCGTCGATTTGCCGGCGCCGGATGAGCCGACCACAGCGACCTTCTGGCCCGGCGCGATGCGGAAGCTGACACCGGCGAGAATCTCGCGGCGCGGATCGTAGGCGAAACGCACGTCATCGAAGACGACTTCGCCCTGGCTACAGACCAGCGCCGGCGCGCCAGGCTTGTCCTGCACCTCCTGCGGCACGCCGAGCAGCTTGAACATCGCCTCCATATCGACCAGGCCCTGCTTGATCTCGCGATAAGCGAAGCCGAGGAAGTTGAGCGGCAGGTAGAGCTGGATCAGATAGGCATTGACCATAACGAGGTCGCCCAGCGTCATGGTGCCGTCTCGCACGCCGAGCACGGCGAGGCTCATCACACCGATCAGGCCGATGGCGATGATCGCACCCTGGCCGAGGTTGAGATAGGCCAGCGAGGTCTGGCTTTTCACCGCCGCCTTCTCGTAGCGCATCATGGCGTCGTCGAAGCGGTGCGCCTCATGCGCCTCGTTGGTGAAATACTTCACCGTCTCGTAGTTCAGCAGGCTGTCGATGGCACGCGTATTGGCGCGCTGGTCCTCATCGTTCATCTGGCGGCGATACTTGGTGCGCCATTCGGTAATCGCCAGCGTGTAGAAGATATAGCCGCCGATGGTGACCACGGTGATGGTGGCGAAGGTCCAGCCGTACAACCACCACAGCACGCCGCCGACCAGGCCGATCTCGACCAGTGTCGGGACGATATTGAAGGTCATGAACTGCAGCACGAACTGGATGCCCTTGGTGCCGCGTTCGATCACGCGGGACAGGCCACCGGTCTGGCGCTCGAGATGAAAGCGCAGCGACAATGCGTGCAGATGGTTGAAGGTCTCCAGCGCGAGATTGCGGATCGCCGCCTGCGCCACCTTGGCAAAGACCGCATCGCGCAGCTCGCCGAAGCCCTGCGCCAGCATGCGGGCAATGCCATAGGCCAGCACCATGCCAAGCACCGCGCCAATCGCCAATTGGTTCGCACTGACGCCGCGATCGAGCAGGTCGACCGCCTGTTTGAAGAAATACGGCACTGCAACATTGATCAGCTTGGCCAGCAGCAGGAAGCCGAAGGCGATCACCACGCGGCGGCGCAGGTCTGGGCGGTCGGTCGGCCAGAGTCGCGGAATCAGCAAGGCAGGCAGAGATTTTTTCAAGTCGGTCATGGCTGGGCTGGGCGCGAGGCGTGAACTAGGCTGGCGGGAGCTTGTCGGGGTGCAATGCGGAGCGTATCGTCTGCACCCTTATTATACCGCATTTTCTTTTTCCGGCAGGGAGCAGTCCGATGAAAGTGGTGAGCTTCGTCCGTAATGGCAAGAGCTCTTACGGCGTGGTCGTGAATGACGGCATCGTCGATATGGGTGCCAAGCTGGGGTCCAAGTATCCCGACCTGGTCGCCGTGCTGAAGGCCGGCGCGCTGGCCGAGGTGGAAGCCGCCGCGAAAGGTGCTGCCGCCGACCTGGCCTATGAAGGCACGACTTTGCTGCCGGTGATCCCCAACCCGGGCAAGATCGTCTGCGTCGGCGTCAACTATGACGAACACCGCCGCGAGATGGGCCGCGAACCGCCGGGCCATCCCACCATCTTCGTGCGCTTTCCTGAAAGCCAGGTCGCCCATAACCAGCCCCTGCTGAAGCCTGCCGAATCCGACAAGCTGGATTACGAAGCCGAACTGGCCGTGATCATCGGCAAGCGCGGGTACAAGGTGAGCGAGGAGAATGCCTTCGACATCGTCGCCGGCTATTCCTGCTACAACGACGGCTCGGTGCGCGACTGGCAGACCCATACCGGCCAGTTCACCCCGGGCAAGAACTTCAACGCCACCGGCGGCTTCGGCCCCTGGATGGTGACGGCGGACGAAATCCCCGACGCCCAGAAACTGGCAATCCAGAGCCGCCTCAACGGCCAGGTGATGCAGTCGTCCAACACCGACCTGATGACCTTTAACATCCGAAAGATCATCAAGTATGTGACGACCTTCACGCCGCTGGAACCCGGCGACGTGATCGCCACCGGCACCCCGGGCGGCGTCGGCACCAAGCGCAACCCGCCGGTCTACATGAAGGACGGCGACATCATCGAGATCGAAATCGAGAAGGTCGGCCTGCTGCGCAATCCGGTGAAAAACGGGTAAGCAGCGTCTTCAGTGCAGTTCGGAAGCGGCGCCCATGTGGCGCCGCTTCTTTTTTAGAGAAGGCGTGGATGGCCGGGTCAAGC
>JAGXRD010000148.1 GCA_018336035.1 Alphaproteobacteria bacterium | reverse complement strand
GGCGGCCTATGACAGCCTCATGCCCCGTCCGCCTTCCTCATCCGGTCGTCCGCCCGCCAAGGGCCGCCGTCCTTCGTCAGCCGGTTCCGCCTCTGCCAGCCGGTCCACAAAGTCGTCTGGCAAGCCGTCCGGCAAGCCAGGCGGCAAAGCGTCGGGCCGTCCGGCAGCGAAGCCCTCGGGCGGCAAGCCGGACTTTGCCAAGCGCGGCCGTCCTGCGGCCGAGGCTGGTTTCCGGAAGGAAGGGTCATCCTCCGGCAAGGCCGGCCGTCCGGCGCAGAAGTCTGCCAAGGCGGTGAGCTGGGGCGAGACCCGCAATGCCGAGCGCGAAGCCCAGCGCCGGGGCCCGCGCGCCGAAGCCGTCCGTGACGACCGTCCCCGCGAAGAGCGCCGCCCCCGCGAAGACCGGCCTCGCGACGACCGTCCCCGCGAAGACCGGCCGCGTCGTGAGGACCGGCCGTTCAGGGATCGTCCTCGCGATGAGCGCTCGTTCCGGGAGCGCCCCTATAAAGGCGAACGGCGCGACGCACGCCGCCCAGATCGTGGCGCGCGCCCCGAGGAGGGTGCCGAAGGTCGGACGGAGCGCAAGCAGGATAAAATCCGTGTCGGCAGCAGCCGCAAGGTGCTGGAAGGCGCCGTGAACCTGCTGGATGCCATGTTCCCCAGCCGCAACACCGGCGACCGCGTGCGCCAGGCCTGGATGAAGCAGCATCATAAGCTGTACGACGCCACCGAGCGCGAAGCGCTGCTGCATGCGGTGGACGAAGTGCTGCGCCTGCGCGGCCGGCTCGACTGGTGGATTGCGGGTGGCAAGCAGGGGCTTCCGCCGGATGCCCGGCTGCGTGTGGCCGCCTGGCGCATTCTCTCCAATGGCGCCAAGGCCGATGGCCTGCTCTGGCTGTTCGGCGGCGGCGATGCCGCCGTCGAAGGCGTGCTGCGCCGGCTCGAAGGCCATACGCTCGAACATCCCGACATGCCGCCTGCCGCCCGGCACAGCGTGCCGGACTGGATCATGCCGCAGCTGAAGAAACGCTTCGGCGCCGATCTCGATCTCGAACTGGCCGCCATGCTGCGGCCCGCACCGCTGGATGTGCGCGTCAACCGGCTGAAAACCACGCGTGATGCCGCGGCTGCTGCTCTGCAGGCCGAGGGCCTGCGCAGCCAGCCGACGCCGTTTTCGCCGATCGGCCTGCGCCTGTCGCCGCAGGCTTATGTCAACAACACGCAGGCGCATGGCGAAGGCCTGATCGAGCCGCAGGATGAAGGCTCGCAGCTGGCCGCCCAGCTGGTCGATGCGGCGGGTTGCAAATTCGTGGTGGATTTCTGCGCTGGCGCCGGCGGCAAGACTTTGGTGCTTGGCGCGGCGATGAAGAATACCGGACGCTTGGTGGCTATGGATGTCAGCACCATCCGCCTGACCCAGGCCAAGCAGCGGCTGCGCCGCGCCGCCGTGCATAATGCAGAGACGCGCGAGCTGGATGGCAAATGGCTCAAGCGCCATGCCGAAAAGGCCGACCGCGTGCTGGTCGATGCGCCCTGCACCGGCACCGGCACCTGGCGCCGCAAGCCCGATGCGAAATGGCGCCTGAGCCAGCAGGATCTCGATGAACTGGTGCCGCGCCAGGCCGAGATTCTCGACCGCGCCGCAAAGCTGGTCTCGCCGAAGGGCGGACGGCTGGTCTATGTGACCTGTTCGGTGCTGATGGAAGAGAACGAGGAGCAGGTGGCGGCTTTCCTGCAGCGCCATCCGGATTTCTCGCTGCTGCCGGTCACCGATGTCTGGGCGAAAACCGTGGGCGGCGCCTGTCCGGTGCCGGGGCCGTATTTGAGCCTGTCACCCGGCCGCCACGGCACGGACGGCTTCTTCGCCGCCATTCTGGTCCGCAGCAGCAGCTGAGTTTTTGCCAAGCCAGCGGTCGAGAAAACCGCTGAGCCAGCTTGCCACCCCGGCATCGTATTTCGCGCAAAGGCTGCGCATCTGGTCGCGCGCCTGCGCGCCCGGCAGCACCAGCCGATGGCCGGCGAACTGCGACCAGCGCCGCATCACCGTTTCCGTCACTTCCGGGTGGAACTGCACACCGTAAGCCTTGTCGCCGATGCGCATCGCCTGGTTGGGGAACCAGCCGGTGGAGGCCAGCCTTACTGCGCCGCGCGGCAGCTCGAAGCCTTCGCCATGCCACTGGAAGATATGCAGCGGATCGGGAAACAGGTCGCGGCCCTTCGGCGTCGGCTTCACGGCGTAATAGCCGATCTCGTGCCAACCCTCTTCATGCGGCGCGACTTTGGCACCGCCGGCGCGCGCCAGCAGCTGGGCGCCGAGGCAGACGCCGAGATAGGGCTTGCCGCTCGCGACCGCTTTCGGGATGAAGTCGATTTCCTTGCGGATGAAATCCAGATGGTCGTCGTTGGCCGACATGGGCCCGCCGAACACCACGCAGCCGTCATGGCCGCTCATATCGGTCGGCAGCTCCTGGCCCAGGCAGGGCCGGCGGATATCGAGATGGTAGCCGCGCGCCCGCAGCTGCTCGCCGATGCGACCGGGATCGGAGCTTTCCTGATGCACCACGATCAGGATGGAGGGGAGAGGCGCCGAAGCGTTCATGCCCCCAATATGGGGCGATTCGAGTCGCTTGAGAAGATGAGATGACGGCCGCCTGTGGCAGCCGTCACGCCCAATTATTGGGCCGTGATGCCGCCATCCAGCACAAATTCCGTGCCGGTGACGAATTTCGACTCATCGGAGGCCAGATACAGGATGCAGTTGGCGACATCGATCGGCTCACCCAGCCGGCCGAGCGGCACCTGCGCTTCCAGCTTGGCGCGGCGGTCGGCCGGATCGCCGCCGGCATAGATCATGCTCTGCACCATCGGCGTGTCGATGAAGGTGGGATGCACCGAGTTGCAGCGGATGTCGTATTTGCGCTTGGCGCAATGCAGCGCCGTGGTCTTGGCCAGCATCCGCGCCGCGGCCTTCGAGGTGTTGTAGGCCGACATGTTATGGCCGGCGATAATCCCCGACACCGACGAGATGATGATGATCGAGCCCGGCGCATGCGCCTTCATGCGCGACAGGCCGTGTTTGATGCCCAGGAACGGCCCGTGCAGGTTCACGTTATGCACGAAATGCCATTCCTCGACGCTGATGTCTTCGATGTTCTTCAGCACGCCGACGCCGGCCGAATGCACCATCACGTTCAGCTTGCCGAAGGCGGCATCGACCACGTCGAGCGCGGCGATCCACTGCTGCTCGCTGGTGACATCGAGATTGATCGCGATGGCGTTCTTGCCGATCCTGTCGGCCACTTCGCGGGCGCCATCCAGATTGCGGTCGGCGATGGCGACCTTGGCGCCTTCGGCGGCCAGCAGTTCGGCGGTCGCCTTGCCCAGACCGGATGCGCCGCCGGTGATCAGCGCGACCTTGTTCGCTACGCGGGCCATGATGTCCTCCCTTTGATTTGACGGAAGGATAGCCATGTTTCGGGCGGCGTCGCAAACCTGCCGTAACGGCAGTTAATCCGGTTCTTCGACCTTGGCCGGCAGGCCGGCAGCGGCCAGCGACTTCAGCAGGTCCTTCAGGTGCTCGCGGTCGCGGGCTTCGACCACGAATTCGATCTCGGTCGACTTGGCCGAGGCCAGCGTGAACAGGCGCTGATGCGCCACTTCCACGATATTGACGCCGGCAGCACCAATGACGCCGGCGGCCTTGGCGAGCCGCCCTGGCGCGTCGTCGGTCATGACGATGACGCGGGCGAGGCGGCCGTCGCGCACCAGGCCGCGCATCAGCACAGACGCCAGCAGCCGGGTATCGATATTGCCGCCTGAGAGGACAATCCCGACATGGCGGCCCTTGAAGCGCGAGGAGTCGGCCAGCAGCGCAGCCAGACCGGCCGCACCCGCGCCCTCGGTGACGGTCTTTTCGATTTCGACCAGTGCCACGATGGCGCGTTCGATATCGGCCTCGCGGGCGATCAGCACGTCATCGACATAACGCCGCGCCACATCCATCGGCGCGCGGCCGATATCGCGCACGGAAATACCTTCGGCAATCGAGATGCCACCCACCTGTACAGGTAAACCGTGCATCTCCTGATACATCGCGGTGTAGAGTTCGCTCTCCACGCCGAAGATGCGCAGCTCAGGCTTGAGTGCCTTGGCGGCAATGGCAATGCCGGCGATCAGGCCGCCGCCGCCGACCGGCACGATCAGGTCCTGCAGATCCGGTGCCTGTTCCAGCATCTCGATCACCGCCGTGCCCTGGCCGGCCATGATGGCGGGGTCGTCATACGGATGCACGAAGACGAGATTCCGCTGTTCGGCCAGCGCGCGGGCATGCGTGGCGGATTCCACCAGCGTGTCGCCTTCCATCACCACATTCGCGCCGAAGGCTTTCACATGCCGCACCTTCACGAAGGGCGTGATGGTCGGCATGACGATGGTGGCGGGAATGCCCAGCCGGCCGGCATGATAGGCGACGCCCTGGGCATGATTGCCGGCCGACATGGCGATGACGCCACGCTGGCGCTCCTCGTCGGTCAGCTGCAGCAGCTTGTTGAGCGCGCCGCGCTCCTTGAACGAAGCCGTGAACTGGTGGTTCTCGAATTTCAGCCAGACCTCAGCGCCGGTCAGGCCCGACAGGGTGCGCGAATGCAGGCAGGGCGTCTCGGCCACGGCGCCCTTGATGCGGGAAGCGGCGGCACGGATATCGGCCAGAGTGATCTGGGGCGTGATCTGTGGAGCGAGACTGGTCATGGGACTGCCAACTAAACTGCGGAGAACACAGTATAATCGGGCATTGCTCCCGGGTCACTCATATACGGGTTGGCCGGGAATGGTTCGGGAGGTAGCCTAGGGCCATGGACCAGCCATCGGACCATAACCGGGCACCCTTTTTCGACATCGAGCTGAAACCCTATCGCTCGCTGGGGCCGCGCGGCTTCGCCATCCTGATCGGCTTTGTGGCTCTGGGCAATCTGGGAGCCGGCATGGCCTTCTGGCTGCTGGGCGCCTGGCCGGTGTTTTTCTTCTGCGGGCTGGATGTGCTGCTGGTCTATCTGGCGTTCAAATTCAGCTACCGCCAGCAGCGTGCGCGCGAATTTATCCGCCTCGACGACACCGTGCTGGAAGTGCGTCGTGTCGATCTCCAGGGCCGCGAGAAAGTCTGGCGGCTGCAGCCCTACTGGCTGCGCATCGAATGCGATGCCGAGGATGAAAGCGCGGCTTTACGAATCTGGAGCCACGGCCGGGCGCTCACGCTGGGCGCGTTCCTGAGCCCCGACGAACGCCGCCTGCTGGCCGATGGCCTGCGCGAGGCACTGTGGCGCTGGCGTCAGCCGCCGGGTGCAGGATTACGCCCGCTCACCGAAGCCTGATTTAATTATTGAGGCCGAGCACGTCGGCCATGCGATAGAGGCCGGGCAGCTTGCCCTTGGTCCAGATCGCCGCCCGCACCGCGCCGCGCGCGAAGATGCTACGATCCGTGGCCTTATGCGTCAGTTCGATGCGTTCGTTATCGGCGGCGAAAATGACGGTATGCTCGCCGGCCACGTTGCCGCCACGCAAAGCCGCGAAGCCGATATCGCCGCGCTTGCGCGCACCCGTGATGCCGTCGCGGCCACGGTCGGAAATTTTCTCCAGCGGCTGGCCGCGGCCCAATGCCGCCATCTCGCCGAACAGGATCGCCGTGCCGGAGGGTGCATCCACCTTCATGCGGTGATGCATCTCAACGATCTCGATATCCCAGTCTTCGCCCAGCGAGGCTGCGACCTGGCGGGTCAGGCCGGCGAGGATGTTGACACCGAGACTCATATTGTAGCTCTGCACCACCGCGCAGTGATGCGAGGCCTTGCTCAGCGCCTCGAACTGCGCCGCTTCCAGACCCGTCGTGCCGACGACGTAGCCCGTCTTGCCCTGCGCGGCCAAAGTGGCGTGGCGCTCGACGGCGGAGGGCGGTGAGAAGTCGATCACCACATCGACATTGCCGAACAGGGCTGCAGCATCCTCGGTGATGGCCACGCCGGTCGGGCCGACGCCAGCTAGAACGCCCGGATCCTGGCCCAGAGCGGGATTGCCTGGCTGCTCGATGCCACCCGCCAGCACGGCTGCGCCCTTGCTGGCGGCGATTTCGCGCGTGATGGCCTGGCCCATGCGGCCGGCGACGCCGACGATGCCGATGCGGACTGCGGACATGAGGTTCCCCGTAGGACTGACGAAAACAGACAGTCAGTCTAGCAGAGGCGCAAGGAGGGCGGAAAGGCCGGGAAGAGGGAGGCTGTTACTCGGCTTTGCCGCCGAGCATTTCCTTCACCTTGTCGAAGAAGCCGGTGCTTTCCGGGCTGCTTTCCTCGCCATCCAGCTTGGCGAATTCCTCCAGCAGCTCGCGCTGCTTCTTGGAGAGCTTCACCGGCGTTTCCACCATCACCTGGATATAGAGATCGCCATTGCCGGTACCGAAGCCGGACTGCTGCAGCGACGGCATACCCTTGCCGCGCAGGCGGAATTGCTTGCCAGTCTGCGTGCCCTCGGGCAGCGTGATGCGCGCCTGGCCGCCATCCAGCGTCGGCACTTCCACAGCACCGCCAAGTGCCGCCGTGGTCATCGAGACCGGTACGCGGCAATGCAGATGCTGGCCCTCGCGGCGGAACAGCCGGTGCGGCTTCACGCTCAGGAAGACATAGAGATCGCCCGGCGCGCCGCCGCGCAGGCCGGCTTCGCCTTCGCCGGCGAGGCGGATGCGGTTGCCTTCATCCACGCCAGGCGGGATATCCACGCTGAGCGTCTTTTCCTTATGCGTGCGACCGGCACCGCCGCAGACCTTGCAGGGCTTTTCGATCACACGGCCGGCGCCGCCGCAGGTGGGGCAGGCGCGTTCGATGGTGAAGAAGCCCTGCTGCGCGCGCACCTTGCCGGCGCCTTTGCAGGTCGGGCAGGCAATCGGCTGCGCACCGGCCTCGGCGCCGGACCCGTCGCAGGCTTCGCAGGCGATCGAGGTCGGCACGCGAATCTTGGCCGTCTTGCCCTTGAAGCAGTCTTCCAGGGTGATTTCGAGATTGTAGCGCAGGTCGGAGCCGCGATTGCCTCCGCCGCGCTGGCCGCCGCCGCGACCGCCCATGAATTCGCCGAACAGGTCGTCGAAGATGTCGGAGAAGGACGTGAAGTCGAAGCCCTGGCCGCCGGCGCCGCGACCGCCCATGCCGCCCTCGAAAGCGGCATGGCCATACTGGTCGTAGGCCGCGCGCTTCTGATCATCCTTCAGGACGTCATAAGCTTCGTTGACTTCCTTGAACTTGTGTTCGGCATCCTTGTCGCCCGGATTGCGGTCCGGGTGATGCTGCATGGCCTGTTTGCGGAACGCCTTTTTCAGCTCTTCCGCCGTCGCCGTCTTGGCCACGCCAAGAACTTCGTAGTAATCGCGCTTGGTTGCCATGCTGCGAAAATCCCGCCCGCTGCTCAGTCCCTAAAGCGGAACCGGGCGCCACCGATTTCCGATGGCGCCCGGTCAGCCCGCAGGCTTACTTCTTTTTCTTGTCGTCTTTCACTTCTTCGAATTCGGCATCGACGACGCCGTCATCCTTCTTGGCGCTCTCGCCGCCAGCCGAGGCATCGCTGCCGCCAGCCGCGTCCGCACCAGTGCCATCGCCCTGGTTCTTGTACAGCGCCTCGCCCAGCTTCATGGCGATCTGGCTCAAAGACTGCGCCTTGGCCTTGATCGCATCGCCGTCATTGGCCTCGATGGCCTTTTTCAGCTCGGCAATCGCCGCTTCGGCTTCGCCCTTTTCAGTGGCCGGGGCCTTGTCGCCCAGGTCGGCGATGGTCTTCTCGGTGGCATGGATCAGGGCTTCGGCCTGGTTCTTGGCCTCGACCGCATCGCGCCGCTTCTTGTCTTCGGCGGCATGCTCCTCGGCATCCTTCACCATCTTCTTGATGTCGTCTTCCGACAGACCACCCGAAGCCTGGATGCGGATCTGCTGCTCCTTGCCGGTGCCCTTGTCCTTCGCCGAGACATGCACGATGCCGTTGGCGTCGATATCGAAGGTCACCTCGATCTGCGGCACGCCGCGCGGCGCCGACGGGATGCCGACCAGGTCGAACTGGCCCAGCAGCTTGTTGTCGGCCGCCATCTCACGCTCGCCCTGGAAGACCCGGATCGTCACCGCGCCCTGATTATCTTCAGCGGTGGAGAAGACCTGGCTCTTCTTGGTCGGGATCGTGGTGTTGCGCTCGATCAGCTTGGTGAACACGCCACCCAGCGTCTCGATGCCCAGCGACAGCGGAGTCACGTCGAGCAGCAGCACGTCCTTGACGTCGCCCTGCAGCACGCCGGCCTGGATCGCGGCGCCGATGGCGACCACTTCATCCGGGTTGACGCCCTTGTGCGGCTCGCGGCCGAACAGCTGCTTGACGGTCTCGATCACCTTCGGCATGCGGCTCATGCCGCCGACGAGCACGACTTCGTCGATATCGCCAGCCGAAAGGTCGGCATCCTTGAGCGCCTTCTTGCAGGGCTCGACGGTGCGCTGGATCAGGTCGTCGACCAGCGCTTCCAACTTGGCGCGGGTCAGCTTCATCACCAGATGCTTCGGACCCGAGGCATCGGCGGTGATGAAGGGCAGGTTCACTTCGGTCTGCGTCGAGGACGACAGCTCGATCTTGGCCTTTTCAGCGGCTTCCTTCAGGCGCTGCAGCGCCAGACGGTCGCTGCGCAGGTCGATGCCCTGTTCCTTCTTGAACTCAGTGGCGAAGTAATCGACCAGGCGAAGGTCGAAGTCTTCACCACCGAGGAAGGTGTCGCCGTTGGTGGAGCGCACTTCGAACACGCCGTCGCCGATCTCGAGAATCGAGACGTCGAAGGTACCGCCGCCGAGATCGTAAACCGCGATCTTCTTGCCGTCGCTGGTCTTGTCCAGACCATAGGCGAGCGCCGCAGCGGTCGGCTCGTTGATGATGCGCAGCACTTCAAGGCCGGCGATGCGGCCGGCGTCCTTGGTCGCCTGGCGCTGCGCGTCGTTGAAGTAAGCGGGGACGGTGATGACGGCCTGCGTCACCTTCTCGCCGAGGAAGCTCTCGGCGGTTTCCTTCATCTTCTGCAGGATGAAGGCCGAGACCTGGCTCGGGCTGTATTTCTCTTCCTGTACGCCGACCCAGGCGTCGCCGTTGTCGCCCTTGACGACCTTGTACGGCACCATCTCGGTGAAGCGGCGGGTCGCATCGTCGTTGAACTGGCGACCGATCAGGCGCTTCACGGCAAACAGGGTGTTTTCCGGGTTGGTGACCGCCTGGCGCTTGGCCGGCTGGCCGATCAGACGCTCGCCATCCTTGGTGAAGGCGACCATCGACGGCGTGGTGCGCGCGCCTTCGGCGTTCTCGACAACCTTCGGATTCTTGCCATCCATAATGGCGATGCAGGAATTGGTGGTACCCAGGTCGATGCCAATGACTTTGGCCATGTGTCACTCCTTTGTCCGGCGATCCGCAGCGGCCTTGATCCAAGCGCGGCGGCGGACCCCTTTCGGTTCAACTCTTCGCCGGGTATGTAAGAGGGCTACCCCCGTCCCGCAACGGGTGCGGGGCAAAAAATGTCCATAAAAGCCATGGCAATCGGGGAACTCGGCCCGGTTCGGCCGCCCCCGGCTGTGAGGAAACGATGACCGACTCCACGATTCCGCGCCAGTCTGCCGCCCCGGCCGGACACGCGCTTCCCCAAGCGCGCTCTGGGGTGCTGCCATGGGCCGGCATCGGATTTGGCCTAGGGGGTTATTTTCTCTGGGGAATTTCCCCGATCTATTTCAAGGCTGCCGGTGGCGCTGGCATCCCTTTGCTGGAACTGAACGCCCACCGGGTGCTGTGGTCCTGCCTGCTCTGCCTGACCATCCTGCTGGCCATCGGCAAGCGGAAAGACTGGCTGGCCGTGCTGCGCACCCCGCGCCTGCGCAAGGCGCTGGCCGGCAGCGCCGTGTTCATGCTGATCAACTGGCTGGTCTTTGTCTGGGCCATCGACCGCAACCAGGTGATTGCCTGCAGCCTGGGCTATTACATCAACCCGCTGTTTGCCGTGCTGCTCGGCCGGCTGGTGCTGAAAGAGCGGATGAGCCGCGTTCAGTGGGGTGCCTTCGGCCTGGCGGCAGCAGGCGTGGCCGTGCTGGTCGGCAATGCCGATTCCGCGATCTGGCTGTCGCTGATCATTGCCGTCACCTGGGGCTTCTATGGCCTGATCCGCAAGCGCAACCCGGTCGACAGCCTGATCGGCCTCACCGTGGAAACCATGGTGCTGCTGCCCTTTGCGCTGGCCTATCTCGGCTGGCTGGTCTGGACCGGGGAGGGTGCGCTCGGCACCGCCGATAGCTGGACGCATCTCCTGCTGCTGCTGGCCGGACCGGTCACCACCGCGCCGCTGGTGCTGTTCGCGGCCGGCTGGCGCCGTCTGCGCGTCGCCACCATGAGCCTGCTGCAGTATCTCTCGCCGACGCTGCAGTTCCTGCTCGCCGTGCTGCTGTGGAACGAGACTTTCACCGGCGCGCATGCGGTGGCCTTTGCCTGCATCTGGGGCGCGCTGATCGTCTACAGCTGGAATTCCTGGCAGACGGCACGCAAGGCGATGTGATGCCGGGCGCAGAGTTTGCACCGCTGCCCGGTTTCCGCCTGCTGCCCGGCTTTCTCGATGCCGCACAGCAAAGGGAACTGATGCAGCAGGTGCAGGCGGTGCTGGAACAGGCGCCGGTCTATCACGCGACGATGCCGAAAAGCGGCCAGCCCATGAGCGTGGCGATGAGCAATGCCGGCGCGCTCGGCTGGTACACGGATCAGGACGGCGGCTATCGCTATATCGCGCAGCATCCTGAAACAGCTCAGCCCTGGCCGGCGATTCCGCCGGTTGCACTTGATGTATGGCGCGCTGTGGTTCCCGATGCGCCCGCACCGGAAGCCTGCCTGATCAACCACTATCGCGACACGGCGAAGATGGGCCTGCACCAGGATCGCGACGAGGCGGATTTTTCCGCCCCCGTCGTGTCGATCTCGCTGGGCGACGAGGCGATGTTCCGGCTCGGCGGCACAAGCCGGAAAGCACCGACGCGGTCGTTCAGACTGTCGTCGGGCGATGTGCTGGTGCTGGGCGGTGAGGCGCGGCTGGCCTTTCACGGCATTGACCGCGTGATTGCCGGCACCAGCCGTCTGGTGCCCGGCGGCGGGCGGATCAATCTGACGCTGCGGCGGGTGACGTAGCGGCCAGCGCCGCGCGCGCGGACGGCGGCGGCGGGAATTCCGCGCGAATGGTGGTGCCTTCGCCCAGCGTGGACTGAAGCTCAAAACGCCCGCCATGCATCTCGACCAGCGATTTCACCAGCGGCAATCCTAAGCCGGTGCCTTCATATTGCCGCGTCAGGTCGTTTTCCACCTGGCCGAAGGGCGCCATCACCACCGGGATATTCTCCGGCGCGATACCGATGCCGCTGTCGCTTACCCAGATGGCGAAGGCGCCGTCCTGCAAAGGCGTGGCACCCACTTCGATGCGGCCGCCGGCCGGCGTGAATTTCACGGCATTGGAAATCAGGTTGAGCAGGATCTGGCGCAAAGCCTGGCGGTCGACAAAGCCTTCGAACAGCCGCGCATCCACCGCCATGGTCATGAACACGCCACGCCCTTCGGCGCGTTCGCGGAAGGTGCGCAGGCTGGCTTCCATGATCTCGACCGGATCGGTCATTTCCGGCTGAATGCGCCAGCTGCCGCTCTCGATCTTCGACATGTCGAGGATGTTGTTGATCAGGCTGAGCAGGTGCTGGCCGCTGGAGAGAATGTCTTCGACATATTCGGCATAGCGCGCATTGCCGAGCGGGCCCATCAGCTGCTTCTGGATCACCTCGGCGAAACCGATGATGGCATTCAGCGGCGTGCGCAATTCGTGGCTCATATTGGCCAGGAAGCGCGTCTTGCTCAAAGAGGCTTCCTCGGCCTGCTGGCGGGCGCGGTCGAGTGCGCGGTTGCGCCGCTCGCTGCGCGCCATGCCGAGCTGCAGCAGCGACAAGGCCGTGCCGACGCCGTAATAGCGGCCGTTGCGGGTGACGATGAAGCCGCGCAGCAAGGCGCTCTGATGTTCGTCGGCGATCAGGCTTTCCAGCCGGTCGACGCTGATACTGGCATCGACGATCAGCGGCGCGCGGTCCATCAGGGCCGAGACCGGCTTCTTGGCATAGAGCGCGCGGCCATAGTCGCGCGAAAGATGCGTGATCAGGTCGTAGCGGTTGATCAGGCCGACGGGGCGGGCATCCTGCACCACGGCCAGCGCGGCGAGATCGGGATCGGCCTGGAAGCGCAGATCGACTTCCTCGCAGCGCAGGCTGCTATGGACCGGCGGCAGGGCTACGGCGACGGTGCCGATCGTCTCGAGCGCCTCGGAAGTCATCATGTCCAACGGTCGGTCCCCGGCCTTTATTTGCGGGGCGACTATCGGTGAAGCAGATTGCGGTTTTTTGACAAAGCCGGATGAATGCTGCGAATTGTCGAGGCGAGTGACGCCCACGACAATTCGCGCAGATTTAGCGGCGAACTCGCGCCGCCCGAATCAAGCCTTGGTGTTGATCGACTGGCCGGGCTGGATTTCCGGCGCCGGACCGCCCTTCGACACGCCGACCATGGCGGCGCGCAGCAGGCGGCCATGCTGCAGGTAGCCTGCCGCAATCACCTGCACGACGACACCGGCCGGCTGGCTCGGGTCCTGCACCTCGAACATGGCCTGATGCTGGTTCGGATCGAACCGCTGGCCCTTCGGGTCGATGCGCGTGATGCCGTGGCGTTCGAACACCGACAGCAGCTCGCGTTCGGTGGCTTCGATGCCGATGACGAGATTGCGCACCGGCTCGCTGGCCTCGGCTTCCGCCTTCGGCACGTTTTCAATCGCGCGGCGCAGGTTGTCGGCGACGGTGAGAATGTCTTTCGAGAATTTCGCGGCGCCGTATTTCAGCGCGTCTTCCTTCTCGCGCTCCATGCGCTTGCGCAGGTTCTCGCTCTCGGCTGCGGTGCGCAGCAGGCGATCCTTCAGCTCGGCGATCTCGGCCTGGGCCTTCGCCAGCGCGTCAACGGCGGGCTGCGTGTCCAGCTGCGGTGCCTCCGGGGCGGGGGCGGGGGGCTGCTGCGGCTGCGCCGGATGCTGGCCACTCGTCTGACCTGGGCCGGTATTCAGGGTCGGTTCGATACGGTCGTTCTGGCTCATCGGGGTCTCTCACACAAGGCCCTGCATATACGGACGGTGGCACGGAAATGAAAGGGGGAGGCGTTAAGTTCCCCGGAAATTCGCCCCAAAAGCTAACCGATGAGGCGGCCGACCACCTGGGCGGTGAAGTCCACCATCGGCACGACACGGGCATAATTCATGCGGGTCGGCCCGATCACGCCGATGGCGCCGACGATACGCTGCTGCTGGTTCTGCAAAGGCGCCACGATCAGCGAACAGCCGGCGCGGCGGAACAGGGTGTTTTCCGAACCGATGAAAATGCGCACGCCTTCGCCGCCCTGGGTCAGGTCGATCAGGCGCAGCATCTCCTCGGAATTCTCCAGCTCTTCCATCAGATTGCGGATGCGTTCCAGGTCGGCCATCGCCGCCACGTCATCCAGCAGGTTGGCGCTGCCGCGCACGATCAGCGTGCCGCCGCGATCCGCTTCGGCGCCGCCCCACACCGCCAGCCCGGCTTCCACCACGCGGGCGGCCAGCGCATCCAGCTCGGCCTTGCGCTGCTGCAACTCATGCAGGATCTCGTTGCGCGCCACCGCCATGGTGCGGCCCTTCAGGCGCTGCGACAGGAATTCGCCAGCCTCGGCCAGCGCCTGCTGCGTCAGGCCCACGGGCAGGTCCATCATGCGGTTCTCGACCTGGCCGGCCTCGCTCACCATCACCACCAGCGCCTTGCCCGGCGACAGCGGCACGAATTCGACATGGCGCAGCGGCGCATCTTCCTTCGGCGCCACCACCAGCCCGGCATGGCCCGACAGGCCCGACAGCACGCCGGTGGCTTCCTTCAGCACATCCTGGAAGCCGCGCCCCGAGGCGGCGCAACGCCCCTCGATGGAACTGCGCTCGTCCTGCGTCAGGTCGCCGACCTGCAGCAACCCGTCGACGAACAGCCGCAGGCCTGTCTCTGTCGGCAGCCGGCCGGCCGAGGTATGCGGCGCATAGAGCAGCCCGGCCTCTTCCAGATCGGCCATGGTGTTGCGGATGCTGGCGGGTGACAGCCGGTGTTCCAGCTTCTTGGAGATGAAGCGCGAGCCGACCGGTTCGCCGGTCGTCATATAGGTCTCGACCACAAGCCGCAGGATGTCGCGGCTGCGCTGGCTCATTTCCTGGATCATGGCTTCAGACTTAAGAAACCGACCGGGCCCCGTCAATGCAATTAGGCGGGGTTGAGCTGCCAGATCGCGAAGGTGAGATAGGCGGCGAAGCTGACCCAGAGCAGATAGGGCAGCAGCAGCCAGGCCGCGATCCGGTCATGCCGCGCAAATGCCGCCATGCAGGCGGCAATCGCCAGCCACAGCACGCCGATCTCGATCACCGCCGCGCCGATCCTCTGCTGGCCGAAGAACAGCCAGGACCAGCCGAGATTCAGCACCAGCTGGACGCCAAACAGCCCCAGCGCGGTGCGGGCGCGGTCCAGCCCGGCGGCGCGCCAGACCCGCCAGGCGGCCACCGCCATCAGCGCGAACAGGATGTTCCAGACGATGGGAAAGGCGATGTCGGGCGGCGTCAGCGCCGGTTTGGCCAGCATCGGATACCAGCTTTTCACCGGACCGGCGGTGAGGGCGGCGCCGGCTGCTGCGATGCCGAAGCTGGCGGCGAAAGACAGCGCCAGCGCCAGCAGGCTGCGCGGATGCGTGAAGGCGGGCGGGGTGTGATGGCTCTGCATGGATCGGAGATAGCGCGTTGCGGCGCAGACGCAAGGCTGCGCGGGCGATCAGGCCACCGGGAGGTTGCGAGAAGAGAAGGAAGAGAGAAGATGGAGCGGGCGAAGGGATTCGAACCCTCGACCCCAACCTTGGCAAGGCGGTTAGGTGGTGCCGAAGGAAATTCGCCGATATACGCTCAAGTGTCCTAGAATCATATAATAATCTGATATTAAAGGTGTTTATATAGAACCGAGTATCCTCACGTACTCTCTTGTTGTATCTCGCCAGCTTCCTGATTGCTTCCTCAAGATGCAGTCCTATAGTTAGGGAAGCAGAGAGGTAAGCGGCGATGGGCAAGCTCATCAAAAGCATCGTGGATAGACTGCAGGCGGGGCCCAGCGGAGAGGCCTTTGCCTGGGATGGCGAGCTGCGCGGCTTCGGTTTGCGCGTGAAAAGCTCCGGCGTGAAAAGCTACTTCATCCAGTACCGCAACACAGAGGGGCGGACCCGGCGGCTGGTTCTGGGAAGGCACACGGTCTTTACCCCAGAGGAAGCTCGGAGCCTGGCACGCCAGAAGCTCGCCGCTGTGGCCAGAGGGGAGGATCCGGCTGCCGAGCGGCAGGTCGTCCGGACGGGACAGACCGTTGCCGAGATCTGCCAGTGGTACCTGGAGGAGGCGCGGGCTGGACGTATCCTGGGGCGAAACCGCCGGCCCATTAAGGCCTCAACCCTGGACATGGACGAAAGCCGGATCAACACCCACATCAAGCCGCTCCTGGGCACCCGGTCCGTCCGCGCCCTGACCCTGGCCGACATCGAGCGGATGCAGGCCGATATCGTCGCCGGCAAGACGGCTAAGGCCCGGAAAGGGCGGGGAGGGCGGACCACCGGTGGGTCCGGGGTAGCCGGACGGACTGTCAGCACCCTGCGCAGCCTACTGGGGCATGCGGCTCGCTGGCGCCTGATCGAGGCGAATCCGGCTGACGGGGTGCGGCAGATCGCCAGTCGCAAGCTGGATCGCCGCTTGAGCCGCGAGGAGCTGCAGCAGCTTGGAAAGACCATGTGGCAGGTGGAAATCGAGGGGGAGCATCCGACGGCTCTGGCGGCTATTCGCCTTATGCTTCTGACCGGCTTTCGACGCACGGAGGCGCTCGGACTACAGTGGAACTGGCTCTGGGCTGACGAACACTACGTCCACTTCCCGGATTCCAAAACAGGACCGCAATTTCGGGTGGTCGGTAAGGCGGCTCTCGCTTTGCTAAAGGCTCAGCGAAAAGAGGCAAACCCAGATGAAACTCGCGCGCTCTATGTCTTTCCGGCTGATCGTGGTGATGGCCATTTCATTGGCATCATGCGAGTGCTGGATCGCATTTGTGCGAGAGCGGGATTGGCAGATGTCACGCCACACGTCATGAGGCATACCTTCGCCAGCATTGCGGCAGAGCTCGGTTACTCCGAACTGATCATTGCAGGCCTACTCGGGCATGCAAAATGCACCGTAACGCAGGGCTATGTTCATATCGAACAGGCTTTGATTGAGGCGGCCGATAGGGTCTCGGCGGAAATCACCGAGATCCTAGAGCTATCGCAGTAGCTCCTGCATTTCCCGAAGCTTCGAACGTATCGCGGCAAGTTTGGTGGCGCTGATTTTCTCCTCTCGCCCTTCCGGCAATATGGCAGCATGTCTCACTGGGATGCCGCATCCCTGCGTTGCCACACTCTCTGACAGAGGGGGATTATTCAGGCATCGGCTTGTTGGCGAGATCCTTTGCCAGGCCAACGAGACTGCGGCCGATTTCACGCTGGGTAAGCTTGTCATGCTGGCCCTGGAACATGGTACCGGTGCAGACCATCTGCGTATCGCCAGGGATCAGAACTGCCAGATTCAATGCACCGCGGATGTAGGCGCCATCGTCGATCGCCCAGCCGCGCTTCTTCGCAGCCTCGGCTTCTTCCATGAACGTCTCGAAGTTGATCGGCTGCTGCCAGCGAACCGCTTCGAACCGCTTTTTCACATCCGCGGGGCTGAATTCGCCGGACAATGCGAAGAGTCGGCCCATGGCGCCGCCCAGCAGCGGCACGCGCTGGCCAAGACTCAGATGCACCCGCACGCCGGCCTCGCTCTGCTCCAGTGCAGTCAGGATCAGGCGGTTGTCACCCAGCCGGCGCCAGACAGAGACGCTGATATTGAATTCCTTGGTGATCGCCCGCAGCTGCTGCTTGACGGCGTGCATGTTCAGCGTGGGGTTCAGGGCTCGGGTCGCGATCGGGCCGAGGCCGATACCCAGCTCATACTTTCGGGATGCAGGATCGAAGCGCACGAACTCAGCATCCGCGAGCGTGCGCAGAATATTGAAGCAGGTACTCTGATTGATCTGGGTTTCCTTGGCAATTTTCGTAACGCCCTGCGCTTCCGATGATTGCGTGAGGAAATTCAGGATTCGAATAGCGTTCAGTACCGCGCCGACCGGCTTGTAGTTATTTTTTGTATTGGCCTCAGTCATCTCAAAATCCGCAGTACCGAAGGTGATGAGCCGCCGTGATGGGAATCGACCCTGTTACGCAAAAATATAGAGCAGTCCGTTGTCCGCATGCATGAGTTGCCACGTGGCCTCCCGCATTGCATCCGGCTGCGATTGACAGCGCCGGAACGGAAGTTCTACACTATATTCTATACCGAATTAAATTCTCTATAAAGAATTATTTTGTTTTCGGGTGAAGAAAATGGCGGAAAATCAAATGTTCAGAGACGGACTTCTGGCCGGAAAGAGAATCCTGGTCACCGGCGGAGGGACTGGTCTCGGCCGTGCGATTGCAGAACACTACCTGTCGCTGGGCGCAACGGTGTGGATCTGCGGACGACGTCAGGCGCCGCTCGACGCAACGGTGAAAGAGCTGTCGCAGGCGCATGGCGCTCGAATCAGGGCGCAGTCGGCAGATATCCGTGATCCGGAGCAGGTCAACCGCCTGATGGAAACGGTCTCGTCCGAGGGACCGCTGACCGGGCTGGTCAACAACGCAGCCGGAAATTTCATCTCGCCCACCCATCTGGTCTCCCCGCGCGGATTCGATGCCGTGGCCAACACGGTTCTGCATGGAACATTCTACGTGACCAATGCCGTCGGAAAGCGATGGATCGAAGCCGGCCTGCCGGGTGCGATCATATCCATTCTGACGACCTGGGTCTGGACGGGGTCTCCTTTCACGGTGCCATCCGCCATGGCCAAGACGGGTCTGGACGCCATGACCAAGTCGCTGGCGATCGAATGGGGACGCAACAAGATTCGCGTTAATGCCATTGCTCCCGGTGTAATCCCGACGGAAGGCATGTCAGCGCGGCTCGATCCAGGCGGCGATTCCAATGACCGGGGATCGGAAAATCCCTGGGGACGTGTCGGTCGCCCCAGCGAGTTGCAGAATCTGGCCACCTTCCTGATGGCGGACGGCTGTGAATGGCTGTCAGGCCAGACCATAGCGCTCGATGGCGCCGGATATCTGGCAAACGGCACGCAGATGACGCGATATTTCGGCCTGAGCGATGCCGACTGGGCTGAAAAGAAGAAGATCGCGCGTCAGGCCGACACGGCGGGCCGCAATGCGTAAGGAGCTGATGGAAGAAGAGGCGGCCCTTCGCGCATCGATCGGGCAAAGCCTGCGGTCGCAGGATGACGCCGCCGAATCTGCGATCAAGGCGCTCTGGGCGACTCTGGATCGGAAAGGTAAACCGCCGTCGAAAGGCGAGCCTATTCCACAGGGATGGCATTCGGTCTTTTTCTGGCCCAACTTCCGTCCGCAAGAGTTGCGGCCCGATGGCAGCCCGATATCGACCGGTGTCTTGCCGAAGGTCTCATTGCCACGGCGGGTATTCGGCGGCGTCACTCTGCGGTTTCACCAGCCTATCCTGATCGGTGAGCATCTGACGCGCGAAACGCTGCTGAAAGATATCCAGATGAAGGAAGGCAAGGCAGGTGCCATCTGCATCGCCACCCTGCAAAGCAAGATCAGCACGGATGCCGGCCTGGCGGTTGAGGAATTCTGGACCACCGTTTTCCGCGACGAAGACAAGGGCCAAAGCCGGCCGGCCGCGCCGCTGGAAAAATCCCCGCAGCCGGATGCAGCCTGGAGCAGGCAGGTGACGCCGGATCCGGTGCTTCTGATGCGATATTCCGCGCTAACGTTCAATTCGCATCGCATTCACTTCGACAGAGAATATGCGATACAGCATGAGAAATATGCCGGACTTGTCGTGCATGGTCCGCTCATGTCGAACCTGATGCTGGATTTCGCGGCCGATAACAATCCCGGCCGCCTGTTTTCATCTTACTCCATGCGCGCGCAGGCGCCGGTTTATGACACCGGGCCATTCAGGATTGAAGGTTGCCCGACGAAAGACGGCTGCAGTATCTGGATTTCCACCGACAATGCGTCTCCGGCCATGACGGCCGAAGTCACCTTCTGAAAATGAGGATCGCGTGAGCTGGTTGCTCGGAGTCGGCCAAACCAGGTTCGGCAAGCTCGAAGGCCAGGAGACACTGGATCTGATGTCGTCGGCTGCAGAGCAGGCCCTGCAGGATGCGCATCTGGAACGGTCGGATATCGATGGGCTGATCTGCGGCTATTCTACGGTGCTGCCGCATCTGATGCTGAGTACGCTTTTCGCAGAGCATTTCGGGCTGTCGCCCCAATATGCCCATTCCGTCCAGCTCGGCGGCGCGACGGGGTTTGCGATGCTGATGCTCGCACATGCCCTGGTCGAGGCGGGGGTCGCGAAGAGAATCCTGGTCGTCGCCGGAGAAACCCGGGCGACGGGGCAGAGCAGCGACAGCGCGATCCAGACACTGGCCCAGGTCGGGCATAAGGACTACGAGGTCCCGCTTGGCGCTACGGTGCCGGCATATTATGCCCTGGCGGCGTCGCGCTATATGCATGATTTCGGCATCCCCGAAGCCGAACTGGCGGAGATTGCCGTGCTGATGCGCAGGAATGCCGTACTGCACCCGGATGCGCATTTCCGCGACCCTATCTCGATTGACCATGTCATGGCGTCCCTTCCGATTGCCACTCCATTGAAGCTGCTGGATTGCTGCCCAATCTCCGATGGAGGCGTCGCCTTTGTCGTGGGGTGGGAGAAGCCTGCTGACGTCGCGCTGCGGATCCGGTCCGCCGCGCAGGCCCATACGCATCAGCATATCAGCGCAGCTCCGGATCTCATCGCATCCGGTGCCGGCATCTCAAGCGCGACGGCGCTGCGGGATGCGGGCATCGATCTGGGCGATGTGGAATATGCTGCGATTTACGACAGTTTCACGATCACGCTGGCCATGCTGCTTGAAGAGATCGGGTTCTGCGAAAGAGGCATGGCCGGACGGTATGTCCGGGACGGATATTTCGATCCGAACGGCAGTATTCCCCTCAACACGCATGGAGGCCTGCTCTCGTTCGGCCATTGCGGTGTGGCCGGCGCGCTGGCGCATCTCGTCGAGACCGCAAGGCAGATGGGCGGGCGGGCTGGCACCCGTCAGATCGCCAAACTGCCAAAACTGGCATTGCTGCACGGTGACGGAGGCATACTCTCCTCGCATGTGAGCCTGGTACTCGAGAGGACGTCGTGATGCAGCAGACCGGCTGGGTTTCAGGTGCCGAGAGCTTGACCTATCAGCGCTGCGGGACATGCCGGCATGTCTGGTATTTCGCCCGCGAATTCTGTCCCGGCTGCGGCAGCCGCGATGCCGCGATGCGCGAGGCCGGCGGTCGCGGTGTCGTATTCGCCGTGACAAAGGTGACGCGCGCGCCGACCAAGGAGTGGAAGGCGCATGTGCCCTATACCATTGTGCTGGTCGACGCAGCAGAAGGCTTCCGGCTGATGGCCCATGGGGATGGCGACCTGCAGATCGGCGACCGTGTCCGGTTGACATGGTCGCGTCCGCTCGGGCAGCCAATCCCCTATTTCACCAGGCCCTGACTGCAAGCTGCCTTACAGGTGCGGATTGAGCACCTGGCGAATCGTATTGCCGGAATCGAGTTCGTCGAAAGCGGCATTAATCTCGTCGAAGCCGATCGTGCGGCTGTACAGCTTTTCGACTGGCAGCTTCGCGTTCTTGTACAGCTCAAGGAATTTGGGGATATCCCGCCCGGGCACGCAACTGCCCATATAGCTGCCTTTGACCGTGCGCTCCTCGGTGACGATGCTGGAGTGATTGAGGGCGAGGCTCTTGCTCAGATCGGGCAGGCCGGCCGTGACCGTGGTGCCGCCGCGACGGGTGATCGCATAGGCGGTGTTCATGGCGGGAATCGATCCCGCCATTTCAAACGCGAATTCCACGCCACCATTGGTCAGATCGCGGATTTCATCGATGAATTTATCGCCGGCGACCTGGACCGCATGAGTGGCGCCCAGGGCGCGGGCCATGTCGAGTTTGCTTTGGATGGGATCCACCGCGACGATGGGATGCGCTCCCACTGCCACCAGCCCCATGATGGCGCTCAGCCCGACACCGCCTAGGCCGACCACTGCGGCGCTGACGCCGGCCGGTACTTTGGCCGTGTTCATGACCGCTCCCACGCCGGTGACGACGGCGCATCCGAATAGCGAGGCGAATTCGAACGGGATGTCCTTGGCAATCGGGACCAGCGACTGCTCGGAGCAGACGGCATACTGGGCGAAGATGGAGAGACCGGAATAATGGTTGAGCGGGGTATTGCCGATATGCAGCCGCCGCGCGCCCGTCTGCAGGGTGCCATTCGCGCGCGCCTCTTTGGTGGCTTCACAAAGATTGGGCCGTCCGTTCAGGCAGTTTCCGCATTTCCCGCAGGTCGTGACAACGATGGTGACGACGTGATCACCGACGGCGACGCCGGTCACGCCCTGACCAACTTCTCGCACGATACCGGCGGCCTCGTGACCGGGGATGGACGGAAGCTTACGCGGGCGAGAGCCATTGATGGCGGAGAGGTCGGAATGGCACAGGCCTGCCGCACGAATTTCGACCAGAACCTCACCCGGCCCCGGAGGATCCAAGTCCACTTCTTCGATCACCAGCGGCTTGCTGTCGCGGAAAGGCCGCGGAAGATTGTTATCGTACAGAACGGCGGCCTTCATCTTCATGTCTTTCTCCCCAGACTGGTTCATATGCGACCCGGCCTGCCAATGACCGGGTTTCTGATTTCTAGCGGCCGGTAAACACCGGTTTGCGTTTTGCGAGGAACGCCTTGCGTGCCTCGATATGGTCCGCAGTGGTGAACAGCGCGGACTGAACGTCCGACTCAAATGCCATGGCCTGCTCCGCAGTGCCGGAACTACGTGCCAGACCGAGTTTGGTCGCCGCATGCGACAGTGGCGCCAGGGCTTCCCATTCCCGGCTTTTGCGCAGCGCCTGCTCCATCGCCTCATCCGGTGAAGTTACGATATCGACAAGGCCAATCCTGCCGGCTTCATCGGCCTCGACCACATTTGCACTGAGCAGAAGGTTGCGGGCGATCCGTGCCCCGACACGTTGCGGCAACGTCCACAGCAGGCCGACATCGGCGACCAGGCCAATCCTGGCGAAACTGGCGCACAGTTTCCCGGTGCTGTCGGCAATCACATAGTCGCATGCCATGGCCAGCGAGAGACCGCCGCCAAAGGCATTGCCGCGCAGGCAGGCCACTACCGGTTTTGGGCCGGCAACCAGATGGCGGAGAATGGCGTGCAGAATGCCCATGCGCAGGCGTGAGCGACTGAGATCGACAGCCCCGTCGGATGCGCCCATTTCGGAAATGTCGCCACCGGAACAGAAGTGTTTACCGGCGCCAGTCAGGATGATGGAGCGAACTCCGTCATCCGCCGTGACCTGATCCAGCAGGTCCCGAAGCTCCGTCCGCATGGCCGTGGACAGTGCATTCTGTTTCTCCGGCGCGTTCAACGTGATGACCGCGGTCTTTTCCAGCTGTTCGTATAGTACCGAGGACATGTCAAAAACCGCGTTTGGTGCGAGACTGCATCACTTCTTGTCCAGTTCCGAGATGATGCCGGCCCATTGCCGGCTTTCGACCCGGACGCGCTCCGCCAGCGCTTCGGGGGTTGACGGGATCACGTCGTATCCGCGCTCGATGATGGGAGTCGAGAACTTGGGGTCGGCAGCGATATTCGTAATCGCACGATTCAGCCGGCTTGTGATATCCGCAGGCAGTTTTGCCGGCGCCATCAGCGAGTACCAGACGACAGCCTCGTAACCGGGCAATGCTGTCTCATTGAGTGTCGGCAGATCGGGGAGGCGGCGGTTACGCTCTTTCGAGCCCACCGCGATGCCTTTAATCGATCCGGCCTGAAGCTGATCATAGGCCTCGCCGATCGACAGGAACATCATGTCGATATGGAGGCCCATCACGTCGCGCAGAGCGGGCCCGACGCCGGTGTATGCGACATGGCGCAGGCGAACCTGAGCCTGTTTCTGAAACAGTTCTCCGGCAAGATGATTGGAGCCGCCCTTGCCTGCGGAGCCAAATGTATAGCGTGCCGGGTTTGCGCGAGCGGTCGCCATCAATTCATCGATGTTGTTGGCCGGAAAGTCCTTGCGAACGACAAGGGCAAGCGGCCCGATGACCAGATTCGAAATGG
The DNA here is from genome assembly GCA_018336035.1 of Alphaproteobacteria bacterium. Lineage (GTDB taxonomy): Bacteria > Pseudomonadota > Alphaproteobacteria > Ferrovibrionales > Ferrovibrionaceae > Ferrovibrio. Next base: position 25,038 of record JAGXRD010000148.1, on the reverse strand, counting down.
GGGTGAAGTCTTCGGTGGGTTTGAAACGGACCGACTGAAGATAAGGCGAGATCGTGATGGCCGGGCTGGGGACGATTTCGAGCGTATAGCCGTCCGGTTTTGCCCGGGCGAGTTCCTCAAGCGCGATGGTACCCGATGCTCCGGGCTTGTTTTCGACAACAACCGGCTGCCCCAGGTCTTTGACCAGGAAGTCCGCCACGATACGGCCGAAGTAATCCACCGGTCCGCCGGGCGGATATCCGACCAGCAGGCGGATCGGCTTCTTCGGATAGTCATCCGCTTTCGCGTTAGGTGCCTGAAATGCGAGCAGCATGGCGGCACACGAGAAGGCGAAAAACCCGGCAGATTTCAGATACCGCACGTCATGCTCCAGCTTGGCGGCCCGGCGAAAGAGGTTTCGTCCAGAAATTCTTAATAGAGAATAATATATTCTATAGAGAATATTAGGATTGAGAAAAACGCCTGTCAATGCGATTGGGTTTGACAAGGGCGCCGCAACCTCGATAAATTCTCCAACAAGAATACTATTCTCTATATAGAATAAATTAAGGGAGCTTACCGTATGGCTGATGTTTCCACTCTTGAAGCCCGCATTACAGAAGAGGCTCTTGAGGATTTGCGCCGCTCGATGGGGATCGAAGTCGATCTCCCGCAATACAACACCGCTGCGACAGACGATGCGATCCGGCATTACGCTCTTGGCATCGGCGATGACAATCCGCGTTTCCTCGACGCGGCCTACAGCAAGAAGACCCGCTGGGGCGCCATTACCGCGCCACCGACCTTCGTGATGACTTGCGGTTTCGCCCGTTCGCGCGGCCTCGCGGGTATCCATGGACTGTTCTCCGGAATCGACCTGCACTGCCACAAGCCGATCGAGGCCGGAACGCGCATCCATGCCAAGACCGCCCTGAGCGATCTCATCGAGCGCCAGGGGCGCTATGCGGGGCGAGTGTTCCAGCAGGTCTACACGACGCAGTATCGGGATTCGTCCGGTGAGCTGCTCAGCACGCTGCATTCGCATACCTTCCGCACTGAACGGAAATCCGGCGGCGAGAAGGGAAAATATTCGGACCTGCGGCGCCAGTCATATTCCGAGAATGAAATCGCTGACATCGCGGCAGCCTATGCCAAGGAATCCGAGACCCGGGCTGGAAGCAGGCTCGTGTATTTCGACGACATGCGCATCGGAGACGAAATTCCGTCGCTGATCAAAGGCCCGCTCACGGTCACCGACATGATCTGTTTCCTCATGGGCTTTGGCTATATCTATGTCCGTGCACACCGGCAGTGGTACTCCTTCATCTCTCGACATCCTGGCGCTGCAGTGATCGATGCCTATGGCATTCCCGATGTGCCGGAACGCGTGCACTGGGATGAAGGTCTGGCCAAGCATATTGGGATGCCAACGATGTATGACTACGGGCCGCAGAGAATCGGCTGGTTCGATCATTGTCTGTCTGACTGGATGGGCGACAATGGTTGGCTGCGACGTCTCCAAGTTCGTCTCTCGGGGCCGAACTATGTCGGTGATATCTCCTGGATCAAGGGCAAGGTGACCGATCTATCCGAGAAAGACGCCTGCGCCTTCCTTGAACTGGAGGCCGTGGATCAGCGTGGTCGCGTCAGCGCGACCGCAAAAGCGGAAGTCGTATTGCCAAGAAAATAGCACCGACAACATCGGGCAGATTTATGAGGGAGTGAAGCGTAGGATGAATACCGCAACAGACGTGCGGCCCGATCAAGCCCAGCAGCAAGCCGTATTTCCGCTTGCCGGTTTGAAGATCTTGGACTTTACACGCGTCTTGTCGGGACCGTTCTGCACGATGATGCTGGCCGATCTGGGGGCGCAGGTCACCAAGATCGAGGACATCGAGGGCACCGATGTCACGCGGCACAACCATCCCTTCGTCGGTGGCGAGAGCCACTACTATGTGTCAGTCAACCGCAACAAGGAGAGCGTCTCTCTCAATCTCAAATCGGAGGAGGGGCGACGCATTGCGCGCGAACTCGCGATCCAGTGCGATATTGTGGTGGAGAATTTTCGCCCGGGCGTGATGAAGCGCCTGGGTCTGGATTACGAGACGCTCAAGGCAAAAAATCCCCGCCTGATCTTCTGCAGCCTGTCTGCATTCGGCCAGACCGGCCCGCTGCGGGACAAGATCGCCTATGACCTTGTCATCCAGGCGCTCACCGGCGCCATGGCGGTGACCGGCGAACCGGGCCGGCCTCCCGTGAAGATGGGGCTGCCGCTCGCGGACGAGGTCTCCGGCATGTTTGCCGCCATCGGGATTCTGGCGGCCCTGGAGCAGCGTGAACGCAGCGGAGAAGGCTGCGTGCTTGATATCGCGATGTTTGACGTCGGCCTGACTCTGCTGAGTTACATGGCCAACATCTACTTTGCGAATGGCTCAAGTCCTGAGCGGCTTGGCTCCGCCCATCCGACGATCTATCCCTATAACGGCTTCGAGACCAGCGACGGCTATCTGGTCGCAGCTCCGTTCACGCAGGCATTCTGGCGCAAGTTTGCTGTCGTGGTCGGACAGGATGAACTGCCCAACAATCCGAAATTCAAGACATTCAGCGACCGGCTGAAAAACCGGGCCGAACTCGAAAGCATTCTCAACCCGATCCTGAAAACCAGGCCGACCGCCGAATGGCTGGGGAGGCTGGACGAAGGCGATGTGCCCAACGGGCAGATCAATTCGGTTGGTGCGGCGCTCGAAATGGAGCAGACCAAGCACCGGAAAATGGTGGTGGAGGTCGAACACCCGACGGCCGGAAAAATCAAATCCCTCGGCACGCCGTTCCATTTCCGCTTCGAGAACAAGGCAGAGTATCAGCCGCATTTCCGGGCTGCTCCCCTGCTCGGACAGGACACGGAAGCGGTGCTGTCGCAGCGCCTGAATATGCCGGCCCAGGACATCTCCACGCTGGCAGAGCGGGGCGTTGTCCGCTGCAACAGCATGGCCGGGGCTGCGAACCGCCGGCTGCAGGCGCCGCAAGGCGGTGCGCCTGCAGCCAAAGCACCGCCGGCCGCAAATGCGCCCGCGGGTGCCGGCCTGCCGCTCGCGGGTCTGCGCGTGCTGGATCTGACCAGGATGCTGGCAGGCCCGATGGGCTGCCTGATCTTTGCCGAACTGGGTGCGGAGGTCATCAAGATCGAAGAGCCGCGGATTGGCGATCCGACGCGCCGCAATCTGCCGTTCGTCGGAACCGAGAGCGCCTACTACATGGCGGTGAACCGCGGCAAGGACAGCATCTGCCTGGATCTGAAATCGGTTGAAGGCCATCGCGTCTTTCTCGATCTCGTCGCCAAATCGGATGTGGTGGTCGAGAATTTCCGGCCCGGCGTGATGGGCAAGCTCGGACTGTCTTATGCCGATCTGCGCGCCGTAAAGCCGGACATCATCCTTTGCTCCATTTCAGGCTTCGGACAGACAGGACCGCTGCGCGAGAAAATCTCCTTCGACCTGGTGAACCAGGCCATTGCCGGCACAATGGCGGTGACCGGTGAAGATGGTCGGCCGCCCGCCCGTATCGGCGTTCCGGCTGGCGATCTGTGCGGTGGCATCTTCGGCGCCTTGGCGACGCTGGCGGCTTTGCGGGCGCGGCGCACCACCGGCCTGGGTGCGCATGTCGATATGAGCCTGCACGACTCGCTCGTGTCGCTGCTGGGATATCTGGCGCAATCCTATCTGATCACGGGGCAGAGTCCGAAATCTGTCGGCTCGGGTCATCACAATATCGTCCCCTATCGTGCGTATGAGGGGACCGATGGGCATTTCGTGGTTGCGGCTTTCTCGCAGGAATTCTGGGCCAAACTGGCGCGCGCGATCGGACGCCCGGAACTTGTCGACGATCCGCGCTTCCGGCTTCTGGCGAACCGTAAAGAAAACCGGGATGCCCTGAACGACATTCTCGAGCCGATCTTCCGGACAGGATCTGTGACGCACTGGATCGAGACTCTGGAAGCCAATGACGTGCCCTGTGCGCCGATCTGGTCGGTGGGCCGGGCGCTGGACTCCGAACAGTCGGCCGCCAGGGAAATGACATTCGATCTGCAGCATTCCACGTTGGGCGTGCAGCGAACGCTCGGCATGCCGTTCCGGTGCAATGGCAAGCTGTGGCGTTCGCTCAAGCCGCCGCCCACGCTGGGCCAGCAGTCCGAGCAGATACTGACAGACCTGCTTGGCTATTCCGCCGAGCAGGTCAGGCATGTGCTGAATTCCACCGAGCCGGTATGACGGCGCAGATCATGAAGAAGAGCGCGCCGATCTTCATCGATGTCCGTGGTCTTCGCTATCACGTCCGCACCTGGGGAGAGAAGACCAGGCGTCCGATCTTCATGCTGCATGGCTGGATGGATAATTCCGCATCCTTTCAGTATGTGGTCGACCATCTGAAAGAGGATTACTACATCATTGCGCCTGACTGGCGCGGATGTGGAGACAGCCAGTGGTCAGACGATGGCAGTTACTGGTTCAACGACTATCTCGCCGACCTGCAGGCCCTGCTGCAGCATTTCCAGCCCGAGACCCCTGTCGATCTCATCTGCCACAGCATGGGCTTCAATATAGGTAGTGTTTATGCGGGTGTGTTCCCCCATCGCGTGAGGCGGCTGGTGAACCTGGAATGCCACGGCTTCCGCGAAGTCTCGCCCGAAGATCATCCGGCCAGGTATGCGGAATGGCTTGAAGCCGTCGCGGAAAAGAAAATCGGGCCCGGTTACCCGTCTTTCGATCGCATCGCGGAAAAACTGCAGGCCGCGAACCCTGCGCTTCGCCCGGGACAATCCGAGTATCTGGCGCGGCATCTGGCGCGCATGGGAGATGACGGCGTTGTGCGCATGCTCAATGATCCGGCGCAACGCAGCCCTACCAACAAGATGCTCTACGTCGGACTTCTGCGACCGGAAGAAGCGGAAGCATGCTGGAAACGTGTGGAAGCGCGCGTGCTGTGGATCGAAGGTGGAAAATCCGATGTTCCGCGGCAGATCGGGGCCACGCCCGAGCAGCTCGCCCGGCGCAGATCAGCATTTCGCAGTCTGGATGTGAAGGTGATCGCGGATGCCGGTCATCTGGTCCACGTCGAGTATGCCAAGGATGTCGCAGCGGCAATCGAAGAATTTTTACTCATTTAGCTGACCAGAGATGAGATAAGAAGGTTGGAGGAAACGCCATGAGTGCAGCAGAACAAATGATCAGCCGTGTCCATCCGTGGCTGGATGGAAAGCTGAAGAAGCTCTTCATCAATGGTGAGTGGGTTGAGGGTTCAACCGGCCGCACGTTCGAGTCGAGAAATCCTGCGACGGGTGAACTGCTCGCCGATGTGGTGGAAGGCAGTGCCGAAGATATCGACCGCGCTGTCCGCGCCGCCCGCGCTGCGTTCAATGGCCCATGGAGCAAATTCAAGCCATATGACCGGCAGGAAGTCCTCCTGCGTCTGTGCGATCTCATGGACAAGCATTACGACGAGCTGAGTCTGCTTGAGACGCTGGATATGGGCGGGCCGATCAGCCGCACCCGGTCTAGGAAAACCTCGATCATCGGAATGCTGCGTTACTATGCCGGCATGGCGACCGCCCTGCATGGCGAAGTCGTCGAGAATTCCCAGCCGGGTCACATCTTCACTTATACGAGCAAGGAGCCGGTCGGCGTCGTCGGTGCCATCACGGCCTGGAATGGTCCCATCAATGCGGTGATCTGGAAACTGGGCCCGATTCTGGCGACGGGCTGCACGGCCGTTTTCAAGCCCGCAGAACAGGCGCCTCTCTGCGCCCTGCGGATCGCTGAGCTTTCCGTCGAGGCGGGCATTCCGCCGGGTGTGTTTAATGTGGTTTCCGGCTTCGGTGAAACGGCCGGTGCTGCGCTGTCCGCGCATCAAGACGTCGACAAGATCGCCTTCACCGGGTCACATATCACGGGCCAGCACCTGATCCGCGCATCGGCGGGCAATATCAAGCGCCTCTCGCTCGAACTGGGTGGCAAGTCGGCGAATATCGTGTTCGCAGATGCCGATCTTGATCTGGCCGTTCCGGGCTCGGCGATGGCCGCGTTCAGCAACACCGGGCAGGTTTGCGGCGCGGGCACGCGCCTGTTCGTGGAGCGAAAGGTCCACGACCAGTTCGTCGAAAAGGTCGCAGCCTATGGCAAGGGCCTGAAGGTCGGAAACGGCCAGGATCCGAAAACGCAGATCGGTCCTCTGGTGTCGCAACAGCAGCTCGAGCGGGTCACTGGCTATTTTGCCATCGGGCAGAATGAGGGTGCGAGCGTTGCGTCCGGCGCCGAACGCATTTCGGAGGGCGACCTGTCGAAGGGCTATTTCGTCTCTCCGACGGTTTTCGCCAACGTGAAGGACGAGATGCGGATCGCCCAGGAAGAGATTTTCGGCCCTGTCGTATCCGTTCTGCCTTTCGACGATATCGACGAGGTCATCGCGCGTGGCAATACCTCGCAATATGGCCTTGGCGGCGGCGTCTGGACGCAGAATCTGAAGAAGGCGCACCGGATCGCCAAAGGTCTGCGTTCTGGATCGGTCTGGGTGAACTGCTGGATGACCCGCGATCCGGCCATGCCTTTCGGTGGCTACAAGATGAGCGGATATGGCCGCGAGTCGGGCATCCAGCACCTGGAAGAATTCCTGAATGTGAAATCCGTCTGGATGAACGTCACCTGAGGCACGGGGTGACAGGCGAGTATCTGGAAGACCGAGGAAACGAACCGAAGAACTGACCGACATCATCTGCTGAGACAAAGCAGAGGCGGTCACGAGCACGAGGCAAGCCTGGGAGGGCATTTCTATGGTGCTGAACAGAAAGGATGCGGCGGCTAGCCTGTTCTTTATCGGAGTAGGCTTGCTTTACGGTTCTATAATCCTGTCGAAGCTGCCGATCGGTCAGGTGACCGAGATGGGGCCGGGCTTCTTTCCGATCGTCCTGTCATCAGCGCTGATCCTGCTCGGCGGCATCGGTCTGTTGAAGAGTTTCTCGAGCGGTCCGGGTACACTGTTCGGGAAATTTGCGTGGCGGCCTGTTATCACCATCACGGCCGGAATTGTCTTTTTCGGTGCCGTGCTCAGCGGGCTTGGCATGCTGCTGACTGTTTTTGGAACCGCGGTCATAAGCTCTGCGGCCAGTCCGGCATTGAAGGCCAGGTCGGCTGTGCTGATCGGCCTGGCCATATCCGTGTTCTGCGTGCTGATTTTCATTCTGGCTCTCCGGTTGCCGATCCCCGTGATTGGCGCCTGGATCGGGAATTGAGGCAGCCATGGACCTGATTCACAATCTGGGCATCGGCCTCGGCGTCGCTTTTCAGCCGGCGAACATCCTGTACTGCTTCATCGGCGCTCTGCTGGGGACGGTCATCGGCGTTCTTCCGGGCATCGGGCCGCTGGCGACCATTGCAATGCTGCTGCCGCTGACATTCGGCTTCGATCCTGTCGCGTCGCTGATCATGCTGGCCGGAATTTATTACGGCTCGCAATACGGCGGGTCGACGACGGCGATCCTGATCAACCTTCCCGGTGAGTCGTCTTCGGCTGTCACCACGCTGGATGGCTACCAGATGGCGAAACAGGGCCGTGGCGGCATAGCGCTTGCCGCCTCAGCGCTTGGCTCATTCTTTGCTGGCACGATCGCGACGATCCTGATCGCGGTCTTTGCCAAGCCCCTGAGCGGCATGGCGCTCAGCTTTGGCCCGGCAGAGTATTTCTCCTTGCTGACCCTGGGCCTGGTGTCATCGATCGCGCTGGCTTCAGGCTCCGTCCTGAAAGCCATTTCGATGGTTTGCTTCGGCCTGCTAATGGGGCTGACCGGAACCGACATCTACTCCGGCATGCCGCGCTTTACGTTCGGTGCACAGGATCTGCTCGACGGGCTCGATTTCGTGGCCATCGCGGTGGGCGTTTTCGGGATCAGCGAGATTCTCCGCAATCTTGAGCATGTCGACGCCACCAAGCCGATCGTGCACAAGATCACCAGCCTGTGGCCGGGTAAGGAAGACCTGAAACGGATGGTGGCGCCTGCAATACGCGGCACCGCCATCGGCTCCGTACTCGGAGTGCTTCCTGGCGGCGGCGCACTGCTGTCGTCGTTTGTTGCCTACAATGTCGAGAAGAAGGTCTCAAAACAGTCCGATCAATTCGGCAAGGGTGTTATCGAGGGGGTTGTCGCGCCGGAATCCGCCAATAACGCAGGCGCGCAGACATCCTTTATTCCCATGCTGACGCTTGGCATTCCGTCGAATGCTGTCATGGCGCTGATGATTGGCGCCATGATGATTCATGGCATTGTCCCGGGGCCCAACGTCATCACCAAGACGCCGGATCTGTTCTGGGGTCTGATTGCATCGATGTGGGTCGGTAATGCGATGCTGATCATCTTGAACTTGCCGCTGATTGGCATCTGGGTATCGCTGCTCCGTGTTCCCTACACCATTCTGTTCCCGGCGATCACTGCGTTCTGCTGTGTTGGCGTGTACAGCGTCAATGGGAATGCCTTCGGCGTCTATGAAATCGCCATATCGGGTGTTCTCGGGTATCTGCTGGTGAAGCTTGAATGCGAGCCGGCACCCTTCATCCTTGGCTTCATCCTCGGGCCGATGCTCGAGGAATACCTGCGGCGCACGTTGATCATCTCGAACGGCGATATGTCGGTATTTGTCACGCGTCCGCTCAGTGCCAGCTTGCTGCTGATTACGGTTGCTGCGCTGATCTTCATGATGCTGCCCAGCATTGCGAAAAAACGGAGTGAGGTTTTCGTTGAAGATTGAGGGCCGCTCACTGCTCGTCATCGCTTGTTCGGCAAGCGGGCGATGACGATGGTGGCGTAATGCAATTGACACTGGTGTGGCCCCTCACTATCATACTCCATACAGAATATAATTCTCTATAGAGAATTCAGAGGAAGCGCAGACAGCTTGGCGGCCGGACCCGATCTGGGGCCGCCGAGAGTCGGATGAGGCAGAATCAAATGGTAAAGCGTCCTTTGACAGGTATCCGCGTTCTGGATCTCAGCCGAGTGCTGGCGGGGCCCTACTGCGGACAGTTGCTGGCCGATATGGGCGCGGACGTCATCAAGATCGAACAGCCGACAGGCGATGAAAATCGGGGATGGGCGCCCGTCCTGCCGTCAGGCGAGAGCTGTAACTTCATGAGCGTCAACCGCGGCAAGCGCGGCATGACGCTGAACCTGCGAACCGATGAAGGGAAGCAGCTGCTGCGCAAACTTCTCGCGGTTTCGGACGTGCTGATCCATAACTACCTTCCGGAAACCGCGGCCAAACTGGGCTTTGATCCGGACGCGCTGATCGCTGAATTCCCCAGGCTGATCGTTTGCTCGGTGACCGCATATGGCTCGAAAGGCCCGTTGCGTGACAGCCCGGGCTACGACTCTGTCATTCAGGCCTTTGCCGGCATCATGGCCATGACCGGAGAGTCGGACGGCGGTCCGGTGCGGTCAACGATCTCCGTTGTCGATCTGGCGACCGGCCAGATTGCCTGCTGCGGAATTCTGTCGGCCCTGATCGGCAGGGGGATCGGATCGGCGGAACGCCATGTTCAGGTGTCGCTGTTTGAATCGGCGGTCTCCCTTCTGGGCTACCACGCCGTGGCGTATCTTGAAGCAGGAGTGCTGCCGAAGCGGGAAGGCTCCGGCATCTGGCATTTGACCCCGTATCAGGCGTTTAAATGCACCGACCAGTATATCTATACCGGCGCGTTGAACGACTCGACCTGGTTCCGGCTGTGCGACTGCGTTGACCGTCCGGATCTGCGTAACGATCCGACTCTGGCGACCAATATTCTCAGGCTGTCTCAGCGGGAGAGGCTGGTATCGGAATTCACCAAGATCTTCGCCACCGATACCGCCCACAGCTGGCTCGAACGCCTTCAGAAATTCCAGGTGCCCGCTTCCCTCCTGCACACGCTCGACCAGGTATTCGAGCATGAGCAAACGCTGATGAACGACATGGTTGCGATGGCGGTGACGGCGTCAGGCGACACGGTCAGGCTGCTGGGGCTGCCATTCAAGATCGGTGCCATTACGCAGCCGTCGCCGACAGCTCCGCCCCGCCTCGGCCAGCATACCGACGAAATCCTCCAAGACCTTCTTGGGATGAGCGCAGATCAGCGCCGTGCGCTGAGCAGCAGCGGCGCCATTTGACGTTTCCGGCAGTACGGCAAGTAACGAGCGACACTTTGTTTCAGGGGATTACCGATGGCCGAGTTGAATGTCGAGTCCGAGATCACAGGCGCGGTGTGGAAGATCACCACCGAGATCGGCGCTCGGGCCGAAAAGGGCGATGTCCTGATGATCCTCGAATCCATGAAAATGGAGATCCCCGTGGAGGCCACGCAAGCAGGAACTGTCGTCAGGATTCTGGTGAGCGAGGGCGAGACCGTGTCCGAGGGACAGCCGCTCGTTCGACTCTCGGACTGAGATGTTCGTCAGGATCCTCATAGCCAATCGTGGCGAGATCGCGTGCCGGGTCATCAAGACCTGCAAACGCCTGGGCATCGAAACTGTAGCCGTCTTCTCGGAGGCCGACAGAAACGCCCTGCATGTACAGCTGGCTGATGAAGCCCACTGCATCGGCCCGGCGCCGGCGCGCGAAAGCTATCTGGTCGTGGACAGGATTCTCGAAGTCGCAAAGAGCAGCCGGTCGGAGGCCATTCATCCGGGATACGGTTTCCTGTCGGAGAATCCGGTCCTCTCCCAGGCCTGTCTGGATGCGGGCATCGTATTTCTCGGGCCCCCGCCAGAGGTCATCCGCGTGATGGGTGCGAAAGACGCGGCCAAGCGCATGGCGGAGTCGATCGATGTGCCGGTGATCCCGGGTTATCACGGAGATGACCAGGACGATGCCACACTGCAGAACCATGCCCAAAGAATTGGCTGGCCCTGCCTGATCAAGGCGGCTGCCGGCGGCGGCGGCCGCGGCATGCGGCGTGTGAATGACGCTGCGGAATTCGCACAATCTCTGGCGGCCGTGCGGCGGGAGGCCAAAAGCTTCTTCGGCGACGACAAGGTCATTGTCGAGAGGTTCATCACCCAGCCGCGGCATATCGAAGTTCAGGTGATGGGCGACAATTTCGGGCGCTATATCCACCTCGGGGAGCGCGATTGCTCGATCCAGCGGCGGCATCAGAAGGTCATCGAGGAAGCGCCGGGCTGCGGGCTGAGCGATGCCTTGCGGTCACGGATGCGGGCCGCTGCCCTGAAGCTTGCCAGCGCGATTGAGTATAAGGGGGTCGGCACGATCGAATTCCTCGTCGATGCCGGGCGGGATGACGAGGCCTTCTATTTCATCGAAATGAACACCCGGATCCAGGTCGAGCATCCGATCACTGAGAAGGTATTCGGCATTGATCTGGTGGAATACCAGTTCCTGATCGCCGCCGGTGAAGCCTTGCCGCCCCAGGACCGGTTTAACGCGTCTGGATATGCGATCGAGGCGCGCATATGTGCGGAAGATCCCAGCCGCGGCTATCGCCCGACACCTGGTCTACTGCGCGAATTCTCGGTTCCTCAACTCTCGGAACATCTTCGCGTCGATACCGGGTTCCGCAGCGGCGATGAAATCTCTCCCTGGTATGACTCGCTTGTCGCGAAAGTCATTGTGTACGGAGAATCCCGGGAAGACGCGGTCAGAAAAATGTCTGACACGCTTGCTCGATGCAGGATCAATGGCATCTCGTCGAACATTCCGCTGCTGATTTCGATCATGGAAAACGCCGTCTATCAGCGCACGGCTGTCGATACCAATTTCCTTCAGACATATGGAGATGAATTGCTGACCCCAAGGCAAGCGGCCCTGGGATGATGCCGCGGTAAAAAGCGGCCAGAATTGGAGGCGGGTGGAATGAGTTGGGAAGCCGAACTGGAAGAGCTGAGGTACCGGCAGCAGCTGGCCTACAAGATGGGCGGCGAGGAGCGTGTCGCGCGACAGCATGCCGCCGGGCGCCTGACAGTTCGTGAGCGCATCGATCGCCTGCTGGACAAGAACTCTTTCCATGAAATCGGTGCGATTTCCGGCTTTGCGACTTACGACGAGAGCAATGCGATAAAGACCTTCACGCCGGCCAACTGCGTGTTCGGAAGGGGCCTGATCGACGCCCGGCAGGTCGTGGTCGCGGGCGATGATTTTACAATCCGCGGCGGATCCGCAGATGCCTCGATCTGGGCCAAATTCAAGATGGCCGAGAATATGGCTTACGAGTTCCGGATGCCGCTTGTCCGCATGGTCGAAGGTTCCGGCGGCGGCGGATCGGTCAGAACAATCGAGACGACCGGACGCTCGAACCTGCCGGGCGGCGTGGGCACCACATCGGGCCTGGACCTGTGTGCCCGGAATCTCGGGCAGATTCCGGTTGTTTCCATCGCCACGGGACCAGTGGCCGGCCTGGCGGCAGCCCGGTTCTGCGCCAGCCATTTTGCGATCATGATCAAGGAAATCTCTTCGGTCTTCGTCGCCGGTCCGCCTGTCGTCGAGCATCTGGGGCAGAAGCTCACGAAAGAAGAGCTTGGCGGCCACAAGATACACACAAAATCCGGCGTTGCCGACTATTCGGTCGATAACGAAGACGAAGCATTCGTGGCAGTGCGCCGTTTCCTGTCCTATTTACCGTCATCGGTCTGGGAGCTGCCGCCGCGCACGGAGTGTCATGACGACCCTGCGCGCGCCGACGAGTTCCTGATCTCTGCTGTGCCGAAAGACAGCAGGAAGGCATACAAAATCCGGCAGATCATCGAGTCGGTGGTCGATTCCGGTTCCTTCTTCGAAATCGCCAAGAGCTATGGCCCGTCGATCGTGACCGGGTTCGCGCGCCTGAATGGTTGGCCGGTGGCGATCATGGCTGGCGACCCCTATCACAGCGCCGGTGTCTGGACGGCGAATTCCGCCCAGAAGATCACCCGTTTCGTCGACCTGGCGGAGACATTCCATCTTCCGGTGGTTCATCTGGTCGATTGCCCCGGCTTCGAAATTGGACTGGATGCCGAGAAGAGCGGCGTCATGCGGCAGGCTGTCCGTGCCATTGCCGCCATCAATCAGACAACCGTGCCGTGGTGCTCGGTTCTCCTGCGCAATGTGTTCGGCGTCGGCGGTGGTGCGCACCAGCCCGCAGGCCGGCTTTCCTATCGTTATGCCTGGCCGTCTGGCCGCTGGGGGTCTCTGCCGCTGGAGGGCGGCGTGGAGGCGGCATACAGCGCCGAACTGGCGGCAGCGGAGAACAGGGAAGAAGCCCTGGCGAAGATCACGTCGAAACTGTCCGCCATGCGCTCTCCTTTCCGGACGGCCGAGGCTTTCTGGATAGAAGAAATCATCGATCCCAGGGATACCCGCCGCCTGCTGTGCGAATTCGCAGACACTGCGGCGCCGCTCAGGACTGCCGGTAAGACTAGCTTTACGTTGAGGCCATAAACAGACACTGAAACCGAGGGAGGCAACAAAATGAAGATGATGAAGATTGTTCATACCTTAGCTGTCGTGGCTTGCATCGGAGCAGCCGTTTCTGCCACCGCTCAGACGAAGTATCCGGAGCGTCCGGTAACCATCATAGTGCCGTGGGGCGCGGGCGGTGCAACCGACCTGCTCGCACGTCTTTTGGCCGAGAACCTGAAGGCCGAGTTCAATCAGCCTTTCGTCGTCGAGAACAGGCCGGGAGCCACGACCGGTATCGGTGCGAGCTTTGTCGCCCGTTCGCCGAAAGACGGATACACGCTGATGCTAACGACCAGCACAACATCGGTGACGAATCCCCTGACGAATGCCGAAGCAACCTATAAGCCGGAGCAGTTTGCAGCCGTCGCCCTGGTGGCGGCAGTTCCGTATGCCCTGGTCACCGGCAAGGCATTTGCCGGAAAAAGCCTCGCCGAGTTTGTCGAGTATGGGAAAAAGAATCCCGGGCAGGTGACATACGGAACCTCGGGGGTTGGTTCCTTCTCGCACTTCCTGGGCGGCAAGATCATGAAGACGCTCGGGATCAAGGCGCGGCCGGTGCCGTATTCGGGCAATGGTCCGGCTCTCGCGGACACGCTTTCAGGGGCGATCAGCAGTAATATCGAGGCGTTGGCCACAGGTGATGCCCAGATCAAGAGCGGGAACTTCACCGGCCTGGCGATGGCGACCACTGAGCGTCTGCCGCAGCTCCCGAACGTTCCGACATTCAAGGAACTGGGCTACGAAACCCTTGACATGGAAAATTGGTTTGCGATGTTTGCGCCGGCAGGAACGCCTAAGCCGATTATCGACAAGCTGAATGCGGCGCTGACGAAAATCACCACTGGTGCGGCGTACAAGAAAAAGATGGATGAACTCAGCACTCCGGCGCGTTGGTCAACGCCCGAAGAGCTGGAGGCGCTCGTCCAGCGCGATATCAAGGCTTTCAGGGAACTCCTGACGTCAGCAGAGTGAGGCCGGGTGTGCGCGGCATGTAAAATGCGGCGCACACTCATTTTTTCGATGAGTTTTGAGGCTATGTACGCCGTATTGCGAAGTGATCGATAGAACCCATCAGCCTCGTTGCTCTGCAGGCTTTATCGTGCAGTCAACGGCATGTCAACAGTGGTCGTCTTTCGGTTCCGGCGGTTCTGCGGAACTCCGCACTCAACACCCAGGATGTGGACCAGTTCAAGGATACTCTGGTTCCTGGTGCCGTTGCCGCGGACGCTCCAGTTGAAGAGAATGGCATCGGTGATTGGCTACTTGGCAAACTAGTGGATTGATCGGATCAAAAGAGTCCGAACTGGGATTCCCCTTCGCTTGATGGCATGCGAGTCTGTCGCATGCGCAGCGACGTCTCCTTCACAGTGTCTCCCGGCGATCAGCAGCGGTTGCGCGCTATCGCCGCGAACCCCAAGAGCCCGCAGAAACACGTCTGGCGGGCGCGGATCGTCCTTCTGAGCGGCGAGGGCGTGGGCACCACGGCAATCAGGCCGAGACCGGCAATTCCAAGACCTGCGTGTGGCGCTGGCAGGAGCGGTTCATGCATGAGGGCGTCGACGGCCTGCTTCGCGACCGCTCCCGTCCGCCTGGAAAGGCGCCGGTCCCACCAGAGCGTGTTGCAGAGATCATCCGCCTGACGCAGGAGCCGCCGCCGCACGAGGCAACCCATTGGACGCTGCGCGCGATGGCCAGGGTTGTCGGCATCGCGGCGTCGACGGTGCAAGGCATCTGGAAGGCCCATGGTCTCAGTCCACATCGCTGGCGGCACTTCAAGCTCTCCAACGACCCGGCCTTCGCCGAGAAGCTCACGACCATCGTTGGGCTGTATGTCGATCCGCCGACCCATGCGGTGGTGCTTTCGGTCGATGAGAAGAGCCAGATCCAGGCGCTCGACCGCACACAGCCCGGCCTGCCCATGAAGAAGGGCCGAGCCGGCACGATGACCCACGACTACAAGCGCCACGGCACGACGACGCTGTTTGCCGCCCTCAACGTGCTGGATGGCACGGTCATCGCGCAGAACATGCAGCGCCATCGCCATCAGGAACTCATCCGCTTCCTCAACCGCATCGAGCTCAACCGCATCGAGCGCGAGGTGCCGGCCGACAAGGCCATCCACGTCATCCTCGACAACTACGCGGCACACAAGAAGGACAAGGTCCGCGCCTGGCTCGCCCGCCATCCGCGCTGGACCTTCCACTTCACCCCGACTTCCTGCTCCTGGCTCAATGCCGTCGAGGGCTTCTTCGCCAAGATCACATGGCGCAGGCTCAAGCATGGCGTCTTCCATTCCGTCGTCGATCTCCAGGCCGCAATCAACCGCTTCGTTCGCGAAGACAATGCCGACAAACCGAAGCCCTTCGTTTGGAAAGCCGGCCCCGACGACATCATCGCCGCCCGAAACCGAGGGTTCCAAACGTTGGAATCAATCCACTAGGAGGCAGCTTCAGCCTTCTCATATTTGCCGATGCAACCGCCGAAGTCCTCCTGCCAAACCCGACAGAGCTGTCGGAACTTGGGCAGATTGTTGGACTTCTCTCGGTCTTTGTTGTCGCACCCAAGGATGGCGTGACGCAGCCGGTTCCGAAGGGATGCCGGCTAGTGACCGACGTTGAGGGGCTGATCGCGAAGCGATATGACGGCCTTGCGGCGACGACCTATTTGGTTCGACCGGATCAACATGTTTGCGCACGTTTCAAAAAATTTGATGCGAAAGCCGTACGTGCCGCCCTCTTGCGCGCAACTTGCAATGCTTGATTCACCCATGAGAGCCACTTCACAGCTAAGAGTCCGTTTGGAAATTCGTGATTTGTGGGTTTCGCCTGGGGTCTGGCTGTGATTCAAGCTTTGGATGTGGACGAAGCAGAGCCGGGGTCGCATGGCCGAAATCGCCAGGAAGACGAAGCGCTATCCCTCGGATCTGACCGACGAGGAGTGGGAGCGGATTGCGCCGCTGATGCCGGTGCCTGGGCGCCGGGGTCGTCCCCGAGAGGTGGATTTCCGTGAGGTGATCAACGCGGTTCGCTATCTGGTGCGCTCGGGCTGCGGGTGGCGGATGCTGCCGATCCACTTCGGCCCCTGGCGGACGGTCTACGGCTGGTTCCGCGAGCTGGCGCGGCGCTTCCTGTTCCAGACCATTCACGACGTGGCGCTGATGGTCGACCGGGAGCGGGCCGGCCACGAGGCGAGCCCGTCGGCGGTGGTGATCGATAGCCAGTCGGTTAAGGCGCCGCAAGCCGAGGCGAGAGGTTACGACGCGGGCAAGATAATCGTCGGGCGCAAACGCCACATTGCGGTCGATACCGACGGGAGGCTGTTGATGGTCAATCTGACGACAGCCGACATCTCCGACAGCGCCGGGGCACAGATGATCCTGGACGCGATCCGCAAGCGCTGGCCATGGGTGAAGCATCTGTTCGCCGACGGTGCCTACGATCGCAAGGGCATGATGGACAACGCCGCTTTCCTCGACTTCGTCGTCGAGATCATCCGCCGGTCCGACGATCAGCAGGGCTTCGAGATCCTGCCGCGCCGCTGGGTGGTCGAAAGGACCTTCGGCTGGATGATCCGCTGGCGCCGCCTCTCCCACGCCATGATCCTCGTCGCCATGGGCGGCAACCTGCTCCGCCGGAACGCCCATCCGTGAACTTCCAAACGGACTCTCAGACGAAGTGGCCAAGGAATGGGCCGACGGCCTTGACAAGCGCGGCAAGCCGGGCAGCCAGGTGCTGAAAGAATTCAGCGCCGCACTTGCCGAGTACAACAAGAACTGACCCGTTCGAAATACAAGGACCGCGAATCCCTGGCCTATGCCAGGGCTTTTTATTTGCGAGGTGAACTGGGTCGGAGAAATTGGTCAGCCGGAGCGGCGTGAAAACTTTATCCCGCGCCACCGGCCCGACTGCCTCCATACCTCTTTCAACTCGGTCACGACCGCGGGTCTAGCCAGCAGGATCTGACCTGCGTCGGAGATGCACCGCGGCCGGCCACAGCCAGGCGCTCACAATACCGTTCGGTCTGGCTCTTCGGTATAGCAGTCATCAACCCGCCAAGTTTAGGCTCAGGTCTCCAGCAATCGCAATCGGCACGGGAGCAAGCAGCATATGCAAGTCCGACTGAGCTGGCGTAACGACGTAACGAAGCGGCATTCACCGGAAAGAATCACACCCCCCTTGCGCCGTTGCGCAACAGTGTTGCTTCAATCGGTTCAAGCCGGCCATCACCAAAGGTTCCGGGCTGAAGGTGCGGCCGAATTGCCGGGCAACGGCCGTCGCCACGGACATGCCCAATCCGAGTATGCGATCGATCTCCGCACCAATTGAGAGCCAGCCCTGCCTTGCTCGAGCGGTTTATCACGCGCCGAAGTTGTGGCCGGCTGACCGGTAACGAATACCGTTTCTCACCGGGCTGGCCGAGGCGCACCCCTTATGGCCGGCGGTACGCCGCCTCACATCATTTCGCGGGCGGGAGCTGCTGCCGTCGGCGCATCATCAACGCCGGAACAAGGGCGGCCAGGAAGATCGCGCCGACGATGAAAAAGCTGTCGCGGTATCCCAGCATATTGCCCTGGGTGTAGATCATGCGGCCGAGATAGTTCATCGCCCCGGCCTGGCGAATCGCTTCCGGTACACCGGCCTGCGCGAGCAAGCCGGTTACATCGCGCAGCAACCCAGTCGTCGTGCTGTTGCCCGCGTGCTGCGCCGCCGTGAAGCTGTCCACGTATAGCTGCGAGCGTCTTTCGAGGGCAATTGAAAGCAGGTTGACGCCAAAGGCGCCGCCGAGTTGGCGCACGAAGTTGATCGCGCCGGAGCCCTGGCCGAGCAGGGTCATGGGGAGCGCCTTGAGGGCGCCGGCGTTCAGGCTCGGCATGATGAAGCCAAGCCCGATCCGCCCGAGCATGACCCACCAGGCAAACAGCCAGAAGGACGTATCAGTATCGATGCCGGTCATCAGGAACGACGACAGCGCGAAGATCGCCAGCCCGAACATGACCGTGGCATAGGCCGGCGTTCTATCGGTCAGCCGTCCGGCAATCGGGAAAACCAGCGCTAGGATCAGGCCCGCCGGCATCAACAGGAGGCCCGATCGTGTCGGCGTATAGCCCTGGATTGTTTGCACGAACAGCGGAATCAGGAAGGTCGAACCGAAGATTCCCGCCCCAAAAATGAAGGCCACGACGGATGCGCCCGCATAGACCCGGTTCGTGAAGAGCTTGAGATTGAGCATGGGTGCCGGTGTACGCAGTTCCCAGACAATGAATCCGATGCCCGTGACAAAGGCGATAGCGAAATCGCGCAGGATGGGATCGGACATCCAGCCGTAGCGTTGCCCGTTCGACAATCCGTTCAGCAAGGTGACCAGGAACACTGTCAGCAGGCCGAAGCCGATCCAGTCGAATTTGCGCGGCGGTCCGGCAGTTGCCCGGCCCGGCATGAAGAGCGTGGCCAGGAACAGGCCGATGAGGCAGAACGGCCCGGCCATGAAGAACACATAGCGCCAGTTGAAGCTGTCCACCATGATCCCGCCCAGCGTCGGGCCCAAGGCAGGAGCCAGCACCACGCCGATGCCGTAGATGCCCATGGCCGAACCCCGCTTTTCCGGCGGGAAGACCTGGAAGATCGTTTGCATGGCGAGCGGCTGGAGGATGCCGGCCGCGCCGCCTTGTAGGACGCGGGCCAGGATCAGCACGCCCTCGGCGGGGGCGAGCCCGCCCATGACGGAGGCGGTGATGAAGACTGTCAGCGCCAGCATAAAGGTTGCGCGCTGGCCGAATGTCTCGACCATCCAGGCATTCAGCAGCATGGTCCCGGTCATCGCGGCGAGGAAGCCGGTAGAGAGAAGCTGCGCCTTGTCCTGGCCCATGCCGAAAGCGCCCATGATGTCGGGCAGGGCCACGTTGACGATGGTGGCGCTCAGGATGGTCGCGATGGTGCCCATCATGACCGTCACCGTGACCAGCCAGCGATAGGACGGGCCGAAACGGGCGAACAGGCCCTCGATGCTGTCCGGGCGGGGCGCGCTAGTCACCGGCCCTGGCCTCCAGCTCCACCATCATGCCCGGCTTGAACTCACCGCCGTCCTGCCGGACGGCGATGCGCACCGGCAGGCGCTGGGTGATCTTGGTGAAATTGCCGCTCGGGTTTGGGTTGGGCAGCAGGGCGAACTCGCTAGTGGCGGCCTGCCCGACGCGCGTGACCGTGCCCTCGAAGCGCCGCCCCGGCAGGGCATCGACGGTGATCGTGACGATCTTTCCGGGCTGGAAGAAGCGGATTTCGGTCTCCTTGACGTTCGCCTCGACGCGCACTAGCTCCGGGTCATGCACCATCAGCAGACGCTGGCCGGGCGTGATGTATTCGCCTGCGTCCACGAAGGTCTGGTCCACAACGCCGTCGAATGGCATGACGATGGTACGGTCTTCGAGATCGAGCGCCGCGCGCTCCCGTTGCGCGCGTAGCCGCTGTTCTTCCGGAACGAGCTCGGCCAACTGGCGTTGCAGAACCTTGAGCTCCTCGCGTGCCGCTTCGGCCTCGGTAAGGGCGGCGCGAGTGTTCTCCAAGTCCGCCTGGGCGCTGAATACCTGTTGCTTCGCCGTCTCCAGCGCCGCCCGTGTCTGGTCCAGGCGCGCGCGGGTGATGGCGCCGCTCGGCGCCAGCTTCTCAGCCCGATCATTGTCTTGTCTGGCAAGATCGCGTTGCGCCGTCGTTGCTGCCAATGCGGCCTTCGCAGCCCTTACTGCTGCCTGTTTTGCGGTAATACGACTGTCGGTCTGACGATCGGTGAGCACGATGCGGGCTTCGATCTCCTCCCGGCGGCGGGCGATCCCCGCAAGTTGCGCATCAAGTTCCTGAACGAGCAGGCGGCTTTCCCGGTCGTCGATCCGAACCAGTATGTCGCCTTTGCGAACGGAATCGCCCGCAATGACCTGAACGGCGGTGACCCAGCCGGGAACCCGGCTGCTCACGGCAACGATGTCAGCTACAACGCGGGCATCTGTGACGAAGACGTGGGTGAATTGTTGCCACAGCCACCAGCCACCGGACCCGAGAACGATCAGCGCCGCTAGGATCGCGCCATATAGTCGCCATGGCCGGGCGCGGCCAGGCGGGGAAAATGCCTCTGACGCAGCCTTCGTCTCCTTGTCGGGGGCTGTGCGCAGATCGGTTTCAGGATCGTCGCTCTGGCGCTCCAGGCGGCTCACACGCTGGTCCATGGCTCACCTGTCCATCGGTATTTCGTGCGTAAGCTGCATCGTCGTTTCCGCGCGGCCCAGCTTGCCGGCGATCTTCTCGAAGACCTTCAAACAGGTCGTCACCTCGGCAGGGGATATGTCGGAGAAAATTTCCGCACGCACTGCCGCCGCGGTCCTTTCGATGCGTTCCAGAACGGGAACGGCCCCCGTGCGCAGGTGAACCGATTTGGTGCGGCGGTCGCCAGCTTCTGTCCGGCGTTCGATCAGCCCCTCGGCTTCAAGCCGATCCAACGTGCGCACCAGGGTCGGCCCCCGCACCCCGACCGCCTCAGCCAATTCACGCTGGGTCGCCGCTTCGGCCAGCCGAGAAAGATGCAACACCGTCAACCAGCGGGATTGGGTGAGGCCGAAGGCGGCCAGCCGTCGGTCGATCTCGGCGCGCCACAGCCGGGCGACCAGCCCGAGGTGGAGGCCGAATCGTTCCTGATCGTTGAGAGGCAGCTTCATTTCATTGCCTAAATGGTTCGTTTGTTATAGTAATAGGTAGCTATCTATCGACTGTCCAGACATTAGAGACAAAGCCCGGCCGCCCGCTCTGTCCGCAGCCCGGCCCGGGAAAAGCTTTCCACGGTACTCACGGAAGGAGAACCACGATGTACCGGACGATCCTCCTGGCCTATGACGGCACCCGGGCCGGCCGTGAAGCGCTGGATCAGGGGGGCGAGTTGGCCTCGCTTTGCCATGCCCGTGTCTATCTCCTCGCCGTCGTCGCCCATGAGCTGGGTGTCGCGCTTGCTGAAGCGGCGGTACCCTCAGACTTGCCAGAGCGTGAATATCAGGAAGTGCACGGCGTGCTGGCGGTGGGCGCGGAAGAGTTGCGGCGGGCGGGCCTCTCCGTCGAAACGCGCCTCAGCGAGGGCAACCCCGCCGAGGAGATCGGCCGAATGGCGCACGAGGTCGGCGCGGATCTGATCGTGGTCGGTCATCGCGAACAGAGCGCGCTGGCCCGGTGGTGGGGTGGCTCCGTCGGCGCTTCGCTGCTCGCCCACTCACCGTGCAGCCTGCTGGTTGTGGTGTCGAAGAGAGATGCCTGAAACTCTTCAGTCTCTGTACTTGTATGAGATTACTCCAGGGACGTCGGCGCTAGCACGCTGCTGAGAAGGGCTCGACTTCTGATGCGATGTGTGATTCTCTCGTGTTGTTGCTGGGAGGTTGTCACGCGCAAAGAAGATCGTTCGACAGGTCCGCTGTTTTCTATGTGACATTGAAGAGCGGATCGCTTCGGATCACCCCCTTCGGCAGATCCGTGAGTCGGTGAACGATGCGCTAAAGGGTCTGGATGATGACTTTGCCCGGCTTTAGATGAACTTCAGATCCGGGATACCCGCGGTAATCCGCGCATCGTCACAAACGCAGGGTCAACCCGCCGCGGAAACACCCAAGATACAGGACGCGATCTCCCTTTTTCAGCGGCCTGCTAGTTCTTAGCCTTCCAAGGCCTTCCACATCTGAATGTCACGCTCGGCAGTCCAAATCCGGGGGGCAGCGTACTGTGTGACCTCGTCATAGCAGCGCGTGACATCGAACGGCATGCAATGGTCGAAAATAACCCAGTGGCCATACTTGGGGCGCAGTTCCTCGATCGTCTCTTGGTAGACAACCTTCAGATCACGCCCCGCAGTCGCACCGGCTTTCACGCTTTCGTAGACATCGACGACGAACGCCCGCGTACCAGCAAGGCCCTTGGCCACTTCATCAGGAGTGGTCAGAGCAGCTCCACGGCCCGGGACGAGTACCTTCGGATTGAGGGCGGCGACCTTGTCAAGTGTCTTTGGCCAATCCTTGAAATAAGCATCGCCTGCGTATGGCGTGGCGTCGAATTCGACCAAGTCGCCAGACAAGACCGTCTTCTCCAAGGGCATGGGCGTAATCATCAAACCAGGCGCTATACCATTGACCCGAATTTCTAGCTGGGCCAGTTCAACCGCCATAGCCTTAGTCATCAACAGAACAGCACCTTTCGAGGCGCCGTAACCGACGCCACCTGTCGTGGCGGCGAAACTGGCGATTGACCCGACATTGATGATACGCCCCTTATTCGCCTTAAGCTGGGACAGGAACCGGCGGCTGAAGCGGGAACTGGCGCGGGTCACCGAGGAGCGCGACATCCAAAAAAAAGCGGCCGCGTACTTCGCCAAGGATGCAAAGTGAAGTACGCGTTTGTGTCCGAGCATCGCGGGCAGTTCGGCGTCCGCGCCATGTGCCGCTGTTTGAGCGTCCATCCCAGCGGCTTCTATGCCTGGCTCAGGCACCCGGTGAGCAGGCGAGCACAGGAGACATTCGCCAGACCCGGCTGATCGAGGATGCCTGGAAGCAGAGCGGGAAGGTCTATGGCTGTCGCAAGCTGCATGACGACCTGCAGGACCAAGGCGAGACCAGCTGCGCCAACCGCATTGCGCGTCTCGCTCGATTGGCCGGAATCAAAGCTCAGATCGGCTATCGGCGCCGGCCTGGTACCCATGGCGGCAAGCCATCGGCCGTAGTCGATAATACCCTGGCCCGGCAGTTTGACGTCGATGTCCCGGACACCGCATGGGTGACCTACATTACCTATATTAAGACCACGGAGGGCTTCGCCTATCTCGCCATGGTCATCGACCTGTTCTCACGGCGTGTCATCGGCTGGTCAGGAAATAACTGGGGAAACAGTACATCCAGCGTTTCAACGGGAAAGCGAAGAGATACTGGTCCTTTCGGAGTTTCCGATGCAAGTAGGCCACTATCGACGACATCGTTCAATATACGCCGTGCAGTTCGCTCCGAAAGACCAGTGATACGTGCTGCGTCGCCTCGTTCAAACTCTCCTCGCATAGCTGCGGTCGGCCGGACGCCGTCTCCGACGCAGGTCAGGTCCTGCTGGCTGGACCCGCGGTCGAGACCGAGCTGGAAGAGGTACTCAGCACCACATTCTCGCCCAGCAGGTGGCAGGTCTGCCAAGTGCATAGATCAGGTCGGAATCCGGAGG
Organism: Alphaproteobacteria bacterium; assembly: GCA_018336035.1. GTDB lineage: Bacteria > Pseudomonadota > Alphaproteobacteria > Ferrovibrionales > Ferrovibrionaceae > Ferrovibrio. The sequence continues at coordinate 1,379 of JAGXRD010000148.1, read as the reverse complement.
CAGCCGGGCCGGTGGCGCGGGACAAAGTCTCCTCGCGCTCCGGCTGACCAATTTCTCTGACCCGGATAACGTCGAGAATAAAAAGCCCTGGCATAGGCCAGGGCTTTTCTGTCCCTGTATTTCGAACCGGTCAGTTCTTGCTGTACTCGGCAAGTGCGGCGCGGAATTCCTTCAGCACCTGGCTGCCCGGCTTGCCGCGCTTGTCCAGACCATCGGCCCATTCCTTGGCGACTTCATCTGAGACATCCTCGAACGGCTTGCGCTCGGCTGGCGTCATCGTGTGGTACTTCACGCCGGCAGCAGCGAGCTGCTGCTGGGCTTTCTCGATATTGGTATCGATTTCCTTGCAGATATGCGCCGTGGCCTTTTCGCCTTCTTCCAGCATGATCGTCTGAATGTTTTTCGGTAGTTTCTTCCAGACCGCGTCGCCGACCACATAGCTGGCAACGAAGCTGCCGAAGTTGCCGCCCTTGGTGCCGAACTTCACGAAGCTTTGTAGGTCATATGACAGCACGCTTTCATTCGGGAAGATCAATCCGTCCAGTGTGCCGCGCGATAGCGACTCGCGGACTTCCGGCGCTGCCATGCGCACCGGGATCGCGCCGATCTTGCGGGTGAAGATGTCCATCGCGCCACCGGTGCTGCGCAGCTTGAGCCCCTTCACGTCGTCCGTGGTGCGCACTTCCTTGTTCGCCGTGTAGATCTGGTAAGGCTCCAGCACGATGGCGAAAAGCGGCTTGACCTTGTTGGCGCCGAATTCATTCTTGTTCATCGTCTCGCCCTTGGCGAGCTTCCAGTAGGCCATGGTGCCCTGGCAGGCCGTGGTGAAGCTGCCCGGCAGCTGCGCGACGGCCGAGAGCGGCATCTTGTCGGACACGTAGGACATCCCGACATAGCCGATATCCGCGACGCCGCTCTGGGTCAGGTTCAGCAGATCCGGCGCCTTGCCGAGCTGCTGGGCCGGGAAATATTCGAATGTGACCTGCCCGTTGGTGCGCTTGGTCACCTGCTCCATCCAGGGCAAGGTGGAGTATTTCGGGATGAAATGGCCGGTGGGGAAAGAGTCTGCGACCCGCAAATTTATCTTCTTGCCGTCCTGCGCCAAGGCCATCCCGGCCGCACAGGTGGTGCTTGCCACTGCAGCAAGGACCAGCATTCCTAGAACTTTCTTCATGTTTCCTCCGGTTGCACTCTCGTCGAATTGGTTGCGCTCGGTCCTCGACTGGCTGCATGATCCAGCTCACACGCTGCAGGTAGCAGTAGTGTTGTTCCGATAATGGAATTGTATTCAAAAATATGAACGACACAACAGTTAACTCCGATGCCGCTGCCCGGCCCGATGGCCCGCGCTCTCCGTTGCGCGTCATGCAGGCGCTGGA
>JAGXRD010000147.1 GCA_018336035.1 Alphaproteobacteria bacterium | reverse complement strand
CCCCCGCCGTGACTGGCGGGGGCGCTGGATGCTGCCCGACGAGGGTGGGAATACGACGGGCAGCGATGTTTCAGAATTTATAGCCGAAGCCGACGCCGACGACCCAGGGATCAAGATCCGCGTCGGCACGGACCACCGCGCCGGCATTGGTGACGACGGTGACATCGGTGTTGAGGAAGATTTTCTTCACATCGGCGTTGAAATACCAGTTGCCACCCAGGCTGTAATCGACGCCGGCCTGCAGCGCATAGCCCCAGGCATTGTCGTATTTCACGCTGCGCAGGCCCGAGGCGATATCCTTGTTGTAGAACACCGCATAGGTCACGCCGGCGCCGATATACGGGCTGATCGTCGACTTCGGCGCGAAGTGGTATTGCAGGGTCAGCGTCGGCGGCAGCAGCCAGACATTGCCGAGATCGACATTCCCGGAACTGCTTCCATTGACACCCATCTGATGTTTGGTGGTGGCGGCGATCAACTCTGCGGCAATGTTGTCGGTCAGGAAATACGAGAAGTCGACTTCCCCGGTCCACTCGTTGCTGGCATCGACCTCGCCGCCGATCGTGCTGACCGTGGAACTTTCATCGGGGATCAGTCCGATGAGTCGGCCGCGCACCATGAAATCGCCGGCCGTCTTGCCGTCCTGAGCCGTGGCATCCAGTGCTGCGCTGCCAAGAATGAGGGTGGCACCTATGGCGACTGCCAGAATTTTCGCGATACGCATAATCCGCTCCGTTTCTTCGCGGCATAGCCGCGGACTCCGCAGCCACTGTGGCCGCGATGACGGGAACGTGCCTGCAATTCGCAGGCGGAGCGTTGATGGAAATCAATGGTTGCCGTGCAACGTCGCGACTGCGACAAGACAGCGCAATATCGAGTCGTTACGACGCCAGCATGTCGACCGTGTAGCGCTCGATACCGTCTTCGTCGGCGCGGTCGATACCGATGACAATGACGTCTTCGCGCGTGGCCAGCCCTGGCAACTGAGACACCAGATGCGCATGGGCGTAGCCTGCAGTCGGCAGTCCGTCGAAGGCGATGCCGATCGCCGTCATGCGACAATCAAAGCAGTAGCCGGCTTTCAGGTAGTCATGCGCCGAGGCGAGGTCGTGGAACAGGATGCCGGCAGTCTGGTCGATGGCGGCCTGGCGAATCTGCGCGGTTGTCATGTCCTGGCCGTCGATACGGAAGGGCCGCCGATAGGCCTGGAAGAAAGTCCAGGCCAGCAGCAGCGCGGCCTTGGTCTTGCCGCCGCCGGCCGGGCCAGAGATATAGATGAAATGCGGCCGCGCCATGCGGGCCTGCAACTGCCGCACATGCTCGATACTGAAGCCGAAATCCGGCAGAGATTGGAAATTGCGCTGGGACATCCTGAACCCGGAACGAGGGAGCAGGTGTAGTACTATCAGGGGTAGTCCAGAAAAGAGTGTAAATCCGATAACCCTGCCCGGCCGCGGGCAGGTCCGGGGTCAGGCTGCCTGACGGCGCAGTCCCAGCCGCTGCCAGACATCCAGCAGGGCATTGGTCAGCGCCTGCATCATGGCGTCGGTGTGGACCGGTGTCGGCGTGATGCGCAGCCGTTCGGTGCCGCGCGGCACCGTGGGATAGTTGATCGGCTGGATATAGATGCCGTGGTCGGCCAGCAGCATGTCGGAGGCGGCCTTGCACAGGGCGGCATCGCCCACCATCACCGGCACGATATGGCTCTGGTTGACCAGCACCGGCAGACCGGCAGCCAGCAGCATCCGGCGTAGCGTGGCGGCGCGTTCCTGGTGGCGGGCACGCTCGACCTGGCTGCGCTTCAGGTAGCGCACGCTGGCGGCAGCCGCGGCGGCAATGGCCGGCGGCATCGCGGTCGAGAAGATGAAACCCGGGGCATAAGACCGCACGGCGTCGATGATCGTGGCACTGCCGGCGATATAGCCACCGACCACGCCGAAGGCCTTGCCCAGCGTGCCCTGAATGATGTGGATGCGATGCATCGCATTGTCGCGATCGGCAATGCCGCCGCCGCGATTGCCGTAGAGGCCAACGGCATGCACTTCGTCGAGATAGGTCATGGCGTCGTATTTGTCGGCGAGGTCGCAGATCGTGTGGATCGGCGCGATGTCGCCATCCATCGAGTAGACGCTCTCGAAAGCAATCAGCTTCGGCCGGTCGGCTGGAATGGCCTGAAGCAGTTCTTCCAGATGCGCGACATCGTTATGCCGCCAGATCTGCCGCTCGCAGCCGGCCTGGCGGATGCCCTCGATCATCGAATTGTGGTTGTCGGCATCCGACAGGATGACGCAGCCGGGCATCAGCTTGGCGATGGTCGACAGCGAGGTCTGATTGGCGATGTAGCCCGACATGAAGGCGAGTGCCGCCTGCTTGCCGTGCAGGTCGGCCAGTTCGCGCTCAAGCTCGACAATCGCGTGGCTGTTGCCGGAAATATTGCGTGTGCCACCGGCGCCGGCACCGAATTGCTGGGCGGCCTGCTGCAGGGCCTCGATCACCACCGGGTTCTGGCCCATGGCGAGATAGTCGTTCGAGCACCACATGGTGATCTTCGCAGGGCCGATGCCGCTGTGGTTATCGGCCACAGGGAAGCTGCCGCAATTCCGGGCGAGTTCTGTGAACACCCGGTAGCGCTTCTCGCTGTGCAGCCGTTCGACTGCCTGGCTGAAGAGGGTTTCGTAATCCATGGGGCTTTACGCAACGTCCTTGCTGGTGGCCGGATATTAGGCCCGGGCGATCCGGCTGGCTAGACCCTCTGCCCGGCTGCGGGCGCGGCGAGGGGTCGCAGGCGGCCTGACCGGAATACTACTGCGCTGCAAAACGAGGATCGACATTGATCCAGGTCATTTGGGGATCCAGGTCATTTGGGCCGAACCATGCGGAACAGGGTCTCCGGCGTCGCCTCGAAGTAATCCGCCAGATAGCCCGAACGCATGATGGGCCGCGCCGCGCCGGCATCGAACAGGCCGTCCTTCAGATAGGCCCGGTTGATATGCACGCCGACCACCTGGCCGAGTGCCATCCAGGCATCCAGCGGCCGGCCTTCCAGATCATGCTGCTGGATCACCTGCAGCAGTTTGCATTCCAGCGCGGTCGGGCTTTCGGCCACGCGCGGCACCGCCACCTTGCGGCAGGGCGCCGGTGTCACGCCGGCCAGCGTGAACTCATCCACATCGGCATCCACCGTGGCGGCCGTCTGGTTCATCGCCTCGGCCAATGGCCGCGTGGCCAGGCTGGCAACGAATTCGCCGGTCTCCTGGACATTGCGGATGCTGTCTTTCCAGCCGGTGCTGCCGAAGGCCACGATGGGCGGCTTGTCATGAAAGGCGTTGAAGTAGCTGTAGGGCGCGAGATTGACGCGGCCCTTCGCATCGCGTGACGAGATCCAGCCGACAGGACGCGGGCCGACGATGGCCTTGAAGGGATCGTGTCTGAGGCCGTGGCCCTGGGCCGGATCGTAATAATGAAAATCGTCGCTGACAGTCGGCATCGTGATCTCGCGGGCGGTGCGGCTGCCAGTCGCAGCCTGAAAGCATCGATGGTAAAGTGGGCCAAACCGCCGCCGCCGTCCACCGGCGCAGATCACATTCCCTGGAGCCTGGCCCAAGCGGGCAAGCATGCCTTACGACCTCAACCGGCTGAACCTGCTTGTCGTGGAGCCCGATGCGGATGTCGCCTCGACATGGCGCCGGCTGGCGGCCACGTTGCGCATCAAGACGCCGCATATCGTGCCGAATTCGGCGCAGGCCTGGACATTGCTGAAAGGCGTTCCGCAGGCCAATGGCAGCGTGGCGGGACTGCGTGTCGATGCCGTCATCGTGCGTTGGGAGCTTCCCGGCGAGGACGGGCTCAACCTCATCACCCGGCTGCGTCGCGATCCAGACTCGCCCGCACCCTTCCTGCCCGCCGTCATCGTGACCGGCACGGTGACGCGTGAACGCATCCGCCGTGCGCTGGATGCCGGTGTCAACGAAGTGCTGGCACTGCCGCTGGCGCCGAAGGCGGTCGAGAGCCGGTTGCGCGAGATGGTCGAGCGGCCGCGCAAATTTATCCGGGATGGCGGTTATTTCGGGCCGGACCGACGGCGGCAGGTGCGCGCCGATTATGCCGGGCCGTTCCGTCGTGCAGCGGACCGTGCGGCTGAGTGAGCGCCGGGTTTAGGCGAAGCTGCGTTCGGCAACGCCCTTGAGGGCATCGATGATCTCGCGGCCGAGTTCGCCGGCCGGGCCTTGGATGCGATTGTCGACCACGGTGCGCAATGCCTCGACATGAGCATCGATCACGGCGCGATCCACTTTCTTGCGCTCGATGGCGCGCTCGGCATAGCGGCAGAGCAACTGGCCGATATCGGTGATCAGGTGATAGCCGAAGGTGCTGCCCTGGCCCTTGATGTCATGGGCGACGCCATACACCTCGCGCAGGGCCGCGGCATTGTTGCCGTCGGTCACGCCGGCAATGGCGACGTCCAGGCGCTTCAGGTCGTCGTTGACCCAGCCAATATACTTGTCGGACAGCCCTGCCACTGCCGCCTGGGCACTGGCGACCGCCACCCCAAATTCCTTATCGGAGGTGGTATCAGAAGGCTGAGTGTTACTTTTAGTCATCGTCGGCCGGATATCCTGTTGAGAATGATTCTAGCTGGCCGGCTATAAGGGGGGCGCGAGACCTTCTTAGTCTAGGTTATCAACTGGTAACCTGTCCCTTCGAACAGGTACCCCACAGGAGGTAGGCCGGATGGCTATTCGGCCGGCTCGGCCTTGCCGGCGTCGATGTCCGGCCGCTTTTCCAGTTCGCTGAGCTTGCGGGCAATAAAGCCGGCCGGCTTGGTGAAGCGGGCCAGCAGCAGGTACAGCACCGGCACCACGAACAGGCTGAGCAGGGTGGCGAAGGTCATGCCGCCGACGATCACCCAGCCCAGGGCCGAACGCGACTCGGCGCCAGCACCATGTGCGAAGGCGAGCGGTACGGCGCCGAAGATGGTGGCGATGGTGGTCATCAGGATCGGCCGCAGGCGGGCGATCGAGGCATTCAGCACGGCTTCGAAAATGGCCTGGCCCTCGTCGCGCAGCTGATTGGCGAATTCCACGATCAGAATGCCGTTCTTGGCGATCAGGCCGACCAGCATGATGATGCCGATCTGGCTGTAGATATTCAGCGTCTGCCCGGCCAGCAGCAATCCGGCCAGCGCGCCGGTGACGGCCAGCGGCACCGACATGATGATGATGATCGGATGGATCCAGCTCTCGAACTGGCCGGCCAGCACCAGGAACACCACGATCAGCGCCAGCGCGAAGGTGATGTAGATCGCAGCCGACGAATCTTTGTATTCGCGGCTCTGCCCGGCATAGGAGATGCGCACTTCTGGCGGCAGCACTTCGGCAGCGACTTCGTCGAGATAGTCCAGGGCCTGGCCCAGCGTATAGCCCGGCGCCAGCGACGCCTCGACCATCACGGACCGCAGCCGGTCGGTGCGGTTCAGTTCACGGGCGTTGGCGCTTTCCTTCAGCGTGACGAGGCTGGCCAGTGGCACCAGCTTGCCGCCGGTATTGCTGCCGCGCACATAGATGTTGTTCAGGTCATTCGGCGTCACGCGCTGTTCGACCGGAGCCTGCACCAGCACCTTGTACTGCTTGCCATCGCGCTGGAAGTTGGTCACCTCGCGCGAGCCCAGCATGGTTTCCAGGGTACGGCCGATGGTCTCGACATTGACGCCCAGGTCGGCGGCGCGGTCGCGATCAATCTGCACCTGCACCTCGGGCCGCGTCGGCTGGTAGTTTTTCTTCACGCCCAGCAGATTGGGGTTCTGCAGGGCGCGGGCAATGATGCGATCCGACCATTCGTCCAGCTGGGCATAGGTGGCGCCGCCAAGGACGAAACGCACCGGCGTCTGCGCGCCGGGCAGGCCGAGGCTCGGCGGGTTCACGACGATGGCCCGTACGCCGGTGAGCGCCAGCAGACGCTGGAAGGCCTGACGGGCGACCTCCTGCTGCTTGACGTTGCGGTCGGCCCAGTCGGCCATGCGGACAACGACGAAGGCGGAATTCACCGGCGAAGGGCGCCCGCCCCAGGCCGGCGCAACGTTGGACTGCACCACCGTCACCGCGCCGGATTTCACGAAGGGCTCCAGGGCCTGTTCGATGGCGATGACATTCTTGCGCGTGTAGTCGTAGGAGGCGCCTTCTGGTCCCTCGACAATGACGAAGAACACGCCGCGATCTTCGGTCGGGGCGAATTCACGCGGCAGGGCCTTGAACATCAGGAAGGCTGCGACCGAGACCAGCGCGCCGATGCCCAGCACGATGGTCGGCGCATTGAGCGAGAAGCGAAGCAGGCGGCCGTAGCCATTGCTCATGGCGACAAAGAACTTCTCCGTCACATGGTAGAACCAGCCTTCCTCCTTGGCCTCATGCAGCAGCTTGGAACACATCATGGGCGTCAGCGTCAGCGCGACGAAGCCAGAGAACAGCACAGCGGCGGCAACCGAGATGCCGAATTCGCGGAACAGGCGGCCGGTATTGCCTTCCATCAACGAGATCGGCACGAAAACGGCAATCAGCACCACGGTAGTGGCGATCACGGCGAAGCCGATCTGGCGCGCACCACGCAAGGAGGCCAGCAGCGGCGGTTCGCCCAGCTCGATACGGCGATGGATATTTTCCAGCACCACGATGGCATCATCGACCACCAGGCCGATGGCCAGCACCAGCGCCAGCAGGGTCAGCACGTTGATCGAATAGCCCAGCGCGCCGATCACGATGAACGAGCCCACTACCGAGACCGGAATGGCAATGGCCGGAATCAGCGTGGCGCGCCAGGAGCGCAGGAAGAGGAAGATCACGCCGATCACCAGAGCCAGCGCCACCGCCAGGGCGTGGAACACCTCGTAGATCGACTGGCTGATGAATTTCGACTGATCGTAGCTCACTTCCATCCGCACGCCGGTCGGCAGGCTGCCCTGCAGGCGGGCGACGGTGGCGGTCACGCCGTTGGAAATGTCCATCGCATTGGCCTTGGACTGCCGGATGATGCCGAGGCCGATGGCGGTCGCGCCGTTGATACGCTGCTCGGTGCGCTCGTCCTCGGCACCCAGCTCAACCTTGGCGACTTCGCCGAGCCGCAGCAGATAGCCGTCCTGTTCGCGCAGCACGATGTTGCGGAACTGCGCCGCGGTGCGCAGGCCGGATTCGGCGCGCACGGTGAATTCCCGCATGTTGCTTTCGATGCGGCCGGACGGCAGTTCGACATTCTGGCGTCGGATCGCCTCTTCGATATCCTGCACCGTAACATTACGGGCGGCCATGGCCATGCGGTCGAGATAGACGCGCATCGAATAACGGCGCGCGCCATAGATATTCACCGAGGCAACGCCATCGATGATCGACAACTGGTCGACCAGGTAACGGTCGGCATAGTCGGTCAGCTCCAGCAGGCTCAGGCGCTCGCTGAACAGCGAGATGTAGATGATCGGCCGTGCATCGGCTTCGGTCTTGGCAATGATCGGCTGGTCGGCCTCGTCCGGCAGGCGCGACAGGATGCGGCCCACCTTGTCGCGCACGTCGTTGGCGGCGGCGTCGACATTGCGGCTCAGGTTGAATTCGATGCTGATTGAACTGGATTCCTCGCGGCTGGCCGAGGTGATGGTGCGGATACCTTCGATGCCGGCGACCGCATCCTCGATCACCTGCGTGATCTTGCTCTCGATGATCTCCGCCGAGGCACCGCGATAGATCGTGGTGACATTCACGGCCGGCGGATCGATGTCGGGATATTCTCGCACGGCCATACCGCGCAGCGCGAACATGCCGAAAATGATCAGCACCAGCGACATGACGGTGGCGAAGACCGGCCGCTTGATCGAAACATCCGAGAGAACCATGACGCTGCCTCGCGCTGCCGTCTATTAGCTGGAGGATTTCTGGGCCGGGCTGCCCGAAACCGGCGGCGTGCCGCCCTGGGCATTGGTCTGACGCACGCGGGAGCCGTCGCGCAGCTGCTGCAGGCCGGTGACGGCGACCTGGTCGTCGGCATGCAGGCCGTTGGTAATCTGCGCCAGGCCGGGCAGGCGCTGACCGATGGTCACGCGCGTACGGGTTGCCTTGCCGTCGCGGATCACGAACACGAACTGTTCGCCGCCCTGCGCCAGCAGCGATTCTTCGGGCACCATCATCGCATCGGGCACCTTGCCGACGCTGAGCGCCACCGTCATGAACATGCCGGGTTTCAGCGCATCGTCGCTGTTCGGGATCTGCGCGCGCACGCGCACGGCGCGGGTGGTAGGATCGATACGGCTGTCGATGGTGGTGACCACGCCTTCGAACTTGCGATCAGGCATCGATGTTGCTTTGGCGCTCACGGTATTGCCGATGGTCACGCCACCCAGCACGGTTTCCGGAATCTCAAATTCCAGCTTGATCACCGAAGTGTCGTCCAGCGTGGTGATCACATCGCCCGGCCGCACCAGGGCACCGAGGCTGACCTTGCGCAGGCCGAGTTTGCCACTGAACGGCGCGCGGATCACGCTGTCGGAGAATTTCGCCTGTTCGGCGCGCAGCCGCGCTTCGGCGGCCTCGTATGTCTTTGACAGCTCATCGAGGCGGGCCTGGGCCACAACCTTGCTCTCGATCAGCTGTTTGGCGCGATCATAAGCCATCCTGGCGCCATCGCGGGCGGCGCGCAGTGCGCCGATATTGGCCGAGCTTTCGGCAGCTTCGAGTTCCACCAGGATGACGCCGGCCTTCACAACCTGGCTGTCCTGGAAATTCAGCCGCTCGACAATGCCGGTGGCCTTCGCGGTGATGGTGACGGCCTCGTTGGCCTGCGCGGTGCCGACGGCTTCGATGGTGCGGGTGATCTCCATGCGGCGTACCGGCACAGCCTCGACCGGAAGGGCGGGGGCGCTGCTTCCAGCCGGGCGCGTCGCAGCAGGCTGACCGCCGATGAATGGCAGACTGTCGCGGTAAATGAACGCAGCTGCAGCGCTGGCGGCGATGACGCCGACAACCAGAACCTGACTCCAGACTTTCATTGCTTCCTCTGCCACCCAGTAAAAGGTCCCGAGCCGACCCTCTCGGCGTTTCCCCCGGACGCGGCGCCATTGGCCCCATCGCAGCGGGGTTGCTGATTTCGGCGCCTGCGTGATCTATTGTATACGGCCTATTCAGCAAGGTCCTGCCTTTTTCTGGCCGCACGACGGGTTGCCGACGGGTGGGAACAGCTTTGTGAAGGCTCCGAGGGGCGAACCATATGGTTAAGGAGTGTCGATGGTAACCGGCCTGTACAGCCATTCGGCCTGCCTTGCCCATGACACGGGAGAAGGCCATCCTGAATGCGCGGATAGGCTGCGCGCCATCCTGGCCCGGCTGGAAGGGGAAGAGTTTCTCTATCTGGATCGTCGTGAGGCGCCCCGTGCCACTCCGGCGCAGATCAGCCGGGTGCATCCCGGCGCCTATCTGGACCAGGTGATGGCTGCCATCCCGCCGCGCGGGCTCAACTATGTCGATGGCGATACGGTGGTCTCGTCCGGGTCGGGCGAGGCGGCGTTACGGGCAGCCGGCGCGGTCTGCGCCGCGGTGGATGCCGTGATGGGCGGCGAGCTGCGCAATGCCTTCTGTGCCGTGCGCCCGCCCGGCCATCATGCCGAGCCCGACCAGGCGATGGGCTTCTGCCTGTTCAATAACGTCGCCATCGGTGCCGCGCATGCGCGCGACCGCTGGGGTCTCCAGCGCGTGGCCGTGGTCGATTTCGACGTGCATCACGGCAACGGCACGCAGGCCGCCTTCGAATCCGATGCCGGGCTGTTCTACACCTCCACGCACCAGATGCCGCTGTATCCGGGCACCGGCGCGGCGGGCGAACATGGCGTCGCCAGCAACATCGTGAATGTGCCGCTGCGGCCCTATGCCGGCTCGGCCGAATTCCGCGCCGCCTGCGAACGCTCGCTTTTGCCCAAACTGGAGCAGTTTGCACCTGAACTGCTCATCATCTCGGCTGGCTTCGATGCCCATGTCGCCGACCCGCTGGCCCAGCTGCAGTTCACCGACCAGGACTACTACTGGATCACTGAAAAGCTGCTGCAGGTGGCCGGCCGGACCGCGCAGGGAAGAGTGGTTTCCGCGCTGGAAGGTGGCTACGACCTGCAGGCGCTGGCCAGCGCGTCGGCGGCCCATGTCCGGGCGCTGATGCTGGCATAAACAGGCCCATTTCTGTACAAATCGGCCGGATTTTAGACTTCCAACGCCCGGAGCGAAAAATGGCGTCGTACCAGTATATTTACGTGATGAAGGACCTGGCCAAGACCTATCCGGGCGGCAAGGAGGTTCTGAAGGGTATCTGGCTCAGCTTCCTGCCGGGCGCCAAGATCGGCGTGCTGGGCTCGAACGGCGCCGGCAAGTCGACGCTGCTCAAGATCATGGCCGGGCTCGACAAGGAATTCACGGGCGAGGCCTGGGCGGCCGATGGCGTCAAGGTCGGCTATCTGCCGCAGGAACCGCAGCTCGATCCCAGCAAGGACGTGCTCGGCAACGTGATGGAAGGCGTCGCCGAGACCAAGGCTTTGCTCGACCGCTTCGAGGAAGTCTCGATGAAGTTCGGTGAAGTCACCGACGACGACGAGATGAACGCGCTGATCGCCGAGCAGGCCGAGCTGCAGGAAAAGATCGACGCCGCCAATGCCTGGGATCTGCAACGGAACGTTGAGATCGCCATGGACGCGCTGCGCTGCCCGCCGGGCGAGGCGGACGTGACCAAGCTGTCGGGCGGTGAAAAGCGCCGCGTGGCCTTGTGCCGCCTGCTGCTGTCCAAGCCCGACATGCTGCTGCTCGACGAACCGACCAACCATCTCGATGCGGAATCGGTCGCCTGGCTCGAACGCTTCCTGCACGAATACGAAGGTACCGTCGTGGCCATCACCCACGATCGCTACTTCCTGGATAACGTCGCCGGCTGGATTCTCGAGCTGGATCGCGGCTCGGGCATTCCGTGGGAAGGCAACTACTCGTCCTGGCTGGAGCAGAAGGAAAAGCGCCTGGCCCAGGAAGGCAAGGAAGAGGACAGCCGCCGCAAGTCGCTGGCGCAGGAGCTGGAATGGGTGCGCCAGAGCCCGCGTGCGCGTCAGGCCAAGTCCAAGGCCCGCCTCAAGGCCTATGAAGAGATGCTGCAGGCGCAGAACGAAAAGGCCGCCGATCAGGTGTCCATCACCATCCCGGCCGGCCCGCGGCTGGGCAATGTGGTGATCGAAGCCGAGGGCCTGAGCAAGGGCTTCGGCGACCGCCTGCTGATCGACAATCTCGACTTCAAGCTGCCGCCGGGCGGCATCGTCGGCATCATCGGCCCGAACGGCGCCGGCAAGACCACGCTGTTCCGCATGCTCACCGGCGGCGAAAAGCCCGATGCCGGCACGCTGCGCGTCGGCGACAGTGTGCAGCTCGGTTATGTCGATCAGAGCCGTGACTCATTGAACGACAAGAAGACCGTCTGGGAGGAAGTCTCCGAGGGCAACGACATGATCGTGCTGGGCAAGCGCGAAGTGCCGAGCCGCGCCTACTGCTCGTGGTTCAACTTCCGCGGCGCCGACCAGCAGAAGAAGGTCGGCATGCTGTCAGGCGGTGAACGTAATCGCCTGCATCTGGCCAAGATGCTGAAGACCGGCGCCAATGTCCTGCTGCTCGACGAACCGACCAACGATCTGGACGTCGATACGCTGCGCGCGCTGGAAGAGGCGCTGGAGAATTTCGCCGGCTGTGCCATCGTCATCAGCCATGATCGCTGGTTCCTCGACCGCCTGGCCACCCACATCATGGCCTTCGAGGGCGACAGCCATGTCGAGTGGTTCGAGGGCAATTACCAGGATTACGAGGCCGACAAGAAGCGCCGTCTCGGCGCCGATGCCGACCAGCCGCACCGCATCAAGTACAAGCCGCTGGAACGCCGCTAACACGCATGAATCGCAAGTCGCGGCGGGCGCAGAAAAAAGCCGGTGGTGATGGCGGATTGGTCCGCCGTTCGCCCACCGGCTTTGCCGGCGTCACCGCGATCAGCGACATGCTGCTGGGGCTGGGCGGCGTGCGGAAAGTGGCGCCGGCCGAAGCACCGGTCGCGGCCGCCGTCGATCCTGTGCATAGCGCACTGGCGCAGCTGCGGCTTGGCGAGACGCTGGCCACGCGGCTCGAGCGCCTGCAGGCCTCGCTCGCCGCAGCGCCGCATTCAGACTTGCTACTGCATCAGGTGGCGCGCCTGCAGGTGCGCCTCGACCGCCGTGCCGATGCGCTGATCACCTATCGCCGCATGCTGGCGCTCGATCCCGGCCATGCGGAAGCCCGCCATATGGTGGCGGTACTGGCCGGCGAAGCGCCCGAGAAGGCCAACGAGGCCTATGTCGCAGCACTCTTCGATGCCTTCGCCGACAGTTTCGACGAAAAGCTGGTCGGCTGGCTCGACTACCGCGCGCCGCAGCAGGTCGCCGCCGCCGTGCGTACTGCGCTGGGCGAGGGCAAGGTGGCGGCACGCGCCATCGACCTTGGCTGCGGCACCGGGCTTCTCGCTCCCGAATTGCACGGGCTGGTGAAGCATCTCGATGGCGTCGACCTGTCGCCCAAGATGGTCGAGAAAGCCCGCGCGCGAAAACTGTATGACACGCTGACGGTCGGCGAGATCGTCGCGGAGCTGGGCAAGCATCCGGCCGGTTATGATCTCGTCGCTGCGGCCGACGTGCTGTCGTATTTCGGTGACCTGCGCGGGCTGTTCGAAGCCGTGCGCGCTGCGCTGCCGGATGATGGCCTGTTCGTGGCCACCGTGGAGAAGGGTGTCGGCGCGCGGTATCAGGCCGGCAAGAGCGGGCGCTACCAGCATGGCGAAGCGTATTTGCGCAAACGCGCCGCCGAAGCCGGTTTTGTCGTGCTCAGCCTGGATGAGATCGAGCTGCGCAAGGAAGAGAACAGGCCTGTCACCGGCTATGTCTTCGCCCTGCGTGCGCAGGAAACGCCGGAATCGCAGTCGGCGAAACTTTCGGTCACCTCGCTCGACGATCTGGTCGCCGGCCTGACGGCACCGCATGCAGCGGCCGTGGCGGCCACAGCCCGGCGCATGATCGGCAAGGATTTCAGTATCGGCTGGGCCATCGACCTGGGCGGCAATCTGGCATCGCAGGCCGCCGAATTGCGCCAGCTGGCCCAGCATCTCGACATGGTGTCGGAAGACGCGTCTCGCAGCCGGCGCGCTTTCGAGACCGGGCTCTATGATGATTGCGACAGCGATACCGTGATCGCCTTCCTCGAAAACCGTCCGGATCACTACGACCTGATCCTGGCCGCTGACCCCGCTGTGGTTCAGGACGATCCGGCGGCCTTCTTCTCGGCGGTGAAGATCGCGCTGGCGCTGGCCGGCGTGTTCATCGGCGTGTTCACCGGTGATGCCGAAGCGCTGGGCGCGGCGGCCAAGGCCGAAGGCCTGTTCCTGCTGGCTACCGAGCCACTGCCGGATGGCAGCGTCTGCCTGATCGCGGAAAGCTGATCAGGCCGCAGGAGGGGCCGGCGTCGACCAGCGCGTCAGCACCAGGCCGCCGATCACCACTGCCGCGCCGATCAACTGCGCCAGCGAGACATGCTCGCCGAGGAAGGCGATGGCGCTGATCATCGCAAAGACCGGGATCAGGTAGGAATAGATCACCGAACGCGCGATGCCTAAACGCGCGATGCCTTCATACCAGAGCAGATATCCCAGCGCGCCGGCCAGAATCGCGGTGTAGAGGAAGCTGGCCCAATGGCCGGTCTGCATTGCCTGCCAGGGCGTGTCGTTCCAGCCCCAGAAGATGAACGGCGTCAGCAGCAGCGCGCCGAACAGCATGGACCAGCCAGAGACATAGAGCGTGCCCAGTCGCCCCAGATACGGCTGCGACAGCACCGAGAACAGCGCCCAGCAGAAGGCGACTGCCAGGAACAGCAGGTCGCCCAGGATGTGGCCGCCGCCGACTGTAATGGCGGTGAGGCTGTTGTTGATCACCAGGAAGACGCCGGCAAAGGACAGCAGCACGCCGCCCCAGGCGATGGCCGACAGGCGCTGGCCGCGCAGCCGTCCCAGGATCAGTGCCCAGATCGGCGAGGTGGCGATCAGGATCGAGCCTTTCGAGGCCGTGCTGATCGACAGCGCATTGGCCCAGAGCAGTTGCATCAGCGTGATGCCGAGAAAGCCGAAGCCGATCAGCGGCAGCAGGTCGCGTCGCTGCGGCAGTTTCAATCCCTCGCGCCAGATCAGCACGATCATCAGCGTCGCGGCGGCCAGCAGGTAGCGTGTCGAGGAAAACACGGTCGGCGGCATCACGCCGAGCACGTATTTCGCCGTGGGGAAAGTGTTGCCCCAGATGAAAACCGTCAGCAGCAGATAGGCATCGCCTCTGTTCATTTTCGGGGGATTTATTTTCATGCCGATGCCTTGCGTTCGGTGGCGCGCAGGCCAAGCGCCAGCAGAAGCCCGATACTGCCGGCTGCCAGCAGCAGCCAGCGGCCGTCGCTCCAGCCGCCGAAATGCGCCACCAGGACGGCCAGTGCCGGCGGGCCCACGAAAGATCCGATATTCAGCAGCTGCACCACCACGCCATTAACGGTGGCGATTTCAGATGGATCGCGCGCCTGTGCCGGCACGCCGGCCAGCACGGCGGCCGGCAGCATACCGCCGAAACCGCTGGCGGCCATGGCGAAGGCGATCTTGGCCAGGACCGGGATGTCTGGCGCGAAAGACGCCGTGCCGAGCGCGCCCATGCCCAGGCTGACCACGGCGATGATCAGCCAGCGCGGCAGGCCGCGATGCATGACGGCGGCGGAAACGGTGGTGCCGACGGCATTCACCAGCACCACGGCCATCACGCCGAGCGCCAGCAGGGTTTCGCTCTGCAGGCCGCTCTCCTTCAGGTAGGTGGGAATCCAGGTCACGATGCAGAACCACTGCGTGGTGTAGCAGGCGAAGCAGCCGGCCAGCAGCCAGGGGCCGGGACGGCGCAGCACGGCCGCATTGAACCGGCGCGGCGGTGCGACCGGCACACGAGCGGTCAGACGCGGCAACAGCAGCGCGGCGGCAAGGGGCAGGAGAGACAGCACCAGCCAGAAGCCACGCCAGTCGAGCAGGCCGTGGTTGACGGCCAGCGCACCCAGCATGCCGAAGGTGACGCCGAGCGGCATGTAGCTGCTCCACAGCCCCAGTGCGAGGCTGCGCTGATGCGGCTGTGCAGCCATGGCAACGAGGCCGGGTCCGCAGACAACCGTGATGACAAAGCCCAGGCCTTCGATCAGGCGCGCGGCCAGCAGGAAAGGCATGCCGTGACTGAAAGCGCCGGCCAGCGAACCAGCCGCGTTGATCAGCAGTCCGAACATCAAGGCGCGCCGTGCGCCGATACGGTCGCCGGCGAAACCGGCCATGATGCCGCACAACCCGCCGATCAGGCTGATCGAAGAGGCCAGCAGCCCGCCGAGCACCAGGTCGAGGCCGAATTCGGCGCGCAGCTGGCCGAGCAGCGGCGGCAGCTTGCCGACCTGCATCGAGACGATGACGCCGGCGGCAATGACGGCGAAGACCGCCTGCCAGTCTGTGTGTTGGCGCGATGCGTTCATTCTTGTGGCGGACGACTGGGGATAAGCGAGCACGGGGTAACAGGCTTGGCAAAATGGGGCACAAAAAAAGCGGCGGGGAAATCCCCGCCGCTTCCTTGTATCAGCTTTTCAGCAGCCGATCACTGCATCATGCGTTCGGCCTTCGGCGGCAGGAAACCTTCCTCGAACAGATCCGAGGCCTTCGGGGCTTTGTCCAGGCCGATGGCGGCGGCGACCGCATCCGAGGAGCGCTGCAGGCGGGCCATGTCGACGCCGCCGAAGCCGTTCGCCTTGACGTAACTGGTCACGACGTTGCGCTCGATCGACATCTTCAGGCGCTTCATTTCCAGCGCTTCGTCGGTCAGACCGTCACGGGTCTTGGTCGCCTTGATGCCGACATCCGGCGTGGCAACCACTTCCTTCCAGGCCTTGATCGTTGCGGCCACGAAGGCCTTCACGGCAGCCGGGTTTTCCTTGATGAACTTCGGCGAAGCCACCACGGCGTTGCCGTAGAAGTCCATGCCGGCATCGGCATAGGGGAAGGCGATCACGTCTTCCTGCTTCACGCCGATCTTCTCGAGGTCGAGAATGGACGAGAAGTAGTGGCCGCTTATGAAGTCCACGCTGCCGTTCTTCAGGCTCGGCTCACGCAGCGGCGGGGTCAGGTTGATGTAGGTGACCTTGCTCTTGTCGATGCCGACCTTGGCGGCGAAAGCCGGGAACAGCTTGAACGAGGCGTCGAAGACCGGGGCGCCCAGCTTCTTGCCTTCCAGATCCTTCGGCGTCTTGATGCCCGACGACTTCAGCGCATAGACGCCGAACGGCGGCGCGTCGTAGCCCATCATCACGGCCTTGACCGGCGCGTCCGGGTTCTTGGCGTTGTATTCGATCAGCGCGTTGATGTCGGCAAAGCCCATTTCATAGGCGCCGGTGGCGACACGCTGCAGCGCGCCGGCCGAGCCCTGGCCGGCATCGATGGTCGGATCGAGACCGGCTGCCTTGTAGTAGCCCTTCTGCTCGGCAACCAGGAAGGCGGAGGTCGGTCCCTGGAAGGCCCAGTCGAGGGTGAATTTCATCTTGGTCTGCGCATCGGCAGCGCCGGCGGCGCCAAGGCCGAGCGCCAGCGTGACGCCAGCCGCGGCAAAGGTCAGTGAACGTGCGAAAGTCATAATTGGTCTCCCCGGTGAAACGCCTGGCCTGGCCATTTTCTTCGAGTCGGTTGCGGCTCAGGCCCGGCAGTCTATGCCGGCCCGAAAGCACCCGCCAAGAGCGAATCGCGCCAGGTCCGGGGCAGATCGTATGCAATTCCGAGTCCAGCCTGCCGGGGGATGCCGGTGTGGGAAAAGCACTGTATTCCCGGGGTTGTTTCGACAGGTTGCCCAAGCCCGCACCCGGCTGCCTGCTTTTGCGGCAAAACATTGCACGGCGACAAGTTGATATGTTGCGCCGCCCACAGGCCGGACGTATGGTTCGCCCGCGTTTTCTCCCCCTTCGCCTGCGCCTAGGAGTCGCCAAAACAATGCCGTTCCTGTCCGATGCTCTCGGTCGCATCAAGCCGTCCGCCACCATTGCCGCCACCCAGAAGGCCCGCGCGCTCAAGGCGGCCGGCCGCGATGTGATCGGCCTCGGTGCCGGTGAGCCCGATTTCGAGACCCCGGCCAATATCCGCGAAGCTGCCAAGGCGGCGATCGATCGCGGCGACACCCGCTATACCGATGTGGACGGCACGGCAGCGCTGAAGCAGGCAATCATCGCCAAGTTCAAGCGCGAGAATGGCCTGGACTACAAGCCCGAGCAGATCAGCGTCGGCACCGGCGGCAAGCAGGTGCTGTTCAATGCGCTGCTCGCCACCGTCAATCCGGGCGATGAAGTGATCATCCCGGCGCCCTACTGGGTCAGCTATCCGGATATCGTGAATTTCGCCGGCGGCACGCCGGTCTTCGTCACCGGCAGCGCGGAAGACGGCTTCAAGCTGCGCGCCGAGGCGCTGGAAAAGGCGATCACGCCGAAGACCAAGTGGGTGATCCTGAACTCGCCCTCCAATCCCTCGGGCGCCGCCTATACGCGCGACGAGCTGAAGGCGCTGACCGATGTGCTGGTGCGCCATCCGCATGTCTGGATCCTGACCGACGACATGTACGAACATCTCGTCTACGACAATTTCGTCTTCACCACGCCGGCACAGATCGAGCCGGCGCTGTATGAGCGCACGCTGACCATGAACGGCGTGTCGAAGGCTTATTGCATGACCGGCTGGCGCATCGGTTATGCCGGTGGCCCGCAGCAGCTGATCAAGGCGATGGGCAATCTGCAGTCGCAGTCGACCTCGAACCCGTCGTCGATCAGCCAGGCCGCCGCTGTCGAGGCGCTGAACGGCCCGCAGGATTTCATCCCGAAGAACAACCAGGTGTTCAAGCAGCGCCGCGACCTTGTCGTGTCGATGCTGAACCAGGCCAAGGGCATCCATTGCCCGAAGCCGGAGGGCGCCTTCTACGTCTACCCGAGCTGCGCCGGTACCATCGGCAAGACCTCGAAGGCTGGCGTGAAGATCACCAACGATCTCGATTTCTGCAATGCGCTGCTGGAAGAGCGCGGCGTTGCGGTGGTGTTCGGCGAGGCTTTTGGTCTGGCCCCGCATTTCCGCATCTCTTACGCCACGTCAACCGAAGCCCTGAAGGACGCCTGCACGCGCATTCAGGAATTCTGCGCTGACCTGAAGTGATTTCTGGCAGCTAAGTCGTGACGGCCGTCACGCCGACCGGAGAGGCTGTCTTGGCCCGGAAATCTGCCAATGCTAAGCAGCCCAGGTTGCGGCCGTCCGGCCGTGCAGGTCACGCATGCCGACCACGGTAAAGAAACGCTCCGTGGTCGTCGGCGGCCATCGCACCAGCATCTCCCTGGAACAGGCATTCTGGGAGGCGCTGCAGCAGATGGCCGCGGCCCAGGGCAAGACCATCAACCAGATGGTCAGCGATATTGACGCTGCACGTTCGGGCAACCTCTCCAGTGCGATCAGGGTGTGGATACTGGATCGGGCGAAAGAGGGGCTGCTGCAGCCGACGGGAACCGCCGCCAGAGCGGTGTCGCCGGCAGGGAAGCAAGAACAGTAGCGTACGGCGTTCGGGGGAATTCAGGTCATTGCGTTGAGCGCTCCCGCGCGGCCGTGTGCAGAACAGGGCGGCTATGCGTATGACCCGGACTTCACTCTCTCTCGCGGCCATGGCCGGTGTTTTGCTGCTGGCGGCCTGCGACCGCGCCCCCCCGGCGCCGGAACCGATCCGTCCGGTTCGCGTCGTCAGCGTCGCCCCTCAGCTGCATGAAAGCCGTTCCAGCTATACCGGCGAAGTCCGCGCCCGTTACGAAACCAACCTGGCCTTCCGCGTCGGCGGCAAGATCGTTGCCCGCTATGTCGAGATCGGCTCGGAAGTGAAAAAAGGCGCGCAGCTCGCTCGCCTCGACCCGGAAGACACTCGCCTCGCCACCCAGAATGCCCGCGCGCAGCTGAGTGCCGCGCAGGCGAATTTCAACCAGGCACAGACCGAACTTAGCCGCTACAAAAAGCTGTTCGAAAGCCGGGTAATCAGCCAGGCCGAACTGGATCGCCGGCAGAACACCTACAACACAGCCGAGGCGCAGCTGGACAGTGCGCGCTCGCAGCTGCGTTCGGCGCAGAACCAGATGGACTATACCGAACTGCAGGCCGATGCCGATGGCGTCGTGACGGCGATCGGTGTCGAGACCGGTCAGGTGGTGTCGGCCGGGCAGACGGTGATGAAGCTGGCGCGGCCGGAAGAGAAGGAAGTGGTGTTCAACGTCGCCGAAAACCGGCTGGACGAGCTGCGCAACGCCACGAATATCGCCATCAGCCTGTGGGCGCAGCCCGACAAGGAATATAGCGGCGTGGTGCGTGAGATCGCGCCGGGCGCCGATCCGGCCACCCGTACCTATGCCGTGAAGGTGAGTGTGCAGAATGCGCCGGCCAGCATGCGGCTTGGCATGACCTCGACGGTCTCCATCGTGCGGCGCTCGGAAGCCTCGATGGTGGCATTGCCGCTCTCGGCTTTGTACCAGCAGGGCGCCGAGCCGGCGGTGTGGATCTATAACGGTCCGGCCGAGGGTGAGGGAAAAGTCGAGCTGCGGCCGGTGAAGATTGCCGCCTTCATCGAACGCGCCGTGCTGATCGCCGATGGCCTGAAGGAAGGCGAGAAGGTCGTGACTGCCGGCGTTCACAAGCTGATTCCCGGCCAGACCGTGCGCCTGCTGCCTGAAGTGCAGTCTGCCTCGGCGAGGAAGAAGTAATGAGCCAGCATCAGACTGCGCCCGCCGATGACGATGGCATCGGCCGCTTCAACCTGTCTGCCTGGGCGCTGCGTCACCGCTCGCTGATCGGTTTCCTGATGGTGCTGCTGCTCGCGGCCGGCGCCATGTCCTACATGCAGCTCGGCCGCGCCGAGGATCCCGACTTCACCTTCAAGGTGATGATCGTACGCACCAACTGGCCCGGCGCCACCGCGCGCGAGGTCGAGCAGCTGGTCACCGACAAGATCGAGAAGAAGCTGCAGGAGACGCCGTATCTCGACAACGTGCGCAGTTATTCCAAGGCCGCTGAATCCACCATCTTCGTCATGCTGCGCGACAGCACGCCGCCCAAGGCGGTGTCTGGCGTGTGGTATGAGGTGCGTAAGAAGGTCGGCGATATCCGGCATACCCTGCCGGCCGGCGTGCAGGGGCCATTCTTCAACGATGAATTCGGCGACACTTTCGGCACGATTTATGCCTTCACCGCCGATGGCTTCACCCATCGCGAGCTGAAGGATTACGTGGAAGATGTGCGCGAGGAACTGCTGCGCATCAAGGATGTCGGCAAGGCCGACCTGCTCGGTGTGCAGCCCGAGCGCGTCTTCATCGAATTCTCCAACAAGAAGCTTGCCAATCTCGGCATCAGTCCGCAGCAGGTGATCGACGTCATCCAGGCGCAGAATGCCCAGACGGCATCGGGCGTGGTGCAGACCTCGTCGGATCGCATCGCCACCCGCGTCAGCGGCGAGATCGAAGGCCGCGCGCTGGCCGAATTGTCGATCCAGGCGAACGGCCGCCTGATCCGGCTCGGCGACATCGCCGATATCAAACGGGATTACGCCGATCCGCCCAGTCCGCGCCTGCGTTATAACGGCCAGGAATCCATCGGCCTCGCCATTTCCATGGCCAAGGGCGGCAACATGATCGAGCTGGGCAAGCAGCTCGACGCCACCATGAAGCGCCTGAAAGCCGATATGCCGATCGGCATCGACGTCCTGCAGGTTGCCGATCAGCCCACGGTCGTGCAGCGTTCGATCTCGGAATTCATGCAGGTGCTGCTGGAGGCCGTGGTGATCGTGCTGGGCGTCAGCTTCCTCAGTCTCGGCTTGCGCAGCGGCATGGTGGTGATGCTCTGCATCCCGCTGGTGCTGGCGATCACCTTTGTCTGCATGCAGATATTCGGCATCGACTTCCATCGTATTTCGCTGGGCGCGCTGATCATCTCACTCGGGCTGTTGGTGGATGATGCGATCATCGCGGTCGAGATGATGCAGGTGAAGATGGAGCAGGGCTTCGACCGCTTCCGCGCCGCCAGCTTTGCTTATACCTCGACCGCCTTCCCGATGCTGACCGGTACGCTGATCACGGCGGCCGGTTTCGTCCCGGTCGGCTTCGCCAAGTCTTCCGCTGGCGAATACACCTTCTCGATCTTCGCGGTGGTGACGATCTCGCTGCTGGTCTCCTGGGTGGTGGCGGTGATCTTCACCCCTTTCATCGGCTACACCATCCTGCCGACGCCCAAGGCGGGCCATGGCCATGGTGAGGATGTCTATCACCGCGGCGTCTACCGCTATGTTCGTCCGGTGGTGGACTGGTGTGTGCGCCGGCGCTGGATCGTCATTGCCAGCACGGTTGTTATCTTCTTCGCGAGCGTCGCCGGCTTCGGTCTGGTGCAGCAGCAGTTCTTCCCGTCCTCCAACCGGCCCGAACTCATGGTCGATCTGCGCCTGCCGCAGGGTGCCTCGATTCAGGCCACTGAGCAGGAGGCACTCAAGCTGGAAGCTTTGCTCAAGGACGACGCGGATATCGTCAGCTACACGACATATGTGGGGTCCGGGGCGCCGCGCTTCTACCTGCCGCTGGATATCCAGCTGCCGAACGACAATTTCGCGCAGGTCGTGGTGCTCACCAAGGGCGATGCCGAACGCGAGCGCGTGCGCGACAGGTTGATAAAGGCCTTCCAGGACGATTTCGTCCTGCTGCGCGGCCGCGTCAACCGGCTGGAAAACGGCCCGCCGGTCGGTTTCCCGGTGCAGTTCCGCGTCAGCGGCCCGGATCCGATGGAAGTGCGCCGCATCGCCTTCCAGGTCGCCGATGTGATGCGAACCAACCCCAATACGCGCGACGTCAATCTCGACTGGGACGAACTCAGCAAGGTGGTGAAGCTGGATGTCGACCAGGCCAAGGCACGCCTGCTCGGCATCTCGTCGCAGGACCTGGCAACGATGCTCAATTCCATCGTCTCAGGCGTCACGGTGACGCAGTATCGCGAGGGCCGCGAACTGATCGACGTGGTGGCGCGCGCCGAGGCCAGCGAACGTCTCAGCCTGACTGGCATCAAGGATCTCAATGTGGCCGGTGCGGAAAGCAGCCGCGCGGTGCCGCTCGGCCAGGTGGCGGAAGTCAGCTATGAGCTGGAAGAAGGCATTATCTGGCGCCGCGACCGCCAGCCGGTGATCACCGTGCGCGCCGATATCATCGACGGTATCCAGGCCCCGGTGGTCTCGATGCAGATCGAGCCCAAGCTGAACGAACTGCGCCAGCACCTGCCGCCGAATTACCGCATCGTCATCGGCGGCGCCATCGAGGAAAGCGCCAAGGCCAATGCCTCCATCGGCGCGGTCGTGCCGGTGATGATCATGATCATGGTCACGCTGCTGATGGTGCAGCTGCAGTCGGTGTCGCGCATGCTGCTGGTGCTGCTCACCGCGCCGCTCGGTCTGATCGGCGTCACCGTCGGCCTGCTGGTGTTCAACGTGCCCTTCGGCTTTGTCGCCATGCTGGGCGCGATTGCGCTGGCCGGCATGATCATGCGCAACTCGGTGATCTTGGTCGACCAGATCGAGCAGGATATCGCCGGTGGCGAGGCGGCCTGGGATGCCATCGTGAATGCCACGCTGCGCCGCTTCCGGCCGATCATCCTGACCGCGCTGGCCGCGATCCTCGGCATGATCCCGCTCTCGACCAGCAACTTCTGGGGCCCGATGGCGTATACCATCATCGGCGGCCTGCTGGTGGCGACACTGCTGACCGTGCTGTTCCTGCCGGCGCTCTACGCCGCCTGGTTCCGGGTCAAGCGTCCGGCGGCGGCGTAAAGCCTAGAGCGTCGACTTGAGCTGCACCTTGTCGGCCTTCACCTTGCTCGGCGAGGTGACTGGCTGATCGGTCCAGTCATCGCCACCGGTGACGACGCAGGAGCGCCCATCGGCGCTGGTGATCAGGATCGTCCAGGAGCCGGTCTGCGAGACCAGCAGTTCGACGATGCGGTCGCCGACAATGCCGCCGGCCTGCGGCTGCTCACCGAAACGCTGGTCCAGCATCGCGCCCATATCGTCGCGCAGGCCGCAGAGCATGGCCTGCTGTTGGCCCTGCTGCTGCGCCTGGGCGGGGACGGTAAAGCCGGCAAGGGCGGCGAGGGAAACGGTGGTGAACGCACTGGCTAAGATGGCCTTGCGCATGGCTGGCCTCCTTCGATGTGCGCGTCCGCGTCCGGCGAACGCTTCTTTCACACCAAACAGGAGTCCGTCGCCCGGAGTTCCGTTTTCCGCGGTTTAGGGCCGTTACAAGGCTGTGATCGAATCGTAGCTAAAATCGATTCAGCCAGGAATTTCAACGAGTCACTATGCCGCGTCGTTGAGATGGCAGGCCGACAGGCGGCCCGGCGCAATCTCTTTCAGGGCGGGCACTTCCGTCTTGCAGCGGGCAAATGCCCTGGGGCAGCGCGGATGGAAATGGCAGCCCGGCGGCGGATTCAGCGGCGAGGGGATTTCGCCCTTGATCGGCAGATAGTCGCGCCGCTCGGCCACCAGCTTGGGCGCTTCCGCCAGCAAAGCCTGGGTATAGGGATGGTTCGGGCCGGCGAAGAGCTGCTCGGTCGGGGCGCTTTCCACCACGCGGCCGAGATACATGATCACCACACGGTCGGAGATATGCTCCACCACCGACAGATTATGGCTGATGAACAGGTAAGTTAGGCCGAGCTGCTCGCGCAGGTCCATGAACAGGTTCAGCACCTGCGCCTGGATCGACACGTCGAGCGCGGCCACGGCTTCGTCGCAGACGATGAATTGCGGCTTCACGGCCAGCGCGCGGGCAATGCCGATACGCTGGCGCTGGCCGCCCGAGAACTGGTGCGGATAGCGTTTGCGATAGCGCGGGTCGAGGCCGACCTGCAGCATGATCTTCTCGACGTAATCGCCCATCTCGCTGCGCTTGATCAGGCCATGCGCCACCGGCGCCTCGCCAATGATCTCTTCGACGCGCATGCGAGGGTTCAAAGACGCATAAGGATCCTGGAAGATCATCTGCACGCCCAGCTGATAGGCGCGCTGTTCTTCGCTGCTGCGATCGGCAATGACCTTGCCGCGATACTGGATCGTGCCCTCGGTGGCATCCATGATGCCGGCGACGATGCGCCCGAGCGTGGACTTGCCGCAGCCGCTTTCGCCCACCAGGCCGACCACTTCGCCTTCCTGAATGGTCAGGTCGACATGGTTCACGGCATGCACGGCGCGTTCCTTGATGCCGGCGCCGAATAGGTTGGCGATATGGGCGGCGATATCCAGGCGCCAGACGAAGCGCTTGGACACGCCCTTCAGTTCGAGAATGGGGCCGGTCACGAAACAACCTCCGCCGGGCTCAGCGGCTTTGCGTCAAACGGATGGTGGCAGCGGGCGCGATGGCCCGGATTGAGTTCGAGCAGCTCAGGCATGGTGTCGCAGACCGCGTCGGCGCGGCTGCAGCGCGCCTTGAAGCGGCAGCCGGGCGGCAGGTTCAGCGGCGCGGGCGCCATGCCCGGAATCTGGAACAGGCGCTTGCCGCGCGGCATCGCGCCGGGCACCGACCCGATCAGGCCGCGCGTATAGGGATGCTGCGGTCGCTCGATCACGGTGTCGATGGCGCCGGTCTCCACGATCTTGCCGGCATACATCACCATGATGCGGTCGGCCAGGCCGGCCACCACGGAGAGATCGTGTGTGATCCAGATCAGCGCCGTGCCGGTGTCGCGGCAGAGTTTGCGCATCTCGTACAGGATCTGGCCCTGGATGGTGACGTCGAGCGCGGTGGTCGGCTCGTCGGCGATGATCAGGTCGGGCTTGTGCAGCAGCGCCGTGGCGATGGCGATGCGCTGGCGCATGCCGCCCGAGAACTGGTGCGGATAGGATTTCAGCCGGTCTTCGGGTGCTGCGATGCCCACGGACTGCAGCGTCTCGATGCAGCGGGCGCGGGCGGCCTTCTCGCTGACCTTTTCATGCGCCTGCACGGTCTCGATCATCTGGGTGTCGACGCGCAGAACCGGGTTCAGCGTCATCATCGGATCCTGGAAGATCATCGCGATGCGCGACCCGCGAAGCGAGCGCAGCCGTTCCGGGCTGGCGGTGGTCAGCTCCTCGCCCTTGAACTTGACGCTGCCATTGGCGATGCGGCCGGGCGGATCGATCAGGCCCAGGATGGTGAAGCCGGTGATCGACTTGCCCGAACCGGACTCGCCAACCAGGCCGAGGATTTCACCGGCATCGACGGAGAAGCTGACGCCGTCGACGGCACGCACGATGCCGTCGCGGGTGGGGAACTGGGTCTCGAGATTCTCGACCTGGAGCGTGGCGGTCATGGGGCTGCTGGCCTTAACGCTTGAGGCGGGGATTGAGGACGTCGCGAAGCTGGTCGCCGACGAGGTTGATCGCGATGATCACCACGGTCAGCACGACGCCGGGGAACAGCGAAATCCAGTAGACGCCGCTGAGCAGGTAGTCGAAGCCGTTGGAGATCAGCATGCCGAGCGAGGGCTCGGTGACCGGCACGCCGAGGCCGAGGAAGCTGAGCGTGGCTTCGAGCGTGATGGCGCGGGCGATATTGATGGTGGCGATCACGATCAGCGGCGGCATGCAGTTCGGCAGCAGATGCTTGAGCAGCATGCGCATCCTGCTGATGCCGAGGCAGCGCGCCGCCTCGATATATTCCTTGTTGCGTTCCACCAGGGCGGCGCCATGCGCGGCACGCGCGAAATAGGCCCATTGCACGGCCACGAGGGCGAAGATCACCTTGTCGACGCCATTGCCCAGCACGGCCAGCAGGATCAGTGCGATCAGGATGGCGGGGAAGGACAACTGGATATCGACGAAGCGCATGATCAGCGCATCGACCTTGCCGCCGCTATAGGCGGCCAGCAGCCCGGCAATCGAGCCGATGGCGAGCGCCACCACCACCGAGACGACACCAACCATCAGCGAAATGCGCAGGCCATACAGCATGGCGCTCAGCATGTCGCGACCCTGGCCGTCGCTGCCGAGCAGGAAGGCGAAACCCTCGCCCGACATTTCACCGGGCGGCAGGCGCGCATCCATGATGTCGAGCTTGGAGAGATCGTAGGGGTCCTGCGGCGAGATCAGCGGCGCGATCAGCGACGCGCCGAGCATCAGCACCAGCAGCACGAGGCCGAGCATGGCCAGCTTGCTTTCGGCGAATTCGGCGACGATGCGCTTCCACGGCGCCTCGGTCTTGGCGAGCGGTGCCGCGGTCGGCGCGGGCGCAGCAGCAGTCTGGCTCATTTGGCTTCTCCCAGACGCACGCGCGGATCGAGTACGGAATAGAGGATGTCGACGATCAGGCTGATGATCACCAGCAGGAAGACGACGACGATCAGATAGGCGACCACGACCGGGCGGTCGAGATGCACGATGGAATCGATCAGCAGCTTACCCATGCCGGGCCAGGAGAAGATCGTTTCGGTGATGACGGCGAAGGCGATCAGGCTGCCCAGTTCAAGACCGGTCACCGTGGTGATCGGCACCATGATGTTCTTCAGGATATGCACGCCGATCACGCGCTTTTCGCTCAGGCCCTTGGCGCGGGCGAATTTCACGTAATC
The DNA here is from genome assembly GCA_018336035.1 of Alphaproteobacteria bacterium. Taxonomy (GTDB): domain Bacteria; phylum Pseudomonadota; class Alphaproteobacteria; order Ferrovibrionales; family Ferrovibrionaceae; genus Ferrovibrio. The sequence goes on along the minus strand of JAGXRD010000147.1, from coordinate 43,864 downwards.
CATCAGCATCACTTCGCGCGCGGTTGCGCGGGCGAGGCGGATGATCAGCGCGCATTTGGACAGGCCCAGCGTCAGCGCGGGCAGCGCCAGGTATTTCCAGCCGGTCAGCGACAGGAAGCTGACATGGATGCCGAGCACTTCCATCGTCGGGCCGCGGCCCGAGGCCGGCAGCCAGCCGAGCTGCACGGCGAAGACCATGATGAGCATCAGGCCGACCCAGAAATTCGGCAGCGAGAAGCCCAGCACCGAGCCGGCCATGATGGCGCGGGCGGCCACGGTCTCGTGGCGCAGGCCAGCGTAAAGCCCGAGCGGCACGCCGATCACCACCGACATGAAGGTGGCGATCAGCGCCAGTTCCAGCGTCGCCGGCATGCGTTCCAGAATCAGGTTGATTGCCGGTTGGCCGAAGACGAAGGACTTGCCGAAGTTGCCCTGCAGAGCGGAGGTGACGAAGGTGAGATACTGTTCCCACATCGGCCGGTCGAGGCCGAGCGATTTGGCGATGGCCTCGCGGTCGAGTTCGGTGGCTTCCGGGCTGACCAGGATCGCGAGCGGATCACCGATCATGTAGATGCCGACGAATACCAGCACCGACATGACTGCCATGACCAAGGCCGCCTGCATCAGGCGTCTGATGATAAAAACGAGCATACCTAGAAACGCCCCGCGACATGTTTCTGCCGGCACCATTCTTGATGATGGTTCAAGCCGACGGTTCCCGAAGCAATAACCGAAACATCCAGCAGTGCCTAGGTTTTCTTAGAGAATGACCTGATAACCCAGCGGTATGGCTTTTTGCAGCGCGGAAAATTCCGCAGCAGTCAGGGCGAGAGTGGGATTGGCTGCGCGGTTGCAGGTCTGAACCGGACCACCAGGGCCATTGGTTCGCAAACGAACTGGCCCGCAAACAAAAGCGCCGCCGGCATTCAGCCCGGCGGCGCTATTGATGTCAGAGAGTCCAGTCGGCAGTTGCGATCAGTTCTCGCTGTCGCCGGCCGGTTCAGCGGCAGCCGGAGCTTCAGCCGGAGCGGTTTCGGCGCGCGACACGGCGCGGGCCTCACGCGCATCGCGCTTTTCCTTGTTCGACTTGCGCTTGGCGGCGAGCAGCAGCACGCGGTCGAGTTCCATCTGGCTGCAGATGCCGAGATAGACCGGATCGCGCGGCTTAATATTGGCGTGATTGGGATGCGTGTGGTTCTTCACGCGGTCGATCGTCGCCTTGGTGGTGCCGAGCAGTTTCTGGATCTGCGCGGTCTGCACTTCCGGATGATACTTCAGCAGCCAGGCGATGGCATCGGGACGATCCTGGCGCTTGGAGACCGGCGTATACTTGGCGCCCTTGGTCTTCTGGCGCTGCAGCGGCACGGTCGGTGCCAGCAGCTTCAGATCCGCGCTCGGATCCTTTTCGCAGCGCTCGATCTCGTTCGGACCGAGCTGGCCGTTGCCGACCGGGTCGAGACCGACGATGCCGATGGCCACTTCGCCATCAGCGATGCCCTTCACTTCCAGCACATGCAGGCCGCAGAAGCGGGCGATCTGGTCGAAGGTCAGCTTGGTATTGTCGATCAGCCACACGGCGGTGGCTTTGGGCATCAGAGGCAATGCCATGAGGTAATATCCTTCTCAGGCGGCCGGCCGGGCTCATCGGCCGCCCGCGGGGGCGAATTCGCGCGACAATATAGAGTATCGGACCGGGGGTGCAACCGCCCCCGGGGTGCTAAGTCATTGTTTTTATATCAGATCACCAGCAAAACTTTGCCGACATGGTCGCCATGGTCGATCCGGGCATGGGCCTGGGCGGCCTCGGCCAGGGGGAAGCGGCTGTCGATGATGGCTTTCACCCGGCCATCGGCAAATGCCGGCCAGACCTTGGCCTCCAGCGCGCGGGCGATCTCGCCCTTGAAGGCAATCGGGCGCGGCCGCAGCGTCGAGCCGGTCACGGTCAGGCGCTTGCGCATCAGCAGGCTCAGGTCGCCTTCGCCCTTCGGTCCGCCTTGGACTGCGATGATCACCAGTCGGCCTTCCTCGGCCAGCGCCTTGATGTTGGGCGTGAAATATTTGCCGCCCACCATATCGAGGATCACGTCCACGCCCTTGCCGTCGGTCAGTTCGGCTATGCGCGCGGCAAAATCCTCGGTCTTGTAGTTGATCGCCTTTTCGGCGCCGAGGCTTTCGCAGAAGCGGCATTTCTCGTCGGTGCCGGCGGTGGCGAAGATGCGTTTTGCGCCCAGCAGTTTGGCGAGCTGGATCGCGGCCACACCGATACCCGAGGCGCCGCCATGGATCAGGATGCTTTCGCCGGCTTTCAGCTGGCCGCGATCGGCGATGTTGGTCCACACGGTGAACCAGTTCTCCGGCAGCGCCGCAGCTTCGGCCATGTCGAGGCCCTTGGGCACCGACAGGCATTGTTCGGCCGGCGCGGTGCAATAGGTGGCGTAACCGCCGCCGGCGACCAGCGCGCAGACCTTGTCGCCGATTTTCCACTGCGTCACACCGGCGCCAAGCGCGGCGACTTCACCGGCCACTTCCAGGCCCGGTGTATCGGGTGCGCCCGGCGGCGGCGGATACATGCCGGACCGCTGCAGCACATCAGGCCGGTTCACGCCGGCGGCATGCACCTTGATCAGCACCTCGCCCGCGGCCGGCTGCACCATCGGGCGCTCGGCGGGCTTCAGTACTTCGGGACCGCCGGGCTGGCTGATCTCGATCACGGTCATGGTGTTTGGCATGGTCTGCGGCAGCATGGGTGTCTCCTCATAGGGGCAAGCGTGATCTAATCGCAGCGGGGCCTGACGGCAAGCCATCAGCTTTCGCTTTATCCGGCTTTCCGGCCGAGGCTAGTATGGGGCCAGACTGAAACGGGAGGCCGGAATGGATTGGGACGAAGCTCAGACGCGCAAGCCGGCGCTGCCGAAATTCGACACCATGTCAATCGAGGGTCTGGAACAGCGCATTGCCGACCTCGAAGCCGAAATCGCCACGATCCGCGATGTGATCAAGAGCAAGCAGGCCGCACGCGGCGCCGCCGACAGTTTCTTCAAGAAGTAGGGTTTTGCGCGGCACTGCGCAGCCAGTTGCGCAGGGCCGTAATCTCGGGCTGCTGCACGCGCTCGGGCCGCGTGACGACGTGGTAGCCATCGCCCTGCAGCACTGGACCGAAGGGCTGCACCAGCGCGCCGCTGGCCAGTTCGGCAGCCACCAGCGGCAAGCCAAGCAGGGCCACGCCCTGACCCGCGATGGCAGCCTGGATGGCATGGCTTTCGTCGCTGAAGCGAAGTCCGCCTGAGATATCCAGCGCGATGCAGGCCTGCTCTGACCAGCGTTTCCAGGTCGGCGTGTCGCGCCGTTTTTGCCGCCAGTCGAAATGCAGCAGTGTCTGAGACTGCAGCTCCGCCGGCTTGCGAAGCTTCAATCGCGGGCTGGCGACCGGCGCGAACAGGCTCGGCAGCAGTTGCTCGCTGTGCAGCTCGGGCCAGTTGCCGCGGCCATAGCGGATCGCGGCATCGGCGCTGCCACCGGCGAGATCCACCGGCGCTTCCGAGGCATGCAGATGCAGGTCGATCCCGGGATGGCGCGCCTGCCAGTCGCCCAGCCGCGGCAGCAGCCATTTGGCGACAAAAGCCGGCGTAGCTGACAGCGTCAGCCGCTGGCGCTGCGGTCCGGCGCGCAGCCGCGCGATGGCCTGTGCAAATGAGTCGAGGCCGTCGCGCAGCACCGGGTAGAGCGCCTCGCCGGCCGGTGTCAGCGTCACTTTGCGGATCTGCCGTGTGAACAGGCGCTGGCCGATATGGTCTTCCAGCAGGCGCAGCTGATGACTGATCGCGGTCGGCGTCACGCCGAGTTCGTCGGCGGCGGCCTTGAAGCTGAGATGCCGCGCGGCGGCTTCGAAGGCACGCAGGGCACCGAGCGGAGGGAGGCGTCTGGTCTGGGTCATATGGCTGAATCTAGGTCAGCCATCGGCCTGAGCAATTCGCATTTGTCGTGCCATGTCGCGCGGCTTACGTGGTCTGCGTCACATTCTTTCATCTATGGAGACAGCATGACCACGCTTCTGGTTCTCGATGCCAGCGCCCGGCCGCAGAGTTCGGCCACCCATCGTTTCGGTTCGCATACGCGTCGCCTGACCGCGCGTTTCCTGTCGCGCTGGCGCAGCCGTCGCCCGCAGGATGCGGTGATGCAGCGCGATCTGGGACAGACTCCGCCGCCGCCGGTCACCGGTGACTGGATTCATGCCGCCTTTACGAAACCTGAGGAGCGCGCGCCCTGGATGCGCGAGGCACTGGCGCTGAGTGACCGTCTGATCGATGAAGTGATCGCCGCCGATGTCATCGTGGCCGGTCTGCCGATGTACAATTTTGGTCCGCCGGCGCAGTTCAAGGCCTGGATCGATAACATCGTACGCGTCGGTTGCACCTTCGGCTTCGACCGCACCCGCGCAGGCGAGCCCTACTGGCCGCTGCTGGCCGACCAGAACAAGACGCTGGTGCTGCTCGGGTCGCGCGGCGATTATGGTTATGAGCCCGGCGAGCGGATTGCCGCGATGAATCATGTCGAGGCCAGCACGCGCACGGCCTTTGCTTATATCGGCATCACCGACGTTTATAGCGCGGCGGTCGAATACGATGAATTCGCCGATGAGCGACTGGCGCAGTCGATCCTGCAGACCGAAGCGAAGGTCGACGGTCTCGTCGACGATCTGCTGCGTCGTCGCGGCCTTGCGGCGGCGGCCTAGCCTGGAGCGCGGAGATGTGCCGGCATGAGGTCTGACATCTCCGCATCGGCCCACCGCAGCGCCACGCGGCAATGGGTGACGCCCGCTTCAGCCTGGCTCTGCAGCACCACGAACTGCCCGCCGGCGGCGGCCGCGATGGCCCGGTCATATTCCATCATGCGCCAGCAGGCGGCGGTGTCGCCGGAGCCCCGGAGCGGGCAGGGCGTCTCGATCCGGGCGTAGACCGTGTCCGGAGTGATGGCCTCGAGCGGCACCTGTTTCGGGCTCGGGAAGCCCTGCTGCCAGGCCGCCCCGAGATCGGAAATTTGTCTGCTTGTCTGACAAATTTTACGGCGCCGGATCATGCTGGCAGCCAGCCATCGTGACCAGGCCCGGCTCACCGGCCACAGCGCCGGGCGCCGCGCCAATCCTGCCGAGACGGCCAGCAGGGCCGCCATGCCATGGCGGATCGCAATTTTTTGGATCGGGTTCATAAAACAGACATATGACAAAAAATGTCATATGTCAAAACCGTTCAGCGTGCCCGAACAGTTCTCAGGATCATGTCGATGGCGGCTAAAGCCCTGTCCTGCCAGGCAGTTTTGTCCAGATCGGCGGCCAGGCGCGGGTCGTGGAAGCGGCTCATCAGGTCGTCGATCGCCAGCGCCAGCTTTTCGGGTGGTTCGCCGCGGAAGGCGCCAGCCGTGCTGCCCTCGGCCAGCAGGCCGGTCAGGTGGCGGCGGATATTGTTGCGATGCTGGCGCAGCAGGCCGCCAAGGTGCTTCATCACCTCGTCCAGCACCTCCACAAGGCAGGGGTCGGATAGATAACGCCTTGTATTTTCAGCATCTTTCAGCAGAAAGGCGTGTAGGCGCGCGGCCGGGCTGCGGCCGGTATCCCGCGCAATGGCGGCCAGCCGGGTCTCGTCCTCGGCCAGCCAGCGGCTCGCCAGCGAGGCCACGATGGCGCGTTTGTTCTGATAATGCCGGTAAACCGCCGTTCGGGCGATGCCGGCTTCGGCGGCGATATCCTCGATCCGGGTGCGTTTACCGCCCAGACGGCGGAAACAGGCCAGCGCGGCATCCAGCAGCCGGTCCTGCACCAGACCTGCCGGAATCTCGCCTTGGGCCTCGTCCGGCGCTTCCTGTGACACGGCAGCCAGTTTTGTCATGCCTTCGACCATACAGGATCGGCGCCACTTCACGAAATCTTAAGTGCGGCCGGCGATACTGGTCCCGTTACAAGATTTCAGTTGGTCATAGTTTCCTCCCTGTTGGTTTTGACTTTCAGGCCGCCGGCCGCTTACCGGCGGCCTTTTTTTATGTGCCCGTTCTCTGCTACCCATCCGGTCTGAAAAGTTTCCGCCGGGAGGGCGTCATGCTGGAACCCAAATTCTTCCGTTTCGACACGCTGAGCCTGCATGCGGGCCAGCAGCCCGATCCGGCCACCGGCGCGCGCGCCGTGCCGATCTACCAGACGACATCCTATGTCTTCCGCGATGCCGACCATGCGGCGGCCCTGTTCAACCTCGAACGCGGCGGCCATATCTATTCGCGCATCTCCAACCCGACCGTCGCCGTACTCGAAGAACGGCTGGCAGCACTCGAGGGCGGCGTCGGCGCGGTCTGCACGGCGTCGGGCCAGGCGGCGATGCATCTCGCCATCTGCACACTGATGGGGCAGGGCGGGCATATCGTCGCCTCGCGCAATATCTATGGCGGCAGCTACAACATCCTCGTGCATACGCTGCCGCGTTTCGGCATCACCACCACCTTTGTCGATCCGCGCGACCATGCGGCATGGCAGGCGGCGATCAAGCCCGAGACGCGGCTGGTCTTCGGCGAGATCCTCGGCAATCCCGGCCTCGAAGTGCTGGACGTACCGGCAGTGGCGAAGATCGCGCATGATGCCGGCATTCCGCTGATGCTGGATTGCACCTTCGCCACGCCGTATCTGTTCCGCGGCTTCGAGCATGGCGCCGACCTGGTGATGCATTCGGTCACCAAATTCCTTGGTGGCCACGGCGTCGCCATCGGCGGCGCGCTGATTGACTCGGGCCGTTTCGACTGGGAGGCCTCGGGCAAATTCCCGACCATCACCGAGCCCTATGCGGGCTATCACGGCCTCGATTTCGCCGAGGAATTCGGCCCCGCCGCCTTCATCATGCGGGCGCGCGCCGAGGGCCTGCGCGATTTCGGCGCCTGCATGTCGCCCACCAATGCCTTCCACCTGCTGCAGGGCGTCGAGACGCTGCCCTTGCGCATGGCGCGCCACGTCGAGAACAGCCGCAAGGTGGTGGCCTTCCTCAAAAGCCATCCGGCGGTCGCCTGGGTGTCGTATCCCGAGTTGGAAGAACATCCGGATCATGCGCTGGCCCAGACACTGCTGCCCAAGGGCTGCGGCGCAGTGTTCAGCTTCGGCGTGAAAGGCGGGCGTGACGCGGGCCGTGTGCTGATCGAGACGCTGCAGGTGTTCTCGCATCTGGCCAATGTCGGCGATGCGAAATCGCTGGTGATCCATCCGGCCAGCACCACGCATCAGCAGATGTCGGCTGCTGAACTCAAGGCTGCCGGCATCGGTGAGGAGCTGGTGCGGCTTTCGGTCGGCCTGGAAGACAGCCAGGACCTGATCGACGACCTGAACCAGGCGCTGCGTGCGTCGCAGAAGGCCATCAAGGCCGCGGCCGAATAAGAACAAGAAGCGAGGAACGCGAAGATGTGGCTCGACGTCGCGGGCAAGAAAGTGTTTGCCGCCACCGGTGGCAAGGATTTCGACAAGACCAAACCCTGCGTGGTCTTCATCCATGGCAATGCCTGCGACCATACGGTCTGGGCGATGCAGACGCGCTGGTTCGCCTATCACGGCTATTCGGTGCTGGCGCTCGACCTGCCGGGCAACGGCCGCTCCGATGGGCCGATGCTGGAGAGCGTCGAGGCTTTCGCCGACTGGATGCCGCAGCTGCTCGATGCCGCCGGCGTGCAGCAGGCGTTTCTCGTGGGTCATTCCATGGGTGCGCTGATCGCGCTGGAAACCGCGCAGCGCCATCCGTCGCGTGTGGCCAAGATTTCGCTGCTCGGCTTTGCTTTCCCGATGGCGGTGAATCCGGAATTGCAGGCACTGGCCGATAGCGGCGTATATACGGTCGTCGAACTAATGAACGACTGGATGATCGCCAAGCGCAACCAGATCGGCAGCAACCGCGTGCCGGGCGCGCATCTGCTGAACGGGGCCATCCGTCTGGTGGATCGCGCCCCGCGCGCCGTGCTGGCGCTCGGCTTCCGCGTCTGTAACAGCTACCAGAATGGCAAGGCCGCCGTCGCCGCCGTCGCGCTGCCGGCGCAGATCATTGCCGGCGAACGCGACCAGATGACGCCTTTGCGTGCCGCGCGCGGCTGGGCCAAGGAATTCAAGAATGGCCGCATCGACGTGCTGCCGGGCTGCGGGCATATGATGATGGGCGAGCGACCCGACGAGACGCTCGATGCCCTGAAAGATTTTATTGCCGGTTGATGAGATGAGCAAACAAGCAGACCAACGCCTCTACCTGATCACTCCGCCGGCGATCGAACCCGCGGCCTTCACCGAGGAGCTGAAGCAGGCGCTCGGCGCCGGCGATGTCGCCTGCCTGCAGCTGCGCCTGAAGGATGGCGAGCAGACGGCGTCGGACAATACCTTCCGCCGCGCGACCGAAGCGCTGCTGCCGGTCTGTCACGAATACGATGTCGCGCTACTGATCAATGATCGACCGGATCTAGCGATCAAGTTCGGTGCCGACGGCGTGCATGTTGGGCAGGAGGATGCGCCTTACGAGGAAGCGCGGCGTATCCTGGGGCCGGATCGCATTGTCGGCGTCACCTGTCATGATTCCCGCCATCTGGCGATGGAAGCCGCCGAAGCCGGGGCCGACTATGTCGCCTTCGGCGCCTTCTTCGCCACCGAGACCAAGCAGCCGAAGACAAAAGCGGAACCCGAGCTGATCGAATGGTGGGCCGAGCTGATGGAAGTGCCCTGCGTCGCCATCGGCGGGATCACCGTCGAGAACTGCCCACCGTTAATCGCGGCAGGTGCGGATTTCCTTGCGGTTTCGGCCGGCGTCTGGCGTCACCCGGAGGGTCCGGCTGCAGCGGTAAAAGCCTTTAATGCAGCGATTGCCAAGCATGGGAACCGCTGATAGGTTCCGCCGCCTTTCCACAACACACCTCCGTCCCCAACTTCCGGTCCCCCAATGGCCCTGCGTTCCGCTTTGATCAATGCAATGGGAAACGCGGCGCGCAAAGCGCAGCGCAGCCTGATCCGCGACTTCAACGAGGTCGAACACCTGCAGGTCTCGAAGAAGGGCCCGGCCGATTTCGTGTCGGCTGCCGACCGCAAGGCCGAGAAAGTGCTGCAGCAGGAACTTGCCAAGCTGCGGCCCGATTTCGGTTTCATCATGGAAGAGGGTGGCCGTATCGAGGCGAAGGACGGCAAGACCTACTGGATCATCGATCCGCTGGATGGTACCACCAACTTCCTGCATGGCATTCCGCATTTCGCCATCTCGATTGGCGTGCAGCGTGAAGACGAACTGATCGCCGGCATCGTGCTCGATGTCATACGCGACGAACTGTTCTGGGCCGAGAAGGGCGTTGGCGCCTATGTCAACGAGCGCCGCATCCGCGTGTCGGCGCGGCGCAAGCTGCCGGAAGCCGTGTTCGGCACCGGCATTCCCTTCCATGGCAAGCCGGGTCATGAGCCCTTCGTGAAGGAAGTGACCAAGGTGATGGCCGAAGTGGCGGGCATCCGCCGCATGGGCGCTGCGGCGCTTGATCTGGCCTATGTCGCGGCCGGTCGTTTCGATGGCTTCTGGGAAACCGGCCTGCAGCCGTGGGACATCTCCGCCGGCATCATTCTGGTGCGGGAAGCGGGCGGTACGGTCACGGATCTGACTGGCGGCGACAAGATGATGGAAACCGGCGGAATCATCGCGGCCAATGATGTGCTGCATGCACCGCTGGCCAAGCTGATCAAATCCTGATCCGGCTGAGCGCCCTGGCCTGGATTTCCAGGCACCATTCGCACTGCACAAGTCGTTGATTTCCTGCCTCTGACAGCCGCTTGCCGGGTTGTCGGGTCCGGCCGGCTCCGCTATCGTTCGCGCCACACTCGAGATTTGGGTCGGGGTTCGGGGGATTTTTCATGGCTGCCAGGCCGGTTCCGCATTTGCTTGCCGCTTTTTCGCTGGCCTTCGGCCTCGGCGTGATGGCTGCACCGGCGCGGGCGCAGAATTACATCGGCTCCGGCAATGTGCAGGTCAACATCCAGGTGCTTGACCAGTTGGGCGGCACCGGCGCTAGCGCCGCTGGCGCCACCGCAACGCCGCAACTTCCCCTGATCGGTTCGACCGGTCGCGCGCCGAAGCAGGCCGCTGCGCCGATGGCAGCCCCGCTCAGCGGTCCGCAGCCGCTGCTGGGCGAAACCGGGCAGCCCGCAGCGGCCATCAAGCTGCGTCGCCCAGGTTCTTCCACCGCGACCCGCAAGGCGTCGGTCTCCGCCGCGAAGGCGCCAGCAAAAACCTCAGCCGCGCCGGCTGCTGTACCCGCTGCTACTCCGGCTGCGCCCGCCGTCGCCGCTGCGCCGGCGCCAACTGTGTCGACCCCCGCTGCCCCGACGACACCGCCGGCACCAGCCGCTGCCCCGCAAGCGGGTACACCCACCCCGGTCGTTCCTGCGCCTTCGGCGCCGCCTGCCGCTGCCGCGCCGGCCCCCGCCCCGGCAGTACCGGCAGCAGCCCCGGCCCAGGCCCCTGCGCCATCCGTCGCCGCCGCGCCGCCCACCGCACCAGCAGCATCCACACCGGCGGCATCCGCTCCGGCCCCTGCGCCGACCCAGGCTCCGGTTCCGAGCCCGGCGCCTCAGGCCGCCGCTCCGGCACCCGCCCCCCAGGTGGCTGCTGCGCCGACGCCGCCGCGTCCGGTGCCTGCACCTGGCCCCGCATCTGGTCCGGGCGGCCTCGTCACGCTGGCATTCGCCGGTGGGCAGGGTGAGTTGCCCTCTAGCGGCCTGGCCGCGCTGGATGCGCTGGCCACGCAGTATGCCAATGGCGAGGACCGCCTGCAGATCCGCGCCTATGCCGCCAGCACCGTCAGCGACGGCGGCAGTGGTGCGCGTCGTCTGTCGCTCACCCGCGCACTGGCGGTGCGGCAGTATCTGATCGACAAGGGCATCCGTTCGACCCGTATCGACGTTCGCGCGCTGGGCGCCCCGACCGATGGCAGCACCGCCGACCGCGTTGAAGTCGCGCCGGTTGGCCGCTGAGCCGAACAGACATCGTCGGACCGACACCATTCCGTCGCATATCCGGGGTTGCTACGGTTCGCTGCCCTGGGCGATCATTCAGCAGTTCGTGTAGTGATTCGCTATGCTGATTCGCCTGGGCGAATTCCCATTCACCTGCGGGCCGCTCCAGCCCCCGTCTTGCCAGATGGCCGTCCGCCGACGGCAGGTGCCGTGAAATTGCCGTATTCGGCCCTTAACGCAGAAGCGGAAGGATGGAATTCATGACCAAGCCAGGCCGTTTTCTGTTGCGCATGGTGCTGTTCCTCGCCGGCGTCGGCGTGGTGATCGCCGTGCTGCACAACACTCTGCTGCGGGCCTTCATGGCCAATGTGGCACTCAACAGTCTGATCAGCGCCGTGGTGGTGATCGGCATCCTCTACACATTCCGCCAGGTCTGGGAGATCGGCCGCGAAGCCAACTGGGTCGAGGCCTGGCAGAAGGCCCAGCGCAGCGGCGGCAGCAATATCGGCGAACCTTCCAGCCTGCTGGCGCCACTATCGCGCATGCTGGCCAATCGCAGCCCGCGCGGCTCGCTGCATGCCACCGCCACGCGCGCCCTGCTGGACTCGGTCGGCTCCCGGCTGGATGAAGGCCGCGAAATCTCGCGCTACTTCATCGGGCTGACAGTTTTTCTCGGCCTGCTCGGCACTTTCTGGGGCCTGCTGGAAACCATCAACTCCGTGGCCGATACCATCAACGGTCTGTCGCTGAATGCCAGCGAAGACATCACCGCGATGTTCGCCAAGCTGAAAGGCGGACTGGAAGCGCCGCTGTCCGGCATGGGCCTGGCCTTCTCCACCTCGATGATGGGTCTGGCCGGTTCGCTGATCCTCGGCTTCCTCGACCTGCAGGCCGGCCAGGCGCAGAACCGCTTCTACAACGATCTGGAAGAATGGCTCGCCGGCTTCACCCGTGTTGGCGGCGGTGGGGTGGTAGAGGGCGACCAGTCGGTGCCGGCCTATGTGCAGGCGCTTCTGGAACAGACCGCCGATAGCCTCGACAACCTGCAGCGCACCATGGCGCGCGGCGAGGACAGCCGCACGCAGACCGGCGCGGCATTGCTGCAACTCAACGAGAAGCTCAGCCTGCTCACTGAGCAGATGCGCGCCGAACAGGGCCTGCTGCTCAAGCTGACCGAGCACCAGATCGAGATGCGGCCGATCATGGCCAAACTGGCCAGCGGCACCGAAAGCGGCGGCTTCGATGCCGCCAGCCGTGGCCATCTGCGCAACATGGATGTGCTGCTGACCCGCCTGCTCGACGACGCGGCGCAGGGGCGGGCCAAGCTGGTCGATGATATGCGCGCTGAAATCAAGCTGCTGTCGCGCACCATCGCGGCGGCGGCCGACAACAGCCAGCGCCGGTAACGCGCCATGGCCCTGAGCCGCAGGCGCAACGGACATCAGAGCGCCGGCCCCTGGCCGGGCTATGTCGATGTGCTGTCGACATTGCTCATGGTCATCGTCTTCGTGCTGGCGGTGTTCATGCTGTCGCAGTTCTTCCTCGCCAATGCGATCTCGGGTCGTGACAAGGCCATCGAGGGGCTGCGCAGCGAACTGGCCGGCCTCGTGGAGCAGCTTGGCCTGGAAAAGCGCAACAATGCCGCATTACGCCTCGACATCACCAACCTGCAGGCCACGCTGAGCACCGCCAATGCCGAACGCGACCAGCTCGCCGCCGTGCTGGCCGACAGCCAGGCGCGCGCCGACGATGCCGAGAAGAAACTGGCCGAGCAGCAGCAGATCGTGATCGATCTGCAAGGCAAGCTGGTTTCGAGTACCGGCCAGCTGGATCAGGAGAAGCGGTTGACCTCGGAGGCGCGCAGCCAGGTCGATCTGCTGAACCGGCAGATCATGGCGCTGCGTGAGCAGATGGCGCAGATCGAGCGTATCCTGAAAGAGAGCGAAGAGAAGGATAAAGCCAATCAGGCGCAGGTGAGCGATCTTGGCCGCCGGCTGAATGCCGCGCTGGCGCGCAAGGTCGACGAGCTGACCAATTATCGCTCGGAATTTTTCGGCCGGCTGCGTCAGGCGCTGGGCAACCGCCGCGACATCCAGATCGTCGGCGACCGCTTCGTCTTCCAGTCGGAAGTGCTGTTCGACTCTGCGTCGGCCGAACTGAAGCCGGAAGGTCGTGAACAGATCGGCAAGCTGGCCAGGACTCTGATCGAGATCAGCGAGAAGATTCCCAAGGAGTTGCCCTGGGTGCTGCGTGTGGATGGCCATACCGACAAGCTGCCGATCAATACGGCGCAATTCCCCTCGAACTGGGAGTTGTCCTCCGCGCGTGCCATTTCGGTGGTGAAATTCCTGGCCTCCCAGGGTGTGCCGGTCGAACGGCTGGCCGCCACCGGCTTCGGCGAGTTCCAGCCGCTGGACAACCGCGAAGACCAGACGGCCTTCCGCCGCAACCGTCGCATCGAACTGAAGCTGACCGAACGCTGACCGGGAAAGGCACGCGTGGCCACCATGTTCGAGGAAGCATTTCTCAAGGTCGGTGAACGGCTCGGCGCCCTGCAGGCGAGGGTGGTGCTGGCGCTGGCCGGCGGCATGATCGCACTGGCGATCATCGTGGCGGCCGGCGTGTATATCTGGCTCACCCCCCTGCTGCATTGCCGGCAGCAAAGTGCGCTGCTGTTCTTCGGGACGGCCATTCGCCATGGCGAACATGTGCGGCATCTGGATGGCAGCGAATGGCATGGCTTTGTCGAATCCGCCATCGTGCCGCGCCTGCCGGATGGTTTCACGGTGCTGGAAGGGCAGGGCTTTTATCGCTCTGGAGCCGATGGGGCAACGACGCGCGAAAACACCTATATCCTGATGGTGGCGCATCGCAACGACGCCGAGATCAACGCCAGGCTCAGCACCATCGTCGCGGATTATAAATCGCGTTTCCAGCAGGAGAGCGTGCTGCGCCTCGACCAGTGCGGCGCTTACAGGTTCTAATTCGTCGCGCGCAGCTTCGTTTGGTCGATCAGGCAGTCCAGCATGGTGGGCTGGAATACCGAACCGATCAGCAGCCGGCCCTGCCGGTGGACGCCGACGCTGGCACCCGAAATCAGCGTGCCAGGATCGCCGAAGGCCTCTTCGGTATGCACCACGCCGCGATTGTCCCGCGCCAGGCGCAGGATCATGCTCGGGCTTTCCTTTTCGGCATCCATGGCATGGCCGATAAAGGCGAAGGCATTGGGATGCGCGGCGACCCAGAGATTGCCATCTGAATCGCGCCGGATATTGTCGGCGCCGCCGGGCAGTGCCAGGCTGCCGCTGCGCAGCAGCATGCCGCTCTGCACCTCGCGGGTGAAGGCGAGCAGCATGCGCCATTGCGTCGAGCCGACCAGCACGGTGCCGCCATCGGCGCTGATCTCGATGCCGTTGGCAAAGGCGATGTCTTCCGCCACCACGCGGGCGCCGCGGCCATCGTGATAGACCACAGTGGAGCGCGATAGCTGCGCCAGGTTCTCCACCATATGCATCCAGCGCGGGCCAGGGCCGCGGTCGTTGGTCAGGTAGAAAGACTCCGGTCCGGCGGCGGCGATGCCGTTGGGATGCACGAACAGGTCGCTCGAGACGCTGCCGCGATGGCGCAGGCTGGGGGCCGCTGTGCCGGCGCTGCGCTGCACCGAGAAGATTTCGACGGTATGGCGCTCACGGCTGCGATGATTGATCACATGCAGGAACATCTGGCCATCCTGCGCCACGAACAGGCTGAGGCCATGCGGATGCAGGACGAGGCTCGAAGGCAGCTCGAGTTTGGTGAAGCTGCCGGGGCGGCTGCTCATATCATAGAAATACAGGCCGCCGGGGGCCTCGCGGTTGCGGCGGTCCTGGCTTGAGATAATCGCGCCGGGCTGTAGATCGGGGCCGTCGGGCAGCAAAGCCATGTCTTCCGGGCCGGGCGGCGCGGCGATGGCCTGGCATTGCCCGGCGGTGAAAGCCTCGGTGTCGCGATAGGCGCCGCCGAGCCAGATCGTGTAGCCGACATACAGAACGAGGGCGATGGCGAGGAAGCGCCACCAGAAGCGCATCAGTCGCCGCGGCAGCAGCTTGTCCTCGCGGCGTCTACGCGGCGGCATCGGACTCGGTCTTGCCTGTCATGAACTGCAGGCGCGCGAGGCGCGCATAGAGCCCGTCTTCCGCCATCAGGCTCTCATGGCGGCCGGAGGCGACGATGCGGCCCTGGTCCATCACCACGATACGGTCGGCTTTCTGCACGGTGGCGAGGCGATGCGCGATCACCAAAGTCGTGCGGCCCTGCATCAGACGTTCGAGTGCCACTTGCAGCTTGCGTTCGGATTCTGCATCGAGTGACGACGTGGCCTCGTCGAGCAGCAGCACCGGCGGATCGCGCAGCAAAGCGCGCGCAATCGCGATGCGCTGGCGCTGGCCGCCGGACAGACGCACGCCGCGTTCGCCCAGATACGTGTCGTAGCCCTGCGGCAGCGCCTGGATGAAGCCATGCGCGGCGGCGGCTTCGGCGGCGGCCTGCACGTCGGCGTCAGACGCTTCAGGACGGCCGTAGCGGATATTCTCGGCCACCGTGGCGCCGAAGATCACCGGCTCCTGCGCCACCAGGCCGATCTGCTGGCGCAAGCTGACGGGATCGAGTTTTGCGATATCGATACCGTCGAAGCGGATGCTGCCGCTTTCCGGGTCGTAGAAGCGCAGCAGCAGCTGGAACAAGGTGGTCTTGCCGGCACCCGAAGGTCCGACGATGGCGACGGTCTCGCCGGCGGCGACATCGAGGCTCAGGCCATCGAGCGCGGGCGTCTGCGGTCGGGCCGGATAGTGAAAGCGCACGGACTCGAACTGCAGGCGGCCGCTCGGCGGCGCAGGCAGCTGCAGCGGCGCGACCGGCGCGCGGATCGCGGGTTCGGTGGCGAGCAGCTGCATCAGGCGTTCGGCGGCGCCAGAGGCACGCTGCACATCGCCCCAGGTTTCCGACAGCGATCCGACCGACGAGGCGCCGATGATGGCGTAGAAGACAAAGGCGCTGAGTTCGCCGGCCGACATCTCGCCGGCAAATACCGCCTTGCCGCCGATCCACATCACGGCATTCACTGCGCCGAAGACCAGCAGCATGACCAGCGCGGTCAGCCAGGCGCGCGCCCGGATGCGGCGCACGGCAGTGGTGAAGGCATCCTCGGCATGGCGGCCAAAACGTTCGCCCTCGCGCGCTTCATAGGTATAGGCCTGCACCGTGGTGATGGCGTTCAGCGTCTCGCCGGCGCGGGCCGACAGGTCGGCGATGCGGTCCTGGCTTTCGCGCGACAGTTTGCGTAAGCGTCGACCCAGCACGATGATCGGCAGCACCACCAGCGGGATGACCAGCGCGACCAGCAAGGTCAGCCGCGGCGAGGTGACAATCAGAAGCCCGGCACTGCCCACGAACAGCAGCGTGTTGCGCAAGGCCACCGAGATCGACGAGCCGACCAGGGTCTGGATCAGTTCAGTATCCGTGGTCAGCCGCGACAGCACCTCGCCGCTGCGGGTGGTTTCAAAGAAGGCCGGGCTCAGCTTCATCACATGGCTGTAGACCGCCTTGCGGATATCGGCGACCACGCGCTCACCGATCCAGGTGACGCAGTAGAAGCGCGCGAAGGTGCCGAAGGCGAGGATGACGACAACGCCGAACAGCGCGCCGAAATAGAGGTCGAGATAGTCGCCGTTGCCGGCGCCGAAGCCGGCATCAATCACCCGGCGGATTGCCTGGCCGATCATCAGCATGGCGCCCGAGGTGACGACCAGCGCCACGGCCGCCCCGGCCGCCATCCAGCGATAGGGAGCAACGAAACGGAAAACATGCTTCAGCGCCGAGATCGGCGGGCGCTTGGAATTTGTGCTGTCGGCGGGCGGCATGGGCTTGTCTGGCTGAAAACTCAGATGGTTATACCGACCGCAGCCCGGAGGGACAACGCAACCACCGGCACTGCGCGCTCCGGTCGCGGGGTAATAATGAATACGATTGTATTCAAACCGACTTGGCGCGGGAATTTCACTTTATGTTCCGTAATTGCTATTATAGATATCTGTAAAATCCCGTCCTCTCCTCTCAAGAGAGTCCCATGCCCGTTCTGCTGTCCCGCCTCGCCGCGCTCGCCCTTGCCGCCACGCTTTCCGCCTGCGTGGCCCCCAAATCGCCGCCGGCCATTGCCGCCAAGCCGGTGCAACTCGCCGATGGCAGCACCATCGCGCCGGGCCAGCAGTCCGGGCTGGATGGCCGCTCGATCGAACTCTCCGTCGTGCAGATCGATGTCCCGCGCGGCAAGGAAATCGGCCGGGTCTCGGGCGAGATCGGCACGATGTGTACCGGCGTGGGCGTCATGGGTCCGATCCTTCAGCAGCAGCCGCGCAGTCAGGACCGCAGCAGTGAATGGAGCGATACGTTTTATCGTGTGATGAGTGGCCATGGGTTCAAAGTGGTCGGCGATCCCGGTCAGCTTTTCGGCGCGCAGCGCGAAGAGGGCGGTGAACTGCAGTTCGGCCTCTCCATCACCGAGATGGATATGGACGTCCGCGCGCTCTGCGATTTCACCGGCCGGCATATGGTCGGCATCCGTGGCAAGTCGCGCGTTACGGTCGACTGGCAGGTTTTCGATCCGGTGCGGCGGCAGGTGATCCTGCGCCAGCGCAACGAAGGCAAATTCGAAACCACGGATGCGATTTCACCGGATCAGAAGCTGCTGATGCAGCTTGCTTTCGCCGATGCCACGAACCAGTTGGCCGTCTCGCCTGACTTGCGCAAAATGATGACGGAACGTGCCCCGCTGCCATCGCCTACGGCACGCACCGTTACAGAAGATCGGTCGCGTATTCCCTTGCGGCGCACGGCGCTGTCGCAACAGCCGATCAACACCCACATCGACCGATTGCGCAGTGCCACGGTGCTGATTGAAGGCAGCGATACCAGCCACGGCTCCGGCTTCATCGTGTCCGAAGACGGATTGATGATCACCAACAGGCATGTCGTCGGCAGCCAGCGCTTTGTGCGCGTGCGGCTGGTCTCCGGCCGGGCGGTGGTGGGCGAGGTGCTGCGTTCGCATGAGCTTCGTGATGTCGCTCTGGTCCAACTCGAAGGCAGCGGCTATCCCGCCATGGCTGTCCGTGACGCGCCAGTGACAGTGACCGAAGAGGTCTATGTCATAGGGGCACCACAAATGCGTAGTCTGGCATGGACGGTGACCCGCGGTGTGGTCAGCGCCTGGCGGCCGGCTCGCCCGCCCTCGCAGCCTTTCGATCTCATCCAGGCTGATGTGTCAGTCCATGGCGGCAACAGTGGCGGGCCGATGCTCGACCGGCATGGCAATCTGATTGGCGTCGTGATGGGGGGCTACGCCATGGGCGAAAACAAGTCGAATGCCAGTCTGAACGTTTTCATTCCGATTCTGGACGGGCTGGAAAAACTGGGCATCGACCTGGTTGATCCGGCCGAATTCCAGCGCCGCCGCAATCTGGCCGGGGGATAGCCAATAATAGTTTGATTTTGTTTGGTTATTGGCCCCCTCCGGTTCGGGGTTGCAGGGGGAGGGGCTTGTGGCTATAACGCCCCCTCGATTTACAGCTCCCCCCGACCATCATGGCGATGGTGCCATGAGTTGGGGGCAGGCTCAGGAGACCTGTCATGAAGGCCGATATCCATCCCGATTACCATGAGATCAAGGTGCAGATGACGGACGGCACCGTCTACACCACCCGTTCGACCTGGGGTAAGCCGGGCGACACCATGATGCTCGACATCGACTCGACCTCGCATCCGGCCTGGACCGGCGGCCCGGCCCGTCTGAACGAAGCGGGTGGCCAGGTGGCCAAGTTCAAGAAGCGCTTCGGCAGCTTCGGCCTGAAGAAGTAATCGACCGTATTCGGATGACGTCGGGGCCACGGCTCCGGCAGATAAAAGGCGGCCCGGATGTCCCGGCCGCCTTTTTCTTTGGCCGGCGAAGAAGTTTCACGGAAGTGAAACCTGGCCACGTTTCATTAACCACGGCTGCTTTACCCCTTAGGTCTGATCCGCGCGTCCTCGCGGCGACACAACCAGCGCAGCCATGGCTCAGGTTTACCAGTCCGCTTCCTTTCAACTGGGCAACGAGATCATCACGATGGTCTACGTGGCCTATGCCGCCATCGCCACTGATGAGATGGCGACGCGCTCGCTTGCGGCGATGAAGCCGCTATTCAAGAATTCCACTGTCGTGCTGGCCGCCCAGGGCGTGAATCTGGCGCCGGAATTCGTTGGACCCAAGCATGTGACGGATGTGCTGCGCGGCCGGGCGCTGCATGACTTTAAATGGCACCCGATCTCGATCGGTTGAGGCTCGCCGCGGCGGAGTCGCGGATTTCCTGAAAATTTCCCCCTCTTGAAGCCAGGTTTTCGGCTTCCTATCTCTGCCTCGTGCCGGATGCCCAATGATGGGGTCCGGCCTCACGGCGGCCCGGCTCGGAGAGCGGGAAACGTCTCCTGCCTCTTTTTGTGGGCGGGCCGCGCAAACGACTCATCGCTTGAAGGAGGATGACTCTATGCGTGCTTTCGATCTTTCCCCCCTGCTGCGTTCCAGCGTCGGCTTCGATCATGTGAACCGGCTGTTCGAACTGGCCAATCGCGTCGACGAAACCGCGACCAGCTATCCCCCGTATAACATCGAGAAACGCGGCGAAGACGCCTATCGCATCACCATGGCGGTGGCCGGCTTCGACCAGAGCGAACTCGACATCACCGTGAAAGAGAACAGCCTGATCGTCACTGGCAAGGCGGTGGAGCAGGCCGCGACGCAGGATGGCGAGCAGGTTTCGTATCTGCACCGTGGTATCGCACGCCGCGCCTTCGAACGCCGCTTCGAGCTGGCCGACACCGTGAAGGTGGTCGGCGCCGAGCTGAAGGACGGCCTGCTGCATATCGCGCTGAAGCGCGAGATCCCCGAGGCCAAGAAGCCGCGCCAGATCCAGATCAACACGGCCGTCAACGGCGGCACGGTGATCGAGGCGCAGCCCAAGGCGGCGTAACCGGTCGCATAACGGCAAATAAAACGGCCCCGGTCGCAAGACCGGGGCCGTTCCTGTTTTCAGAACTCTGCGGCGCGCTTACGCGGCCTTGAATTCGCCTTCCAGCTTGGCGTCGTACTTGCCGAGCGCCGCCAGGCCGTTGAGCTTGGCGCGGTGCAGGTAGCCCTTCTGCGCATTCGCCACGTTGGCGGCCTTGCCGCCCCACAGCTTCAGCGGCAGGGCCTGCAGCGCGCGACCATACGAGAAGGTCAGGGCCCAGGGCAGATTGGGATGGCGGGCATTCATGGCGCCGAGATGGGCCGAGGCCAGCTCGTCCGACTGGCCGCCCGACAGGAAGGCAATGCCCGGCACGGCCGACGGCACGCAGCGCTTCAGCACCTGCACGGTGGCATCGGCCACTTCGTCGATGCTGGCGGCCTTCTTGCAGCTTTCGCCCTGGATCACCATGCCCGGCTTCAGGATCATGCCCTCGAAGACGACATTGTGCAGCGCCAGCTGCTCGAACACAGCATGCAGCGTGCGCTCGGTAGCGGCGAAGCTGGTGGCCAGATCATGGTCGCCGTCCATCAGGATTTCCGGCTCGACGATCGGCACGATGTTGTTGGCCTGGCAGATGCCGGCATAGCGCGCCAGCGCCTCGGCATTGGCGACAATGGCCTGCCGGCTCGGCTTGCCGTTGGCGATGTTCAGCACCGCGCGCCACTTGGCGAAACGGGCGCCGAGCTGGTGGTATTCGGCCATGCGCTTGCCCAGACCGTCGAGGCCCTCGGTGATCTTCTCGCCGTCGGTGCCCTGCAGGGGCTGCACGCCCTTGTCGACCTTGATGCCCGGGATGATGCCGCGCTTGTTCAGGATATCGACCAGCGGCGTGCCGTCCTTGGCCTTCTGGCGCAGCGTCTCGTCATAGAGGATCACGCCGGAGATGTACTTCTCCGAGCCCTCGGCGGTGAACAGCATTTCGCGATAGTCGCGGCGGTTCTCTTCCGTCGACGGCACGTTGATGCTGGAGAGGCGCTTCTCGATGGTGCTGGTGCTTTCATCGGCGGCGAGGATGCCCTTGCCGGCGGCGACCATGCCCTTGGCGATCTTGTTGAGTTCTTTGACGTCCATTTCAGTCAGCTCCCGATAGTCCGAATTCAGTCCGTTGATACCGAAAATCCGGCCCGCCTGTTGTCGGGACCGGATTTTATCACTTCCTTATTTGGCAGCCGCCGTAGCCGATAGGGCAGCCACGCCGGGCAGTTCCTTGCCTTCCAGCCATTCGAGGAAGGCGCCGCCGGCGGTGGAGACGTAGGAAAACTCCTCGGCCACGCCGGCATGACGGAGTGCGGCCACCGTGTCGCCACCACCAGCCACGCTGAGCAGGCGACCCGAGGCGGTCAGTGCCGCGGCGGTACGGGCGACCGTCACGGTGCCGGCATCGAAGGGCGGGGTTTCGAAGGCGCCCAGGGGGCCATTCCAGACCAGCGTCTTGCAATCCGCCAGGATGGTGCCGAGGCGGGCAGCCGCGACCGGGCCGATATCCAGGATCATCTGGTCGGCCGGCACGCGTTCGGCCGGTACCACCTTGCTGGGGGCGCCCTGCCTGAATTCACGGGCCACTACCACGTCATCCGGCAGGATGATGGCGCAGCCGCGCGTCACGGCATCGCGCAGGATGTCGCGCGCGGTATCGGCCAGGTTCTTCTCGCACAGGCTCTTGCCCACTTCGCGACCCTGGGCGAACAGGAAGGTATTCGCCATGCCGCCGCCGATGATGATCTTGTCGACCTTGCCGAGCAGGTTCCCGAGCAGTTCCAGCTTGGTCGAAACCTTGGCGCCGCCGATCACGGCGGCGACAGGCTTCTCCGGCTTGTCCAGCGCGGCTTCAAGATGCTTCAGTTCCACTTCCATGTTGCGGCCGGCATAGGCCGGCAGCAGATGCGCCAATGCCTCGGTCGAGACATGGGCGCGATGGGCGCAGGAGAAGGCATCGTTGACATAGAGATCGCCCAGCGCCGCCATCTCTTTGGCCAGCGCCGCGTCGTTCTTCTCTTCGCCCGCATGGAAACGCGTATTCTCCAGCAACACGACACCGCCGGACTTCAGCTTGTCGATGGCGTCCTTGGCCGGAGCGCCAACGCAATCTTCGGCGAAGGCAATCGAGGAGCCAAGCGCGGTGGCGAGCGCAGCCGCCACCGGCTTGAGCGACATTTCCGGCACCGGCTTGCCGTCCGGGCGACCGAAATGCGACAGAACCACAACCTTGGCACCCTTGCGCGACAGTTCGTGCAGGGTGGGCAGGATGCGGCTGATGCGCAGATCGTCGGTGATCCGGCCGTCCTTCATCGGAACGTTCAGATCGACTCGCGTCAACACCGTCTTGCCGGCGACGTTGACGTCATCGAGGGTACGGAAACCGGACATGTCTGCGCTGCTCCCGGTTTAGAGCTTGGCCATCGCCACCGCAGTGTCGGACATGCGGTTGGAGAAGCCCCACTCGTTGTCGTACCACGACACCACGCGCACCAGATTGCCGTCCATCACCTGGGTCTGTTTCAGGTCGAAGGTCGAGCTGGCCGGATTGTGGTTGAAGTCGCTGGAGACCAGCGGCTGGTCGTTGACGTCGAGGATGCCCTTCAGCTGGTTGGCGGCGGCACGCTTGATCGCCTCGTTCACCTCTTCCGCCGTGGTGTTCTTCTTGGCGATGAACTTGAAGTCGATCAGCGACACATTCGGGGTCGGCACGCGGATCGACGAGCCGTCCAGCTTGCCCTTCAGGTTGGGCAGCACCAGGCCGACGGCCTTGGCGGCGCCGGTGGTGGTCGGGATCATCGACAGCGCCGCGGCGCGGGCGCGGTAGAGATCCTTATGCATGGTGTCCAGCGTCGGCTGGTCGCCGGTATAGGCATGGATCGTGGTCATGTAGCCCTTTTCGATGCCGATCGCGTTATCGAGCACGAAGGCGACAGGGGCCAGGCAGTTGGTGGTGCAGGAGGCATTCGACACGACGGTATGCTCTGCCTTGAGCTGGTCGTGGTTCACGCCGTAGACGACGGTGAGGTCAGCATTGGTGGCGGGAGCCGACACCAGCACCTTGCGGGCGCCGGCGGTCAGGTGCAGTGCGGCCTTCTCCTTGTCGGTGAAGATGCCGGTGCATTCCATCGCGATGTCGACCTTCAGCTCCTTCCAGGGCAGCTTGGCCGGATCGCGCTCGGCGGTCACCTTGATCGGGCCGCGGCCCACATCGATGCTGTCGCCCTTGGTGGTGACGGTGCCGTTGAAGCGACCATGCACGCTGTCATAGCGGAACAGATGGGCGTTGGTCTCGACCGGGCCGAGATCATTGATGCCGACAACTTCGATATCCGTGCGGCCGCTTTCGATGATGGCGCGCAGCACATTGCGGCCGATGCGGCCGAAACCATTAATCGCAACCCGAACCGTCATTTTTTTGGTCTCCGATGGGATGGCGTGGCGAGCGGAAGCTGAGCGGCGTAAACCGCCCATAACCGTCCTTTTTCGGGGCTGGGTTTAGCCCCTTTATGGGTGAGTCGCAAGGCGAGCACGGCGATATCACGACCTCCTTTTTGGCCTCTAGATCAGACCGTAGGGGAAGGGGGTCCACCAGCCGGCTTTCAGGCCGGCGGCGCGCAATCCGGCGCCGATCCACTCGTTGCAGGTGCGAAACGGGCTGTAGCGCCCGGTCGCCTCGAAAAAGGCATCATCCAGGCCGAATCCCGGCTCGGTGAGGGGTTGGGGCCGGCCGTTCCCGCCGGGGGCGAAGCCGGTCTGAATATACGCCGCCAGAGCGTGGTACTGGAGGGCATCGACCTCAAGCCGGCGGGTCTTCAGCTCCGGGCCGTTCAGTCGCGTTTCAGGTACCCGCATCACATGCATGGCGGCTGGGCCGCGGCCCAGCAGGGCGGCGATGGCAAGGTCGGGGCGGAAATCCACCGGACGGCGGGTATTCAGGTAAAAATCCCGGTCGCCCCAGCCGAAAGCCACGTAATCGCTGTCGCCCAGACGTCCGGCCAACCGGCTCTCGGCCAGCCAGGTGCTCCAGTCGGTATCGCCAGTTTGGGCCGGCAGGGCGACCCAGACATGCCAGCCGTTGGAAATCAGATAAACCGGCACGGTCGGCTGGCCGGGCGAGGGCTGGCGGTGCGGTGCCGGCAGGAGGCCCAGCGCGAGGGCCGCAGCCCCGTAAAGCACTGGCAGGGTCACCACGGCGAGGCAGAGGATCAGAAAAAAACGGCGCAGGTGTCGCATGGGCGGCTCTCATGCCGCAGAAATGTGGCGAGAATGAAGCGTCAGGGCCGTGCCATGTCCGCGACTCGGTGGATAAGCCCTTGGCGCATCACAATATCTTTGGCAGTATTTGCCCGCATAAGTTTTGGGGTGAAGAACAGGACCGGTTCAGCCGGCCTGAATATTGGGGGATACGATGCCTTTCCGTTTGCTCTCCGGCTGTGTCGCGGCCGTGGTTGCCGGCCTGCTGTTCGCTGTTTCGCCTGCCGCGCAGGCCCAGGGTAAGGACGATCCGTCTTTCCTGACCGTCGCCGCGGGCTACCACGACATCGCCGACGATCACGATGCCTTCGAGGGCCGCCTCGAATATCGCTTCGGCGACAAGTTCTGGATCTTCAAGCCGATGGTCGGCGTGCTGGCCACCAGCGACAGTGCGGTGATGGGCTATGCCGGCGTGCTGGTCGATATCTATTTTGGTCGCCGCTGGGTGCTGACGCCGTCCTTCGCGCCGGGCCTGTATCGCGAAGGCGATGGCAAGGACCTCGGTGGCACGATCGAGTTCAAGTCGCAGCTCGAGCTGAGCTACCGCTTCGACGACCGCTCGCGGCTCGGCCTCGGCATCAGCCACATCTCGAATGCCAGCATCTACGACAGCAATCCGGGCACCGAGACGGTCTTCCTGACCTACTCCCTGCCGCTCGGAAATTAAGACCGGTTTATCTCAGTCGCCGCGCCGATGTCGGCGACGGTTCAGTGCCGGCGCAGCAGGATATCCCTGCTGCGCTGTATGCTGTTGACGCTGCTGCTCTCCACTGCCGTGCAGCCTGCGCAGGCCGAAGACAAAATCCTGTGGCTGAAGACCGAGTGGCCGCCGGTCTTCATGCCGAACCGCCAGGGGTTCGGCGATGCGGCGCTGGCCTGGCTGATTGCCCGCCTGCCGCCGGGTTACACACACGAGATGCGCGCGCTGCCGCTGCCGCGCCTGCTGCGGCTGATGGAAGACCCACAGCTCACCATATGCACCAGCAACCTTCTGCGCACGCCCGAGCGTGAAAAACAGTTCCTGATCAGTCGCGACATCATGCGCATGCCCGCACTGGGTCTCGTGGTGCGTAGCGCGGACGCCAAGGATTTTCAGCCGCTGCTGGATGCGAAAGGCATGGTGGAATTCCGCCGCCTGCTGCAGCAGGCGGCGCTGGATGGCGCGGTGAACCAGAACCGTTCTTACGGCGCGGTGCTGGATGGCCTGTTGCGCGACACCCTACCCGATGCGCCGGTCACCCGCCTACCCAAGACGAGCAACATGGTGTCGATGCTGGCGGCGAAGCGGCTCGACTGGCTGCTGCTCTATCCCTTCGAGGCGATCTGGCAGACGCGTCAGGAACAGACCGCGCCGGTGCTCTCGGTGCTGCCGATCGCGGAAATCCCGACCGTCAATCTGGGCGGCGTCACCTGCAACCGCACGCCGGTCGCCGCTCGCCTGGTGCCGGCCATCGACGCTATTCTCGCGGCGCATCCCGATGAGCCCTGGCTGCAGCCGATGTATGACTGGCTCGATCCCGAGACGCGTCAGCGGGTTCGTCCGAAACCCTGACTCATTTTGGGAAAGCGGCAGGATCCAGTCCGGCCTGCTGCCACACCGCGGCAGGTGTGACGCCGGCGGCACGCAGGTCGCGCAGGGCCGGCGCGTTCTTGCGCTTGGCCAGCCGTTCGCCGGTCTCGTCCAGCAGAAACGGATGATGCGCATAGGCCGGCACCGGCCAGCCGAACAGTGCCTGCAACAGGCGATGCAGATGCGTGGCCATGAAAAGATCGCTGCCGCGCGTGACCAGCGTAATCCCCTGCAGAGCATCGTCATGCGTCACGCAGAGATGGTAGCTGGCCGGCGTTTCCTTGCGCGCCAGCACCACATCGCCGAAGCCCTGAATCAGCAAGTCCGGCGTCACGGCCTGCAGACCCGCCTGTTCGTCATGCCAGTGCAAAGGCCAGCGGCCATCGACATGCTGACAGGCTGCCGCCATATCCAGCCGTAGCGCATAAGCTTCGCCGGCCGCGATGCGCTGTTCGCGCTCGCCAGCTGACAGATGCCGGCAGGTGCCGGGATAAACTGCGCCCTCGAAGCCGTGTGGCGCATGACCGGCGGCGGCAATCTCGGCCTGGATCTGCTTGCGGGTGCAGAAGCAGGGATAGAGCAGGCCGCGCTGCTGCAGGCGATCCAGCGATCTGGCGTAATCGGCAAAATGCTGCGACTGTCGGCGCACCGGTTCTTCCCAGCTGAGGCCCAGCCAGTGCAGGTCATCGAAGATGGCTTGCGTGAATTCAGGCCGGCAGCGGGTGACGTCGATGTCTTCGATGCGCAGCAGGAAGCGGCCTCCTGCCTGCTGAGCCCGCAGCCAGCCGATCCCGGCAGCATAGGCATGGCCGAGATGCAGGTAGCCGGTCGGGCTTGGCGCGCAGCGCGTAACGGTGTCAGACTGCATGAAGCGATTCCATGAGCGAAGCATATGGCAGACCTTCCGCCCGCCGCAAAGCCCGATACCCGCAAGCGCACGAAAGTCGCGCTGGCGCAGCTCTGCGAGCGCGAGCCGAAATTCGCCGAGGCCTTCGCCGTCGTCGGCTATATCTCCGATCGCCGTCGCCCGGCCGATTTCGCCAGCCTGTGCCGTATCGTGATCGAGCAGCAGATTTCGGTGGCAGCCGCCGCCACCATCTGGGGCCGGCTGGAAGCGGCAGTCCAAGGCCGCGCCAATGGCGTGTTCACGCCGGAGCGCGTGTTGAAACTGACCGAGCCGCGCCTGCGCGCCTGTGGGTTGAGCGGACCGAAGGTGCGCTACGTGCGCAACATGGCGCAGGCGGCGAAAAGCGGCGCCATCGATTTCGACCTGCTGCCGAAGCTGGAAGACCATGCCGCCATCGCCATGCTGACCGAGGTGAAGGGCATCGGGCGCTGGACCGCGGAAATCTTCCTGATGTTTGCGCTGGACCGCGAGGATATCTGGCCGGCGCATGACGTGGCGCTGCAGGAAGCGGCCAAGCGTCTGTTCGGCCTGAAAAGCCGTCCGGATGTGAAGAAGATGGATAAAATGGCCGAGAAATGGCGGCCGCATCGTGGCGTCGCTGCGCGCTTGCTCTGGCGCTACTACGCGGTGACGGCAAAGCGGGCGACCACGGATATTGCCGTCGACAAGGAGACCGGTGCATGACCACAGCGATCGATGGCCCGCGTATCGAGGCAGCCAGCGGCAACGCGCGCAAGCTAGTGGTGCTGATCCACGGCTATGGCGCCGATGGCAACGACCTGATCGAACTGGGCGCGCAATGGCGCAACCTGGTGCCCGAGGCGGCTTTCGTCGCGCCGCATGCACCAGGCCGTATCCCGGGCTTCCCGCCTGGCATGATGGGCGGGCGGCAGTGGTTTGCGCTGGATGCCTACGATCCCAATCTGCTGCGTCGCGACCCGCATCAGACCGCAGCCGTCTATGCCACGATGCAGAAGGCCGCCGAACAGGTCGCACCGGCGCTGGAGCAGTTCATCACTGCTGAACTTGAACGCCACAATCTGGCACCCGACGATTTGGCGTTGGTCGGATTCAGCCAGGGCACCATGATGGCACTGCATGTCGGTCTGCGGCGCGATCCGGGCCCAGCCGGCATCCTGGGCTATTCGGGGGCCTTGCTGGGCGGCGAAGGCTTGAAGCAGCAGATCCGCAGCCGACCGCCGATCCTGCTGATCCATGGCGATGCCGACGAGATCGTGCCGATCGAAGCGATGCATGCAGCGCTGAACATGCTGAACCAGGCGGATTGCCCGGCGCGCTTCCATGTCAGCCGGGGCCTCGGCCATGGCATCGATGGCCAGGGATTGGCGCTGGGCGGCGCTTTCCTCGCCGACTGTTTTGCCCGCCCTAAGTGATGCTGGTGGCCAGTGTGTGGACAACCCGGCCAGCTTACAAAATAAGGTAGTTGTCATAACGCGGTAACCCCGCATATGGTAAGGGAATACGGCGTTTCGGATCTGGGGGAGCAATGAACCCTGAGAGTTGCCCGGCGTTGGTTCTGAATGCGGATTATCAGCCGCTGTCTTACTTCCCGCTGTCGGTCTGGCCATGGCAGGAAGTGGTCAAGGCGGTCTGCATGGATCGCGTCACGATTCTCTCCGAATACGACCAGGAAGTCCGCTCACCCGGTTTCCGCATGCGGCTACCCAGCGTGGTGGCACTCAAACGCTATATCGCACCGGCGCGGCGGCCGGCCTTCACCCGGTTCAACCTGTTCCTGCGCGACCGTTTCTCCTGCCAGTATTGCGGCAGCCGGCATGAACTGACCTTCGACCATGTCATTCCACGCTCGCGCGGCGGGCTCACGCGCTGGGACAACGTCGTGGCGGCCTGCGCGCCCTGCAATCTGACCAAGGGCGGTCGCATGCCGAATGATTGCCACATGCATCCGCGCATCCGCCCGCATATGCCGACCGTGCAGGAACTGCAGCGCAACGGGCGCGCCTTCCCGCCCAATTTCTTGCACGAAAGCTGGCGCGATTTTCTCTACTGGGACAGCGAGCTGGAGCCGTAAGGCAGCTTAAACACGCTCGGACAGCCAGATGGCGCCACGTGTAATGGCCTTAATGCCGCGCGACAGCAGCGGATAGGCCGGTGCCTCGCTGGCGCCCTCGGCACGTGCCGTGTCGCGGTGTTCGACTTCCTCGGCGCGGAATGTCTCAATGGTGGCGCGCAGCTCGGGTTCGGCTTCGCCCAGTTTCTCGACCTGCCTGGCATAATGCGCATCGATCACTTCCTCGACGGCTTCCGTGCAGGCCATGGCGGCTTTTTCGCCCAGCAAAGCCGTGGCGGCGCCGAGCGCGAAGCCGCCGACATGCCAGAGCGGCGTCAGCAGGGTGGGGCGCACGCGGCGCTGCGGCAGCAGGCGGTTGAAAGTGTCGAGATGCACCTGCTCCTGCTGCAGCATATGGCGGATGGTCGGCGTGGAAGGCGCAGCCTTCAGTACCGACAGCTGGCCTTCATAGATGCGTTTGGCGCCATATTCGCCGGCATGGTCGACGCGCAGGATACGCTCCAGCAGGGCGCGCGGATCGGGATCGCCGGCCAGGCGCCGTTTTTGCGACGTGGGTTTCTGCATCACACGGCCTCCTGCGCGGCACGACGGGCAGCGAGCAGCGCGAAGATGGCCAGCGCCGCCGACCACAGCGCATTCCAGCCAGCCATGGAGAGGCCCAGCACGCGGATGGCGGCGTCGTCACAGCGCACAACGGGTGCGGCCATGATCTGGGCGCGCAGGTCTTCCAGCGAGGTGGCGGTCGAGCTGCTGCCGCAGCTGGTCAGGCCCTGCCACCATTTCCATTCCACACCGGCATGGAACACGCCGATGCCGCCGGTGATCGCAAAGCTGAGGGCCGCGAGCGCGAGAAGCTTTACGCGCCAGCGCGGCAGCAGCAGGGCGCCGAGGCCGAAGATCAGTGCGGCGATATGCGGCCAGCGCTGCCAGTGGCACATTTCGCAGGGCGGCAGGCCGAAGCCGTATTGCGCGATCAGCACCAGCGCCAGCGTGCCCCCGGCCGCCAGGGCAACGAGCAGGCCGGAACGATGGGGCAGAAATGCGCTGTCGATCATGGTTCAGAAAAGATAGCGCACGGCGACGAAACCGCCAATCAGGCAGACCACGAAGATCACGCCGAGAATAGTGAGTCGCTTCTCTATGAAGTCGCGGATCGGCTCGCCATAGGCCCGCAGCAGCCCGGCGACCAGGAAGAAACGCAGGCCGCGCGTGACGATAGAGGCGAGGATAAAGACGAGAAGGCTGAAATGCGCCGCGCCACTGGCGATGGTGACGATCTTGTAAGGGATCGGCGTCAGGCCCTTGATCAGGATGATCCAGACGCCCCATTCGGCATAGGCATCCTCGAAGGCCTGCCACTTTTCGGCATAGCCATAGAGGTCGATCACCCAGCGGCCGAGCGTCTCGAGCAGGAAATAGCCGATGGCATAACCGAACAGGCCGCCGATCACCGAGGCCACGGTGCAGACGGCGGCGTAGTAAAACGCCCGGCTGCGGTCGGCCAGGCACATCGGGATCAGCATCACGTCGGGCGGGATGGGAAAGACCGAACTTTCCAGGAAGGACACCACGGCGAGGGCACGGTCGGCGCGGGGCCGGGCGGCCTGGCGCATGGTCCAGTCGTAAAGCGGGCGAAACACCTGGGCAGAACTCCGCTCGGTGAAAAGAGGTGGCAAGCTGTATGCCGGAGGCCGCAGGGCTTGTCCATGCGCCGTCCGGTCGCAGGGCATGACAAAGCAGTGTTTATCCGCCATTTCCCGAAAGATGCCGAGGGATGGCTGGCCGTTGATTCAGGGCTGGTGTTGGGTAATATCCGCCCGCCGCAAACTCTCGGCGTGACGGCCGGGCCCCAGTGGTGAAATTGGTAGACGCGACAGACTCAAAATCTGTTATCCGCAAGGGTGTGCTGGTTCAAGTCCGGCCTGGGGCACCAAATACTTAGCAGAAAAAGAGCAACACGGCAAATTCACATCAGGTCGCAAGGAGGTCGAAAATGGCTTTAGCAGAACGACATCGAGTGTGGGGTTGGGGTTTCGTGTTCGGCATCATGGTAGGCGGCGCCGCAGTTATGCTGCTGGCTTACATCTAATCGGTAAACGGATCAGGGACCGTCAAGATAGGCGCCGAGTATTTCCGCCGCGATCCACGGGTTGATCGCGTTACCATAGGCGCGCAATCGTCCCACACGCGCGGATACCCCATGAGCCAGCGGGAATGAGCCGGGTTCAAAGCGCCGCGCTTTTCCGTCTGTGCAGAGCACAGCGAAATTTGGCGTCCCAGGAGGCCATTGATGGGGACATTTGATAAGTCGCTCGCCCCATCCTTGTGATCGCGGCTCGTCGGTGTTGCCCAGCCTGGCAGGCTGGGCAACACCTGTACTACCTGCTGAGATAGCGGAATCCCTGTGTCGTGTGGTCTCGGTGGTTGATTGCCCCGACTCCCGTCTTGTGCTGTCGGTGAAACCCAACCCGCTAAACACGCCACCGCCGCCAGATCCGGACCCTTCGAGCGCATCGCTTCTCGAATTCCACCCTCCGTCGACCGTACACCCTTGTTGGCCAAGGCTGCCGTTGGCGTTGGCCATCCGACCAATTCCATTGTCCGATTCATCGAACGATTGTTGCCCGGTTGGTGACTGTCCTTGAACGACAACGCTGTCGGTGTCGGCCAGCCACCAAATTCGTTGCCGGATATGCGGCGCGCTGACGCCCGCAGCGCAGAGATCGGCGGCCCAGACACCATAGGCCATGTCTTCCAGATCAGTTCGTACTCCGGCGAGCCATACACGGCCATCCTTGCTCGCAACCTGCTCCCCAGCCACGACAACGGGCCGACAGGCAGCAATGAGACGTCGCATTTCTGGCCAGAGGTGCCTTTCGTCCGCCGTGCCTTTGCGCTTGCCGGCGGCGCTGAATGGCTGACATGGACAGCTTCCGGTCCAAAGGGGTTTATTGTCTGGCCATCCTGCGAGTCTGGCTGCGTAAGCCCACCCCCCCAGCCCGGCGAAGAAATGGCATTGGGTGTATCCGACGAGATCGATGGGATGGACATCGGCAATACTCCGTTCGTCGACATCGCCGGCGGGAATGTGACCCGCAGCGATAAGATTTCGCAGCCATTGGGCTGCGTAGGGATCAATCTCGTTGTAGTAGGCGCCGCTCATTCCGGCCACCGCACGCCGTGGCCGATGAAGGTGGACCAGGCCGTGCGGCACTGTTCCAAAGTGGGCAGCTTGTAGACGTAGCCGGCACGGCTGGTCTTGGTGTGGAAAGTGCCAGGGCAGGCGTCGCGCAGCTGCTTGCCGATCGTGCGGTCGTCCGGCAGACGGCTGCGCACATGGCGTTCCTTGGCATAGCGGCGGAAGGCGTCGCGGAAACGGTTGCAGTCCACCGCCTCGGGCCATTCCTCGCCGAAATCGGACAGCAGGATCCGGCCTTCGCTGAGACAGTCCAGCCAGTATTGGTGGAACGGTTCGAGCGAGGCCAGCTTCTGGTCCAGCAGCGCGTCGGTTTCCGGCGCCCCGTTCAGATCGATCCCCGTAAGGTCGACATTCTGGAGATGGCTCAGCAGCAGGCGATAGCCGCCAGCTTCCATGCCTTCCCGCATGGCCTTGAAGAATGCGCGGTCCTGCTTCCGGCCGTCGCCGACATCAAACACGGCGTACCGACGTTCATCGTGGCTGGCCGGGACCAGCCATTCCTCGTTGCCGATGATGATCACCCGGGTCCGGTTGTCGACCTTGTAGGTCTCCTTGCCCTTGTGCTCGATGACGTGCTCGGTGCCCGTGATCAGGTCTTTCAGCGTGCCCTCGGCCTGCTTGTCGCCGGACCAGAACGCTTCGTCGAGCGCGAACATCAGGCAGTTTTCCAGATGGCCGTTGAAATTGCCGATCAGGTAGCGGCGGTTCGATGTCAGCAGGAAATGGCCGCCCAGCAGCCGGCCGACGGTTTCGATGAAAGCGTTCTTGCCGACACCCTTGGCGCCGCGGAATACCAGCGAGACCAGCGGTTTTTCCCACGGGCGCTGCACGATATGAGCGCAGTAGGCCAGCAGCCAGCGGAACAGCACGCGGTCGCCGCGGCAGACGTTCTGCAGACCATGCTCCAGCCAGGCATCCAGCGCGGCCTGCACTGGCGGCGGCACCGGTTCTTGCCCCCAGGGCTCGACCTGGAAGCCGCGCCACAGGTTGTAAAACCGGTCGGGCACCGGCTGGCAGGGCGCGAACACGATGCCATCGTAGGATCGCCGGCCATCCCATTCCATCCATTCCTCGGTAACCGGCACGGTCTTGCGACCAAGCTGGATCTTGTGCGAGGCGAACTTGCCGTTGAAGGCTGACATCGTCAGATGTTCCAACTTCCACATCCCCTTGGCATCGGTGGTTTCCCAAAGGATGTGGCAGCCGCCGCCGGCGATGACGAAAGCGAATTCCCGGTTGATCTTGACGTAGGGGTGGATGCCGGTATCCGGTGTGTCGCCGTCATCTGTCGGCGCGGCAGGTGTGAAATCGGCTTCCGGTGCCGCAGTGCCCGGCGTCTCAAATCCGTACCGGTAGGCATGGGCCACCTTCTGGCCCAGGCGATCGTAAGACCAGCCGGGCGGGCAGCGCGGATTCCAGTGCTCGAACATGGCGTCGAGGCAATCCTGCTGCGACAGGCCGAAATCCTTGACCCGTGCGGCGACCTTGTAGGTAGTCTGGTCGCCACCCTGGCCCTTGATCGCTAATGGCGCGTCGGACTGCAGATACGCGGTTGCGCGAGCCAGAGCACGGGCACGGTCAACCCGAACTCCGTCCTGATCTGGCTGTTCACCACGTCGATCAGTGCCTGTGCCGAGACGGTCGACAAGCCATTCAGGAGCGGATGCCACGGGTAGATTTGCACCCACCACATACCGTCCGGCGTCAACGGATGATCCAGGGCCGACAACGTAACCGCCGCGAGATCGAATATCGAGGCCGCTTCCGAGCACGTCGACACCCTGCCGAAGCGCAGCAGGTACGCGCAGGATAAGATGCCGACCACCTGTTGGTGTTTCCGTTGTACGGGTGTCAGGGATGTCATAACCGTCGAGCTCCAATGCCAGCAGGGAGGCCCGACCGTTCTTGCCTTCCTTGTTGTCTTCATCGATGACCAGCAGGGCTTCACTCTCGGCGAAACGGCCAGTGTAGATGCCAATGTTGGCATGGCCTTCGCCAAAGAATTCGGCTATCCGCGCCGGATCCCGGGTGGCCCGCTCCTTGAAGTGCATGCCCTTTGGCGGCTTCTTCTTGCCGGGCTGCAGCGGGAAAACGTAGAAACCATCCGCTGCCAAGGCCAACGCAGTTTCGAGAATACTCATGCGCCTCGCTTCTGCCTGCGCTGCCAGTCGTCCCGACAGCCCGCGTCGCACCAGCGCCGTTCGCCTTCGACATCCTCGCCGCAGGACAGGCACATTCCGATGCCGGATGGTGGGTCTTTAGCAGATTGTTGCCTTTTAAGCAACGACGAACGCAGAAACAGGTCGGCGGTGTCGTTCGCCTGATCGATGATGTCAGCCATTATTTCCGATACCTCCGTCCTCTCCAGCCCGCGGCCACCACCGGCAGGCCGACGGCCCAGTCCGGAATCGTGGCGCACTTGGCACAGAACTCTTTCAGGTCGCCGAAGCTTTCATCCACTTCGCCAGCGTTTTCGTCATGTGCGTGCAACACCGTGGGATAGCCGGCGGCATGACAGGTTTCCATGGCGAAGGCCAACAGGTCACGACTGATCGCCTGGTCGTTGTTTTCTACCAGCTTGCCGCCATAGGTCGAGATGCGCTGCCAGCGGCCATGCGCGTCGGGATCCGGGATAATCTTGTCCCGACCGCCCGCCGACTGGTCGATCTCGGTCATGTATGTGAGGCTGTCTTTCTCGTCGCCCCACGGCATCTGCAGCCGCATGATCTTCGGATACGGATAACAAAGCGTCCGGCCGCTTGGCAGCAGGCACCACAGGAAGCTGCCTTTCACCTTGTATTTGACCTGCCGGCCGGGTGCGCCGGCGGCAAAGGTCTTGCCCGGATTCAATACGGCACTGATCGCCGCCCGCTCGGTATCGCGCCAGAGCGAAACGGTTTTCGGATGCTCGCCGCGCCACAGACCCTTGATCTCGTTGGCCTGTTCGTCGGGAATCTTGACCAGATACGTTTTGGCCATGGTCTGGAAAGCGCCAACGCCACCTTCGTAACCGCAGGCCAATTCCGGCACCTTGCCGAAGGTCTGGCGTTCTTCGTCGGTGATTTCTGCCACGGTCTTGTGCAGGATTTTGGCGGCCATGAGCTTGTAAATGTCCGCCCCGGTGCCGGCATCGAAATCACGGAACGCCTGCAGTTTCCATTCTTCACCGGCCAGCCAGGCGAGAACACGCCCTTCGATGTTGGAAAAGTCGGCTGTGATCAGGTGCTTTCCCGGTGCTGCCGTCAGCAGACCGCGCAGACAGGATGGCAGCACGTCCATGGGGCTGCCGTAAAACAGGTCAATGTAGCGCGCCGCTTCGGCTGTCGGCATGCGCACCAGCGCATCCAGCACATCCTCGATCTCTGCCGGCTTCAGTTTCGGGCGAGGCAGATTCTGCAGCTGCACCCGACGACCAGCCCAGCGACCGGTCCGGGCGCCGTGATACTGGAACATACCGCGCAGCCGACCATCGGTACTGGCTGCTGAAATCATCGGGGTCAGCTTGGCGGTGCTACTACGACCCGCGCGCTGCCGCAGTTCTAGCGCCTCGCGCACGTCGGCTGGCAGGTCGTCGCGTTCCAGCAGGTCAGCCACGTCAGCTTTGGCCAGCCCATCCTGGTTGAACCCACGCGTCCCCAGCCACTTCTTGATTCGGGCAACCTCGGTGCAGAAACCAACGAAGTTGCCGGTCACCTCGCGCATGCGAGCATTCAGCCGGTCCTGTTCGGCCTGCACGACGGCGATGGCAGCCTTCACGGCCGGCTGATCGACGAAGACGCCGCGATTATTGATCTGCTGGTCCAGCACCCAGAGGCGCTGTTCGGCATCGGAGAGCGGCATCAGCCGCTTCTCCAGCTCGCGCTCGACACGCACGTCCTGTCGGCAGTATTCACCCAGCTGGCGGCGCTTCTCCGGTTCGTCCCACCAGATGATCGTTCCGTCCGGCTTGATTTCACGCGGTCGGGCCATCTGCAGCATTAGCCGGCGGCCGACCATGTCCTTTTGCTGCTGGATGCCGACGGCAGCAGCGGCCATTTCCAAGCTACCGGGCAGCGCCATGGCGTATGCCATCGCCATGGTGCAGCGGCATTGCTCGGGCTTCAGCGCCGGCCAGCCGTGGCGTGGCGCCATGATGTTGTTCCAAATGGCGAGCTCAAACGCCGCGTTGTGGATGACCACCAGGCCGCCGGCGGCGACATGCGCCAGCACGCGGTCAGTATCGTCGCTCCAGCCGGTGTTGAAATCCGCCGGTTCCAGCAGGCCGACATCTTCGTCTCCGAAGGCGAAAGCCATACACCAGACGCCGGTATCGGGGTGCCGTGAGTAATTGTCGACACCAACATCGGCCAGTTCAACCGTACCGCGGGTCTCGAAATCGATATGAAGGATGACGCGCGGCGGGGGCGGTACCACCCAGCGACCGTCTAAACCCAGAATGGGAGTCTGGTCAGTCATCGAACGGATCTGGGCTGGCGTTCGGCTCGGCAGTGGTAGCCAGCACCGCAACAGGCTTCGGCTCACGGATCCACGACGGCTTCTCGCGCTTCATGAACCCTTTGGCGATCGCCTTTTCGACGGCATCTTCCAGCGCCCAGTACATCGTTGCACCGGTGCCGAACTCGGCGACATCCGTGCCGTTGCCGATGTTCGCCTGCCAGCCATTATGGTTCTGGAACAGGTTGCGAAT
Source organism: Alphaproteobacteria bacterium (assembly GCA_018336035.1). GTDB lineage: Bacteria > Pseudomonadota > Alphaproteobacteria > Ferrovibrionales > Ferrovibrionaceae > Ferrovibrio. The sequence goes on along the minus strand of JAGXRD010000147.1, from coordinate 7,154 downwards.
GTTGCACTGGTGCTGGTTGACTAGCAGGATCAGGGCGTCAATGGGGTGCGGGGCATCGGTCATGCGGCCCTCGCAATCAAAGCACGGGTTTGTTCGATCGACAGAACCTCGATGGGCATGTGCTTTGACCGCCAGATATGGCCATCCATATTTGGCGGAATCGAGATAGCCCAGACCGGCTTGTCCCAGGCAAAGGCTTCCAGCACCTCGACTGCCACACTCGCGCCAACGCTCTTGCCGCCTGGATTAAACAGGAAGGCGACGGCATCGCACTCCTGCACCAGCTTGCGGAAGAAGGCCATCGGGTCGCTGTTGCGGGTCGGCGAACCCTGGAAGGCGCCGCTGATTGCGGGCGCGCTGGGATTCACGATCTCCCAGCCAATATGGAATTTCTCTTTCAGCAGCTTCAGCGCGGCACGCTCACGCTCGTTACCGTAGTCCGCCATGCAGTGGGCGAAGTAAATCTTTTTCACGGGTATCTCCTGCGTCTGGAAGAAGCGCCCGACATTGCTGCCGGGCGCTGACGGTGTGAAATAAGCAACAATTTAGTCGAAGACAGAGCCCGCTCCGGCGCCGCCAGCTGCAGCGCCAGCACCTTCGACCGGCTTGAAGTCGTCGGTCGGACGGCTGCGACCGCCGAGCGGATCGCCGTCGCGCGTCTTCTGGATGTTGTTCAGGCCGAAACCCGCACCCTTGTTGCCCTTCTTGTCGAAGGCATAGGCGTTGTAGGAAATCTTCGCGTAGCAGCCCGAGTAGAAGTGCTGCGGTTCGATGATGTCCATCACGTTGTGGTCGACGACACCGGGCTTGCCGTTCTTCGCCGCCTTCTTGAAGGTGATGAAGACGTCGTCGCCGTTCTCGTAGCCGGCCGGAATGACCTGCTTGCCGTCCTTCATCGACCACCGTTCCTTGCACTTGCGGAACGGATTGCGAAGATTCTCGGGCCAGTTCTTCTTGTCGGCGCCAAACTTCTTGACCAGGGCTTCCTCGGCATCCTTCTTCATCGACGTGAAGTCGGTGTTGGCCGGGAAAATGCCGACGACGGAATATTCCATTTCGCCGGACAGGTCGTTCTTCTGCGCCTCGAAAACGTGAACATACGAGACGCGGCATTCATGGGTGACAGCCATGCGGGTATCCTTTCTTACGGTTGGGGGATGGCGGCGAAGTCTTCCTTGGCCGACTTGGTGATCGCCGGCCGTTTGTCGTCCAGCGGTACGAGCGTGCTACCGCTCGATTCAGAAATGATCAGGCGCACCGGCGGCGCGTCGTCGCCCAGCAGTTCGCGGCGCTTCTCGGTGAGCTCGGCTTCCAGTTTCGGGAAAAAGGTTTTACCCAGATCCTTTTCCAGCTGGGCCGGCGACCGCAGGCTGCGCGGTTCGAAGATCGTGTCGTCGGGAATGGCACGCGCCTGCAGCGCCTCGATCACGTCGCCTTCGCTGGCATAACTGCGGATCGCGCGCTTGGCGACCAGCTTGTGGCCAAAGGACGCACCACGACCAGCCTCGGCCTCGGCATAAGCGAACTCGTCCAGCGCCTTGATCCAGGCTTTCAGCGGTTCGCGGCTTTCCAGCGCCTTCTGCAGTTCCGCCGGGTCGTAGGGTTGTCCCTTGGTAAACTCCAGCTTGGCCATCTGCTGTGCGCGGTCTTTCAGGCCGGGACACAGGGCGGCTGCCGGACAGAACCGGCAGTGATTGCCCGGCACCAGCGGTGCGTCCGGTGCCTCGGTCGCCACGGCGAACGCCTTCAGGTCGGTCTTGAAATCCAGCAGGTCGATGGCGTCGATGTCGTAGTGACGGATCGGGCCGTCCGCGTGTTCACAACGTGGCTGGCAGATTTCCATGCGCACGGTCTTGGCCGGCAGGTTCAGCGCCAGCAGGGCGCCGAGCGCGTAATACTTCAGCTGGCTGTTTTCGACCACGTTCACCGGGACGCCGGCGCCATGCTTGTAGTCGCGCACGATCAACAGGCCCTTGGATGCCCGCCAGCGCACATGGTCGGCGGTGCCAAAGCAGCCCGGATGTACGGCGGACAGATCGAAACGCTGCTCGATGAAGTCCTGGTCCTCGGCTTCGAAATCGGCCCAGATATGCCGAACATAGGTATCGACGGCATCGGCCATCTCGCGGTCAACCTTGAAGGTCCGACCGTCGAGACTGACTTCCAGGCCGACATATTTTCGCGGGTCTGTACGCTTGGCCAGGCATTCGGCGGCAAGCGCATGCGCGTCGCTGCCTTCCTCGGCATAGGCGCTGGTGGTCTTGGCAACGCCCTGCGACAGCCGGACGGAACCGGGACAGGCGCTCCAGCGATACATGCTGCTGGCGCCGATACGGGAATGTGCGCTCACCCGAACACCTCCATATAGCGTTCGAGAAGTGCTTGCTGTTCGGCCAGATCGGCGCTGTCCAGCTTGCGCAGGCGCACGACCTGGCGAACGATCTTGGGGTCGAAACCGTGGGCTTTCACTTCGGCATAGATTTCCCTGATATCGTCAGAGAGCCCCTTCTTTTCTTCCTCCAGCCGCTCGATACGAGCGACGAGGGATCGAAGTTGATCGCCGGCGACACCGCCGGAATTATGGCCGGGTTTGGCAGGCGTATCGGTCATGCGACACCCATGAAGTTCGCGGTGCTGTGGCCGCGCTGCATACGAGCCAGGAAAGCGAGACGCTCACTGCGGTCCCGTTTGGCTGGCGCCTTGGTGATCCCGCGCTTCTTGCCGGGTGTGCGGTAGCCCTTCGGATTGATCGACGCGGCCACGCTGTGCAGATTCCTGCGGGCGACAAATGCTTCCGGCGATGTGTCTTCCGGACGGATGCCCAAAGGCAGAGCGAGCGGAGCGATGAAACGCATAGGCTTGAAAGCGTCAAACACCATCGGAATGAAAGTGGCTTCACGGCGATTCATGCGGTGTTTCCTGTTTTGCGAAAAAGATGGACCGTGTCTTCCTCGATCCACGACCGGCCATTCTGGACCTGTTCCCAGCCTTCGAACTGGGCAGCCCCATCAGGCACCGGCTTGGCGCCAGGCTTTGTGGCATACCGGTTCAGCCGGCCGGTCGCGGTATCGAGGGAGACCAGATGCACGACGCTTACGCGGCGATCTTGGCGCGGCACTTCAGCGCGATGGCGCCGAAATGCTCGGGATGCTCGGCGAGCTCCTTCACCTTCGACATGCCGTGTTCCGCCAGGATGGCGCTGACCGCTTCCAGGCCGGCATTGCCGCCGATCTTCGCGTTCAGATCCTGCAGCAGCTTCTTCACGTCTTCGAAGGTGAGGGTTTCTTCCGCCGGCTTGTCGGCTGAAGAAGGACCGGCCGAAGTCGCAGCATCGGAAGACGACGCGGCTTCGGCCGGCGCAGATTCCCCGCTGTTGGGTTCAGGGGAAGGAGCGGCAACGGGGGTCTCGGATTCTGCAGGTTTGGTGCGCGGGCGGCCCGGCTTGCGGGCGGCGCCGGTTTCGGCCAGCTGCGCGGGCGGGATGACGCCGGGGGCAGGCAGGTCGATGGTCGGAGCGCCGCTGATTTCGGTGACCGGCTGGCCCAGCAGGACAGCCATTTCGCGGCGGGCGTCTTCAGCGGTTTCAGCGTCAATCGAGATATGGACAGACATGGATGATTCCTTTCGGGTTGTTGCCACGGTACGCCGATGTTGCGAAATAAGCAACATCAATCTTCAGAAAAAGGATCGGCAGGGGTGTCAAAGAGCTCGGTCAGGTCGCGGGTCTTGCGTTTCAGCACCTGCTGAACGCGCTCGTCGACACTGTTGGCCATCGAGAAAAACCGCACGGTGACGGGCTTTGTCTGGCCGATGCGATGCACCCGCATCACGGCCTGCTGGTTGTTGGCGGGCACCCAGTCAGCTTCCACCACACCGACATGGTGCGCCGCGGTCAGGGTGATCGCCGTGCCTGCCGCCACAGTCTGGCCAACGAAAACACGGCAGCGCGGATCTTCCTGGAACCGTTTCACAGCCCGGTCGCGGCGCTTGGGGTCGGTACCACCGTAGATCGACACGGCGCCAAAGTCCTTCAGGCCCTCCTGCAGTTCTTCGATCACGCAACGATGAACCCCGAACAGCACAATCTTCTCGTAGGCGCCGGATTCGAGCTCACCGCGCACCATGTCCAGCACCGAATAGACCTTCTGCAGACCGATCCAGCGGCGAAGGGTCTTCACCTTAGGGTCCAAACCTTCCAGGATCTTCATGCCATCGTTGCCCAGTCCGAGATCGGCAACCAGGGTTTGCAACGCACGCTGCTGCGCATCGATATCAATGCCGAACTGCTTGGGCTGGATGATGTAATTGGCAAAGTGCTTTTCTTTCACCTCGATCGGCACGTCTCGCGGCTCGACCACGACATCCTGATAGAAAATCTTCGGTAGTTCGGTCATCACCTGGTCCTTCTTACGACGCAGCATCACGGGCTGCAAAATGGCCTTCAACTCGTCAACGTTGCGGTTCCCGCGGACCACCATTTTCGACCGCAGATGCCCGCCCCCACCCCGGAACTGCACTTCTTCCTCGACTGTGTAACGCTCCATGAACTGGCGGTCGGTCAACGTCGTAACGCCGAACACATACAGCAGAATCCACAACTCACCCGAATGGTTCGGCGCCGGTGTGCCGCTCAGCGCCCAGACCCGATCACAGCGATGGATGATGCCGTTCTTCCCCATCACCGCCTTGGCGCGGCCAGCGCCGGCACTTTTCAGGAAGTGGCATTCATCGAGAAAACAGGCGGCCCAACGCCGACGCGAGAGTTGCGCCATAACCGCGTTGTTTGCGGTCAAGTCGTAAGAGCAGATCGTCACGTCGGCGGAGGCAATCGCGCTCGCGTCGGCTGCCTGGATCACTACAGCAATATTCGAGGTGCGCGATGAAAACTTCTGCCACTCCCGCATCCAGTTGTAGCGGGCCACCGCTGGGCAAAGGATCAGAACCGGCCTGGCGTTCAACAGGTCCGAGGCGACGACGGCCTGGGCCGATTTGCCCAGTCCCATCTCGTCTGCCAGTAACGCGTATCGTTTCGATGCCAGCCATTCGCTTCCCCCTTTCTGGTACGGGAACAACGTGTTCATGAGAACTACACGCAATTATGAACGGTTATACTAGGGACAGTTGCAGCCTAAGCGGGTAGTCAGCTTGGCCGCAAATAATTCCATAACTAAAAAGAACAGGAGCGAACATTATATGACCGTTATCCTAAGTTCAAACGATTTCCCTTGTGGATAACCACTGAATCGGACGGTCATCGCCCTCCCGATAGGTGGTTTCGAACAGAGCGAGCATGACCAGGTTGCAGGCAACATGGCCGCGGTGCGGCAGACCACTTTCCGGATCGTTCTGTTCACCGCGCAGGATCGCCAACAGATGACGGACCGCGCAGGCGGTTGGCACGGACCAGGCCATACCCTTCGCCCAGTTCCATTCAGCATACTTTTTCCGGCCGTAGTCGAAGATCAGGGCACAGTCGGTCCAGACATCCACCGGCATCTCGGCCAGCACCTGGGCCGCCGACCGCGTGCCCGCCTGCCACTGACCCAGAAGATCGAGGACATGCACCGCCCACCGGGCCGGCACGCCGCGTTCACGCTCGGCAGCGGCGATCACCGAAACCGGAATCAGTTCCATTGGCGGCTTGCCGGTGTTGAACCGCGCACCGCTGCCGCGGGCATCGCTTGTTACATCGCCGACGGCAGACTGATCACGCGAGTTTAATGTAGCGACCATGCGTCAACTCCCTGTAGCGGCGAAGAAAAGCGTATTCAGCGACCATCGGCACCATGCCAAGCGTCCCAACATCAGGCACGGCGCCCCGCGGCTGAATCGCCCAGTCCATGGGCGGCGGATGTTGGAACAGCTGCGCCTTCTCGGCGAACAGCATTGCGTAATCGGCGTCGTGAACCGACTGCGGCAGATCCGGTGACAGACTGAAATGCTCGGCGATCGCCAGCCAGTTGCGGGCCTCGGCTGCCTTGTAGTCCGGCAGATGACGTTTGAACGGGCTGGCCAGGTCGTTGCAATAGGCTTCCGTGCCGTCATGCAGCAGACCCGCCAACGCGTCTTCCGGCGGCACCAGGTTCGAGACGTGAATGCTATGCTCGGCCACACTGTAGAATCGCGTCACATGGCCGGTATAACGGCACAGCATCGATAAGGCGTGCGCGATGTCGCGGATATCCACGTCTTCCGCCCGCGGTGCAGCCGGAAAATAAGCACGACCGGTGTAGGTCTGGATCCAGTCATTGCGGGTCATGTCCGTGGCGGCCAACACGTCACACCACCAGCCGGGTTTTCAGCCCGTACTTCTCAGATGTGGTGTTGAACTTGCGCTGCACCACGTCAGCCAGATCAAGACCCAGCGACATGGCAATCAGGTCAACGCAAATGACCACATCAGCCAGTTCGTCGGCCGCGTCTTCCAGCGAAGCGCGCGAACCGCGAATGCCAAGTCGCTCACGCTCCAGCTTTTTCAGGACGTTGCAGGCTTCGCCAACTTCACCGGCAAGCTCGTTGCCGCGGTAGGAGAGCGTCAGTTGATTGCCGACGTCCCATTCCTGCTGTCGAACCTCGTTGGCGATCCGCAGGTCGGCGAAATTGATGTGCTTTTTCATACCGAAATCCTCTCGGCACGCTCGCGTAGATCCGCCATCGCTTTTTCGTTGCTGCAGTAGAAATCCGGCACCGGCAGGTCCGGAGCCGAAGCCGCGTATATCAGCGCACCGGCCGCTGCGGACCCGATGGCGGCTTCAAGATCGTAACCTGCCTTACCGGCCAGGTGGATGTGCCAGCCTGCACGACAATGGGTCGTTTCGCAGACATGCCACCCGCCCATTTCCAGTTCGCCGCCTGCTTCGATGGCGGCAAGGACTGCCTTGTCGATATCCGGAACAACCGGGATCGGGGGCAGGACGGCGCCACTCAGGACGGCGCCACTCAGGTCGGCGCTCCTCAGGACGGCGCCACTCAGGTCGGCGCCACTCAGGACGGCGCTCCTCAGGTCGGCGCCACTCAGGACGGCGCGGCTGAGGTCGGCGCTCCTCAGGTCGGCGCGGCTGAGGTCGGCGCGGCTGAGGTCGGCGCTCCTCAGGACGGCGCCACTCAGGTCGGCGCCACTCAGGACGGCGCTCCTCAGGTCGGCGCCACTCAGG
>JAGXRD010000146.1 GCA_018336035.1 Alphaproteobacteria bacterium | reverse complement strand
CGGCCGATCAGAAGCAGACCGGGAGATCCGTTGCCCGAATACTCCCCCTGCATCGGCGCGAGATTGGCGGCCGTGAAGCTGACCCATGTCCGTGTCCGCTTCATCCGCTTCATATCCACCGACAGGCCTTCGGAGGGCATAAACGGCAGCATGCCTAAGAAGGACTGCAGCTGAACAAATGTCTCTTTCGACAGCTCCCAGTTTACCGACTTGTAAAGATCGCGCGCATGCCGCTCAGCTGACTCCTGCCGGTCCGGCCGCGTGTACAGTGCCAGCCCGTAATAGCAATCATTCAGCCGTTGACCTTGGCCGAGATGCTTTCGCACAAATTTCCAGTCGCGGTTCTTCTGGACGATATTCGGGAAGAACTTCGCATATTCGCGGTCTTCCACGCGGTTTCCGGTCGTGACGGCCTTAACTGCCGCCTTACTCGACGCGCTCGTACTGTCCTGCGTTGTCACTGTCAGATGCTGGACGAAATGCCCCTCAAACTGGCGCAGCACGTCCTCTGGATCGCCGATCAGCTTCTGATTCATCCACTGCGCCCAGTATTCCGGCAGGCGGCGCACATTGAAGTTCAAAACCTGCGTGTCGTTGGCCAGCATGAGCGAATTGGCCAGAACGACCAGCTGAGCCTCAGAATCGGAAATCTGTTCGTTCAAGGGCTGATAGGGGTTATAGCCCGCGTCCCGTGGATAAATGTCCACTTCAGGCCAGACCAGCTCGCGGATCAGCTGGATAAAGTCCTTCGGCTCAACAGTGCGAGTAGCGAGGCCCATACCCTGCAGCGTGGGCATATAGGCTCGCCTGACCTCTTCCAGACGCGCGGTCAGCCGGTCAACTGGCTCACCAGGCAGGCTAACTGAAATGAAATGCCGGAAGTGCCGGAGATAGAATGGCTCTTCCTTGTAAAGCCGCTTGTAAACACCGCCGGCCATGAATTCACAGCGGCGACGGGCAATCTCCTCAAAAATGCCGCCCGTAGCTTTACGCGGCGCGTACCAGTGATTGAGGATATTCCCCACCTTCGGGGAAGGGTAATTCATGAATTGCACGGAGCATTGCGGCGGCAGAATGTCCGCAATCAGCGACGTGATGGACTTCACCACCTTTTCATCCGCACCGATCAGCGGCGACGTTTCTACGATGAAACCAAATGAGTTGTTGTTGATGTAGAGTTTCGACTTGTCGTCATACCACCGATAGGGCAGCAGCTCGCCCAGGGTATGAATGTCAGGCATTCCGCTCTGCACTTCATCTAACAATGCCCGATCACCAAACAGGTGCTCTGACATCGAGCGCAGGCGTTCATACCAGAAGTTCTTTTTCAGATAGGACGACAGGTCGATATCCATGGCTTACTCCACCTTCCAGCGCGCGGGCGATACGACGAAAAAGATGAAACCCCCGTCATGGAGGTTTCCGCTGCCATCGACATACGGATTGAGCCAAAGGCGTCCCAGCCGTTCAGGCTGACGAACACGGTCAGTCCAGTTCACCCTGTCCCCTTGGATATCCGTGGCGCCGATCGCCAGAGTGTTGCCGCGAACCCCCGCAGCTGCAGGTGCAGCACTGACCATCATGATTTCTTCGGTTTTGCGAGCCGCCAGAACTGGCTCCGGCGCAGGAGCAGGCATCACAGGCACGGGCGGCTGGGTAGCCACGACGGTCTTATCGGCCGCTGCGGCTTGAGGTTGAGGTGCCCGCTCAATCGTCTCCATTCCCGCCGGGTCAGCCACTCTGACTTGTTCCGTGGTCGTGGCCTTGGGCGCGAAAACTTTCGACCAGAAGGCCTTGGTGAAAATGGCCGGTGTCTGGGCTTCAGTTGACGGATTGGTCACTGCCGGCGCCGCTGCCGTTTCAGTTGCAGATGAGTCGACTACCTCGGCCACCGGAATCGGCGCCGAGGTTTCCACGTTTCCCGAGGGGCGTCCGCGATCAGCCTCCGAGATCGTCATGCAACCCAGCCCCTGGGGGGCCGGGCAGTCCCAGTCGCCACTGACATTTCGGCTCCAGGTCGAGCACCCAGCCGTGCCCAGAGCAACCGCAAGCAAAGCGGCAATTTTGAATGCCGAGCGCATCAGAGCGATCCTTCCATGAACTTGCGAAGATGCTCAGGCGACGGGAACCCCTTCATCACCTGGCCATCAGCGCGCACGATCACCGGAACCGCCGACCAACCCATTTTCTTCATGTAGCCCTGCACCGCGCCAATCGCCTCGCTGGCGTCACAACCCGGCGCCGGGTTGCCCTCGCTGCCGGCATAAGCCAGATCCAGGCCAGCTGCCTTATCCCTGGAACAGAGCGCGCCAATTGTCGGCTTCAAACTGTTGCCGAGTACCGGGCTGGCATATTCATGCACCTCAACATCGGACATGGTCTTGAGGGCGGCATGAAGACGCGCGCAGTATGGGCAAGTCACATCGGTAAAGATCGCAACCTTGTGCTTGCGGCCTTTCCCGGTGACGACGGCATGCTGCTGTGGAAACTGCGACCAGTCCGCGCGCTGGACATTCTTGCTACGCGGCGCCACAGCGGGTTTGTCATCCTCGCGCGAAATCTCGCTTGCGGCCGTCTGAATTTCCTGCTGGGTCGTGAGGTCGTAGAACTTGGCAAAGGCCATTTTCGTCACCGACTTGTCGATGTAGAAAACGTTCTTGCCAGCGACGACTTCATACAGGCCGTCCATCGGACCGCACTGGACGGAACTGACCCCATTCTCTGGGTACTTTGTCGTGACGCGCTTTTTGACTTCCTGGGCGTCCTGATCTGTGCAGGGGCCGCCGATTGCAGTCGGGGGGTCGCCAGCCCCGCCCTGCAGATTGCTGGCAGATTGAGGAGCCGTCTGACAGGCAACCAGGAGAAACATCATCGACAGTGCAAGTTTACGCATCGTGGGAACCTCTACAGATAAGTGGACTAGAGATTGGGATTGCGGGCATTCGGCATGGAGTTACTGGCGGGCTTCGCTTCTTCCGCCTTTGCCGATGCCTTGTAGTTGTCCGAAAGGTCGACACCCTCCAGGAAGACGATTTCCACATCATCCCGGCCGGCCTGCAGCATGATCACAGGCTGATACTGCTCCGCACGCCGAATGAGATAGTTGGAGATCCTGTCCGAACTGGTACTCAGGCCTTCGCCTAGACCTTGCTGGAAGACATCGCCCGTGGACCGTTCCTGCGTGCCCTGCTGAATGGTGATGCCTCCCAGCGAACCGGACGACGACTGGGACAATCCGCGACCGAAGCCACTGACGACACCGGCGAGCAATGCGGTCGTAATGAAGTCACCTTCACGCGACACAACCTCACCACGGACACCCGCCTTGGCGCTGCCAGCGATATACGCCTTCACATTGCGCTCAATGACGGTTTTCGGGTCTCGGGCGCAGGTCATATTCTGCGTGCGGACATACACGCGCTCGCTCGACAGATCGCCATAAGCCGAACCGCCGATGCTGCAGCCATCAAGGTCGATGCGCTGTTCCTCACCGTTATGCAGGGCCGCAATCGCATCGCCCTGAATACGGAACAGGACAGGCCGGGGCTCTGCCTGGCTTACGACACCAGCCGAAGCATCCGCGCCAGACAGCACCTTCGCTTTCACATACGAATTGACCGGCACATACTTTTCGATGTTCTTACCGGTGGTACGGCCCCGCAATGGCTGCTTCAGAGCCACATTGATCGTCTCAATTCCCTTTGGCGCGGCTCGCGATTCACTGGCGGCCGGAACCGTGGCACTAGCCTTGCGGGGTCCGGGTTGACCGCGATTGATAAAATCGCCCTGTGCGGTCACATCGGTAGAAGCCGACGCCAGCTTGTCCGCGCTGGCAGTGCGCTTCAGGGTCTCATTCTCATTGGCCAGACGCTTCACTTCATCCGAGTATGCGTCGATGACCTTCTTGCCATCAGCCTCATTGCTTTTCAGCTTCTGATCCAGTTCGGCAATCCGTTGCTCAAGGCGCCGCAATTCAGCATTCGGTCCGGTCTCCCGCGCCTTCAGAATATCGCCCATCTGCTTTTCGATGGTCTCTAGGCGCTTTTCGCCACGATTTGTCCATTCCTGCTCAGGTCGGATATCGCGCTTCTGCACAAGCGACACTTTGGACTGTTCAGCCTTGGCCCTCGAAGTCTTCCCTTCAGGTGCCAGGAACAGATAGACCGTGAGAACGAACAGCGCCAAAACGACAGCGGCGCCGATCATCTGGTTGCGTTTGTTCTTCGCAGTATTGTCAGTTGCCATTGTTGCCTCCCTTGCCCCGGCGCATGACCACATGCACACGGGTTTGCTGGCCAGGCGCCAGCATCGGCTGCTCGATATAGACGGCCGCAACCTTGCCGCTGGAGAATTGCGTTTCCTTCAGCACGACATGCTTTTGGCCGGTATTTCTGGTGAGGAAGGTTTCGCCCTCGAAAGCGCGCCCGCGATGGCGGGCCAAAGAGGTCACATCGAGCGCGCCAGACGAGACTTTCACCTCGGCAAAGGAGCTCTCATAGGTCTGAATCGGCCGATCATTGGCCATCGCCTGCATCAGACGGATGATCGTCTCCTGGTACGGAGTCTTGCGCTCCCAGTCGTCTGACTCCGTCGTAACGCTGACTTCAGGGTTAACCAGCGTCACCTGCGCGCCCGGAATGTCGTGAAAACTGGCGATCACCTTGTAGGTAAACCCCTTCTCTGTTTTCACATAGAAGGTCGCCGGGCAAATGATTGGCCGGCGCTGCGGCGCGACATTGTCTTCAGGCTTGCCCTGCGCGACCGGCTTAGATTGATCCACGGCCGGCTTCTCCGTCGACCAGCACTGGGCATCAAGCGACGCCAGCTTCACGAAGGCATCGCCGATCACATCGTCTGTCGTGACCGTGAAGCGTCCCTGCTCGATCACCAGACTCTGGATGCGATCCCCCGTCACAGAGAACCGCGACGGGTCTTTCTGCGACAGGTTGACCACCACTTCAGAGTTGTTCGTAACCTGCTTGATCTGTGCCGAGGCCCCGGACGCAGTCACAGCCAGCACAGCTGCCAGGGCCAGACCATACATAGCCATTTTAGCGTTCATCGTTTGCCTGCCTTCTTCTTGATTTCCTCGTCGGTCAGCTCACGAATGCTGTCCAACCAAAGCCGGTTCACTGCATTGACGAACCGGTACTCAAAGCCGCGCTGCCTGGTCGAGACCATTTCCTTACCCAGGAAGCGGCGATATTCCCCGACCACGAGGCAGGACAGCGATTTCACATTGGTTTCGGTCTCGTAGGTGATGAAGTCAGTCGACACGCGGTCATTCTTGGCCGCGACAATGTCGTCTTCGATCACCTTGGAAAGGTCGCCATAGGTCGACGGCCTCGCCATAGACTGCAGGCTTTGCTTGTTGAAGTCCGTTGAGCCCGGCGAGATTTCCAGCCAGAGCGACGACACGAGCGAACATAGCTGCGTCATGTACCGTGCATCCGGCTTAGCGGCACCGGCACTCATTGACTCGCCAGGCATCGGCGGCATCAGGATTATTTCGCGGTCTCTGTTGCTCGCATTCCAGACGACATACTGAATCGTCACCTGCTGCAGGATGCAAAAGCCAATCAGGATGTTGCGCGCGAGCGCAGCACGACGGGCTTTGCGCACACCGACGACACTGCGCATGTGATCACCCTATGTAAAAACGGATAAATGAAGGTGGCGTCGCCTTCAGGCGCATCATCCACCGCGGCAGAAACCAGTAGACCGCATAAAGCGGCAAGTTCGGCTGTTCGCTGCCCTTGAGACGCTTCAGCGCCCAGACGCAAACAGAAGCCGACACCAGGCCCATGATGAATTGATTGAACAGCAGGCCGTAAAACAGAAGCCCGAGAAAACAAATGCCTTCATCGGGCTCGAAAATGAGGATTCGATCCGGCTCATCCAGAGTTTGGGGAATGTAGAAGGTCTCGTACTCGTTCATGGGAGCCTCGGAATGAACCGGATCGAAGCGTCAGATCTCGGCGGTCGCGCCGGCCGTGACGATTTCCCAGCCGGCACCGGCTGCGATCCCGACACCGACGGCTCCTGCGAACTGCCAGGGATTGAACTTCAGGGCACTCCCGACCACAGCGGACAGCAGGGCCACACCAGCGGCAGTACGGCCACCGGAACCCGACACCACGTTCTCGACCCAGTTTTCGATCGGCTGCAGTGTCGTATCGGCGCCGGCATGTGCCTGGCTCACGGGAAGCACGGAGACTGTGACCACCGCGAGCGTTACCGCCGCCGCCGCCACAGTTTTCTTGAATCGCGTTTTCATTTCTGTTCCCCTCCTTGTGGGTTTTAGATATACGCGGCAAAGTAATTTGCCGCAAATATCAAAGGAGGGCAATGGCCATGTTTCTCCGGGTTCGCATCCGGGAGGCCCTATGCTATAACTCTCGGATAAACAACGAATCTTACAAAACCGCTGTCCCAAATGACCAAAAGACACACAATTCCGGTCAATCTGTCAGAATCACTAATTACACAGCTGCAGAAGGCCTTATTCTATCTAAAGATCGAAAAGAGCCTGCCGGCATCGCTGCAGAACTTCTTTCAGTTCGTGTGCGAAAGCTTTGTGCAAAGGGACGACATAAAGGCCGGTTTTCAGGCCTATTTGGATGGGGAAAAGCCGCCCCGCGAGCCCTACAAGCTCATGATCATCCGCATCGAACCCCAGCTGGACGCCAAGTTCAGGACCGAACTCGCCAGGATCATTGTCGAGAGAGGCGAAAAGGTTCAGATCAAAGACTTTTTCCTGTGGGCTACCCCGCATTTCCTAAATTCCGAAAAGGAAATGGAAGGCTTCAGGGATTTCTTGGTCCAGCTTTCAGCAAAGTCCTAAGCCGTCAAAATCTTTGGCGAGCAAAGGTTCTGGCATCCGTGGCGCTCGCCTGCCTGATCCTGCAGGAGCCCGCACAGGCCAATCCGTGCAAGACCGCCGCTATCCATGTCGCCTGGGAAACCAAGACCCCCCTGCACATCCTGAATGCCATCTCCAAAGTAGAGTCAGCGTTCAATCCTTATGCTTTCAACACCGAAGGCACACCACGCAGGTTCAATATCAAGAGCCAGGCTGCAATCTATCTCCGACGCATGATCGAAGAGAAACGATCTGTCGACGTGGGCTGCATGCAAATGAATATCCGATGGCACCTGCAGCGCTTCGAGCGGCCCGAAGACATGCTAGATCCACTGGCCAACATGCGCGCCGCTCAGCTCTACCTGAATGAACTTCGCCGGCAATGCGGTGATTGGGAATGTGCAGCCGGCGCATTCCACAACATGCGCGACCCTGCTGCAAACAGACGGTATCGGTGCAAGCTTGCCAGCGAACTCAATCCGCAAGGCAATTATCACTATTGTAATTGAGCTAGTCTCGCCAACGTGGACCGCTTCACTTAAAAATGGATCACGCGGTTAAACCCATTTATCAAAGTTACTTTTAAGATTGCGTGGGCCGATCCAGACGCTAGCGTTAAGCTGCTTCTTTCAGGCAATCCCACGTCTCTTTACGCTCTATCCCGTCGCCCTTAGTAATCATAAGATGCCTTGTAAAAACAAACTTGGGCATCTCGGTATTACCCTCAACGCGCCGCTTCACTTTCATATATGCCACAGCGTGGTCAGGAACCGGGACGCCCGGCGCTTTGTCCTTCAGTTCGGCAAACACAAGATCACGCAGCAGCTTCTCTGCATAGCCACCCATTTGCTGGTCACGCTCCCAACGAGAAACCGTTTCCGGTGAACTATCCATATCGTCAGCCAGCTGCTTGGCTGTCTTGCCCATTGCCTTCCGCAGGAACTTGATTTCAGGTCCGCTTAACTGCAGCGGGAGCAACGCGCGCGCGACCGCTACAGCAGCTGTCAGGCCGTCTAGATCAGGGATCTCATATGTCACTTCGCCATCCTCGTACTGGCGCTCGATCACGACATTCTCAAGCAGCACGGGATAACCCAGGAGATTTTCTTCATAGCTGACCAAGGTGTTTTCTTTCACCAGATTCGTCATGACAACCTCCTATTTGAATGCAGTGACCATTCTGATCACCATCCGATCTTCATACAGAGCAACTACCACGATTAGGCGCTCATCATCGAGGGTCGAGCCTTCAACCCTCCAGGTTTCGCCCGAATGGCGAGGGTCCATGTCTGCTCCCACGACAGAACCCTGCCTAATCACCCTCTCCACATCGCCGCGATCTAACCCGCGCTCCAGCATCTGAGCTTGGCCATGGCGTGTGTATTCGACTCGGTACTGATCCTCAATGGCTTTTTGTCCGTCACCACATATAACCGTCACCCACCCCACATGAAGTCAACAACTTAGCCGATTTCGCGATCATCATTATCGAACACGAATGGCAGCGATTACCTGCTTTCTCCGCCAGAGTAATCACGATTGGTGACTCCGGCTTTCGCAGCCCTCTAGCACCATGCAGCCCCCCTAGCACCATGCAGCCCCCGGCACGGGGGCGGCGAGGGGGCCTTCACAAATGGTCACCCGCCTCATCCATCGGACGCCAGTTAAATCGTCACCCACACCATCGGCCCCCCAGTCCCTAATCGCACCTCGACCGTTCGGGCTGGTAGAAATAGAATTGGCCCCGGACCCGATTCCATGAATCACCTCGAAGCCTTCGTCCTCCGCCCCATCGACCTGACCAGCCCAAACTGGTCGGCCAGCACTCACCGTTCCCGCTGCACCGTGTTCGCCCGCGATGAGCGCGCCGCCCGCCGGATTGCCAGCAACGAATTCCGGATCGCGGTCGCAAGGACGATGGGCCAGCCCATCCCAACCAGCCCGTGGGTCGATGAGGACGAGGTCATCTGCACAGTAGCCAGCGTGCCCGGCGGGATATCCGCGGACATGGAAGGCCTGGTCCTTATCCCCGACTGACCGCCTCGCGGACGGATTGCGTCGTCGGGCGCGCCACTAGCAGCGCCCCTCTCCCACTTCGACCTCGGCCGCAACCCGCGTGGCCGCCAAATCCAGCCCCCTTCCCGCCGCCAAAGTTGCAGAAACCCGCCCCACCACACCCTGAAATCCTTGATATCGCCCCGGCCGTCCCCGAAAATCCTTCGGCAAATCAAAGAAACGCTCCCCGAATTCAAAGAAAACCGCTGTGGCCGACCCGATATCCCTGCTTCCCCTGCGCATCGAAAATCCCGGCCATGACGAAAGCCTCAACAGTTTCATAGCCCGCCTCGGCACCCGGAACGGGGTGTCCAACATCAGGATCTGGGCCTCCAACACGTTCGGCATCCACTTCGCCACGGAGACCTATTCCGACGACGCCATCCATCGCATCTCGGTAGCTTCCGGCATCCCGGCGGCCCGCCTGCACCTGATGCAGGAACACCATTTTCTTCTCGGCAGCGCCCATCAGGTCGGTGACCGCGTCGCGGAGCCCGCCATTGTCATCATAAAGCGACGGGTCTGCCCGGCATGTCTGCGCGAGCATGGCTTTACGAAGGCGGCCGCCGAAATGCGCTTCGTGCGCATATGCCCGGAACACCGAACCCATCTCATCTGCCATGTGCCCGACACCGACACACTGCTGAACTGGGACACCGGAGCACAAAATATCTGCGGCGAGAAAATCGACTTGTCCGCAATCCAGCAGGACCCGCTCGACCCAGTGCTTCTCGAAGGCCAGACCTATCTCCTCAACGCGATGAACGGCATCGAACAATACGAGCCGCCGCTGCTCCAGGGCATGAAACCGCAGGACCTCTGGCTCCTCATCAGCCGGTTCGGCTATTTCGCCCATCTCTCGCGCGGCATCAATCCGGCCGATCCTTTCCATCGGCATATCGAGCAACTGCAGCTCGATGGCCCAAAAGACCTGCAGCAGCGCGCCGATATCAGCGACCTGCACTGCAGCCTCTTCCTGACCGCAGGTCTGCGTATCCTGTCGGAAGACCCCGATACCTTCGAGGCTGGCATCACCTATGCGATGGCCAACCGCGAAACCAAGGCCGTCTATTTCATCGACCGCATTCGCCCTGCCTTCGCCCATTGGACACCCCGGCCTCTGATTGCCGAGTGTATTGAGCGCGCCTACGAGGAGCGGCCGCCGAAACACGCACGCCTGGCGTGACGCATCACACCGAACTGGCGGTCAGCTGCCCGGAGGGAGTCCGCCCTGGCTATTGTATTTGGCCAGCGCCATGCTGACCGCCTGCTCCCACTCCGCATAGAGCTGCTCTGCGTTTTGCGGCACGAATGACCGGTTCAGCGCGTTTTCGATGTTCTCGCGCGTAAATACCAGGATGCCGAGCTTCTCAGCTTGCTCCAGGTCGGCTGCAACGTCGTTCCTGCTCTTTGCCGTAACAATCACTGGCAGGATACGGATATTGCTGTATCCCGACGCTTCGAAAGACCGTCGCATCGCTTGCACCCGGTCGTGTAGATTGGCGAGCTTGTTTTCGGCTTTCAGCAAACCGGTCGTGCATTCCACCACGGCAATATTGCCGTTCGGGCTGCTGACGATGATATCTGGCGCATCGCTCGTCTTCGTTGCACTCAGATGCGCAGCACTAAAGCCAAGCAGCCAGACCAGCCACGAGATTCCGACTTCGAAGTCACGCGCGTCGGAGCCGCGATAGCTGTCACGAATAAGGATGTCCCTGAGCTTATCCAACCGAGGGTCATAGGCATGCAGCGCGGTCCGCCGAGCATTGTGTGTCGTGGCAGGGTCGCTGACCCAGTAATAGCTCTGGGTGTCGCCGCCGTAGATGGCGAAGCATTGCAGTATCGAGGCCTTTGGAACCTGAATTCGCATGGTGCCCAGGTTGCACTCGGGCGTCTTCGCCCACTTCAGATCCTTGCCCGCAATCTGCATACGTTTAATCGGGCTTCCAGGCGTCAGCATCCTGATGCCGATGGCTGCGTCCTTCTTCTTGAGGTCGTGCGCGAGCCGGATGCCGATATCGGCACTGTCGTCATTTACCCCTGATGCCCCATTTATCATTGCGGCAGTGTGCGCGATGACAAGTACATGAACTGCGCCACTTCCCTGGAGCGTGCCAAGCTGGAATTCGTTCATCAGCTCCTGGATATTGTCGTAAGGTGTCGTCGCCGCGCGCAGCTCCCAGTCGAGCATGGGCTGCCGGATGAACGTCGCCTGCTGGGCACCGGATATCTGCAAGGTATTCGCGCGGCTCTGCCCCTGGAGCGCAGGCGCCCAGAAAGGCGAAAAGTAAGTCGAGCGCGCGTTCGAATAGTCACCAGGGAATTTCAGTTCCGCACCGTGAACCTTGACCGACCCGGCGAACAGCGCCTCCACGAATTGGCGCGGTGATTGGCCGATGTCTTTGAGGAGACAGTTTCCGGCACGGACATGCTCGGTCGAGAACACGGTATAGGGCAGCGCCGGTTTCGCCACATGACGCTGCAACGCTGCCTGCAGCAGAATGAATGCACCTTCGTGCTTCACAGCGATATAGGAGAAAGAGTCGTATTTGAAGGCAGGCTCCAGCGCCTTCACGGCAGCAAAAAACGCATCGACATTCTTCTGGTCGTGTTCGGGTAGCGCCATGTCGTCCATCATGCCAATCGAGAACAGGCGTTCCGATGACCATCGGCATTCGGTCCACCCAACCCAGAGAAATTAGCAGAAAACAGCGAACTGCGCTCGACATCCTCGCGCCGGAACACAAATTGCCGACCGCCATCCACCCCCGGCCCCGATACCGGCACCAGCCCTTCCGCAACCAGCTGTTCCGACGTCCAGCCCCGATAGCGCCCCTCGTCCAGACCTAGCAGTCTCGGGATGACATAGGCCGCGTGGAAAGCGGCGATGTCTGCGTCACTGACACGCCGTCCGCTCAATCCTGAGATAAGCCCACAACCGAGAAGCCCCCTGTTCACCAAGTGATAGGCAACCTGTTCCTTGACCCCGAGCTTCACGGCGGCTTCCGGAATGGTCGATGGCCCAGCCGCTGGCGTCCGCCGAAACACCTGCTCATCCAGCAGCAAACCAGCCAGCCCTTCAGCATCGCTATCCCAGCTGCAGTGCTGGAATGCGGACCGCATCACAGCCGGGCTCCAGTCGACGTCAGCAAAGCGGCCGTCACTGAGTGCCTTCGACATCGGCGCGACCTTCCTCGGCCTGCGGTTTCCAGCTGTTGCCGCCTTCATATCATCGAGCACAGCGCGCGCAGCTTTCTTGCTCCAAACCGGTCGCCCGGCAAGTTCAGCCGCGGCTCCAGTGGCCGGTGCCAGCCAGCCCGCTCGCAAAAACACCTTCAAGGCGCCACGTGAGCAATTCAGAAGCGCGCGCAGGGTCTTCTCATCTGCGAAATCGAAAAGCTCCATCTGCAGACGCCACACTGCGCGCGCATTCACCAGGACCGGCGCTCCGCCGCCAAGAAAATCATCGCGCACCACATGGCCATGGCGCGTCAGAACATTGCGCACTTTCCCATGCGCGCGCCGCAACGCCTGTACTGCCTCATCCAGCGTCAGCAGACTGCCGTCATCATTCGCCACGACCCGCGGCGACCTTAACGACGCGGCATATGTAAGGTGGGGATGACGCCCCATCGCATCTGTGAGCACGGCGCGGACAGCATCCGATGTGCCGGGATGCTTAATCCAGGAGGCTACCGGACCAAAGGCCAGCCCCAGTCCATAGCGAAGCCCGGCCTGCTTTCGGCCGGTCTGCTCGCGACCGAGACAGTCGTAGAACGCATCTGGCCATCGCTGACAGATATCGAAACCGCCATTCAAGGTCTCGCCAATCCGCCCATCTCGCAGGCTTGCGATGCGGCGTCGTCGATGGGTGCGCCCCATCGCCATGGTGCCAAGCCCGAGCAATAGTTCGATGACATGAACGGGCGCGAGACCATCGAGAAAGTCCAGGGAGCCCACGACACCGTCGATGCGTCCCAGCACGTATCTCAGCGCCCGCAATTCCTCGACCGGAACCGGAATGCAGGCCGCAGCTGAATATGGTTTCCCGCAGGGGCAAAGCGCGACGCTGCCAAATGACCAGTCAGCGGGCCGCGAGCAGAACCGGCAGGTATCCTGCAGGGCGAGACCATGCCTGAGGCAGGCCGTGGAAATTGTCAGGTCCCAGATGGCGCGATGATGCGCGCTTTCAGCTGAGCAGGCGGGACAGAAACGGCGATGTTGGAGCGCAAGGTCTTCGCAGCGCAGACCGGTACCGAAGAAGTTGAGGAGTCCCTTCCCGATCGGGCGGTAAGCCAAGGGCTCAAGCGTGCCCTCCGGGATACCGCATAGTGCATTCAGCCGGGAGATATCGCTGTCAGAGAGGGCAAGCGATGAAACAGTTGTATGCGTTCCGCCGCATTCCACGAGGAAAGCGACAGGGTCATGCACCCCATTCCGCTCCGCCAGCCGCAGGAGAAGGCCGAGAAGGCTTTCCCCCACGATTGGCGTCACGGGAAACGGGAGCCGCGCCACCTCAAAAGCATCTGACATGGCGCGGCTCATACTCACGCCGCGTCACGATCTGGCAGAATAATCGTCGCCTTCTTCCGGTGCAGGCGGGTCACCCGGCTCGTGTCCTTCTGGGCGACAAACCCGCCAAGGGCCTGGTCGTCCTGGACATCGAAGACGTTGAACCAGTCCGGGCGGTCCTGGCGGAACCCTTCGAGCGTGTCCCGCAGCACTTCCCAGTGCAGATACTGGGCGCCCGAAACCAACGCCCGCTGCGTGGCGTTGACGATGAAATCAACGGCCTTGCCGAACAGGCCGTCGGAAATCATGTGAAGGCGAAGCGCCGTCCGGACGTCGCTGAGCGATGACCTGTAGGGCAAAGGAATATGCCCCTCGAACTGGTTCAGCATCGTCCGGAAGAGGTCGCGCTGCTCCTTGTTGTTCCAGTCCAGGCGTCCCAGCTTCAGCTGCGCGATGGCACGCCTGCTGAGCTCGGGGCAAGAATTGAACAACTCCTCGGCAACCGGCGAACTGCCTGCCAAGACCACCGGGCAGACGTTGTCGTTCAGGATTGCCTTGAAGTAGTCCGGTGGAATCGCCGCCTGGGACCTGGCGTTGTGCGCCAGATGCTGAAGTTCATCGAAGATGATGAGCTTCACCTGCCGCTCCCGCAGGAAGTACAGCATCCGCGATTCCATCGCCGAAAGGCTGCCGGACGTGCCCTTGCCGCCGATTGCACCCAGCGCACGGAGGCAATGCTCGACCAGCCCCTTGACCGTCGCCGTCGCCGGAATGCTCACCCTGAATACAGGAAGCGTTGTCCGGTCGGGAAGGATGACGGGAAGATGCCGGTTCGCATACCGCTTGAGCAGACGGGACTTACCGCTGCCAGGAGGGCCAGACACCAGAAGTGTCTGTTCGGAAATGCCTTCCGAAGCCCCTGACAGGGCATGCTCCATCATCTGGTCGAGCGTATCGTAAATCCGGTTGGTCCAGTCGGAGTCGATATAGACCTTCCGAAGTTCCCGGATGAGCGGGATACGCTCGGCCATAGGCACCACCTCCCCGTACAGGGGAGGTGGGTTGTTGTTGTCGTTGGCCGACGGGCCGTTGACGGGAGTATTCATGCTGACCTCATTCGTAGTTGTCGGGATGGATGGAACGCACGTCGCACTCTGAACGCTACTCATACTCAGGCCGCCTTCAGGCCGCGGGCGGCGGCAATCGACGCGAAGTCGATGTCGTCGTTCCCGGCAGTCGGCGGTACAGGCGCCTGGTTGGCGGCCTGCGGAAGTTCGACCGGAACCTCCACGGCCTTGGGCGCGATGGGCAAGCCCGGATTGCCGGATTTCGCCACTTCCTCACCAATTGCCGAGAACAGGCGCTTGGCGAGTTTCTTCCTTCGCTTCATGTCCTGAACGGACGCACGGAACTCTTCGCGAGCCTGCTGGAGCTGACGCACCGTCACGCGCTGATGCGCCTTGCGCTTCAGTTTGGCCTGGTTCGTCAGGATTTCGTGCATCTCCAGACTGAGGCCAACCGCGTATTCCGGGTCGATGGACGGCACCACATGCGTCGTACCATCCCGCCAGTCCTCGACAACGATCGAACCCATATCGTCGATGTCGATGCGGATAGTGACCTTCGCAGGCTTATCCGGGCGGTTGAGCATCTTCCGGAACTCGGGGTCCTTGGAATTGTAGATGAGACCCCGGTACTCGATGCCCTTCCTGGTCAGGGCGCGCATCGCCGTCAGCGTCAGCAGCAGGTTCAGCTGGCTGACATCCGAGGGAAGGCGAACCGGATGGTTCTTCGTGCCCTCCTCCCATTTCTCAGCAGGCGACATGCCGATGCCACGATGGTCGCGGACCCGGTAAATCTTCCTGACCCACAGGTCGAAGGCCGCCTGGAATTCGGAAAGGGTGCAGACCGCTTCCTCTTCGGCCTTGTAGTCGCCCCGCTTGAACACATTCGAGTGGACGTAGCCCGGGATTTTCTGGACCACATCCATGGCGACCGTGCCAAACAGGCGTTCGACCTTGCCCTTGTACTGCGGGGTGCGGACCGGCGCCCGGACGACATCAATCCCGAGTGCGTAGCAGCCCCCATTGAACTGGGCGCTGTCGAACTCCGGACCGTTGTCGACGATGATGGTCTCAGGGACCCCGAACACCGGATGGGGTGCCTTCGGATTCCCGTCTTCGTCCACCTCGTCCTTGGGCGTGCACATGTGCTTGATGCACAAACCCACTGTATAGGCGCTCGGCGCATGGAACCCGATATGGTAGCCCGGGATTTCACGCGAGTACCTGTCGAGCGCCAGCGTCAGCCATGGGCGGCCGAGCACCATGTTGCGGTCATCATCGATGAGGATGATGTCCAGCAGATGGTGGTCGATTTCGACCTCGGCCAAGGGACGGTCGCCTTGAGGCCCACGCAGCACGGGTTCGTGCAGGCGCTTCGCTTCGATGGGACCCCGCTGGGTGCGTGTCACGACTTCCCTGTCGATCGACTTCAGCCAGCGGCGCAGCGTGATGAGGCTTGGGAAAAGCAGAGCCTTGCCATCCCCGGTCAGGTACATGGGGTGGATGCCATCCACCCGCATTTTCCCAACCGCCTCCTCAATCATCGAGTGGATTTCCTTGGCGGATTCAGGTTTCCGCTTCAGGAATTCCCGGTCGATGATGTCCCAGCTGAGGTCGACGACCTCGCGGCAGAACCGGCTCTTGGAGTTGCCGCGCAGGTGGTAACGGGGCGCCAGCCAGCGGATATTGCTCTGGTCTGGTGTACCGTTACGACCGTACAGCTTCACCCATTCCGACACCCTGCGTGCCTTAGGCACGACGGTGTCGCCGATTTCCGCGGCCACACGGAAGATGATGGGGTCCAGGGCCTCGCTCGTATGGAAGAGCGGGTTGGCCAGCATCACAGCCCGGACGTAGTGCATCCTGCGTTCGGCAGCCGCCTTGGTCTTGTCCGGCAAGGAAGTGAAGTCGGCCATCAGAACCTGACGTTCCTTGTCCGACATCGTGCCCTCCTTGTTGTCCGGCACACGAATGAGGTCGCCGTCGCGCCAAAGCTTGGCCAGCTCCTCATCGGTCTTCGTCACCATGAAACCGCCGGTGACATGCTCAAGATTGAGCGCGCCCAGTGGCGTCCGGTTGAAGACCTTGAACTGCTCGCCTTCGATTTCGAGCAGTTCGTTACGCACGAAGTTGATGGTAGTCATGCAGTAGCCCCTCCCAGGGCTTTAGGCGTAAGGACGGAAAACCTTGCTGTCGGGTGACAGGGGCGCCGTCTCCAGGTCGATGTTGATGTCCCCCCGGAGAGCGAGCGCATAGAGCTCGCCCAGCCGGGAGTCCGGCAGCCGGATGGCCACCATCAGGTCACGCACTGTCACAAGCCGCTGCGTGGTCACGGCTTCCATTACGTCGAGCTCCAGACGCCCCTTCGGTTCCACCCGCCGGTAACGCAGCAACTGTTTCGCGTTGCTGAGCCGCGGCTGACGGCGGATTTCCTTCTCGGTGGCGACATGGAATTCGGCACCGAGTCTGCGGCATTCGGATTTGATGGCTTTGAATTTCGCCACGTTGTCCGAGCGCTTGGCGTCTACCTCGTATTTGACCTCGACATACACGCGCCTTCCGTCCCTTCTGTGGACCAGGGCGTCGGCTGTGTATGAGTGGGTCCGACCATCCAGCGGATAGTCGATAGGCGGCGGTTGCGGGTGGTACTCCTTCACGTAGTTGTCGGTCTCAAGAATTCGGAAGTTGTCCAATTCCAGGAACGACTCCCATTCAAGTGGTCCGTGCATCTTGTCGCTGGCGAACCGTCCGACCGGCCGATGCGGAGCTCGCGTCACGATGGGACGTGATGGCTCCGGCCGATTTGGGAACTGCCGCTTCAACATCGGAAGCACGTGCTTCATTCGCTTGGATGGGTTCCGGGCTTCATCCCGCAACGCCATTGCTCGCAATCTCATGATGGCCTCTGTCTCTGTTTCGGTTCTGAATTCTCACCCAGAGAAAAGACACAAGCCTGCCGACCACGCTGCTGAGCAGCATGTTGGAATTGCCGTGGACCTCCTGAGTGGCGGCTGCCGGTTCTGGCAACCGGTCTTGCAGCGCTACTGCATCAGACCGGACTGCCGCTTATTCGATATGTACGCATTCGAAAGCGAAGTCCTCTTCAGGAGTGGTGAGTTGGGCTTACCCGACAGCCGGATAACACCGGCCGTCGGGCAAACCATCAGATGTCCAGGCCTAGTGGGCGTACTCGGGTGCAGGGCACTTCAACACTCGGCCCTGCAGTTCCATGTCCCACATACTGCTCTCCGGGAAGTACCGGACCTTCCTGGAGCCCCGCTTACGCAGCATGAGCGCCATGAAGTTCCCGCAATTCACGCGGCCCTGAACGGTGTGATCGACACCATCGATCGTGAGCTCGTCGTTACGACGAAAACGGCTGTGTGTACGCATGTGGCAGTCTCCTTAGTTATCGTTGCTGGGTTTACGACGGCGACGGGCGAACGGGTCTTGGGTAAGATCCATAGCCCGGAGGTCATGGCGGGCCGCATGCCGTGACCGCAGGCCGCGAGTACGCGCCCCCGACATCAGCACCATGCGGTAGCCTTGCTTGCCCTGCCGAGCCCGACGCTTGGCATTCGCGCCAGGCCGGTACTCGTCGAGCTGAATCACCTCAGCCTTCAGGTCCCAGAACAGGGCATCAGGGAAGGTCGGCGGGTTCGTGTCGTCACCGCCACCACCGGCGGCACCGGCAGTTCGGGGCTTGGCAACAGGCCAAGTTTCTTCGTTCACGCTCAAGAGCGTGTTGCTTGCAGTACGCATATTGGTCGGCCCTCCGGGGCCTCAGGCTTTCGTTGGCTGGCGGACGCCCACCCGTTATTGGGTGGGCATCACAGCCAAACGAATTTCGATCGTTTGGAAATACGTGGCATGGCGACCATCGTCGGCTTCCTGCGGAAATTGAAACAGAACTTCGTTCTTCGATGGTCGCCCAAGAATGCGCTGTCCGGATTTTGGACAAAGCTTTCCCGTCCGCCGGTTCCACGTCTGAACCCGGCGGCTCTTGGTCGATGAGGAAACCGCCTCAAGACCAAGTTTTTTGACCTAACGCACTACTCACTCGTACTCAGAACGCACATCGACGCACGCGAGCTTAAAAGAGGCTCGCACGGTCGTAGATGAGTAGCTCCGTTAGGATATGGTGGGGATGTAATGAGCCGTTGCCTGGAGTGACATCCAAGCATTGGGGAGAAGGGTATGGAAATTCATGTGGCTCATTTCGAAACGGACAATCACATATCATTGTCAAAAAGTCAAGAGAAAAATCACATTAGGCGTTGCGCTCGCGCGTCAAACCTGTTTAGGCGCAGCAGTTTGTGGCAAGCAGAAACTCACATCATTCAAAACTTGCGATCATCTAGTTTCGTCGAAGCGACAACATCACGATTGAAGATCCGCGACATCGAAATCTGAAATCCTTGGTCGCTTGCAAGGACTGCAAGGATTATCTCCCAAGGAACAAGGATTATGGACGTCAACAATGTCGAGCGCGTTGGCTCTCAATACAGAGCCTCCGATAACACGAAATACCACGCAACGGCCTGACCCGTCGTCTCAGGTCGGCGACGAACGGCTGGAGCGCATCGCTCGTCGACGTTCAAAATATTTCGAGCAAATTCTCGCCTACTTTGCCGAAAAGCAGGGTCCGGCACGGTCGATTGACCTTATCAAGGCGGGAATCGAGCATGTCATCCTCCGGCAAATGGTGGAAGACGGGCGACTCTGGAGTCCGTTCTATGGTCTCTATTGCCTTCCCGGCGACTATGATCCCCTTCATCTCGCCATAGCGGCCATCCGGGCGCACGGACCCGAGTTCGCCGTCTGCTTCAACACGGCTGCCGCTTTTCACGGCATCTGCAGTCAGCCCACCGAGGAACTGTGGCTTGCCGCCCCGGCTGGACGACGTTTGTCGAAATCGATTGATGGGTTTGTGCCGGTCGCTGTGAACTGGCAGGCCATGCAGCCGCCAACTGAACCGGACGCCTGCGTCCCGGGTGTAGCGGATGGGTACTGGCATGGGGTCATCAGCGACCTTGAGCTGACGGAGAGGCACTATGGCTTCGACCGGCACGTGGTCTATGGACAGGAAGTATTGGTGACCTCCCCGGCCAGGACGGTCTGCGACCTGCTGGTTTTCCGCAACCGCGTTCTGCGTCCCAAGAAGGAAAACGCGACCAGCTTTCCCGATGCCATCGCGTTCGGCGCCCTGAAGGCATACACCGATAAAAATGAGCTGGATGAAGTCCGGGATATGGCCGACCGGCTCGGATACCGGGACGAAGTGCTCCCGCTCCTGGATCTGGCGTACCACTTCCTACCTTCCCCCAGGTAAGGGCTGCTGGCAGACAGTATATATATGTGTGTGCCGGTGGGTCGGGTGACGCCAGCTCAGATCTGGCTGGCATCCAAGATTGATGGCTGACCTGAATTATTGGCTGGCGATTTCGTTCTTGGCTGGCGCCGGCAGGCTACGCCTGCCGGCCTATCGGCCGTTTTGGTCTCCGCTCAACTAGATTTGGAAACCATGAAACCCGGATAGCCAGTCAATCATTGGCTGGCGCCGGCATGCTTCGCATGCCGGCCTTCGGCCGTCCCAGACTTCACATTATATATGTCTGTACCCTAAATCCGCTCAGCCTACACCAACGTCAACTGGTTCTCCTGACCCGGCTCGACGGCCCATACCCCTCGGAACGGGTCATACAGCCCTGTCAGCGGGAAATGCTTATGGATCTCCCGGAAGTGTCGTGCATTCCCAGTCACCACGGTCGCCCTGGCCGCGATGGCTATCGCCGCTATCCTCAAGTCGTTGCCCAAGGCCAATTTGCGTGCCTTTGGAGCGGTGAATACATGATTACGCAGAGCTGGCGTCTCGCGCATCGCCCCAAATGTCAGGGCGGCCTCAGCCGTCTCTGGCAGAATCTGGGGCTGGCCGAAGGTGACAATCCGCATCAGCCATCGGTCCAACACAACCGCTTTGTCCGCATCATGGCGCCGGACAGCCTCAATGCCTGCCCGCAACTCTTCGATGGTCACTGTAGTCGTGTAAATCTTGCTGGGGGAATGCGCCTGCAGCCAGGCGACCACATTCGGGTCCGGGCGGGAACGTGCCAGTTGGCTCACGACGTCGGTATCGAGGACGAACACTCGCACGCTCCGGCACTACAAACCGGAGCCGCCACCTCCGGCCCGCCTACTGTGAGCCTTTGACTTGGTCATCCAGTGCATCACCTGACTGACCAGCTCCGCCAGTCAGCAGCGCCATCTTAAGAGAGCTCACCGATCGGTCAAACTGTTCCTTCGACATGACGATGACTTCAGAGCCGTCGTCAGCGCGTATGTGCTGCGCCTCACCCTTCGACGCGGCTTCCACCAATGCGTCAAATTGCACTTTTGCGTCGCTCGCTGACCAAACCTTGGCCGACATTCAATCCGCCTGTTGCCAAATGAATTCAAGGAAACAGAATTACGAATTACGATTTTCGTAAGGCTATCGTTTTCCCTTCAATCAGGCCAGCAGTGATTCAAGCGTCGCCCCAGCCGAAACGATAAAGGCCTGCCAGATTTCTCCGGCAGGCCTTCAGCAATTCAGCTTTTAACGATGATTATGTGGCCTCACCCAGCGCATCCGCCACTTGTCTCTTGGACGGCTTGTAAGACAGCAGGTTGCCCAGCATGCCGATGCCGCAGACGGCCATGACCAGCAGCCCAAAGAGTGCAAAAAAGAGAGTAAACAATCCGACGCCCTGTCCCCAGTTGAAGGTCACTGCAAACCACGGCAGCGAAACCAGGAGAAGGCCAAAGAAAAAGCCTCCAACAAAGCCTCTCCTGCGGTCCTTCCACTCCTGCCAGCCGTCAGCGACATGGCCGTTTTCACGGTACCTGAAACCGATAAACCACGGCGCGCCATCTTTTGTGAAAACGAAGGTGCCTTCTTCGTCCTGAATGAGGTGCGAGCGCATGAACTCCAGCGCGCGGACATTCTTAATCATGACGTCCCGGCCATCGTCATCGATGATGCGCCACCAATCCCAGGTCGCGACACTATTCTTAATCGTAGCTTCGCTCGCCGCGCTAAGCCGTCCTTTTACCACCCGCAGTGACGCCATCCGGTATACCCCTTTGCCTGGACCAACCCGATTCGCGAGCAGGTCTCCATGACCACTCGCCAATTCTGGAATTAGATTCCAGTTTTCTTTGATTTTTACAAGTTTTTCTGGAACACGGTGCCATGTACTTATCCGCCAGCTTTGGCCCATGGTCCGGCTATGAAGGAAGCCGACATCCTCAAGGCGCTCGGGGCCAAAATCCGCGATTTCCGCAAGGCCGCAGGCCTGACCCAGGAAGTCCTGGCGGGCAAAGTCGGCGTTTCGGTCGATATGGTCGGCAACATCGAGCGGGGTGAAAATTTCACGTCGGCCCTGACCCTGCACAGGATTGGCCAGGCCGTAGGCCGGAATGTCGATGAACTCTGGGCGGGTGTTCCCAGGGTGAAGAAGCGCGCTGCAGATGCGGCAATCGACCAGACGCTCGCAAATATCCGGCAAATGCTGGAATCCGGTCAGGCCGTGGATGCCCAGGATCTGGCAGCTGTCTTTGAAAAGGCCGCCAAACGGCAACCAAAGGCACCCAAGAAGCGCTAAGACGGACTGATAACTTTACCGCGCGGTAAAATTATGGGGTGTTGAGCTCCCGCGACGCTAGCCATATTAGTCAGTTCCACAGGCTGCTGCCGAAGTTGCCTTTCCCACAGCCGCCGCTATCCTGTCCCGTGGCTTTTGTGGTGAGAAATTCGTTGCCTCACGCCCCCGACCCATCAGGGGCAATGTACCAGGCCGTCGCTTGGGAATGAGATGCCGCTGTAACGATCGGCCAAAAGCCATCTAGCCTTCACCTTATGGCTTTCCCACGCCTCTCATGATGAGTTCGAACACGAACTTTTCGTAGCGTCCCCGGACCTGGTCCGCACTTTCACCAAAAATGAACTCGACAACCGGACGGCCGGTGGTAAAGAATTCCGACATACCGACGATGGCGATGTAGAGAAGCCGGGGGTCGAAGTCGTCCCGGAATTCGCCTGCCTTGCGACCTGTCTGAATTGCTGCAAGGTGCCGGTCATAGGCTCGGGTATTCAGCTCTTCCAGCCGTGTCTGGGCGGCTTTTCCCGTCGCGCTGTAGACGCGATCCACCAGTAATTTAAAGAATGTCGGGTTCTCGGCGAGGAAATCAATCAAAGCGTTCACACGTGAGCGGACGACATGCGCGGCTTTTTTCTGCGGTTTACTAGCCTCGCTCATCACCTTCTCCAGGTCTGCAATGCTTGCGTCTGTCACCTGGTCGAGAAGGTCTTCATAGTTCTCGAAGTAGTACCGAACAAGCTTTTCGTCGATACCCGCTGCTTTTGCCACCTCGGAACGCGATATCTGTAATGGCCGCGGCTGGCGCAACAGGCGCCTCGCCGTATCGACCACCTTTTCGCTGCCGACCTTAGGTGCATTGGAACTGGGACGCCCCTTCTGACGAGGTGCCGATTCCGCCTTCTTGCGCGTGCCCGCCGCTTTCGTTTTAGCCGCCATGGTTGTCTCGCAGTGCAAACTCCGGAACCAGTTTGCCGCCACTGTTCAGTTGCGACAACGGGTAAATGGCCACACCACATAATTATTTCCGGACAACCGGAATATTTTATTCCGAGTCATCGGAATTTAATTGACGCCTGGCGATTTTCGTTTTTAGGCTTGTCTCGACGCCGCACACAGAGGTGGCGCAATTCGCCTGCAGCCGCAGGCAATGGGAGAAACGCCGCAATGCAAATGCTCTTTCGCACGGCATTCTGTGCCGCCTTGTGCTCAGCAACTATCCTGTCCGCCCCGGTGCATGCCCAGATCTCTGGCGATGTCGTAAGCTGGGTGTGCTCACCGATATCCCTGCCTACATCGAGCCGGAATGGCGTGCCTTCCTGGCTGACGCGAAAATTGGCCACCGGATGGGTAAGGGCTACATCAACGAGCCGCACGGTGAATGTCAGGGGCACGGATACAATGTCTACCAAGTTGGCCGGAAGACCACCCGCCACCTTCGGTTTGGCTGGTCATACGGCGCCTCCTCCCTAGACGGTAAACCAGCGCTCATCATGCGCTACGCCGCCTTTGAGAACTGGGCTGGTAGAAACGACCTCGTCGACGAAGTCCGTCGCGCCGGGCCAGGGGTGATGATGGGTATCTATTTCACGAGGGATGTCGTTCCGGGCTTTACACCCCGCGCCGGAAACGGCCGGACAGAGCCCGAGGTCTTTATCCTTCGAGGCCCCGTCGGCCGGACACATACGCCGAACCGGAACTGACAACTCAAAAAAAGCAGGTGCGGGATGCAGCGATACGTTACCGCCGCTCTTTCCCCATAGTCGCACCTGCTGCTAGGTGGTCAGGCAAATCGTTCGCCTTGATGCGGCGAATACAGCCAGGCAACGCCGTCATACAGCTGCTGCTCTGTCCGGCCTCCGAAGTATTTGGCGCGCAAATCTGCCAGGACACCGCTGACTTGACACATCTCGATCATCTGGCGAGCAGAGAACTGGACGCGCGCTGTGCGGAGGTATCGCTTCTCGGCATATGTCGTGAAAGCAGGGGTTAAGTCGCCAGCGCTTGCTGTGACATCACTAATTAACTGGGCCACGTCTTCGAGAGCCTGGCACGCACCCTGCGCCATATACTGAAGCATTGGGTGCGCCGCGTCCCCTATCAGGGTAATGGGCCCCCTCGACCAGCCCCGTTTGGGCTCGCGATCCGTGACCATCCATTTGCGATCGGGCGTCATCTGATCGAGCATTCTGTGGACGGTCGGATGGAAATCAGCGTAGGGAGCGCACATTTCATCCCGGCTGCCCGAAATATCCGTCGGGTCCAATTCGCGGCTGGCTTTGAAGGTCACAACGAGATTGAAAATCTCTCCGGAGCGTAGCGGGTAGTGAACGAAATCGGCATTGGGACCGGTCCACATCACCACTTCCGGCGACCAAATCTCATCTGGGATTCGGTCACGCGGTACGACGCCGCGATAGACAATGTACTTCGGGGGTGGCGGATTGCCGTCACCGATGAGTTCGCGCCGAACCGACGAACGCAGGCCGTCTGCACCGATAAGCGCATCGCCATCGACTTTGCTGCCGTCGTTCAGGCGAATCTGAACTTTGCCGCCGATTTCCTCGATGGCGTCAACTCTGGCGCTATTCGACAGCTCGACTGCCGGATGGGCCTTGCAGGCTTCCAACAAAATGCCGAGCAAGTCGGCGCGGTGAATGACTGAGTATGGGTGCAGGAAGCGTTGAATGAAGCGTTCGTTCAACGGAATGCGAACGATATCATTGCCGGTGAAAGCATCGCGCATTGCCAGCGCAGGCGGACGCCACGCCCATTTCCCGAACTGAGGCAGCAGACCCAACTGCTCCAAGGCTCGGGCGCCATTGGGGCCAATCTGTACACCGGCGCCCACTTCGCGGAAATCTTCGGCCTGCTCGTACACGCGGACTTTAAATCCGAGATTCGCGAAACTGCTCGCTGCCGCAAGACCACCAATACCGCCGCCAGCAACCAGAATCGTACGACCGCGACCAATTTCCACTTTATTTTCCACGACTTAACCCCGCCATTCGTCAATTCTCGCGTAAATTATATTGGCGGTTTTTATCGTTCACAAGGTCTTTTATCGGTGGTTTTTCATTTTGCCTTTAAAATGCGCAGGTCAGCTGGCCAGCCGTTGAGTGGAGGTTCCGGAGTACAAGTGACAGGCCACTTCCACCGCTTCGTCGCGCAAGAGATCAGGCTTCACTTTCGAACAGACTTCCATTGCCTGATCGCAGCGCGGCGAGAAGTGGCAGCCCGGCGGCGGATTGGTCGGATCAGGGAAGCCACCGTCGTTGGTCGGAATGGAGAGCTTCTTTCCCGGGTCGGCGGGCAAAATCGAACCTATGAGCATCTTGGTATAGGGATGCCGCGGCCGATTAAAGACGTCTTCTGCGGCGCCCAGTTCGACGATCCGACCGAGATACATTACGGCCACGCGCTTTGACATGTGTTTTACGACTGACAAGTCATGGCTAATGAAGATGCAGGTAATGTTCAGCTCGCGGCCAAGATTCTGTAACAGGTTCAGAATTTGCGCCTGAACCGATACATCGAGAGCTGATGTTGGCTCGTCGCAAATCAGGATTCCAGGCCTGGTTATGAGGGCCCGTGCGATTGCGACGCGCTGGCGCTGCCCGCCTGAAAGCTGATTGGGATACGCACCCGCATGCTTCCTTGAAAGGCCTACGAGATCCAGCGCCTTCTGCACAGAACCCCTGATATCGGCCGAACCTTCACCCTTCCCGACAATCAGGGGTAAGGCAACATTCGCCGCCACCGATTTCCGCGGATTCAACGACGAATATGGATCCTGGAATACCGGCTGTATCTGGCGAGCGATCTCAAGGCGCGAATAGGACGCCAGTGGACGGCCATTGAGGTCAATCGCACCAGACGTGGGCTTTTGCAAACCCAAGAGGACCTTTGCGAATGTCGACTTTCCGCAACCGGATTCTCCGACAATCGACAGAAACTCGCCGCGGAAAACGTCCAGCGATACTCCGTTTACAGCGTGAAGCTTGGACGACGGCCCAAACAGCTTCTTGCCAAGGCTGAAGGTCACGCTGAGATCGCGGACCTGCAGAGCGGCCTTTTGATTATTCTGTTCCATCCTCGCCATTCCTCAAGAATGAAGCCAGCTTGAAGCAAGTTCGGCCTGGGGCATGATACAGCGGAAGGAATGTGCCTCCTCCACGTCACGCAGCTCGATATCGCTTCCACCGCATCGTTCAATCGCCATGGCACAACGGTTTTGGAACACGCAACCGGGCCGGATTTCGACAAGAGAGGGAACCATGCCCGGAATGGTGTGAAGGTGACTATCTCCGGCCTTGTGGCGCCCGGGAATGCAGCGCATCAGGCCTTGCGTATAGGGATGAAGGGGTGAACGGAATAGCTCTTCTGTGGTCGCTGCCTCAACGACACAACCGGCATACATCACCGCCACCCTGTCTGCCATAGAGGCGACAATACCCAGATCATGGGTAATCAGAATCAAGGCAAGGCCGAATTCACGCTGCAGCTCTCCCAGCAGAGCAAGCGTTCGAGCCTGCACGGTGACATCGAGCGCTGTAGTTGGTTCGTCAGCGATAATCAGCTGCGGGCCGCACATCAAGGCCATTGCAATCACGACGCGCTGGCGCAATCCACCTGAAAGCTGGTGAGGGTAATACGACAGTCGCTCAGCTGCGTTTTTGATACCGACCCGTTCAAGCAACATTATCGCACGTTCACGAGCTGCTCTCTTGTTGCCCATCCCGTGCTTGACATAGACCTCTGCAAGCTGATCTCCAATTGTATAGACCGGATTTAGCGAGGTCATTGGGTCCTGGAAAATCATACTCATGGACTTCCCGCGAATACGGGACAACTGGGACCTGGTCAGCCCCTGCAGCTCAGTTCCGGCGAAGTTACAACTCTCCGCTTGTACAAACGCTGCTTTAGGGAGCAATCCCATCAAGGCAAGGGACGTAATCGTCTTGCCACACCCGGACTCGCCAACAATTGCCAACGTCTCGCCACGACGCACTTGAAAGGAAACATCCTTTGTGGCTTGGAGTGGGCCAACTGCCGTCTTGATATAGACATTCAGGTTTTTGACATCCAGGACGGTTTCCGAGGCAGGACTGCTGGTCATCTCAGTTCCTCCCCTGCGGTGCGGTGACATCACGAATCCCGTCACCCAAAAGATTGATTCCGATGACCAAGATGAAAATAGCCATGCCCGGTATCACGATGAGATGCGGCTTCAGGAACATGAATGCCCGCGCCTCTGAAACCAATATTCCCCATGACGGCGTAGGCGGCTGGATTCCTAGGCCCAGGAAGCTCAATGCCGCCTCGACCAGGATGGCAATCGCCATCTCTAGAGACCCAATGATGATAATCTGGTTGGCGATGTTGGGCAGAATCTCCCTGAAGATAATCCAGGTTCTTGAAGCCCCCACGCACTCGGCAGCCGCAATATATTCGTTTGCACATACCTGCTGAGTAGCTGTCCGCGCGACTACGGCAAAACGGTCCCAAAACAGCAATGCCAGGATGACTGTGATAGAAATCAGCGATCCGCCGAATATCGATACCAAAGATAGCGCGATAAGTACGCCGGGCATCGCGAGCTTGACATTGATGAGGAAGATGACGACGGCATCCACTTTGCCCCCGAAGTATCCCCCCAGGATACCCAGCACCGAGCCAACGATGCCTGAAACGACGGCAGCGCCAAATCCGACAATCATGGTCACTTGGGTGCCGTAGAGCAGGCGCGACAGGACATCACGGCCATACGCATCCGTTCCCAGAATGTGATCCCAACTACCGTTCGGCTGCCATACCGCGGGAAGCAGCCGCGAGGTCAGGCTCTGAGCATATGGATCTGCCGGAGCGATTAGCGGAGCAAATATGGCAGCGAGCGCTGCGAGAAGGACGATACTGAAACCGATCTGCAGGCCGATATGGGTCTTTGATCGCTCCCAAGCATTTTGCCAGGGCGAAGGATAGTCCATTTCCTGAGTGTTTGTGGCTGTGGGGGCGCTAGCCATGTATATTGCCTCACCTCAATCGAATTCGGGGGTCCAAGCGTGCGTTTATCAAGTCCGCCAGGAAAGTGAGGACCACATAAATGCATGACAGAAATAGAAGTATTGATTGCACGACTGGGAAGTCCGCCTGCTTGATGGCGTGATATGCCAGTGATCCGATTCCATTCAGAGCGAAAACTGCCTCAACGATAACCGACCCGCCCAGCAAGAAACCAAGCGATACGGCCGACAGTGCGACGACAGGGAGAATGGCGTTGCGAAGCGCATGTTTGAAAAAGACTGTCATCGGGTTCAGCCCTTTCGCCCACGCCATCTTCACATACTCGGCGTCGAGCGTATC
Organism: Alphaproteobacteria bacterium; assembly: GCA_018336035.1. Lineage (GTDB taxonomy): Bacteria > Pseudomonadota > Alphaproteobacteria > Ferrovibrionales > Ferrovibrionaceae > Ferrovibrio. The sequence goes on along the minus strand of JAGXRD010000146.1, from coordinate 89,870 downwards.
CAGCATGCCTGCGCGTGTGAGCCGCATAATCTGAGGCATAACGCCGGTGGCAAGTGTAATGGCAGGCAGGATATAATGCTGCCAAGTCGCATTGCCCGAAATCGGCAACATGCGCAACTGCACACCAAATACATAGATAAGTACCAGCGCAAACCAGAAGTTCGGAATTGCACTTCCAAATACGGCCGTTCCGAGTGCAAGTCGATCGAGCCAGCTATTCTTGTAAACGCCCGCAAATACACCGAGGGGAATTGCGATAACAATGGCCAGCGTCAGGGCAAGGGATGCGATGATAGCGGTGACCCCGATATGGTCGACAATCATCCGAAAGACGGGCTCGTTGGTGAAGAGTGACCGTCCCATATCGCCCTGGAGAACCTTGACCACCCAGTCCATGTATTGGCTCACCAGGGGCTTATCCAGGCCATAAAGCTTTTCAATCTCAGCTATCTGTTGCTGTGTGGCTCCTTCGCCCGCGAGGCTCTGAGCTAAATTCCCAGAAAGACGCAGCAACGCGAAGCTAATCACCGAGACGGCGATTATCACCAAAATGGCAATTGCCAGCCGCTTGATTATATATTTCAGCAAATTCGCCCCCTCCCATTCACGCGGCGTTCAAAGTCAATTCAATCAGACTGGCCTATTCGGCGCTCTGCTGTCGGTCCTTCCGCCCCTTAAAGAACGTGTCGATACGCTCCTTCGAGTTCGACGCCCGGGCCGTGACAGAGGTTAGAATAGATTCTGCAAAGAACCCATTCTTCGAACCCATCTCGGCGATATTTCCGATTCCATTGATTATCGCAAAGTTTGACATGGGAGAGTTCGAAATAATCTGGAGCGCAATCTCCTCTGCCTTCTGCAGGCCAGAACCGTCGGGAACAACGTGGTGGGCAAGGCCGAGCGCTTGGCCCTCTTCAACTGGAATTTTTCGCCCCGTCAGCATCAGCTCGATCACACGACCAGGTCCGATAATATGGGGAATACGTACCGACCCGCCGCCTCCGACGAAAATACCTCTTTGGCCTTCAGGCAACTGGAAGTAAGTCGAGGCCTCGCAAATCCGGATATGGGTTGCGGCGGCCAGCTCCAGGCCGCCACCGATCACACCACCCTTCAGAACGCTGATAACCGGCACCTCACCGAACTGAATCCGGTCAAAAGCTGCATACCAGTTGCGCGAATGCCGAATTCCGATGAGCGGATCTGGCGATGCCTTTTCCATTCTCTCGACCAGGTCCAGGCCCGCGCAGAAGTGGTCACCTTCAGCGTGTAGAATGACGGCTCTCGTCTCAGCGGGGACGGCGGAAAAGAATTCCGCAATCTCGCCAATCAAGACGTCGTTGATCGCATTTCGCTTTTCCTTGCGATCAAGCTTAACATACGCAACGCCGTCTTTGTGGGTAGCGTTGAGGTGCTTAAATGCCGTGTCCATTTGGGGCAATCTTCCGTACTCGTGAAACTAGGCTTCGATAACATCGACACCAGCGGACTGCTGGAAGAGACGGTCTACGCTGTCCTTCCGCGTCTCCAGTGTCCTCCGCTGGTTGGTATAGCCCTTGTCGGTGCTTTCCCCAGTGTCGATTGACAGCGGCACCGCCATCAGAATGGCACGCCGAACCTGGTTGCTATTTCCAGGATTCGCCAAATTGTGTGCCGCCAGTTTCTTCTTGATCTCGTCTCGAACCGCCGGGTCAGCCACGACATCAGCAAGAGTGGCATCCGGGCGCTTCAAGAACTGACGGCACCCCTGAAGGTTCGGCCAGACCAAGGCAGCCACGAAATCCTGATCCGCTCCCGCAATGACAACGTCAGATGCCAGCGGCGCCAGCGCGTCAACCACTTTGACCCTAAGGGCGCCGACTTTGACAAAGGTCCCGGACTGCAGCTTGAATTCTTCGGCAACCCGGCCAGCGAAGATGAAGCCTTCGTCCGGATTATCCTTGTCCACGAACGAGGCGGCATCTCCAAGCTTATAGAACCCTTCGTCGTCGAAGGCGCTTTTAGTCTGCTCCTCATTCTCAAGGTACCCGGGCGTTATACTTGGACTGCGAGCGCGAATCTCATATCGCTGCGCGTCGATGGGGACCAATTTCACGTCAACGCCGGGCAACGGCAGCCCAATAAGGCCGGTCTGGCCGGTCTGCCAGTAGACATACATTGCGAACGGACCAGTTTCGGTCGCCCCAAATCCCGACAGGAATGAGATTCGGTGCCCGGTATGCTTAATCGCCAGCGTCTGAATTCGATAATATGTATCGTCGGCCAATCGAGCGCCTGCGTATCCCAGGAACCGCAGGTGCTTAAAGAATTTCTTGGCGAGTTCGTCGTCTCTCTCCATCGCGTCAGCCAACATCGCGTAGCCGATCGGCACGTTGGCAAATCTGGTTGGCGACACTTCCCGAAGATTGTTGATTGTCTCAGAGAAAGCTTCCAGAAGCGGCTTTCCATCGTCGATATACAGAGTGCCACCCTTATGCAGCGTCATTCCGAATATCGAGTTCCCACCCATCACATGGCTCCAGGGAAGCCAATCGATAGTCACATGCGGCGGTGATTCCGGCTCTGTTTTGATTGCCATGTCGCTCAGAACGACATTCGAGCAAAGCATCTTGTGTGTGGTGATGACCGCCTTTGGCGTACTTGTGGAGCCAGAGGTGAACATGTACTTGGCTACCGTGTCTCCTGTAAGGCGGCCGACGGCATCCGCGACAGCCGCTGTTACGGGTGTCGAGACGGCGTCCGAGAACGCTACGCCGTCGACGTTACCGATGGGCTCTTCGACATAGATCACTTTGATGTCCGGCGAAGCCAGAGCGCTCAAAGCGTGCTGATACTCTTTCGCGCTTTGAACGAATATGACCTTCGGCTTCAGAAGCCTGGCCATGTCCTTCAGTTTGCCAAAATCCTTACTCCGCAGTGAATATGCGGTGGAAATTGGGGAGACCGGCATATGCGCCTGCATCGCCGCGAGCGCCATAACTCCGTGCTCAATCGAATTCCCGGAGAGAATCATGACCGTCCGGCTCGCGGCATCCAGATCGAGAAGATACTGGGTTAATGCGTCGACCTGGCGCTGCGCGTCCGAATACGAGAGCCTTACCCAATCCCTGTTCGCGCCACGACGCTGGGCGAGCCAGCTGCGATCTGGGTTAGCTGCGGCCGCGCGCCGCAACAAAGCCGGGAGATGCACTTCGTATGGCTTCAGAATTGTCTTGTTTCGGACAATGATGCTGCCATCGGGCCGGTGATCCAGCTCAATCTCCCGGTCGATGAAGGGAACAGGTAGAAATTTTATGTCCGCCGAATGATGCAAATTCATATTCCCTATATCACTGCAGATCGGAGGTACCGCACCAATCACGCTGCGGTACCTCCGATCATTTTCCGATGACTGGCCCATGGACGAAGCCGTTACTTGTCCACAAATCAGGTATTTCAACGACGTTATTTTGCCCAACCGAGAATTGGCGGAGTCGTGCCGTAGGACTCTAGGAAACTCCACTGCGCGTATTGGACATCACCGCGGGTCGCTGAGTTGACGACAACGTCTTTGCTATGAACGATCACGCTGGGCGACTTTGCAATCGGTGCGATGAAAGCTTCATTCTGCATGCGGTCGTACGCTTCCCGCATGAGCTGCAATCGCTTCGCGCCGTCCATTTCCCTGTTAGCGAGAGTCGTCAGCTCGAACAGGCGGGCATCTCCAGAATAGTCCTGGCTGGGAGCGGAATAATAGTATTCCAGTCCCACGCCCGCATCAGGCAGGCCGCCGTGCGTGTAGTAGGCGACCAGCATTTGCAGATTTCCATCTGCTTGCTTCTTCCGGTAAGCTGCCAGCGTCAGGATGTCGACCTTGGCCCGGATCCCGACCGCGCGCAGATACCCCACGATTGCTTCGGCCACGGGACGCGACAAGCCCCAGGTTGACACCTGCAGGTCGAAGCCGTTTGCGTATCCCGCTTCCGCGAGCAGCGCCTTCGCCTTCTGTGGGTCATAGGACAGCGGCTTTGCATCGTCCGGGCAGTCAACCTGGAACGGGAAGCAGATTCTGTCGAGGTCCTTAACTGCTGAGCCGCCGGTAATCAGCTTCTTTTTGATGGCGGAGCGGTCAATTGCGTGGAACACCGCCTGGCGAACGCGTTTGTCTTTGAACACCTTCAGCTCGCTGCGGCCAGCCGCGTCCACATAGGCAAAGTGGTACGTCAGATCCTCGACGTCAGTCGCGGCAATGTCCGGATTGGCGGTTAGCGCAGTGACGATCTCCGGGGTATCCGCAATCATGAGGTCGATACCCTTGACCATCATTTCGGCCATTTGCGACTGGGCATCCGGAATGGACCTGAGGATTACCCGCTTAACTTCGGGTATCGGGCCCAGCTTGTAGCCTTCCCAGCGCTCAAGGATGATCCCCTTAGCCTGGTCGAACTGAACCACCTTATAAGGGCCGGAGCCAACGGGCGCCCGGCCCCAGTCGGCAAAGTTCTCGCCAAGTTTCGAGTGCAGATCAGACGGGAAGATCGGCATACCCGTCAGGCGAGCCATCAACATGGCATAGGGCTCGCGCAGCTTGATCCGAACCGTCAAATCGTCAACTTTCTCCGCGCCTGAAAACACCAGGAACCGCGCCTTGCGGACGAATTTGGTGTCTGGATTGACAAGGAAGTTGACCGTATATGCAACATCCTCAGCATTCAGCGGAGATCCGTCCTGGAACGTCAGGCCAGGCTTGATCTTCACTTCGAGCGTCAAGGGATCGATCGACTTCCAGCTTTCGGCGATGACCCCGACATAAGCGCTGCGCTTGGTGTTGTAGGCCACCAGCGTATTGAAAACCGCGCTGCCGCCAAGGGCGGCTTCGTCCGAGGGATTTGTGTAGATGTCCAACGGCACGATAGGACCGCTCATGGCAATGCGGAGAGTGTTATCCGCCTTGCCTGCGACTGCGGTCCCAGCCCACAGGATTACCATCACACTCGATGCCATCAAGAATAGGTATTGTTTTAAACGAAGCATCCTCTTCCCCTCCCTGCACAAGCCTGCTGTTAGCGGCGATCTGTCCCTCAGATACCCAGGAAACCACCCCTCTGCGGTTTCTCCAGATGTTTCATCAACCCGACTTACCGTCCTCATGTGACACCGTTGCAAAACTGTATTGTAAGGGTCCCTTATCGTCAACGGATTACCATCGGCTCGACACAATTGTAGGCGTGCTGACGCACTCCCGTTTTCTACAGATCCAGAATGAGTTCCTTTGTCTTCGATCGCGAACAGCAGATCATCAGATACTCCGCCTGCTCGCTCGGCGTCAGAATCAGATCCATGTGCTGCGGTTCGCCGTTGAGATAGCGGGTCTGGCAAGTCCCACATATTCCCTGAGAGCATGAGGTGTTGGTTTCGACGCCGTTTTCCTGCAAAACCTGCGCAATGGAACGGTCTGCCGGAACCTCATAGGTTGCACCCGTGCTGGCTATCCGCACGTAAAAACATTCCAGGCCCTGATCGTTTGCGGCGTCTAGTGCTGGAGCGCTGAAGTGTTCGAAGTGAACGGTTTCTTGGTTCCAATGTGACGATGCGACCTTTACGGCACCCATGAAGCCCGGCGGCCCGCAGAAATAGAGATGCGTTCCATCATCGTATTCCCGCAACAGCTCACCGATCTTGAGCCCGTTTTCGGGATTACCATTATCGAAATGGTGGTGAACCTGGCCGTTACCCTTGATTTCCGAAAGACGCTTCCGGAACGGCGTCACGGCTTTAGACCGCGTGCAGAAGTGCAGCTCATACGGCAGGCCTTCAGGGGCCAAGTACTCCAGCATCGACATCATAGGGGTGATGCCAATGCCGCCCGCGAGCAGCAAATACCGCTTAGCACTGCGCGTTAGTTCAAAATGATTTCTGGGCTCTGAGATGAACAGTCGATCTCCGGGCCGGACCTGATCATACAGAGCCTTTGATCCGCCGCGGCCATTTTCTTCCCGAAGCACGCCAATCGTGTATCGGTCACACTCAGACGGACTTCCGGAAAGGGAATACTGGCGGACAATCCCACCAGGGATAAACACATCGATATGAGAGCCCGCCGTGAATTCCGGCAGGCTGCTTTTGTCCACACGCTGGAAGGCGAATGCCCGAATCCCCTCGGCCTCCTGGACTACTTCGCTAACGACAACCTCGATGCGGTCAACAGCCATATATTTCACTACTCAAGATGCGTACGCGCCAGCCAGGGAGGGGTCCACACCAACATCCAAGCAAGGCCAAAGATTGGTCGGAGACAACAACGACTCCGGTAACCAAATGAAGGCTAACAGGGTGATTGGGATTGCTGAGAAGGCCATTCAATCACCCTGGTACCTTTGCCTTACTTCAACTGGCTGCCTTCTGCGGCGCCGTGTAGTAGTTGCCAGAGAGGGTTGTCACCAGCGCCTGCCCCTCGTCGTAAATGGCGCCTTCCGGATTGCCTCCCTTGGCGACAACGTCGATCTGCTGTTTCATCTTCCGACGAAGCATGACGATGCCCAGGTCGCTGGTCGCCAGGTGCTCTTCAGAATGGAGCGTGACAGGGCCCTGACCCGACTGCGCTTCGTAGTCACTCGGGAAATCGCGCCGTTCTTCCTCGGTCGCTTCGGTCCAGATTTTCCCGTTGTGAGCTTTGATGCCGGTGAAGTAGGTCGTGCCCTTCTTGATTTTGCGAACCAGGAATGCCCGGAAGGTGGTGTCGTCAACGGCGACATGCCACCCCATCATGATAGACCGACCTTCAGCGGCCGAGATTTCCGGGATAACGGAGACATTCGGCAGCAGCGCCGAATTTACGCGCTCCATCATGCGGCCATCGTCGAGGCCTCGGAAAGCTCGATAGATTACGCCGCCGGGAATGTTCTCGAACTTGACCTTCGGGGCGACCTTGAGCGGGTCGGAGAACTGGATGGCGCTGAAAGTCGAATGCAGAACGTACGTATGGTACGGGTCTACGATGTTCTCCCAGTTCTGCAGCCAGTGGAACCCGACATGCGGGTCAGCCACGGGCGCGCCGTAGCCAAAGTAGCCCGTCCCCTCAACCAGAAACTCTTCGTCATTGGTGAGATTCTCGAAGATGTCGTATTTCGGCAGGACCGGCATTTTGTCCTGGGGGCCCATGTAGGCAAACACCAGCCCATACCGCTCGGCAACCGGATACCACGGCTGGCGTGCATTCTCCTTGTTCTTGCCGCCATCCGGCTCACACGGCTGCTCCAGGCAATTGCCTTCGACGTCAAACAGCCAGCCGTGGTAGCAGCAGCGAAGGCCCTTTTCTTCGATCTTTCCATAATAGAGGGTCGTGCCGCGGTGCATGCAGCGAGGATAGAGAAGGCCCGCTCGACCGGTTTTGTCACGGAAGAGAACCAGCTCCTCGCCCAGAATTTTCACCTTCTGGGGCCGATCTGACGTCAGGCTGCTGGATACGCCAACCGGCTGCCAGTAGCGGCGCATATACTCCCCGCACGGAGTACCCTGCGCCACTCCCACGAGGATTTCATCCGGATGGGCTTCCTTACGCCCGTACGCTGAGCCATTGGGTTGCGACCGGGTAACTTCGATGGTGCTCACTGGTATTCCCCTGCTGAAAAGTTCACTCCATCCCATCGTTGGCATATTTATGTCATCTATCAACACGATATTGACGATTTGCATTATCGCTGTGTACGATATCGTATGGACCTGAATTTGCTCCCGATTTTCCTCGCTATTTTCGATACCGGCAGCGTCAGCCGCGCAGCTGAGCATTTGAAACTGAGCCAATCCGGTCTCAGTACATCCCTGAATCGATTGCGCACTGAGCTTGACGATCCGCTTTTCGTCCGTACTGGACGGGGGCTCAAGCCGACGCCTCGGGCCCAGAGTCTCGCGCAGGCGGTCCGAGCGATCTTAGGCGCCGTTACCAGCGACGTGCTCCGCGGCGAGAACTACGATCCGTCCAAGGAACATGGTGAATTCCGCATCTCCCTCACGGACGTCGGCGAAACAACATTTCTCCCCAGGTTAATGCCCTCTTTGACGTCGATAGCTCCTTTGGCCGTCGTCCGAACGTTGTCGCTAGCGGCCAGCGAAGTGTCACGCGCTCTTGAAGATGGGGTCGTGGACATTGCTTTTGGCGATTTTTCAGACTTCGAGTCCGCGACACTCATGCAACAGGCAATCGGCTCCTACTCATTTTCGTGCCTGGTTCGAAGCGACCACCCCTTAGCGGGGAAAAAGCTCACCAAACAGCAATTTTCCGAATTCCAACATGCTGTTGTCGAGACGGACATCCGAACTGTCCGGCTGTTGGATGCATATTTCAAAAAGCACCGGATCGATCGGAAAATTGCTCTCCGGAATTCGCACTACCTGACCCTGCCGTTGCTCATCGCCAAAAGCGATATGATCGCTATTGTCGCCGATAAGCTGGCTGACCAGTTTTTACCGCTGGGCCTCGTAAAGACGGTAATGCCGCCATTTCCCATGCCGACATCTTACGTCACCATCCTTTGGCACCGCCGTCTTCACAATGACCAGCGGAACAAGTGGCTGCGTTCCATGTGTATTCAGGCCTTGCGCCGCAGCGGGATGATGCCAAAGGCGAAAATTCCGATCAGACAACAATAGGTCGCTTCGGCATCCCCGAAGATTGCGGCCTGGCACAAAGCGGTCGGGGCAGGAGAAATCCGTCAACATTTCCTGCCCTTGACTTTATAAGGTTCCCTTATATACAAATTTGATTTGTGACTGCTGCTTTCGAGCTTCAGGAGAGGGACACGCTTTGACCAGCACGGCTAACGCCTACATTGTCGGCATCTACGAACATCCAACGCGCCGAGCAGACGGAATTTCGACTGCTCAGTTGCATGCAGACGTTGCCTATGGCGCGCTCGAAGATGCCGGGCTTTCTCTGCGGGACATCGACGGTTACTTTTGTGGCGCCGATGCTCCGGGCCTCGGCGGCTTTTCGATGGCCGAATACATTGGCCTGCAGAACCTTCGCCATATCGATACGACCGAAACCGGCGGCTCCTCTTACATTTTGCATGTCAGCCACGCGGCGCAGGCAATCGCGGCTGGCCATTGCAATGTTGCGCTTATCACGATGGCCGATCGCCCTCTCGCCTCTGGTGCCGGGCCTGTACTGGCGGGCGTAGACAGCGCTGCAGCTCCCGAGAACGCGTTCCTTCCGCCCGTCATGGTCCCGCCTGCCTTTGGGTATGCGATGGTCGCACGGCGCCACATGTATCAGTTCGAGACGACTCCAGAGCAGCTTGCCTGGGTTAAGGTAGCTGCTTCTCACCACGCCCAATACAATCCTCATGCGAAGCTGCAGCAGGTAATGACGGTCGAGGATGTCCTGGCCTCGCCGATCGTTGCCGACCCGTTGCGCAGAGCCGATTGCTGTGTAGTGACCGATGGTGGCGGTGCCATCATCGTAGCGCGGCCGGAAATCGCCAAGCAGCTTAAGCGGCCACGTGTCAAGCTCGTAGGTTCTGGTGAATCTATGAAGCACAGCAACGGCGGAAAGAACGACATTATGTATTCCGCCGGGGTCCAGTCAGCGGCGGCCGCTTTTGCCGAAGCGGGGGTCCGCCCTGCGGATATCAAGTACGCCTCTCTCTACGACAGCTTCACAATTACCGTCATCATGCAGCTTGAAGACATCGGGTTCTGCCCGAAGGGTGCCGGTGGGCGCTTTGCTGCAGACGGAAACCTCATTTCCGGTATTGGGAAGCTTCCGTTCAACACGGACGGTGGTGGCCTGTGCTCGAATCACCCCGGAAACAAGGGCGGCATGACCAAACTTCTGGAAGCCGTCCGTCAGTGTCGGGGCGAAGCCCATCCTGCGGTTCAAGTCAAGAATCATGATCTCGTCCTCGCCCACGGGACAGGCGGTCTGATGTCGAGCAAGCACATGGCTGGCACTGCAATCCTAGCGGCAGAGTGAATCCAATGAAGAAAAAGACACAGGCAGCACCACAGTCGTTCGTCACTTCGGAAACGCAGGAATTCTGGGCCGCGGCGCAGGAAAATAAACTCCTGGTAAAGCACTGTCGCAGTTGCGGGGAGAACCATTACTACCCCCGCTCTCGCTGCCCTCTCTGCGGTAGCGCACAGACGGAATGGCTGGCCGCCACCGGAAAAGGCACTATCTATTCATTCTCCATCATTCCCGGCGCCCGGCGACCGACCGCTACAGCGATTGTTGACCTTGATGAGGGTCCCCGGTTGTCCAGCGTTATTCTCGACGCGGATGTCAATCAGCTGAAAATTGGCGACGGCGTCACTGTTGCATTTGAAAAAATGGAAGGCCGCCCACCGGCACCGGCATTCACGACTGCCGCAGCTGTGGCTGCGCGCGCCTACTCCGTTGGCGCGCTTAAAGCGAGCAAAAACTTTCCGGACCTGGCGGCCACTGTTCCAGATGAAGTGAAAATAGTTGCGATTATCGGCGCTGGCACAATGGGCACCGGCATTGCTACGGCATGTCTCAAGTCTGGGCTTTCTGTAGTTCTTATAGACTCCAATGAAAGTGCACTGCAGAAAGCTGAGAGCGGTGTTTCGTCGGCTTTAGAACGCGACGTCGAGCGCGGCATCTTGCAACCCGAACTTGCCACGGCATTTAAGAACTCGCTTACCCATGCCGTTAGCATGGAGAGCATTCGTTCGGCTGACCTGGTGATCGAGGCGGTCTGGGAGCAACTCAAGCTCAAGCAGGACATATTCGGGCAAATTGATAAGTTTGCCCGTCCGAATGCCGTTCTGTGCAGCAATACATCAACATTGGACATCGATGAGATTGCCGGGGCCACTCAGCGGCCACAGGACGTAGTTGGCGTCCACTTCTTCAGCCCCGCCCACGTTATGAAGTTGGTCGAGATTATCCGTGGTAAGACCAGCACCTCGAAGGCGCTCGCGACGTGCATTCGTTTCGGTGAGACAATTGGAAAGGTCCCTGTTGTTGTCGGCAATTGCTATGGCTTCGTCGGTAACCGCTTGATGCTGACACGCGAGCGCGAAGCTGCCCGACTCCTTCTGGAGGGCGCGCTCCCTGTGGATATTGATACGGTCCTGAAGCGCTTTGGCATGCCGATGGGAACGTTCGAACTGCAGGATATGGCGGGCGGCATCGAGCTGAACTACAGAAGGCGCCAAGAAACGGGCGAGAAGAACTTCCTTGTGGACCGGCTATTTGAACTTGGCCGCCTGGGTCAAAAGACGCAGAAGGGCTACTACAGATACGATCCAGAGAAGCGCGGTCCTATTCCGGATGCCGAAGTCACAGAAATTATCGAACAGGCCTCTGAGCATTATGGGATTTCCAGAAAGCCGATTTCCGATAGCGAAATTGAGAAACGGCTCATTCTCCCGATGATAAATGAAGGCGCTAAACTTCTTGATGAAGGAATTGTAGCGCGTCCGAGCGATATCGATGTCGTTTGGCAATACGGATACGGCTGGCCGTCCTGGAAAGGTGGCCCCATGTACTATGCCGATCAGATTGGCGTATCCAGCGTGCTTACGGATCTGACCGATCTCTTTGCCCGCCACGGTGCGCCGTTCGAACCGTCACCTCTGCTCTCTCGGATGGCAAAGAGCGGGCAGACGTTTTCGTCGCTTTAAGCAGCATATCGGCGATTGGCGATGAAATACATTGGACCGGTAGATGACTATGTCTTCCTGTTGCATGACTATCTGCGCATTCAGGACTATTCCTCATACCCTGGCTTTGAGGAACTAACTCCGGATACGACGCGGCATATATTGACCGAAGCCGCCTCCTTTCATCAGGAGTTGACACACCCAGTCAACCGAAAGTCTGATGAAGAAAGCGCTCAGCTTCATGATGGTCAGGTCCGCACCCCCACCGCCTACAAATCGATCCTGACGGCCTATCAAGAAGCTGGGTGGTTGAAAATGGCCATCCGCAGCGAAATCGGAGGAATGGGCCTCCCACCGGTCATGTCAGTGCCGGTGGGCGAGTTTGGTGTCGCCACTGCGCACTCGTTTCGGATGTACACAAGTTTCTGCGCCCCCGTTTCAGAGATGCTGTCCCGATTGGGCGAGCCGTGGATGAAGCAACATGTGGTCCCTCGCCTGGTTGAGACCGAGTGGACCGCCACGATGGCTATGACCGAAAGTCATTGTGGAACTGACCTTCGGCAACTCCGAACCAAGGCCAGGCAGTCTCCAGATGGAACCTGGCGCCTTGACGGCACCAAAGTATTCATTTCGGGTGGCGATCACGATCTTTGCGACAACATCATCCATATCGTCCTCGCCAAAGTTCCAGATGCCAACGGCGATATCCCGAATGACATCTCTGCAGTATCTGTCTTTCTCGTTTCAAAGCGGCTCATAAATACAGAGACTGGCGCCCTTGGGGACCTGAACGGTGTGTTCGTCGATTCCGTTGAACACAAGATGGGAATCGCCGGAAACGCAACCTGCGTCCTTCGTTTCGACGATGCTGTTGCCTACCGACTGTCTGGGCCTGGCGCCATGGGCAACGCAGCCAATATGGCGCCGATGTTTTTCCTCATGAATTACGCCCGCGTCGGCACGGCCATGCTCGGTGTCGGATATGGTGAAATTGCTGCTCAGTACGCCGCAGACTACGCAAGGGAGCGCCTTTCGGGACGCGCGCCAGATGGTACTGCCAATCCAGCGGCCGTCGCTGACCCCATTGTTGTTCACCCCGATATCCGACGTCTCCTACTGTCGAGTCGAGCGTTCGTTGAGGGCGGCCGGGCGCTAGGCCTCAAGGTGGCGTTCCTGCAGTCGGTAGCATCCAATGCGGCATCGGAAAGCGACAGGGTCGAGGCTGCCGACATTATCGATCTGATGACGCCGGTAATGAAAGCCTACTTCACCGATAAGGGCTTTGAGGCGACAAATGCATGCCTCCAGGTACTAGGTGGGCACGGGTATATTGCTGAGTCTGGCCTTGAGCAATTTGTTCGAAACTCCCGCATCGGACAAATCTATGAAGGCACGAACGGAATTCAGGCGATCGACTTGGTACGCCGAAAGCTTCCGGGAAATAGCGGCAGAGCCCGCCGGGCGTATTTCGGAGCGTTGACTAAGTTCATTGCGTCCACTGCTGATGTGCCTGGGATGTCCTTCCTGCTCGGCCCCTTGAAGGAGGCTGTAAGACTTCTAGAGGTCACAATTGAACGCCTTGATAGTGGACATGGGGCCGACCCAAATGCGGTATTCACGGCGGCCTACGACGTTCTGACGATGTTCGGAATTGTCTCTATAGGCTGGGCTTGGGCCGAGATGTCGGCCGTGATTCTTACCGGGGATGCCAAGAATATTTCCAACGCGCAGGCTCGGCGAAAGCTCAACCTCGCGCGCCTGTGGTTTGAGCGAGAGATGCCCCTGCTAACCGCATTGGCAGCGCGCACAAGCGCCCCCAGCAAGACACTTATGGCTTTGGAGGCCGAACTCGTCTAAGCCACCTGCGTAGCCGATCTCATGGCGTTCAGGAGTAGTAGAGGTTGGCGAGTACTTTTGTTAGGTGCTCCGCCTCATCGGGCGACATCGACGCCACGTATTTCTTCTCAGCCTTACGCACGATTGCATCGCATCGGGCTTGCAATGCTGCTCCCTTTTTTGTGCGACGGACGAGGATGTTTCTCTTATTCTCGGAGGAGAGCTCTCGCTCAATCAGACCCTTCGATTCCAGTATCCCGAGCGTCTCCCCCATCGTCTGGGAGGTAATCTTCTGACGGCGGGCGAGTTCCGCTGAAGTGGCGGGCTCAATACGCGCCAGAACGCTCAAGATTGTATACTGACCAGCGGTGATATCCTCGGCGTCCAGGCACACGTTCAGGATATCGTTGATCTTCGTATAGTTCCGCAGGATGTAGTAAAATAGCCTTGGTTTGTCGCTCATTCTTCGTAGTCTTTTCAAGGCAGCAAAGCATGCGATTTCGATGCATGCCACACTGGGGAATCGTTGTGGGCGCCCGTAATATGGACCGCGCCCTACTCAACGACAACTCCGGCGCATTCGGACAGACTTTCAGATTCAGCCGCTCGCCGCCGCCCAGCCATAAACTACTGATTTTTTTCACTTTTATCGCGCTAGCTGTGCCAAAAACTAAAGCACTCACATAAAAAAGCCCGGGACTGGAAAGCCCCGGGCTCGCTGACTAAGACAAACTTTCTTCAGGAAGACTTGGATGCTCCGACGAAGCCGGTCGCTTCAATCTCGACTTTCAGCTCCGGAGTCGCCAGCGCGCTGATGCCAATCAGAGAGCATGCAGGGAAGTCGCCGGTGAAGAACTCTTCGCGGGCCCGCCACACGTCCTTGCGCTCGCCAATATCGGTAACGAAGATTGTCATCTTGACGATGTCATTCATCGTACCGCCAGCTGCCTCGACGAGTGCCTGGATCTTCTCGAAGGTGTGCTTCGATTGCGAATACATGTCCTTCCTACCAACGACATTTCCTTCGAAGTCGTGGGCGGTCATTCCGGAGATGAAGAACTGATTGCCAACCATAAGGCAATTCGTCCATGTCCGCGGGGGAGCATTCTTAACTTTAGGGCTAGTGATATTCTTAATCGCCATTTTGTCCTCTCTTCTTAAATCTGCGCTTGAACGAAGTCGAACAGAGCCGTGCCAGGACGTCCCAATTCGCCGATGATGCTGAAGTGTGAGTGACCGTCCATTGTCTTGGCCGTCACAGAGTGACCCGCGTTGGAAAGCGCCCCAGCATATTCAGCCATCTGCTGGTTGAAGCCCTCCGGTTCTTGTTTTCCCGCGACAAGCATCATTGGGACACTCGAAGGTGGGAGGTGGTGAATGGGGCTGAAATCAGAAATCACCTTATCGTCGAGTTGCATCCATTCTTCGACGAAGGTCCCTGCCAGGGGACGGAGATCATAAAGACCGCTAATCGCGATGATTCCGGAGATTGCATCCGAAGGCACACCGGCCTGAGACAAGCTGTTAGCCGAGCCAACCATCGTCGCGAGATGAGCTCCCGCTGAATTGCCAGCCAGGACAATCCTCGAAGCGTCCAATCCGAAGCTCTTGGCGTTTGTATGGAGCCATCGCAATGCACTCTGGGCGCTTGCGACAATCGAGCCAATCTGGTGCTCGGGGGCAAGCGGATAGCCAATCGATGCAAACCCTATCCCACGTTTGACATATTCCTCGGCCAGAAACGCCCGGGAGATTCGGTTGTTCGCCTTCCACCATCCCCCATGAAAGAAGGCCACAAAAGGCACAGAGCCTTTTTTCTCCGGCACGAACAGGTCAATGCACTCTTCCGGTCGTGCACCGTACTGCTGACCAAGATATGTAGGATACCTTTCCCGCGCTTCCAGGCTTTGCCTCGTATACTCTTCGAGCACTTTCGAAGATGCTTCCTGGCTAGCGGTCAGGGAGTACACTCTTTCCTCAATTGCCATCCCAAAACTTCCTTGCTTATTGGCTGTGCATTGTTGGCCACTCACATCTGGCCACTTTCTGCACGTGAGTGCCGACAATTGCAGTGACAACCGGACACCAAGTTAAACACTGATGAACGTCTCAACTTTCTCGCGCTCAGACTGGAGTTTCTCCGAGCTGCCCTCCCAGACCACGCGGCCCTTTTGAATGACATAGTGTCGGTCGGCCAGTCGCCTCAGCTTGTCGAGATGCTTGTCCACGACCAGGATGGCCTGCCCCTCCTGCTTCAGCGTGTGCAGGCATTTCCAGATTTCGTCGCAGATGATGGGCGCCAGCCCTTCGGTCGCCTCGTCCAGGATGAGAAGCTTGGGATTGGTCAAAAGCGCCCTGCCCATGGCAAGCATCTGCTGTTCACCGCCCGAGAGCTGGGTGCCCAGATTTCGCTTACGCTCGCCTAACCGCGGAAACAGGTTCAGCACGCGCGCCACGTTCCACTGGCCGGGCCGCGCGGTGGCAATCAGGTTTTCCTCGACCGTCAGGTTGGGGAATATTCGGCGCCCTTCCGGGACCAGGCCAATACCGAAAGCGGCCACCTTATGCGCGGGCCAATCGGACACGTCCCGCCCACCGAACTGAACATTGCCCCCTGATTTCGACTTCAGGCCCAGGATGGACATGATTGTCGTGGTCTTGCCCATGCCGTTCCGGCCCATCAGGGTGACAGCTTCACCCTGCGCGACTTTCAGGGTGACACCCTCTAGTACCCGGCTCCGGCCATAGGCTGCCGTCAGGTCTTTGACCTCAAGCATGTTCATCCTCCCCATGGCCCAGGTAGGCCCTGCGGACCTCGGGATGGCCGCGGATCTCATCGACGGGGCCGGACGCGATGACCTTGCCGAAATCAAGAACTGTGATGCGGTCGGCCAACGAGAAGACCGCTTCGATATCATGCTCAATCAGGAGCATCGTGACGCTGCCCTTAAGGGTTTTGAGCAGCTCGACCATCTTGACCGCTTCATCGGGCCCGAGACCGGCCAACGGCTCGTCGAGCAACAGGATGTGCGGGTCCAGTGCCAATGCCACGGCGACCTCGAGCTGGCGCTGCTCACCATGCGACAGTTGTTCGACCAACGCGTTCCGACGTCCGGCCAGACCAATCTGGCTCAGAACCTCGTCTGCCCTGGCGACGGCGCTCCTGGACGAGGTAGCAGCGCGCCAGAAGCCATTCCAGCCGCCCCGGCGCAGCTGGCTCGCCAGCAGGACATTTTCCAGCACCGTGAACTTCAGGCAAAGCGACGTCACCTGAAACGATCGGGCCATCCCAAGCTGAACGCGCGCGGCCGTATCCAGGCCGGTGACATCCTGGCCATTGAAGACAATACGGCCCTCGTCCGGCGGCAGCTGGCCGAACAGCTGGGACAGCAATGTGGTCTTACCGGCGCCGTTGGGGCCGATAATCGCGTGGATGCTGGCCTCGTCGACAACCAGGGAGACGTTGTCGGTGGCTGCCAGGCCACCGAAGCGCTTGCGCAGGCCTTCCGCACTCAGCAGGGGCTTAGTCATGGCGTTTCTCATTCGGTAACAAGCCGCCCAGGCCGCGCGGCATGAACATGGCGACCAGAAGCACCAGGACGCCGACGACAATCGGCCAGTGCGGTGTGATGCCCGAAGCCATCTCCTCGACGATGAGCAGGAAGGCGGCGCCGAACAGCGGCCCCAGGCCAAGCCCCAGGCCTCCCAGGACGACCATGATGACCAGGTCGGCCGACCGGACCCAATGCAGGTCAACCGGACTGACGAATTCGGCATTGTTGGCGAGCAGGAAGCCAGCCAGGCCTGCCATGACGCCGGAGATGACGAAGGCGACCAAGCGGATACGGACCGGGTCGTAACCCAGCGCGCGCACACGGGCTTCGTTCATCCGGGTTGCCTGGAACACCAGGCCAAACCGCGACTTCGTCAGGCGGTCGACGACGAGCACGGACAGGCAGAAGAAGACTGCAGCCGCGGCATACATCACATACCGGCCCTTGAACTCGAACCCGGCAAAGACACTGGGCTGGAAGATGGTCATGCCCTCATCGCCGCCATACTCGTAGGCGCCGACAGCAGCCAGATACAGGGTCTGGCTGAAGGCCATGGTAATCATCAGGAAGTAAATCCCGCGGGTCCGCAGGCTGATGCCCCCGATGATGGCGGCCACAATGCCGGAGACCACCAGGGTCACGACAATCTGGAGGAATCCATTCGCCATCCAGTCCATGCCATCATTGAATGCATGGTAGCTGCCGACGCCAACGACATAAGCGCCCACGCCGACAAATGTCGCGTGGCACATACTCAGCAGTCCGCCGTAACCCAGTATCAGGTTCAGGCTCACCGCGACGGCAGCCAGAATCAGGATGCGGGTGGCGAAGGTCAGCGCAAAAATCGCATCGATAGAATAGGTCACCACTGGAACTGCGACCAACAAGGCGACCAGAGCGGCCGCGCTAATCCAATATTTGCGGTTGCTCATGACGCCCTCGCCTTGAAGAGGCCTTCGGGGCGGATGGCGAGAACCGTGGCCATCAGGATGTAAATCAGCATGCCGGACAGCGACGGCCCCAACGTCGAGGCTGCATGTTTGCCGAATGCCAGGCCGACCAGGTAGGTGGCATAGGAGCGCCCAAGGTTGTCGATGAAACCGACAATCAGGGCCGCCCAGAACGCGCCACGAATGGAGCCGATACCTCCGAGCACGATGACGACGAAGCCGAGGATGAGAACCGGCTCCCCCATGCCGACGGAAGCGGACATGATGGGTGCGGACAGACTACCGGCCAGTCCAGCCAGCCCGGCGCCGAGCGCGAAGACAAAGGTAAAGAGCAAGCCGATATTCACGCCGAGACCACGGACCATTTCCCGGTCGCTGGCGCCTGCGCGGATGAGCATGCCCACGCGGGTACGGGTGATAAGCAGGTACAGGAAGAATGCGACGGCCAGGCCGAAGATGATGAAGGAGAACCGGAACAGCGGATAGGTCAGGCCCGGCAACAGCTCGATGGCACGGTTGAGTTCCGGCGGTAGACTGACGGAGAGGCCCTGCGAGCCCCAGACAACGCGGGCGACCTCGTTGAAAATCAGGATGAAGCCGAATGTCGCGAGAACCTGGTCAAGATGCTGGCGACGGTAGAACCGCGAAAGTGCGAATACCTCGATGATGGCGCCGATGATGGCAGTGGCGGCAATCGCAATCGGGATGGCGAGGTAATAATTTCCGGTGGCTGCTGCAAAGGAGGCCGCCACGAAGGCGCCAATCATGAACAGCGAGCCCTGCGCGAGATTGACAAAGTCCATGATGCCGACGATGAGCGTGAGCCCCGCCGTTATCAGGAACAGCATGATTCCGAACTGTAGGCCGTTGAGACACTGCTCAAGGAAGAGCAGTAGAGCGGGGTTTGACATCGTCGTTTCCGAAGGAGTGGTGTTAGTCGGAGGGCGGAGAGCTGTTTTTGACGACCAACTCTCCACCCGTCGGCTTACTTCATCTGGCACTCGTTCACGTAGGTATCGACATCGTCCTTGGCGGCGGTCGAGACAACCTTCGTGGTGTAGGTGCCGTCATTGGCTTTGGCTACCTTGAGCAGATAGAAGTCCTGGATTGGGAAGTGGTTCTTGCCGAACTTGAATTTGCCGCGGACGGACTCGAAGTTCGCGGCTTCCAGGGCGGCCTGGATTTTCGCCTTGTCGCCTAGCTCGCCCTTCACGTTGCGCACCGCACTGTCGATGAGCATCACGGCGTCATAGGCGGAGGCGGCAAAGTTGGACGGCTCGCGGCCGAACTTCTTCTTATAACCGTCGACGAAACGGCGGTTCGCGGCATTGTCGAGGTCACTGGACCAGAACAGGGTCATCAGCGAACCATCGGCCAGTTCGCCCAGCTGCGGCAGCGTCAGGCCATCGAAGGTGTAGTTCGAATAGAGCGGAATCTTGTCCTTGAGACCGGCCTGCTGATACTGCGCAACGAACTGCAAGGCATGAGCGGGCGGATAGAAAATGTAGGCGGCATCTGGATTGGCAGCCTTGATTTTCGCAATCTCACTGGAGAAATCGAGCTGGTCCGGCCACTTCGTGAAGTCCTGGCCGACAGTTTCGCCCTTGAAGGTGCTCAACATGCCGCCAACCATTTCTTTACCGGCGACATAGTTCGGCGCCAGCGTATAGATGCGCTTGATGCCCTTGCGGTTCAGTTCTTCACCCAGAACGCGCGGCGCCTGTTCAGTCTGGTCGCGCGTAATGAAGAAGTACGGGTTGCACTGCTTGCCTGCCAGGATGCCCGGACCGGCATTGGTGCTGAGCAGGAAGGTCTTGTTGTCGGCCGCTGCCTTATAGGCAGCGAGCAGGACGTTGCTGTAGTTGTAGCCGACCAGGAAGTCGACGCGGTCCTGCAGGATGAGCTTCTCGGTCTTTTGCTTTCCCAGTGCCGGGTTCAGGCCGTCGTCTTCGACGAGCAGCTTGACAGGAATGCCGCCCATCTTGGAGCCGAGCTGCTCGATTGCCAGCTCGATGCCTTCCTTGGTGGCCTCGCCACCGGCAGCCGCCGATGTGGTCAGAGTGGTCACCAGACCGAGCTTGATTTCAGGTGCCGGAGCGGCCAAGGCAGAAGACATCAGCGAGGCGCCGAGAGCGCCGCCCAGGAGTTTCATCAGCAGTTTGTCGCGCATACTTCTCCGTTCCGGCCACGCGTTAGCGGCCGGTCCCCAGTTGGCTCCCCCGTTTTGGACTCAGATGAACAGTCGAGAGCAGCCTGTTCGTCGAGGTTTCAGCGTAATACCCCAGCCCAGTCCGCGTTTTCGGCTTTTGCCTTCGCAGCGGCCAGGGCCTGCTCTTCAAGCCGGGGAACGATGACTGCTGCGACTTCGCCTACGTCGGCGATTTCGCCATGCAGTTTGTCTCCGGCGACAACCGGCCCTACTCCGGCCGGGGTTCCCGTGAAGATGACGTCGCCAGGACGCAGGGTGTAGAACTGCGACAGGTTGGCGATGATTTCGGGAACCGACCAAATCATGTCGGCGACTTTGGCATCCTGCTTAACCTTGCCATTGACGTGCAAGACAATCTGGCCGCCGGGATTCTCCGCCAGATCTTCGACCGGCTTTATGGGACCGACGACGGCGGAATTCTCGAAAGCTTTGCCGAGCTCCCAGGGGCGCCCTTTCTCGCGGGCAGCCAGCTGCAGGTCACGCCGCGTCATGTCGAGCCCGGCTGCGTAGCCGAAGACAGCTTTCATGGCCTGCTCCGGCGTGGTGTTGGTGACCGACTGTCCAAGAACAACGACCAGCTCCATCTCGTATTCATAGCGACTTGTCGCCAACGGATAGGAGATGCTGGCGCCACTGCGCACCAGGGCGTCGGCGGGCTTCATGAAGAAGAACGGAGCCTCACGGGTTGGGTCAAAACCCATTTCGCGGGCATGTTCAGAATAGTTGCGGCCGACGCAGAAGATGCGGTTCACCGCGACGCTGGTTTCACGTCCGGCAACGGGAAGCGTAACCGGCGTGGCATCGTTGAACAGGATGCCACTATCGACTGGCGCAAGTGCCGGTCCGTACGCCGCGTCACTCAGGTAACGCTTCAGGTCGCCGACCCTGTCCGAGCCCCAGAATTTCAGACCATCGACAATGAAGAAGGGTACGCCAAGAACGCCGTTGGCTTCGCACCATTTGGCATTGTCGGCCAATTCAATCTCTGCGGCCGGTATCGCGGCTTTCGCAGCAGCAGTATCCGCGTCGCTGACGCCCGTTTCTCTGGCCAGCTCTTCGACAACGGCAGCATCGCTGATGTTTTTGCCGTACGACCAGTAGGCGCGGCTGATGCGCAACGTGTAGGCCTCGAACAGCTCCGGCTTGTTTCGGAGCAGCCAGACGCCAATGTGGGTTGCCGCGACGACATCGGTCAGGCGCCATTTCGGCGGCGCCCAGTCGATGCCCCGCCAGCGCGCACGGCGCTCGCAGTCTTCGCGGTTATAGGGGAAGCGCGGGTTTTGCTCGGTGATGGGCAGGCTCGAGGGTCGCGGAACGTCTTTGACGATGACCCATTCGACATCCACCCGGTACCGGCGCTGCAGGGCGAAAAGTTCGTCGATAACCAGCGCGCAGAACGGGCTGCGATAGTTGAAGACGATTTTGAGTTTGGGAAGCGACATGAACTGGTGCCTTGACTGCGAAGTTGCCGGTTTTTTTACGGGGTGAAGCGTGACGCGACCTGCTGGTGGCCGTCGTTCTCTTCAAGGGCTTCCTCACGGAACATGCCGAGCATCTGAAGCACAGGCTGGTCCGTAATCGAGAACAGGAAAGCGTCCTCGCCCTTGCAATGATGTTCGTGCCAGGACCAGGTCGGCGCGACGAAGACATCGCCGCGACCCCAGTGGAATTCACTTCCGTTGATGATGGAGACGCCCTCGCCACCGATTACGAAATAGACAGTGCTGGATGTCGCCCGGTGCGCCTTGGTCTTGGACCCGGCCTTCAGCAGCTGTGCGCGGCAGGACATGGTGGGCAGCGTAGAACCGGAATTGATTGGGTTCACGTATTCCAGGATGGTGCCGTCGAAAGCGCTGCCAGGGCCCTTGCTGGCATTCAGCAAGGCTTCCTTCATTTCCACCCAGGGATATCGAAGGACCGGATGGCTTTCAGGATATCCACCGGTTCCGACCGGTCGATACAGACCGAGCTGACGGCGCGAATAATCGTCCGGCTTGTCAGGGCAGACCTGACCCTCGCCCGGCATGAACCAGCTGGCCTGCATCATGTTCACCAGCGGGAAATCAAGCGCGTCCAGCCAGATGATGTCGTTTTGGGTTTCATTGGCATGTTCATGCCAGGTGCCGGTCGGTGTCAGAAGGAGGTCGTTTTCCTCCATCATCAGGCGCTCGCCCTGCACCTTTGTGTATACGGTGCCACCCTTACTCCGCGCGGCGAAACGGATAGCGCCCGCCATGTGACGATGGGCCGGAGCCGTCTCGCCCGCGCGGACGAGCTGGAAGGCTGTCGCGATGGTGTGGCTCGTACTGTAGAACGGCTTCAGATCCGGATTGACGTGCTCCATCGAGCGGCGCTCGGCGCCACGTTCCGGCGTAATCAGGTCGCCAGCGCGCATGAGAAGCGGAATGACGTCGTCCCAGCGCCAGAGCCAGGGCCGATAGCTCACCTTCGGCTCGCGTGCCACGAACTCGGAAACGTACTTCCAGGTCGGCGCCATATTGGCGTTCGCCAAGTCTTCATGGAGCTGATCCAGAGAGTCGTTTCGTAAGTCCATTTCCTCAATCCCCACGCATTCCTGTATTCTCAAACTAACGATGCATTCTTTTTTTGCCGGTTGTCAACCATTTTATCGGTAAAATGAAATTAGGCAGTCGGCACCAAAATTGGGCATTTCTGCTTGTCGCTCCCAGCAGCTCCATTTAGCTCCGCGAGTAAGTGCCATAGGAAGCGGCACCGGAAATGCAGCGCATCGACCGTTTTAGACAGCAGCGCAAACGAAATGGGGCGCGCTCAATCAGGTGAGCGCGCCCCTTCTTCTTCAAATTCGCTGCGGGTGATGCTTCTTAATTCGGCAGCTTTCCGCTCTCCGCGACCTTCTGGAAGGTTCGCTCAAGATGTTCGTCAATCAACTTGTGCACCTTCGGTACATCGCGGTCGATTGCGGCATCGAGAATTTGCTTATGCTCCTTGGTCACATCCCGCGGCACGTTCCGAATCGAAAGACAGATGCGGCGATATCGTTCCGCGCAGACATAGACATTTTCGCGGGTCCGCATGAGCCATTCCGAACCGCATGCCGATACCAGTTTGTCATGGTACTCGCGGTTCAAAACTTCCCATTCCGCAAGGGTTGATGGGTCTCCGGCATCCAGGCGTTCCTGGACACGACCCATGCGATAGAAGGCAGCAACGAGGTCAGCTTCCCACCGCTCGCCGCCATGCTGGAAGGACAACCGCAGGGCCTCCTTCTCCAGGAGCTTGCGCATGTTCGTAAGGTCGCGGAAATCGCTCACCGACATCGGCGTCACCATAAAGCCGCGGCGATCGACGGCGACAACAAGGTTCTCAGACACCAGCCGAGACAACGCTTCCCGCAATGGGCTTGCTCCGATGCTATATTTCTTGTTCAGCATCGAGATGCGCAGGCGGGTAGACGGCGCTAGATTTCCCGAAAGGATGTCGTCCCGAATTGCTTCCCAGGCGGCATGTACCCGCAAGGACGCATCTTCATCGGCGCCTTGGTCCGTAACATCGGTGTCTTGTTTCGACATGACGGCAACTGCACCACCGGCCTTCTTTGAAGGGGCTAACTCAGCTTTTCGTACCTTCGGCAGGGTAGCCATTGACGGCAAAACCTTTTTTTATCGATAAAATGACCAGCTGATAATAGTTGAGTCTCCCGGCTTTGCATAGCCGTCTTCTGCGACGGCTTTTGGTCCATCGTCGCAATGTAACGGGAACAGGCTGTCTGGCCTGTCAGCCAACAAAGTCGGGAAGACTCAGCCTATTCGGCGTCAGGCTGTTTTGTCGAATTAGCCGCCGGGAACGCCGGATGCTTCTCTGCGTTGGCAGCAATTCGCTGGACTGCTTCAAATCCCAGACGCCAGCCTTGAACCGTTGGGCAAAGAAGATGTGCGCAAGCAAATGTTAGCCAAGGTGGCCTGACTTTCATCGCCGCTTTGGCCGGTCAACCGGCATAGAAATGTCAGGAGGCAAAATCGCGATTATCGTCTGTCCAGTGATTTCGCCCAGACAAGGCGGCGAACAAAAGCTGCCCTGCAGCTGAGTTATCGATGCCACAGCTATACAGAACCACTGGCATCTGGTTTCGACACCTTCGCCTCGTCTCAGTTCACAAGAGATAATCTTGACTGAGGCCGATCACTATAGAGCCAGCATGCAACATCGACGCTCCCATCGCAAACCAGCTCCGGCTGCATATCGGTGCAGCCATGCGCGACACTCTCGCATCGTGGCGCGAAATGACACCCTTGAGGCAGATTCGTCGGGTCCGCAATTATGAGGTTCGGGCCACACATCAAGGCCATCGCAATGACAACCCACTGGCGCAGTCCACCAGAGAGTTGATGTGGATAGAAGCCCATCATGGTCAGGGCCTCGATGTGGCCGGGATTAATGCGCAGAATCCGACGTGCCAGCCGCAGCCTATCTTCCCGCGTGGCGGCGCCCACAATGGCGCTGTGCAGGTCGGCCATCTTGTCGGAGCAGAGGTCGCCGTCGATGTACCAGCCGTACTGGTCTCGCTTCAGGCGTGTCTGTCTCTTCCGGGTAACGGTATGTGGGCGCATTGGCTGTCCTGCGTGAAATGGTTTCACAGCAGTTTTGCCTGGCCGAATGCATACATAGGACTGGGATCGTTGCCCCAAAAATGTATACAGACTTGTGATTCTCCATGATTCTGCGTCCGGACAGAATTCATATGAACGGTTAGCATGTGCCTTGCGGAGTGCAGGGCTAGAATTATCGGCAAGATCAAGACCCGCTATGGAATCAGGAATTTCTCATGATTGACGTTATTGTTTTGCCAACCCAAGAAGACCAGATGCGTGCTTCTAATGGCCGTGCGCCCGAAAACTCCCTCATGTTTGAGTTTGCCACTCTCAAGGAAGTAGAGGCATTTAATGATGGAATTGGCGCCGTAAACGACGCCGTGGAGTACGAAATCCTGAAAGAAACGAAGAAAAAACTCATCCTTGAAATTGCAGGCGATGAAATCGATATCCCGTTTAATACAGAGGCAGAGAAGAACGCATTTATGAAAGGCTTGGAAACTGGCGATGGCTGGAACTCGCCTGGAGTCTACTGGGCGGACAATGATGCTGAGGAATTCGCACGCATTATGGCATTGGTGTCCAAGGCCGAAGAGACCCCAGCGCCCAAAGTCTAAATAGCGGACTCAGTTCAAGGTGCCCCGTAAGAGAGATGGGCGTCTTGAATTTAGAGGCTTACTGAATCACTGAGCCAGATCGCCAAAAGACCTCTTTGGTGGTTTTTGCAACCCCATACCGAAATATTGCCTTAAGTTGCGTAGCCGTCTTCTGCGGCGGCTTATGGCCGTCATCAGCACAACATAAATTGGAAACAGGCCGCCTTCTGCTGACAACAACCGCAGTCGGCGCCCAGCCTATTCGGCGTCGGGCTGTTTTGCCGGATGGGCGGCGGAAAACGCCGGATGGCGCTCTGCGTTGGCGGCAATTTTCTGGATTGCTTCAAGGTCGGAGATATCGACCTTGAACCGCTGGGCAGAGAAGACCTGAGGGATTAGGCAAATGTCGGCAAGTGTAGCCTCATCGCCAAATGAGAAGGCTCCGGCCAGCCCCGACTGGGCAAGCATTCCCTCGTAGGCCTCCAGCCCTGTCCGAATCCATTTCTGGCACCAGGCATTCAGACCTTCCTGGTCCTGACCGAATTCCGTCTTCAGGTGGTCAAGCACCCGGAGGTTCTGAAGGGGATGGATCTCGCACGCGACCGTCAGGCTCAGGGCCCGCACATAGGCCCGGTCCAGGGGATTCCTAGGCAGCAATGGCGGTTCGGGGAACATCTCTTCCAGCCATTCGACGATTGCGAGCGACTGGGCAAGGGTCCGCCTGTCAAGTTCCAGCGTCGGCACCAATCCAAGCGGATTGCGGCGCAGGTATTCCGGGGACCGCTGCTCACCCTTGCGCAGGTGGACGAAGGACTCCTCCGGTTCAATACCCTTGATATTGAACGCTATCCGGCACCGATAGGCCGACGACGAGCGGAAGTAACCGAAGAACTTCATATTCATCTGCCTATATCGGTGCCGGTTGGATTTACTCGGGCTTGCCAATCGTCAAGGTGACTTCTGTCAGGCCATCGATAGTGCCACGGATCTTGTCGCCGGGATTTACCGGCCCGACACCGGCAGGGGTGCCTGTGTAAATCAGGTCGCCCGGCTGTAGGTGGTAGTAATGCGACAGGTGCGACACCAACTCGACCGGTAACCAGACCAGGTCTGCCAGCCTGGCATCCTGCTTTACTGTGTCACCGACCCACAGGGCGATGCGCTGCGGACCGACGGCACCGAAGCGGCTCGCGAGTGTCAGCGGCGCAAGGATGGCAGACTGCTCAAAGTCTTTGCCCAGGTCCCACGGACGCCCCTTGCCGCGTGCATGCAGCTGCAGGTCACGACGAGTCATGTCGAGACCGGCGCCATAGGCATAAATGGCTTTGGCCGCAGCGAACTTGTCGGCTTTGAATACTGGCGCGCCGATAGCCATCACCAGTTCCATCTCATAGTGATAGTCCGACGTACCAGGGGGATATGGAATGGTGCTACCCGAAGCCACAAAGCTGAGCGCCGACTTCAGGAAATAGAACGGCGCTTCGCGGTCGACTTCGACGCCCATTTCCTTCGCATGCTCGGCATAATTCCGGCCGACACAGAAAATCCGGTTAATCGGGTACGCTTTGGACTCGCCGAGAACTTCAACTGTCGGCAACTCAAGCTTGGGGAAAAGCAGGGCTTCCATTTCTTGTTTCCTTATGAACTTGCGAATGCTGTTACTTACGGGTGTCGGTGCGAGTGAAGTTGAGCCGCTCGATGATTGGGGCATCGGAGAAGCGGAAGAGGTCCAACTGGCGGTCACCTTCCAGGGACCAGGACACCCATGATGGCACCACGAAAAGGTCTCCGCGTTCGACCTGAAGACGCTTGCCGTTAAGCACCACAGCGCCAGCGCCATCGAAAACCAGGAAGACGGACGAGCCAACTTCACGCCGTGGCGGCGTGGCTGTCCCTGCCCGGATGCGATGGAATTCCGCCCGGATGGTCGGCATCACATCGCCGCCGTTGGTCGGATTGGTGTAGCGAACGGCGGCATGGCCCTTCCCGAATGTGCCGGGGTGGCCTTCATCCTCGAGCTTGAGCTGCTCGGACAGCGCCCGGTCGGTATGTTCCCAGCGATAGGCGCCGATCGGCGAGCTGACGGTGCTTTCCAGTCCCGACAGCGGTCGCAGGCCAGGATGGGCCCACAGACGCTCGGACCTCGAGGTGTCCGGGGTCGAATAGTCGGTAACCTTGTCCGAACCGAATTCAAAGAACCCGACATCGTTCTGGTAGGAAAACGGAATATCCAGGCCATCAATCCAGGCCATCGGCTTGTCGGTATTGTTGTGATGACCGTGGAAATGCCAGCCCGGCGTCAACAGGAAGTCGCCGCGACTCATGCGAACCGGGTCGCCGTTCACCACAGTCCAGACGCCTTCCCCCTCGACAACGAAGCGGAATGCATTCTGGGCATGGCGATGCTCAGGCGCCGTCTCGCGGGGACCAAGGTACTGGATGGCAGCCCACAGTGTTGGGCTAATATAAGGACGGCCGCCAAGGCCGGGATTGGCCAATCCCAGCGCACGACGCTCACCGCCGCGTCCGACAGGAACAAGGTCTCCAGAGCGCTGGGCCAGCGGCAGCAGGTCTGACCACTTCCACAGATGAGGCAGCGCCTTGGGCGACGGCTCCATCGGCATCAGGTTCTCTATCTGCGTCCAGAGCGGCATGATATGGGCCGCCTCGAAGTCGCTATAGAGCTTGCGCAGCTCAGGGGTATCTTCCGGCAGCACCATGTTGCCGCCCTTGTGGTCGTTTTGCATAGCAGCCTCTTCGGATTGAAACTCTCGAGCCGCCTAGAAGCTCGAACGCCCGCCGGACAAATCGAAGGCGGAGCCAGTCGTAAAACCGCATTCGGAGGACGCCATCCAGGCCACCATGGCCGCGACTTCCTCGACCGTGCCAAAACGGCCCAGTGGAATTTTGCCACGCGACAGCTCAATCGCCTCGGGCGACATCTCTTTGAGGAGTTCCGTCTGCACCAAAGCCGGGGTAACGCAATTGACCAGGATGCCGGTATTGGCAAGCTCACGGCCCATTGCTTTCGTCATGGCGATAACTCCAGCCTTCGCCGCCGTATAGGCAGTCATGCCGGGATTGCCTTCTTTCCCAGCCACGGAGGCAATTGAGATAATGCGGCCG
Source organism: Alphaproteobacteria bacterium (assembly GCA_018336035.1). Classification (GTDB taxonomy): domain Bacteria; phylum Pseudomonadota; class Alphaproteobacteria; order Ferrovibrionales; family Ferrovibrionaceae; genus Ferrovibrio. The sequence goes on along the minus strand of JAGXRD010000146.1, from coordinate 61,421 downwards.
TATTTGGCGGCCTTCATGCTCGGGATGAACGCCTTACTGACAAGGAAGACACTATCAAGATTGATGGCAACCACGCGGCGCCATTGCTGAAAACCGTACGTCTCAGTGGGGCCGGTCGGACCGGTTACGCCCGCACCGTTGATGAGGATATCGATGCCACCCAGCTTTTTGAGCGTTTCGGCTGCAGCCACGTTCACCTGAGCTTCGTCTGCCACATCGACGATTAGGCTGTGAAATGCGGTGGTCGGAGGCTCTGGAGTCCGCAAATCCCACACCATCACTTCGGCCCCCGAAGCAAACAATCGTTCCGCGATAGCGCGAGCGATACCGCGTGCGCCGCCAGTGACAACCGCTCGCTTACCCTGCAGGTCGAATTGATTCATGGCGATGCTCCTCAAAACTATGGCGCGGCTACCCTAAGGCAGCCGCGCCAATTGGCATTACATCTTGCACTTGGCGTCCGGACCCGGCGTCGCCACGTCCTTGGGGACAGTCAGCGAAATCACCGGACGCAGGCCACCCTCATGCGTGTCGACGCGACCGAAGTAGTTCGGCACCACGAGCTGGTTGTCTTTCGCACGCAGTTCGGACTTGCCGAAGACGGTGTCGAACGAGCCACCGCTCATGGCCTTGGCAACGTCAGCGGGCTTGACGCTCTTGGCCTTCGTGACGGCCTGGAACAGCACCTGCATGCCCACATAGGTCTCGCCTTCGAAGTTCGACGGCTGAGTGCCCGGGTACTTCTTGCCCCACGCGGCCACAAAGGCCTTGTTCTCCGGCGTGTCGAGCGTCGAGGAGTAGTTGATGATGCCCCAGATGCCCTTCGAGACGTCGCCCAGGGTGGCAACCGTGTTGTCGGTGACGAAGCTGACACCGGCGACATTCACCTTCTTCAGGAGGCCAAACTGGGCAGCCTGCTGGGCGAAGTTGATGGCGTCACGACCGGCCAGAGCGACCCAAATGCCTTCAGCGCCCGAGGACACGAACTGCTGGATGTAAGGGGCGAAGTCATTGGCGCCGAGCGCCGCATAGCCTTCAGTCACGACCGACTTGCCCATGCCCTCAGCGGTGGTCTTGAAGCTGGCTCCTGAGTTGCGGCCCCAAGCAGTATCAGAGCCCATGACTGCCCACTTCCCCTGCTGCTGCGTCTTCAGCCAAGTGCCGACGGCGGAGGCGTCCGAATAGTCGGGATGGTTGACGCGGAAGCTGCGCGGGGAGCAGCTTTCGCCTGTCAGTGCATCGGCCTTGTTGATGGTCGAGATGTACAGGGCATCCCAACGCTCAAGCATCGGGTTGAGCGCGAGCCCCTCGCCGGAGGCAATGGTGCCCACCAGAAGCTTGTAACCCGACAGGGCAAGCTTCTCACCCTGCTGCCGGGCAGAGTCTGCCTTGGCCTGGGTATCCTGGAACTGGACTTCAACCTTACGGCCGTCCACGCCACCCTTCGTGTTCGCTTCTTCAACAGCGAACTCGACTGCGCGGCGCACCTGGTTGCCCAGGTCGCCGTACGGACCCGTCAGTGCGGTCGGGACGCCGACCTTGATGGCGTCTTTGTTCTGCGAAAATGCAGGCACCGACCATGCCGCGACAATCGCGACGCTGCAGGCCAAACTCAAAAGCTGACGTTTGCTGATAATCATGCCCATTTCCTCCGGGTTTTTGATGTTTGTTATCGCGCGGTTAAACAGAGACGTGTTTCTTCAACGACTCCAGGGAAAGCCCGCGCATGCTTCCCTGCTCCACAACGGAACCCTTTGACAGCACGTAGTAACGTTCGCTGATTTTGTGAACGAGGCCGAAATTCTGCTCAATCAGCAGGATGCTGGTGCCGTTTTGGGCAAGCCGGACCAGCGCGTCGCCGAGTTCATCGACTACGACCGGCGCGAGGCCTTCACTTGGTTCATCCAGAATGAGCAAATCCGGGTTCGCCATCAGCGCGCGGCCAATGGCGAGCATCTGCTGCTGACCGCCGCTCATCGCCGTGCCAAGCGTGTCGGCGCGCTCCCGCAGGATTGGAAACAGGTTGAACACCGCTTCCTGGTTCCACGGGCCTGAACGGTTCGGCGCTGAACCCAGGATGAGATTCTCACGAACTGTCAGGCCCGGAACAATGCGACGTCCCTGCGGTACAATGGCAAGACCTGAGCGCGCCGCTGTGAAAGCCCGGATGGTCGAAACCTTCTTGCCACCGAAAGAGACCTGGCCGCCGTTCAGACGCGCCACACCGATACAGGTGTTGACCAAGGTCGTCTTGCCAACGCCGTTGCGGCCCAGGATGGCGACGCGCTCACCCTTCTCGACCTTCAGGGACACTCCATGAAGGACCTTGGCCTTCCCGTAAGCTGCGTCGACAGATTCGAGTTCAAGGAGGCTCATGCGAAGGTACTCCCCAGATAGGCCTTCACGACTTCTGGATTGGACCGGACAGCCTCCGGGCTTCCCTCGGTCAGGATTTCACCGAGATGCAGGACAGTAAGGTGGTCGCAGACCGAGAAAATGACCTCCATGTCATGCTCGACCAGCATCACGGTAAGCTTCCATTGTTCAGCCAGGGCGCGGAGCATCCGGGCCAGCGACAGGGATTCTTCCAGGGTCAGGCCAGCAGCTGGTTCATCCAGCAGGAGTACTTTCGGGCGGCCGACCAGGGTTAGAGCCAGGTCGACACGCCGCTGGTCGCCATAGGAAATGTCGCCAGCCAGGCGGTCGGCGTGAGGCATCAGGCCGAGCTCGGACAATACTTCTTCCGTATTGTCGAATTCGGCCCGCCTGGCTGCCAATGCTACCTGCTGCCGGACTGTCAGTTCGGGGAAGATATTTGTCTTCTGGAACGAGCGCGCCAGACCGGCACGGCGCCGGGCACGTTCAGACAGCTTCGAGATATCAACACCTTCGAGCTGCACCTCGCCAATGAGGTCTGGGCCGCGCCCTGTGAGCACGTCCATGCAGGTCGATTTGCCCGCGCCATTCGAACCAATCAGACCGCGGATCTCGCCGCTTTGCAGGGTGATGTCGACACCCTTGAGGGCGGTAAAGCCGCCGTAACGACGGGTCAGGCCGCGTGCGACAAGGCTGGGTGCTTTAGACATTGCTAACTCCCCGAGCACGATTCCAGAGGGTCACCAGCGCACCGCTAATGCCGTTGGGCAGCAGGACAGTCACGACAATGAGCGTGATGCCTACGATGCCCTGCCAATGGGTTGTGTTGTTTCCCGCGATGTCGCGCAGGAAAATGAAGATGAATGCACCAAGCGCCGGTCCCCAGGCCGCACGGGTGCCGCCGATGATGGCGATGACCAGTGCTTCCCCCGACAGGCTCCAATGCAGCGCCATCGGGGTGACGAAGCCATTGTACAGGGCAAAAAGCACACCGCCGATGGCAGCGATGAACGCCGACAGGGCAATGATGATTGCCCGCGGCAGCAGGGTTTCGTAACCCAGGAAGCGGACACGCTCCTCGTTGTTCTTGATGGCCAGCGTCAAGGTTCCGAAGTGGCTGCGGCTCAGAAACCAGAGGCAAACAACGATTACAACCAGCACAGCCCAGCTGACCATGAACATGCTGTCGGGCCGTTGGAAAATGGAAAGCGGTAACCCGAAGACTTCGCGGGGAAGCTTGATGGCCAGGCCATCCTCGCCATTGGCGATGCTGCGCCACTTCATCATCAATTCGAAACAGGCCTGCGCCGCGGCGAGACTGAGCATGGAATAGGCCACGCCAGACGTGCGCAGCATAATGAACGCCAAGGCGAAACCAGCGACCAGTACGATAATCGGCGCCGCAATCAGGATGATTTCGGCAGAAAGCTTGCTGTGAGCAGCCAGCAACGCGATGAGGTAGGCCGAGCCGCCGTAAAATGCGGCATGTCCGAAGCTGACAAAGCCAGACTGGCGAACGAGGAATCCAACCGCCGTCGCAAGGACGCCAACGATGGATGCCTGTGCCAGGAGTGACAGTGTGGTCATCGGGACGCCAAGCGAGGGCAACGCGAAGCCGATGGCCGCCACAACTGCCGCCACGATGAGCGGTGCAGCTGTCTTTTTCTGGGTGGGCGCAGAAATCGCCATTGCCGCGGGCGTGCTCATGACTGAGTCCTCGCCAGGCCCGTCGGTCGCCAAATCAGGACGCCGACCATCAGCAGAAGCGGCAACATCGACGACACGTTAGGCAGATAGACCACGCCAAAATTGTGGACCTGGCCGATGACAATGGCGGCAATGAAAGCCCCCACAAATGAACCGAGGCCTCCCGTTACGACAACGATGAAGCTCTCAATCAGGATGGAACTGCCCATCGATGGCGACAGGGCAATCAGGGGCGCAGCGACGACACCAGACAGTCCGGCCAGCGCAGTACCCAGCGCCACCACGCCAATGCTCAGTCGTTCGGTGTCTACGCCTTGCATGGCTGTCGTCAGGGAGTCGACGCTCGATGCCCGAACATACAGGCCTGCCCGGCTGAAGTGCAGCCAGGCGCTAAGGCCGAGCGCTACCGCAATTGCGACCGCGATGACAACCAGGCGGTAGACCGGGAATTGCGTGTCACCAATTCCAATGGTCCCAGCCAGAAGTGCGGGCACACGCACACTGATGAGGTCCGCACCCCAGACAGTGTGCACAAAGTCTTCAAAAACGAGCAGCAGGCCATACGTCACGAGCACCGTGATCATGTGGTCCACATTCTGCAGCGGCCGAAAAACCAGGCGGTCGAGCAATGCACCCAGGACGGCCAAGGCGACAACGGAGAACACCACTCCGCCCCAGAAGCCGAACTGCATGCTCGCGGCATAACCGGCATATGCGCCCAGCATAAACAGGCCGCCATGCGCGAAGTTCACGACGCGCCGTAAGCCGAACAGCAGAACCAGGCCGACGGAGAGAATGTAGAGCATTCCTCCATAGACCAGTCCGTTGAGTACCTGAATAATCATTCTTGTCCCTCCCGGTCATCGGATAGGCAGCGTTCAGCTGACCGGCCCCAATGACGCCGTCTCTAATGCCTGCCTGCCGCCTGAATTAGGCGTCCCCAGCCTGCCGCGGCATATTCTTTCCGCGTGTAATCGCTTGAATTGCCCGATACGCGAAGACCACTGCCGGACCCAATGTCGTTCCGGGGCCAGGATAGGAATCCGCCATCACTGAAGACATGTCATTGCCGCAGGCGTACAGGCCCTGAACAGGCTCACCTTTGCCGTTCAGCACATGAGCGTCTTCGTCAGTTGAGATACCAGTGCTGCACGCTATTTCTCCAGGCCAGACCACGACAGCGTGATACTTGCCCTCTCCAATCGGTCCGATGCAGGGGTTGGGGCCGACTGCCGGGTCACCATTGAACCGGTTCAACTCGGTCGTACCCTTACCGAAATCCTTGTCGACTCCGGTCTTGGCATATTCGTTATTGAGGCGAATGCTTTCCAACAGACCGGCCGCATCGACATTGATGAGCTTGGCCAATTGTTCAGGCGTCGAAGCCGAAATCAGATACCCCGTCCTCTCGAACGGCTTCAGGTCTGTTGTGCCGGGGTAGATACTACCGATGCCATACTTCTGGATGAAAGCGGTGTCGCAGATGAGCCAGGCGGGAATGGCCTGCTTGCCCTCAGAGGCGAACATCGCCTCCACGAAGTCATGGTAGGAATTCGCTTCATTTACGAAGCGCTTTCCAAGCTTGTTGACGGCAATCAGACCGGGCTTTGCGCGATCGAGCGAGAGATGGGGGAAGAGACCCTTTGTGCCATCGGCGCGATGGGTGATGGAAACTGGCGTCCAGAACCCACCGTTTCCATTGTCCTCCGGGGCAATCCGCACGCCCAGTTCCTCGGCAGCCCGAATGCCGTCCCCCGTGTTGGAGGGAGCAGCAAGCGAATAAATCGGCTTGGCATCCGGCATGAACCGGGAGCGATAGTCTTCAGAGTGCGCGAAACCGCCTGTGGCCAGGACAACACCGCGACGGGCAAGAATGCGCTGCGTACCGAGCTTGCTCCCCAGCAAGGCGCCCTGAACTGCTCCACCGTCGTAAACGAGCTTTTCTAGCTGCGTCTCAAACAGCACCGGAACACCGAGCTTTTTGAGGCTGTAGTACATCCGCGCAACGAGGGCGTTGCCCATTGTGAGGCGCGTGCCTCGCGAATAGGAAAGCCGGTCCATCAGGTAGCGGAAGAACAGTTTTCCGGAATGGAAGAAATTCCCGACCGAGGCAAAGCGACCGAGCAGCCGAGGAATGTCGGTCTTCGCCACCATCATACCGCCCAGCACCAGGAACTCCTGGATAGGCGGACGAACCCGCTCAAAATCACGCCCCAACAGGCGGCCATCGAAAATTTCGGGGACAATCGCTCGGCCAGACACCGCGGCGCCCGTATTGTCGCGATAGTCGGGATGCTTGCCGCAAGCGACGAATTTGACCTCTGAATTGGCTTCGAGATAGTCGATGGCTCTCGGACCGGTCTCCAGGTACGCATTGCGCATCCGCAGATTTCGCTCACCGCCTCGGGAAATCAGACTTTCCAGGTATCGCGCAGCGGGTTCGGGACCGTCCTTGTAGCCAGCCTTCAGGCTTTGAGTGTTGCCTGGAATCCAGAGAGATCCGGCCGACGTCGCCGCCGTGCCCCCCACCTGCGTGGATTTCTCCACCACCAGGACATCCAGGCCTTCCAGCTTTGCGAAGATTGCTGCGGCCATACCAGCGGGGCCACCGCCGATAACGAGCAGGTCGACTTCCCGATGCGAATTGTTGGCCACAGCTTCAGTCACAGTAGGCTCCGGCTTTAGGCGGCTTTGCGCAGGGCCGAATACGCTGTTTCACCAGCGATAAGGCCAAAGGTCAGGGCTTTGGAGAGACCGCCCGAGTACCCGTCGCGCGAAAAGCCTTCGAGGCCGCCGGTCGTGGCTCCGGCAGCGAGCAGGCCTTGGATAGGCCGCTCATTGGCATCGAGAACGCGAGCCGCGGTATCAGTCAGGATGCCGCCCATGGTGTAGGTCACTCCGGCACAGACCGGGATTGCATGGAACTTGCCCTGACCAATCGCCCAAGGCTTATAGGGCGCGACTGTCCGCGGCACGTCGAACGGTTTGCGACCGGCAACCTGGTCGTTCCAACGGGCGACACTGACATTCAGCGCGCCTGGGTCATGGCCAATCTTGGCAGCCAGGCTATTGAGGTCCGACGCCGTAATGAGTTCACCGCCCGCCCGTATCAGGTAGGGATTGGCGGGAAGCAGCCAGTCCTTGCCCGGGCCGTTCCAGATAGCGTCATCCATGATGATGACGGCGGAAAGCGGGTCGGGAAGTCGGGCAATGCAATTGGTAATGTGGACGCCACCCAGGCCTTCATCGCAGAAACGTTGCGATGCTCCGTCGATGAGCAAGGCAGAGACCGCAAGCGAATCCACAACCGGATACGGCCAGAAGCGACCATCGGTCATCGCCGCGCGGTATTGGACGTGGCCGTAGAAGCTGGACGTCCCAACGATTTTTGCGCCGACCGCCTCGGCCATCCGCAATCCGTCACCCCTGCCAGTCTCGGCATTGCGCATCAACAATCGCTCAGGGGCGCCGGAGACAAACCGGCGGAGGAGATCCGCATTCGCCTGGAAGCCACCGTCCGAAAGGACGACGTATTGAGCGCGGATAGCCCTGGTTACGCCGTTCTGTCGAACGCTGGCGCCGACACAGCGCCCGCTCTCCATAAGCAACTCGCTGACCTCGGTCCCCTGCTGCAGGATTCCGCCTCTGCCGCGATAGTTCGCTCCGAGTGTACGAAGCATTACGTCGCCTGAGCGCCAGCGCCAGTTCAGGCCGGTGCGGCGAACTCCTGGCGGCGCCAGTGAATGTTGCCGCAAGCCATCAGGACCGACGCGTATCATCGAAACGCCGTGCGCCTTGAGCCAGGTGACCGCCCGAATAGCGTTCTCAGCCAGCGCATCAGCCAATTCTGGACGGCCTTCGCCGTTCGTCACGCGCTGGAGCCGGGAGCGAATCTCGTCTGGCGGGGACGCCAGATTGTCCATTCCGATATGGAAAAGGCCGCCGGTATAGCGGCTGTTGCAGAGGTAGTGGTCTCCCTCGCCGCGCTCGATAATCCGAACGCGCAACCCCAACTCGGCGGCACGAATACCGGCAGTCAGACCGGCTAGTCCGGCGCCGACAACGAGGACATCGCAGTCGTCCGACGCTCCGCTATTGAATGGCGCCACGTTGGACATGGTCAGCGCGGCATCAAGGTGTCGGCGATAATTCGCAGCACTTCAACATAGCTGCGGAACACCAGCCAGAGGATAGCCCCGACAAAGGTACCGGCTGCGATGAATGCGATGTGCCAGCCCTCGGAGACCAGCCACACCGAGGCCGCAACAGGAATAAGGCCCAACAGCAGCGCGAGAGCATATCCGCGAGCGACAAGGAACTTGATCACCGGATATACCGGTGGCGTGTATTCGATTGACGTCATTTGTTTCCTCCCACGAGACGCCCGTTGACGGGCGCCCCGCAGTTTTCGTCTTTGGGCTGGCCTTTGATGGAGGCCAGTTCGGACTCGATAATTGTTAGTATACTGAAAGACAGTATTCAGTCAATTATTTTGAGCCAATCTGCATACGTTTTTATGCGTTTATGCTGTCCTTACCGCGTGCTTTGCGGCTAGGCGGCCGGAGGTGAATGCCCAGGCGAGATGGTGGCCGTGGCCTTCGAGCAGCAAGCCACCCTGACCCGCTGATCCAACTGCATAGAGGCCCTCTACGATGGTGCCGTCCTTACGCGTGACCTGGTGATTGCGGTTCACCGTCAGGCCACCATCAGTAAGGATGATGTAGCTCTTCACCGGACCAAGGGCATGGAACGGACCCTTCGCGAGAGGCTGCCGCCCGGATTTCTTCGCTTCGGCGTTATACTTGGCGATCTCGTCCATCAGCTGATCAGTGGGCAGGCCAACCGCAGCTGCCAACTCGGCCGGAGTGTTCCCTTTCGCGTAGAGATCCGGCCGGGTGCGCTTGTAGTCCTGGAAATAGGCATAGGCCACGCCAGGTGCGGTGGAGATGAAGTACGGCCACTTACTGAACTTCTTTGCGACTTCATCGTCGAAAACGATGAAAGCCTGCTTCTCCGGCTGATTTCCGAAGGCAAAATTCGGCTTGTCATGCTCATCGGTGAATCGGCGCCCCTCCCTGTTCACAAGGATAGCGCCCTCACGGAACATGGTGGGTTCCGGGCTCAGATATGTCGTCACGAATGAGAGGATAAACGGTCGGAGCATCCAGGCCGGGAATGTCTCAAGCGAAAAACGCATCAGCTTGGTAAACCAAGGCCACGGCGGGAGCTTCTGCAGCCAATGTGGCGTCGCCGGAGGCATGAAGCGCAAATTAGGGCCATAGACGACGTGACCGAATTTCACCTCGGCACCAAGTTCTTCACCCAGGCGCTGGCCATCGCCCGTATTGGTCGTATTGACACCATCGATGTCGCGAACGGCCGGAACGTAGCGAGCCTTCCATTCCGGGCTGGAAGAATAGTCGCCGGAAGCCAGAATCACGGCCTTGCCAGCGCGGATCTCGCGAGGCTTTCCGTCGATCGTTACACGGACACCGACAACTTTGCCCTCTTCGAGGATAAAGTCATTCACCGCTGAATTCACGCGGATGTCGACGCCAACACGCTTGGCTTCCCGTGAGAGGAAGTAAATATACGCCCGCGAATTCGGCAACACATTGTGCATGCGCGGCAGGCGATGTGGCGGCTCGGGCATCGGGCCGTAGAATGTGACGCCAAGACCCTGCAGCCAGGCAACGCTGTCCGCGACATTGTCGACGAGTATCCGACGAAGCTCTTCGTTATCGTCCTTCGCCATTTCACCAGCGAACTTCGCCATATCCTCAAAGTGCCAATTGGGATTGTCGACGATGCCCTTTTGCCTCTGGTGCCACGTCCCTGTGGCGGTAATCGACCCAATCGAAAGACCGGTGCTGCCGCGCACCTCGGTATGCTTTTCAAGCAGAAGGACGGACGCGCCCTCCTTCCTTGCAAAAATCGCGGCCGTAAGGCCCGAGCCGCCGCCGCCAATTACAACAATGTCGGCGTCCGCCTTTGCCTGTACCATTTGAATTCTCCTGCTGAATTTCGGTTTGCTCAGGCCGGGCCTGCGGTCAGGTCAATACCTGACTCGAGCGAGATGCGGCGCGCTGCACCGCCAGACTTGAAGCCGCCGTCTACTGCGATTTCTTCACCGGTCACAAAGGAAGCGTCATCGCTGGCGAGGAAAGCCACGACCTTGGCGGTTTCTTCAAGCTTGCCATACCGCCCGAGCGGTGTTGCCAGGCGCCACGGCTCGAGATGTGCGCCACCGGCATTCAGGTCCGAAACCATGATGCCGGGGCAAACAGCATTTACCCGGATTTTCCAGTCAACATATTCAGCCGCTGCCGTGTGCGTCAGACCAAGCAATCCAGCCTTGGTTGACGAATAGCCCGGGTCGTTGTGCCCAACGAACGCAGCGACTGATGAAATGTTGACGATAGCGCCGCCACCGGCATCGCGAATGAGCGGAGAGATGGCCTGCATCCCGAGGAAGGGACCGGTGAGATTGACCGCAAGGATTCGATTCCAGCGTTCAGCCGTAGTGCCCGTGATGCCACTACGGTTCACGATACCTGCATTATTAATCAGCGTAGTGACTTTCCCACGCCAAGCTGTCGCTCCTAACGCAACCTTTTGCCAGTCCGCCGGGTCCGTCACATCAAGTGAAACGAAGGTCGCGTCACCGCCTGCAGCCTTCAGCTCAGCCGCCGTAGCTTCGCCTTCTGCCTTCAAAACATCGCAGATAAGTACTGCCGCGCCTCGCGTTGACAGCACCTTGGCAATTGCGGCTCCGAGACCCCGAGCTCCGCCGGTTACAATTGCCACCTGGTTTTGAAGTGAAGTCATGATTTCCTCCATCCTTGCGACCCTGAACTTAGGCGCCTTCGTTGTTGTGTTTTCCGGATTCTCTGTATACTTACCATCAACCCAGTTTCGGACGCTAAGGCCTCCGCTCATTCAAATTAACGAGAATCCAGCTTTGTCGCTCGAAGACCTCTACGCCAAACCCGCGCACCTGATTCGCCGCGCTCATCAGATTTCGTGGGCAATCTTTTTGGATGAGTGTGCGGACTACAATCTGACGCCGGTTCAGTACGCTGCCCTTGCGGCTATTGAAGCCAAAGAACCGACTGATGCGACCCGACTGTCCGCATTGATTGCGTTCGATAGAGCGACGATTGGCAACGTGCTTGAGCGCCTCGAACGTCGCGACTTGATTCGGCGCGTGCCGGACACTGAGGACAAGCGACAGAAGTTGCTTTACCTCTCCGACGCCGGACGCAAGCTTCTGAAAGATGTCGAAGCTGCTGTCGACACGGTCCAGAACCGGATTGTCGCGCCGCTGACGCGCGAAGAGCGCGAACTGTTCCTGCAGCTGCTGACCCGCATCACAAAGGTGAATAACAACATCACCAGCGCGCCCTTGGGCAACAGCGACTAGGCCACCAGCCTCAATATTGCCGGACGCCAGCATGCTCAGGCGTCCGCTTTTTCCAGTTCAGCTTTCGGCTCCCCAGCCTTGCCGCCGATTGACCGGACATCCTCGCCGGACAGGCCGTTCGCGCCGTAAATCCAGTCCAACGCGTCGTACCAGTGCTGAGCGGTGTAGGACCGCATGATGCTGTTGCGCAGCTGCGCGTGACTGCCAGCAGGATGGTAGATGTTGTCTCCAATCCAGCGCGACTGCAGCTGAACACGGGCAGTGCGGAGCATGCGCATCCGTGAATAGGCGTTCAGCGCCTTCTCGACATCGCCCGAATGCTTTTCGAACATGTAGGATAAGGCCACGGCGTCTTCCATCGCCATGCAGGCGCCCTGAGCGAAATACTGCAGCATCGGGTGCGCGGCGTCGCCAAGCAAGGCAACACGGTGGTCGACCCATTTATCGACCGGGTCCCGGTCACAGAGCACCCAAAGCTTCCAGTCCTTGCCATGCCTGATAATGGACTGCGCCTTGTCATGGACATGGCGGAAGCCGCGCATAACCTCGTCAAACTCAACAGGCAGCCCGGCAACAGGCTCTGGAGCGTTATTGTGATAGGTGACGACGAGGTTGAAGAACCGCCATCCGGACAGTGGGTAGTGCACGATATGGCACTTAGGCCCCGCCCAGAGCGTCGCAGCATTCCACCGCAGGTCTTCCGGCATCTCGTTAGTCGGAATAACTGAGCGATACGTAGTGTGGCCGGACACACGCGGCGCACCGTCGCCGACAAGCTGTTTGCGCACGGAAGACCACAGACCGTCTGCGCCAATCAGGGCAGAACCCTCCACCTCCTCGCCGTTTACAAGGATAGCGACAACGCTTGTGCCTTCCTGGCGATAACCAACCACTTCAGAAGCGGTCCGCAGCTCTATATTCGGGTTTTCGCGACACGCCCGGAGGAACACCCCGTGGAGGTCTCCGCGGTGAACCACAGCGTAGGGGTTTCCGAATTTCTGCCTGAATGGCTCATCCAGGGGGACGTGGGTGATCTCTTCACCCGTCATCGCATCCATCAGTCGAAGTTGGTCGATGTAGACAGCCATAGCCCTGGCTGCGTCGCCGACACCCAATGCGTCGAAGGAGTGAAAGGCATTCGGACCTAGCTGAATGCCTGCGCCGATTTCGCCAAGCTCCGGAGCTTTCTCGAGAACAAGGCTTCTCACCCCGCTCCGAGCAAGTCCCATGGCGCTGGCAAGGCCGCCAATGCCGCCGCCCGCGATCAAAACCTTACCCTTTTGGGCCATATTTCCTCCCGCGCGCATAACTGCGCCGACTGCCCGCGTTACTGAGACGAGCGCAATATGTTATGTATACTGATTATAAGAATACTGTCAATACAGCCGCAGCTATATATGTCTGTACGAGATGGCTGGCGGAGCTGCCCGGATAACGGCTGTGCAGGAGACGGGAAGTCCTGACCACGACTACGAAGAGTAACAGACGCCACAATCGGGATGGCAGAGGTATTTGGCGAGCCACCTGCACCGACGGCCGTGAGGTTCGTATGCGCCGGACCTAGTTGGCAGCGCTCTGGTCAGTCAGCCCGGCGCCCGCTTCTTCAATCAAACGCTGCACCGTGTGCAAATCATTGAGCTCGACCATGGCTAGAAGAGCGAAGCGCGCGAGGTAAAGCTGCGCTTTTGCTTCGCCAATAGAAGTCAACCTCTGACATATTTGGGAGTATGCCAAATCCAAATCTGCTGGCTTCATGATCAATCAGCGGTCCCAGCCGCGAGAATGAATTCGAGCTCACGTCGTACCACAACGCCACTTGTTTCACGCCACCGGCTTTGAACGTGCCCATCGGGTCGGACAAAGTAACAAGTGCCGGGTCGCGCATCATACATCGCAAATAACTTGCCGGAGTGGTCCCAAGCAACATTACCTTCGGCTGCTAAGGGCTTTACTCTGCTGATTGCCACAAGGCCGAATGGAATTTCTAGCCGCCGACATTCTGACAACAGGGAATTTAGCTCACGCGGCAATTCGCCTTTCTCAGTGAAGCAAAACACTGTGAACTGCGGTTTCATCAAATCTGTTAGATAGCCGGGTAACTGACAACTTCCGTTTACAACAGTAATAGGACATTCCGTTAGCACTCCACCTATACTAGGCCCACTTCTAAAGCTGGCAGAGTTGTCCCCTTGGCAATTCAGCGCTGAACGCGTGTATGTAATACTCGCCGTCTGCCGCGGATTTATGAGTGACCGAACAGCTGGATGCTTGACCGCAAGCGACAGGACTGCTTCGCGCATCAGTTCAAAAGCGAAAGAAGGCGGAGCCATGAACTCGGTGCTTTTAGTGCCGTAGTTCAGATTTTCCTGCGCCGCGAACACGCGTTCGTCGGAGTAGCTTTTAAGGATTTTGTCTGATGCCACCCCCTTGACGGTCAGTGCCAACTTCCAGGCAAGATTGTCAGCGTCATCTATGCCGGAATTCGCTCCTCTCACTCCGAATATCGGAACGAGGTGACCGGCGTCCCCAGCGAATAACACGCGGCCATGTTCATAGCGATCGAGAGTGAGCGCGTGTGCCTTATAGATAGTGATCCAGATAGGCGACCATTTTCCTTTCTGGCCAATCATATCGAGATGGCTTTGTACTCGTGGGATAACGTTCTCTGGCTTAATCGCCTCGTCAGCGTCTTCGTCTTTGTTCAGCTGGTAGTCGATGCGCCAGATGTTGTCCGGCTGTCTATGCATCAGAATGCTCGATCCAGGATTTGATGGCGGATCAAACCAGGCAAGCCGCTCCGTCGGTAGGTCGGACTCCAATTCGATATCGACAATTACATACCGTCCCTCGTAACTCGCGCCCTTCAGTTCAAGCCCGAGCGCCTCGCGGACAAGACTGCGCCCCCCATCGCACGCAACTAGCCAATCTGTCACGGCCGTGTAATCGCCCTTTGGTGTTGAAAGTCCGAGGAGTACTTCCTTGGTCGAGCGCTCTACTTTTGTGACCTTACAGTCCCACCGCACCTCGATGAGGTCCGGCCGCCTTTCCACCTCATCAAGCAGATACTGTTCAATATAAAACTGCTCGATATTCAACATCGGCGACAGCTTTTGATTTTCGTCATTCGGCATTTCGAAATGATCCCAACAGGAGCCGCTGAACGCTTTCGACGCTCTGGCATGGCTGCTTGGCGCACCGGATGTCTATGCAAAAACGGCGCTGACGCGCTGCTGGGACGAATTCAAAGCGCTGTGGGCTGTCCGTTTTGCTGCCAAATACCCCAAGGGCAGGAAGGTCACCGCGCCAAAAACATTACTCAGGGCTCATTACAACGCCTGCAGTGGCAACTTCGGTACTGAAATCCCGCTGGAAGGCGACGTCCCAGATATCACCGCCGTGTCGGCGCCCATGAAGCCTCTGCGGGAACTCTATAACCGCTGTATCGATGACCTAGAAGCATACAGCCGTCTGTTGGGGCGGAAGCCCCATACCAAGGGCAAGCCGGAGAGCGTGCTGTTGTTGCCCAAGGAAATCCAGAACAGCGTCGCAAATTCGCCGCTCAAGGTGATTTCGGAGTATCTGGCGACGTCCTTTGCGGCCAACGACACCTTCGTGACCAGTGCAGAGAAGATGCTGGAGACATTCAGCGTTGAGCAGGATGAGAAGAAGACCCTTGCCGCCCAGATGGCGCAGATTGCACCTGCCTTCGATGCCATGAATGTTGGCTTTGAGCCGGACAAACGGTTCGGCTCGTCCAGCTTCCCCAAGGACGGCACCATCGTCCTATTCAAGCGGACCGAGCAGCAGGAGGTAAACCCGGAGAAACCGGAATACCAGATTGCCAAGACGCTCATCGAGGTCACATCGCTCGCTGCTGCTGCCGATGGCGGGGTAAATCCCGCAGAACTCGCTGCCGTGAAAGCGGATATCCAGGCACTCCATGGCCTGAACCCGGCTGAGAAGCAACGCCTGTCGGCCTATGCAAATCTGCTGGCGGAAGACGCACCCCGCCAGCAGGGCGTTCTAAATCGACTTTCCAAGCTGTCCGCAGCCGAAAAATCCAAAGTGGCCAATTCGGCGATCGCCTCAGTGCTGGCGGACGGCCATGCCGACCCAGCCGAAATGAAGTTCCTGGAGAAGCTCTATAAGGCCCTGGGCCTGCCCGCCGAAGAGCTCTATTCGACTGTCCATCGGGGTGCTGTCGTCATCGATGAACCCGTCACGGTGTCCGTAGAAGAACCCGCTCGCGGTCGCGCCATCCCCAAAAAGCCCGCCCCATCCGCAGCCACCGCGCCCGAACCCGCATCCAGCGGCATCAAAATCGACCTGGCTCGCCTGGAGCGCATCAAAAGCGAGACTTCGGCCGTCTCAAATCTTCTCGCGGACATCTTCGTCGAAGAGACTGCCGCACCAGCTGCCCCGATTATGGTCGAAGCCAGCCCATTCGAAGGCCTGGACGCAGCTCATGCCAAACTCGTCGCACTGTTTCTTGCTCAGCCGGAATATGACCGGAGCACTTTCGAGGAACAGGCCCGTGGCCTGCAACTGATGCCTGACGGCGCCGTCGAAACCATCAATGAATGGGCTTTCGATACCTTTGATGAGCCCCTGCTTGATGGTGATGAAACCATCGTCGTTGCCGAACACCTTGTTGCGAAGTTGAAAGAAATGGAAGTCAGAGCATGAGCACCGCAATTAAACCCAAAGACCGTGACGTCATCCTTCAGGCCCTGGCAGCCGGTGTCGTTCCCCGCCTTGGCCTGCGCCACATCCAGGTCGGTCGCGCCCCGGAAGTCGGCGCCCTAGTCAAGGATATTGACCGCATCACCGGCAACGGTTCGGCCATCCGCTTCATCATCGGCGAATACGGTGCCGGTAAGACCTTCTTCCTGCATCTGACGCGCCTGATTGCCATGGAGAAGAAGTGCGTCACCATGCATGCGGACCTCGCGCCCGACCGTCGCATCCATGCGACTGGCGGCCAGGCACGCGGCCTGTATGCCGAGGCTATCCGCAACATGGCCACCCGCACGAAACCTGACGGCGGCGCACTGGCCAGCATCGTCGAACGCTTCATTACCGATTGCATCAAGGAAGCCGGTCAGCGCGGTATCACCGCCGATGCCGTCACGGAGCAGCGCCTGGCAACCCTGCAGGAGCAGGCGAGTGGCTACGACTATGTGGCGGTTCTAGGCGCCTACCGGAAGGGCAGCGAGGAAGACAATGAAGCCCTGAAGGCTTCGGCGCTCCGCTGGTTGCGCGGCGAGTTCCCGACCAAGACCGATGCCCGCAATGCCCTGGGCGTCCGCAACATCATCGACGACCACGAGGTCTACGACGCCTTCAAGGCACTGGCCGCCTTCATCAAGCTGGCTGGCTATGCCGGTACGCTCATCATGTTCGATGAGATGGTGAACCTCTACAAACTGCAGAGCTCGCAGGCCCGCAATCAGAACTACGAGCAAATCCTGCGTATCGTGAACGATACTCTGCAGGGCAACGTCCAGAACTTGGGCTTCGTCTTCGGCGGCACCCCGGAATTCCTGATGGACACCCGCCGCGGCCTTTACAGCTACCAGGCCCTGCAATCCCGCCTTGCCGAGAATTCCTTCGCCAAGAACGGTCTGGTCGACCTGTCCGGCCCGGTCGTCCGCCTGCCCAGTCTGACACCGGAAGACCTGCTGGTGCTGCTCTCGAACATCCGCGCCGTATTCGCTCACGGTGACCCGGCCAAGAACCTGGTGCCGGATGAAGCGCTGCCGATGTTCATGGACCACTGCAACAAACGCATTGGCGACGCCTATTTCCGGACGCCCCGCAACACCATCAAGGCCTTCATCCACTTCCTGAACGTGCTGGAGCAGAATCCGGCGACGAACTGGAAGGAGCTGCTCGGCCATGTCGATGTCGCCGTCGATACCGACGGTGCGGACGACACCGAAATCGCTGACACGCCGGAGCCGGTAGCCGCGCAGGCTGCCAATGCCGCCCAGTCTCAGCCTGCCCAGGACGGAAATGACGAGCTCACCTCCCTCCGTCTCTGAGGCGTCCTCTGCCCCTGGACTGGCGTCCAACTTCGACCGCCTGCATCCCAAGGTCCGGCAGTGGATCTGGGAGCAGAACTGGACCGAGCTGCGGGAAGTGCAGGAGCTCGCCATCGAGGCTGTCATGGGCAGCCAAGATGATGTCCTGATTGCCGCAGCCACGGCTGCTGGCAAAACCGAGG
The DNA here is from genome assembly GCA_018336035.1 of Alphaproteobacteria bacterium. Lineage (GTDB taxonomy): Bacteria > Pseudomonadota > Alphaproteobacteria > Ferrovibrionales > Ferrovibrionaceae > Ferrovibrio. The sequence continues at coordinate 43,689 of JAGXRD010000146.1, read as the reverse complement.
CGGCCTTCTTTCCCATCCTGTCTCAGGTGGCCGAAAGGGAAGAGCCGGGCCTGTCCGTGCTCTACATCAGCCCGCTCAAGGCTCTCATCAACGACCAGTTCGGCCGTCTGGACCAGGTCTGCGAGATGCTGGAGCTGAATGTCGTCCGTTGGCATGGCGACGCCTCCCAGGGTGCCAAGAGGCAGATGCTCAAACGCCCAAGTGGCGTTGTCCTGATTACACCTGAGTCCATCGAGGCCCTGTTCGTCCGGAAGCCCAAAGACGCCTACGCGCTGTTCCAGAACCTGGAGTTCATCGTCATCGATGAGCTGCATGCTTTCATGCAGGGACCGCGCGGCCTGCATCTGGCGAGCCTGCTCCGTCGTATCGACGGCCTGTGCAAGGTTCGACCCCGTCGGGTGGGTCTGTCCGCCACGATTGGCGACCTGAGTGTGGCGGCCAAATGGCTAAACCCCGCCAACCCGTCGGCTGTGGCAATCGTGAACCCGCCCGGTGGCAGCCCTGAACTGAGGCTGCAGGTCAGAGGCTATATCGAGCCGCCGGATATTGGCGCCGATGACCTGGAAAAGGATGAAGGGCGCAAAGAAGCGCTCGACTTCATCGCCGACCACATCTTCGCCAACCTGAGGGGAAGCAATAACCTGGTCTTCGGCGGTTCCCGTCGTCGGGTCGAGGCCGTCGCCGACCGCCTGCGCCGACGCAGTGAAGCCGCAAACGTCCCCAACGAGTTCTTCCCTCACCACGGCAGCCTGTCCAAGGAGCTCCGCGAAGACCTCGAACACCGCCTGAAGGCCGCCGAACTGCCGACCACCGCTGTGGCGACCACCACCCTGGAACTGGGCATCGACATCGGCTCTGTCGATTCAGTTGCCCAAATCCTTGGCCCGCGGTCGCTGGCCTCCCTGCGGCAGCGATTGGGGCGCAGCGGACGTCGACGGGGTAAGCCAGCCACGCTGCGCATCTATGTTCGCGAGAAATACCTGACGCCGCTGTCCGACCCGATGGACCGGCTGCGGCTGGAAGTCGTGCGCTCCGTTGCTGCCGTCGAGCTCCTGAAAGAGAAGTTCGTCGAACCGCCGGTCCAGGACCCCTCCATCGCTACCGTGGCGCTGCACCAGACGCTCTCCATCATCACCGAGCGCGGTGGCGCCAAGGCCGAGCAGCTTTTCCAAGCCATCTGCGGCGACGGGCCGCTGTCAGCCCTGACCCAGGCCGATTACATTGAGCTGCTGAAAGCGATGGCATCCCCTGAGGCTCGCCTGATTGAGCAAGCGCCCGACCGGACCATCATGCTGGGCGAGGTTGGCGAGAAGATTGCCTTCGGACGCGACTTCTATGCAATCTTCCCAAGCGATGAGGAATGGCGGCTTGTTCATGGGGGCCGCCAGCTCGGCACCATTCCGATTTCCAACATTCTGGGTATCGGCAGCCTGGTCGCATTTGCGGGACGCCGCTGGCGTGTCATGGCTGTCGATGACACCGCCAAGGTGCTCACCGTCGAGCCGCACCGGTCCGCCCAAATCCCGAAGTTCGAAGACCCATCCCAGGAAGCCATCCACGACAATCTGGCGGCACGCATGAAGGCGGTCCTGATGGCCGACGACATCCCGGGCTATCTGGACCAGACCGCCCAAGAACTGCTCATCGAGGGTCGGCAGGCCTTTCAGGAGATGAATCTCGCCACCGAAATCCTGGTGCAAGCGCAGAAGGACACGCATCTACTGCTCTGGCACGGGGAAGCCATGAACTCGGTGTTTGCCGTTGCCCTGTCGGGTGCCGGGTTCGAATGCTCACCGAACGACATCGGTGTGACGATTGCCAAGGCCACCCCGGACGACGTGCGGGCAGCTTTGAAGATTTTGGCGGCCAATCCGATGTCGGTGGAAGACGTCGCGGACTTCGTCCAGAACCTGCAGGTAGCGAAGTACGATGAACTGATTCCGGCGGGGCTGCTCAGGAAGCTGTGGGCGCGCGCGAATGCAGAGACGGTGGAGAGGGTTGCGGGGTTGGCGAAGATGCTGGTCGACAATAATCTACGGTAACTATGACAAGTCGTTTTCTGGTATTTCTTTGGGCCCCGAAATGCAAACGGGAGAGCATCTCTGCTCTCCCGTCGCTATTTTGCTAGCCGGTACCTAGCAATTCAGGTTTCGCCCTTACGGCTTGGCACCTGACAGCGCCGCCCGGTCCTACGCCCCTTGCGAGACGCTCCATGTTTAGTGACCGCAAGGCGTACGTGCGGTCATTAGTGTGCTGCTTTTAGCACATATATGGTCGACTTGTCAACTACGGATACACCCTACTTAAGAGCGAAAAGGCCTTAAGATTCCGTGGGTTATGAGGGCTTAAAACCGCTTGAGCTGCCGCAAAGCTTGCTCCGGTAGAACATAAGTCATCAATGAGCAGGACTGAGGCGCCACTGCACCTAGCCGCAGTATTGTCGGCAACAAACAAAGGCGGCAAATACGGTCTTAATTTGGGGTCGACGAGTTTCATCTGAAACACGTGATTCGGCGACTGCTTCCTAAGATGGCTAAGCAATGATGTGTAATCGCCTCGAAGCTTGTCTGGCACGCTCCCCACCGCTGGCATTTGAGCCAACATTTGCCCCATCGTTGCTTTTTGCAGGCAACGCAGAAGACGAGCGCCTGGCTGCTTAATATGGACGCCGCGGGCAACCAGTCTGACTACATAGGATGATGAAGGTAACGGCACAATGTAGTCGAAGAATTTTCCATGCAGCGCAATATCAGAAATCGCGTCGAAGTTCCTGGCGAGATCGCGCTTGCTTTGCCGGTCGATCGAATAATTCCACTTCCTTTTCAGAGCGTATATCAGCGGATTACCGTCCTCCGTCCCGCCCTGCACGCGTTTACGTGTAAAGATGTTCGTTATTTCGATTCCGTTGATAATTTCAATCGACGGATTCCCGTTCAAGCCGGTGACGACACGGCGTTCATGAGTCGCGTTATGCGTGACCCGTCTCTGTTTATCGACATCAATGCCCATTGGAAAAAATCCGTACAGACCAAAATCGTGGCGACGCATGGTCGCCACCTCCAAAGGGCGTTGAAGAGCCAAAACCCATCGGCGTTGAAGAGCCGGGCTCCAGAGAACCACTGCATGCCCTGAAAATTCAAGGGTTGAGCTCAAACCACACAGCTGTGTATCCTTGTATGCGCTTCCTCTTCGAGTGCCCGCTTCAGTCAGTTTACTCCGGCACCGACTGCGGACCTTCCTTTGCTTGCCTGGCCTCCTCGGCAATCGCACTCAACGTCTGCAGATATTGCAACAACGACATCCGCTCCATTTCTCCTGGCCCAAGAACCAGGACATGGCCTCCCATAAAGCCGCCATCTCGTGGCAGGACGTCCGCTTTGACCGGCATGATCACCGAGCCGATATATTGGCCCAGAACACCGACGTGGAAGACCACGGAAGCGGGAGAATACTGGACGATAAAAATTGAACGCCTGATAACTTCGCAGCAGGTCTTCGCAAGCCGACCTGCTTCAGTCCTGTGTCGATCCGGATGCCAACGGTCGCAGATTTTAGTCTCCATGCCCCAAAAGCGCTGGTCGTGTCGGTCTCTTGCAACATCGACATTAATGATTAACCGGAGTTCTTCGCAGTCAACTGCCTTGCGAAATGCGTCGGCGAAGATGAAATAGCCTGCGCCCAGTGTCACCTTAGCAAGGAAGCGGGCCGTCACCGCCCGGTCGACCTTGAATTCGGACGACAGCAGTTTCCCGGCGACATTTTCGTCTGGGATGTCCTTTCGAGTCATCGCATCCCAGACGGTGGATTTTTCCTTTCCAAACGAAACCTGGACCGGCTTTCCATCCATCTTGGATTTTCTGAAGATTGGGACTGGCGGCTTATTTGTGTGTCCTCGCGCATCCGCCGCTTGGCGCGCGAACATGACCAGGAAATCGTTCGCCACTGCTCCGTCAACCCTGGAGCCTACATCGGAATTGAAGTTACGGTCCGCCCAGATCTGGCAGCTGTCCAGTCCACCCAATGACAGCGGGAATACATGATCGAGGTTCCCTGCGCTCTCAGGGACGTCTGTGTCGGTGTATACGCAATACATGTCTGCCTCCCTGACTAGGTAGGATCACTTTCCGATCTAAGAATTTCATCATCGGCGTTTTTGTCAGCTCCGACGTCACGAGCTGTGAAATGTTCTGAGTTCTAGATACCGCGGGTCCTGCATGAGCTCAGGCCGATGCGAACGTATGGATTTTAGCGCTGTCTCGACGGTGCGCTTGGTCCAGTACATATCATTGTGCGGCTGGCGGTTTGCCGCCCGATAAACCACATCCAGCAATGGCTCGACCCACTCAAGCGGAACCTCATCATCAACGAGGTTTTCAAGACCATGCGGCGAGCCCGGCCGCAGGAATTTTCTGGCCCACCCCGCCGCTTCTGGGAATGCGTCGCCTGTTCGAGAAATCATGGTGATTATCGCGTCAGAAGTCGCGGCGGTGTTGCGGGATTCCGCCTTTGGCCAGTAAGCCGCGAGCCACGGTTCAATTTTTTCGCGCCAGATCTTGCTGTTTACCTCCTTGGCGCCACGCATAATTTGCTCAAAATGCCGCAGAATATCGACCAACCCTTCTTGCGGCAGTTTCTGGACAGTAGTTCGGATTTCTGCCGGGGTTATCGCATCGGTAGCGTCAACACTCGCGGAAACGAAGAGCGAGATTAGATTTGAGCGCTGCTCACCCAGTTCCAAATAGCGAACCAGCATGTGCAGAAAATCATTCTTGATTGCGGAAAACAGATTTGGGCCCGCATTGGCTGCCCATGAATAGGCGCTCCACATCTGAAGGGCCTCTGGACTAGTCGAACCAAGCCAGGGAAGAAAATTCTTTGCCGTCCAATCTGGGTCAATGGCGAACAAACTTGAGAGCCTTGTCGCCAGATACACCCGTGCCAGAACTGCGTTCTTGTCTAAGACGATTTCGTTAAGGTAGCTCATAACCTCGCCTGGAAAGCCAGCGCCTGCTACTGGCTTTAGCGCCCAAAGGCGTTCCGTTGCAGCTTCAGCTAGCCGTCCAGGTGCGCTGTTCAGAGCTCGCGTTAGGATGTCTTCAGTTCCGATTGTCTCCGGCGATTTTTGCGCCCAGATACACATCCAGAAATCAAAGAAACTACCCGGCGCCTGAAGGGGATGTTTCGAAATCTCCGTGAGGAAATCAGCCGCCGCATGCGCTGAATCCTTGAGATAGCCTTCGGGAACATCCAGCAGTCGGGGAATGAAACACTGCTCAAACCGCCTCAGCAATTTTCCGTCACGGACAAGCGTTCCGGCGTGCCAGAACAGCCTGTCCCAAAGCGGCTTTGGACTCTTCACCTCTTCGGATAGCCGCAACAGGAACGCGAAGGCCCGAACCGGAGCATCCTGCACAAACAGTTCGAATCGATCGCGGAAGGATTCCTTGTTTATATCTGCATCACTGAGCTCAGTTGAACTGAAGTCGCTATACCGAGACCTAACAGGTTCGACATAGCTGGGCCCAATGTCATCTGGTTCTTCCTGACCTCCGCCTGATATACTGAGAACCAGAAGCATATCCGTCCCGGTCAGTACACTTCTTTCAGCCCGCATCAGCTCCCTGAGCCGTATTCCGATTTGCAGTCTGGCGTGTGCCTCTCGCCGGTCGTCTGCAATGCGTTCCAGGTCGTCGGCAGGCGGTCCTCGCTTAATGGCTGCATATATCTCGCTGAGCAATGGCTCTGGCATGCGCGGTGAGGCTTTATGCAGCACCGCAAGGATCTCGCGCCGCAATTCCGAGGCCCATAGCCGGTGCTCTTGGTCGCCCAGGAAAATGGACTGGATTAGGCCGGTATCTGACGTCTGGTCTTTCGACAGAACATAAAGGGCGAGGCGTTCAAATGTCGTGATTTTCGATTCTGCCCATCGCTTCAGCAAATCTACTTCACTTCCCGGCGAGCGCTCCTTCAAGGCGAAATAGCTGTCACGCGCCAGGTCGATAAGTGTTGCCCAACCGTCGCGGATTCGTTTCGGACCGTTTTCGTCTAGATGTGGCCGGTAATATATCGGGTCCGAGTAACCCTCTTCATCAGCTGGCAACAGTTCAAGGGCCGCCTGTAGGTAGTTAGAGATTGTCGACGCGTATCGTGCAAGCAATTCGCCCCAGTTGCTGAACCGCCTAGACCGCAATCTATACTCCTCGTCACTCAGCACGAGGGCAAGATGTGCAACCTGGAAGGAGTCGCTATCGGAGCTGGGCTCGTCCTCCACCCCGTCACGAAACCGCCGCCTCAAAGATTCTCCAGGCCGGACGACGAGACGAGGCTTTAGGGCGGCCAGAAATGACTGTTCGACAATTCGGCGCTCGACTTCCGACAGGGCGGCCGCGTGTAGCTGATCCCACGTCATCGCCTCGTCGATCGTCCTTTGATGGTCGTAAATCATTACCATCCAAAGTAGCCGCAGTCGCTTGTCGGTAGGCGGAATGTCGACCTTTGCGTCAGGAGTGAGGGACAGCCGGTAACGAACGATGTTCTGGAACTCGTTATCCAGGCGATGCCCGTGGGTGATGACCCAGCCAAAAACCTGAGGGACATGGCAGTGCTTCGCCACCCAGGATGCAAGATATCGACGAACGCTGTCTAAATGATCCGCTGGAACTTGCGAGGACGGCTTCGGATCTGCGCCGGGCGCCGCACTGCGCGCCAGAACTGACAGCAGCCCATATTGGTCGAAGACCTCCATCCAGGCGGCGATCGCCGGAAAGTCCTTCGGCTCCTTAGCCGGGGGCAATTCGGATAGTTCGCGGGCAACTGCCGGGTTCGATATCGCCCAACAGACCTTTTGCGCTTCAGGGTCGGCGAGACCGGAGGGAAGAGTCTTGATGCCGGACAACGCAATTCGCGTTCGATAGCCCAATGGGTCCCGTTGAATCTTGGCCCATTCCGACAAAGTGCGGTTCAACAATTCAAACGGATCACCGGTCCGGCGGCGATTTTTGATTTCAAAGAGTAGTGGCTCAACTTTTTTAGCCCTCCAGGCTTCGACCTCCGCCTCCCTAGCCTTTGGACCGCCCTTGTACTGAGCGAATGCGTAGGCCTTTTGGAATGTCTGCCCTTTTGAACGCTCTGCAGCCAACGCATCGACCATGTAGCCCATGACAGGGTCGGCTAGGCTGTAGCCTACAAAGACCACGGTATAGGTACGGAACAGCTCGGTGATGAACCTTGAGGCCCAGCGCTCCGTCAGATATGCCCGCCCGAAGTCGGCCGATGTAAGGACCATCTGGTCGAGCGTGGAGGTCGGATGGAGCCGACCATGCAGATGGACTAGTGTTCGCCAGACGCCATGCTTTGGCAGCGGCAGCCTGGGCGCGTCCATGATGTATTTCTCGTCGATGTCGCCCGTCTCTGCGAACCGGGCATCAAAGTTAGTAGTTACCAGCCGGAAACCACCGTCCTTGACCTTGGAAAGGGTCAGCAGGTCCTTGTGGACATCGAGCGAGCCACTCCAGGATTTTCCCAGGATTTTGGCGACGGCCTCCCGCATGGAACCGTCGATCATCCGGTCCTCCAGGATGCCGAGCACCTTATCGTACTGCCCGGCCTTCAGGAGGGAGGCCTCATAGGCAGTCAGGGTCTCGCCGATAGCCTCGTAGATGTCGTCCACGAGCTTGGCGAAGCTGGGCAAACCGGTCGCCATGGAGACGCCAGCGCCACAGAAAAAGACGACCTTGCCCTCGTCATGGAGGCGCAAAAGCTCGACCGGCAAAACCGGCCCGCCCTTAATCAGTTCAGGCATCCCTGGAAACCCCGTAATCCTGCCGCCACCAGTATAGGTGTAGGTCCGGGCTGACAGGTAGCGTCACGGTTTCAGTGCGCCGACGCATAAGATTGTAAGCGACCGCATGTCGTCCGGCTGAGGCCGCGCTGGGATGGTGTTTAGGTGGCGATGTTTGGCGGGTGCCATGAGCCAGCAGTGGGACGTGAGAGGGTCCTGCCGGGCGGCGCCATTGAAAGGATTACTAAAAACGACAGCCGGAGTCGCTAATCGCGATCCGGCTGTCGGGTTATTGGTTATCGGCGTCGGTTATTGGTGATAACCGACACTTTTCGCAGCCGCCTCTGACGTTCTATCAAATGCATTATTGACATATTGTCAATCTCCGACTATAAAAAGACTAATAAAAACACAGAATTGCCACGAGATTGCATGATATTGCGTCTTTCAGTGGCATGATGTAATATCTGCTTTGCGAATCCGACATGCTTTCCCCGGCGCAGACGCAACTACTACTATAAAAAAACACCCGTCTCACTCGTATAAAGCAAGCATCGCCGCCTTTCGCACCAACCAATGGAGTGAGACAGCGATGACGTATCATGACGGGAATACCATTCTTGACCTTATGCTGGCGGACATTATCCGCCGCATCCAATTGACGGACACGGATCGGGCACGCGGAAACTCGGCCTACCGCTCGATTGCCGACCACCTGGATTCCGAGGGGAGCCTTCTCGCCGGCACCGTGGCCCGCGTGTATGGCCAAGGTTCCCTGCCCCAGGGTTCCACAATCCTTCATGGCGACGAGACCGAAGATCGTTTCGACATCGACGCAATTGTTGAGATCGTGCTGCAGGAATGGGCTGATCCGAAATATGTCCAGGAGCAGCTGTATAAGTCGCTAAACCGCGGCCGGTATGCGGGGAAGGTGACCCGCAAGAGCCGCTGCGTCACCATTCAGCAACTGAATCTCCATATCGACCTGACGCCAGTGGTACGCCTGCCGCTGAATATGGAACGCCCGTCGCGCGGCTTTCATTTCAACCATGAAGATCCGGCGATCAAGTATCACTTTGAGACGAATCCGAAGGGCATGCTGGACTACTTCCGTCGCGCCATGCCGAAGTATTACGTCAACATTCCCGCTTTCGATCATGCGCCGAATGTGCGCCAGTTTATGGAAGCGGCAGAAACCGAGCCGCTGCCTGACGCCATTCCGCTCGGCGTACAGCCCATTCGTCTGATGGCGTTGCAGCTGCTGAAGCGATACCGCAATCGCCGCTATTCCAAACGCGACGGCCGCCAGGTGCCTTCCGTGTATCTGTCGTACATGGCAGCGACCGTCCAGCAGAGCGCCAGCAGCCTACTGCGGGATTTGATTACACTCGCCCAGGCGATAAGGCAGGATTTGTTCAATGCATGGCGCTTGGACCTTGTTGTCGATCACAAAAACCCGACCTGGAACGCCGAGCGTATCAACGACCGCTGGCCCGCCACTCTGCGGGACGAGGAAATCTTCATCACTGACCTCGATCACCTCGTTAGCGAATTGACGAGTGCTGCAGGGAAGTCGCTGGAACAGCAGCAGCGGATTCTTTCCCGCCTCTTCGGTGAAAAACCGACTGAGTACGCACTGAATCAGCTGATCGAGCGCACGGACGACAGCTTGCTCCGCAACGTCGCCAAGACACTGGTTGGTAAGGGTGGCGTCACCGTAGCCTCGATTGCTCCGGTGGGCGCCCTGGTGAGCGCGCCGGCGCAGGCGAGCCTATCGTCCCCTCGCAATACCAATTTTGGCGGCTACCTCGATGACGATTGCTGAGGAAGTGCATCGGGTGGAGACCCTCTACCCCCAGATGGAGCTGATCTGGAACACATGGTGGGGGGCATACTGGACTGGCGAGCTGAGAGGCTTTGAAGGGCAACCTCCCTACAAGGTCGGCATCCTGTTCACTGCCTTCGCACCTAGACCGTTCGCACTGCGATATCCAGGCCTGAGAGTGAAGGCTTGGTTGATCGACCCTCCGCTGCAGAACCGCATCGAGGATGGCGTCGAAATTCGGCCGCCGCATATCTGGAAGCAGTTCAACGATGCGATGTGCTTTTACAAGCCTTGGGATGACGGGCTCGACTATGACGTCGATATCGCCAGAACGGTGATCCCATGGATTATTAAGTGGCTCGCTGCTTACGAGCTTTGGCTGGCGACCGGCACTTGGGTTGGGCCGCAAGCGCATCCCGAGGGCAGAGCAGAAGCTTCCGGATCGGAAGCGCCTCCGGTCATCGCATCCTACCCATCTGCGATGTCCTATGCTGTCGCGCGACGGATGCATGTACATGGCTCTGGCCATCTTCTGTCAGCCGCATCTGCCGGATGCTTTACTTGGCCATGGAACCGCCGTTGGCACATTTCGCCGGCCGAAGTCGAAGCGGCAATTTTTGCAGCGCTCATATCAAGCACCCAAGCCTGCACTAATGCCCTGAAAGCGGCCTAAGACAATGACCAAAGTAAATCCCAATGCGGATTTGCTGCGGCACGGCGTTAGGTCGTTTTTCGACTGGCTGTTCCGCATCCGCACTCCAGGCATACAATTGATTCGTGGCGGACTGTTTTTATTTACAATTCTTCTGCTCGGCTGGGTCTTCGATATCTCTATACCGACCGAGAACGGGCCCCTTACGCTGTCATTAAAGACCGCTGATACGGTGCCGCAGACCTTGATAAATCTAGCCTACTTCGTCGCAGTGGCGGCCCTTGTCTCAGGCTTTTTATGGGAACTGCATCGATATTTTACCGACGTAAAGAACCATCAGAGGCGCAAAGTAATTGCAGTGGAGTTGAGGGGACTGAGAGATAGTCCTGGCGTTCCTGTGTCAGGTGCCGTTCCGAAAACTGTGAATGGTCGACGTGAACAGGTGCTGATCGATCTCAGAGACCATATCATCGATGGGAGGGTCTCTAACCCTGACGCTGCTGTCAGCAAAGTAAACCTCCTACCCGCATTGATCCGGAGCCATGTAGCAGGCTTGGATAGAGAAGATGCTGTCATAGCATTTGGTGGTCTCGCGCCCGTGCCATTCACCTTCCTCGCCGGTGTACTTCTGGATGATGAGGAAAAGGTCATTGCGCTGGACTGGGACCGCAATAAGAGCCAATGGAGAACGCTGGATGCCTTTGACGACGGTCTGCGTTTCAGCACTAAGCAACCAAACATCAATCCTGGTAGCGAAGTAGCTTTGGCGGTATCCGTCTCATACTTGGTGGACCGGGCCGGAATTGAATCGTCCTTGGGAATTCTGCCTATAGTCGAAATGACGTTGGAGAGTGGCAATACGGATTGCCACTGGTCGGAAGTGAAGCAGCAGGCCCTTGGCCAGCAGTTTCTTTCGAAGTTGATTGAATTGGCTAATATCGGCGTGAGCAAGATTCATTTGTTTATAGCCGCGCAAAGCAGCGTCACTTTTCGCTTTGGAAGGCTTTACGACAAAAGAAACCTACCCAGTCTTCGCGTTTATCAATATCAGCGGAGTCAAGTGCCGGCTTTTCCATGGTCTTTAGAAATGCCCGTGGCCGGGAGTAATGAAGCAAAGGTCGTTCAAACGCAGTGACTAGTTACTCCCCAGTCATCGTGAATATGCGATCTCAACCCGGACTCAAACCCAGTCAAACTAAATCACTCAATTCCGTATATTCAGCACATCTGGTAAGTGTCCTTCCCTGTGTGCCCGCTGCCAAAATTCGACAAAACGCGGATGGCTCTGCCTATAAACAGCAGTAAATTTCGTGATCGCCCTGGCGATCGTAATCACGGTCTCAAAGTCCGACAGGTCTGCCGATGCAGCACCGCCATGCTTCAACCAATTGATCATCATGTTCAGATCAAGCTCGGCCTGATCCGGTCTTGCACGCAGCTGCTGGAAAAGATGAGGCTCGTTCACAGCTGGCAACATACCTTCCGCTGCCGCCGCCAGTGTCATCGCGCAATCAAACTGGCCGTTGCCATAATGGGCAATGGCTGCACAAATCTGATTGAACGATGCCTCTCTCAATGTGACCAGCACAGGCAGCCCTTATAACGGCGCCGGCGCCTTGGTCAGCAGCAGCATTCCAGGCGCGGCGATTGGCATATTCCGCAAATATCGCCCGAAGCCCGTTGTTTATCTACGGCCAATTGCTGGCATTCCTTGCAACGGGACGGGATGAACAAGCCGACCAGCTCACCTGGCGCAACAGACTTGCCGCAATCTCTGCAGTCATGGACCGACACCACACCATCCGTATGCCCCCCGCAGTGATCGCAAAGGGCATGCAGGTCGGGCCGGCCAGGCAAGAATCCGTACCTGTTGTAATTCATGAATGTATGGTCAGCGGGATTATCCCCAAATCTCTCCCGGCAACGCGGGGTCGGGCAACATACGATTTTCGTCGGTTCCTTCGACGGCTGGAGAAATTCCAAAGGTATCAAATCCGTCATTGCTTTCCCTGCCTCGCAATCACCCGTTCAGCCGCCGCTTTGCGGCGGCCGAAATTGTCAATGAACGGCTGCGCGATTGCCGCGCCGCCGTTCATAGTCACTACATTTTCGGCATTCTTGCTCGCTGCAGCCTTCGACAGATTGTAGCTGCCGGTGATCACCGTTTGACGGTCCAGAATGAGGATCTTGTTGTGCATGATGGCCACCGACGAATCGAGCCACAGCGGTATTCGTGCCATTTGCAGTGGCAAGGCCATCGAGTAACGTTGCTCCGCCGCCTTGGCATCCATAATCACTTCGATAGTCACGCCTCTTGCTTGCGCTCTCAGCAATGCGTCCATGATCGGCTTTGCTGTGAAAGTATAGGCCATCACCAGTATTTCCCGGTTGGCGCGCTCTATGTGGCCAACGATCAGATCCTCGCATTCCTCTTCTGGTGTAAAGCAGACGGAAATCTCAGCGGGAATGGTCTTCGAGGCCGCTTGTGCCTCACTGATCAGCAGCTGACCAGTAACGAGTGGTCGCAGCATTTCTGCAGCGAAGAGACCAATCGACAAAAGCAGGGCGATTCCGGCCGAGGAAATCCAAAGCGGCCGCCATGTCCGTTCAAATCGGCGTATCGCACGCTTGGTCCTGTGCTGCATCATTCACTCCATAGAGGAAGGTTTGCGCGGCCCTTCGGGCAAGCCGCCGCAGTCGCGGTCGGCGCCGGCGTCAGGCGCTGCCTCTCCGCCGGCGCGCGCCGCGATCGAGCCAGGCTATAAGCCTGTCTCGCCCTTTCGGCTAGTCGTCGGCCGCGAGGCGCCCGGCCATAGCCGGGCGCAGGATGCCGTCTAACGGCATTGATAGACCGCTTGCGCCAAACCGCCCGCCTAATGCGTTCAAGGAAAATAGCCGCATCCCTAAAGGGGCCCTCGGCGATTTTCCTTGAGCGCGGCGGCCGGCCGGCGTGGTTACGATTGGCCGCGGCCGTCAGAGCGACGGCCGCGCGCCATCGAGGCGGGTTGAGATCAGTCTGCATCCTGCTATGCCGGCGCTGGCTGACACTGGGATGATTTCAGGATTTTCTCGACTTTGGCGGAAGATCCATGCCCGGCTTCAGTTGCACGAAACCGCTTTTCTTGAGAGCACGGGCGACCAGGCGGCCTTTGTACCACCATTCGATGCGCGACAACTGGGCAGTGATTTTTTGCCAGACAGCATTCGCAACCCGATCTGCGCGCGGGTTGACGTAGTCGGCAAAAGCATCGAGGGCGCGATCAACCTGGCGCTGCCACGCTGCCGGCAGCGGAACCGGCGATCTGCCGACCAGAAGAAAATACACGCCTGCGACAAGCACTGCGACGAAGACGCTCGCCTGCAAAAGTGCTTCAGGAAACGCGGTGAGTTCTTCGAGCGGGAACATTTCAGTCGAGATGTGTTTGCCGCTCACAATGACATCCTGGATGACCGTAATCACCAAGACGGTCGTAAGTGTCGCGTAGCAGACCCAGACGAGTAAGCCGATGCGCGCCAGAAAGACCGCGACCGAGAATATATTGAGCACCGCACTGCGAATGACGTTTGATGCAGTCATAACGACTTCCCTTCCATTTTCGGGTCTTTGCCCGCTCTTAATTATCTGAATGACTCACGCGCACCTGGCCACGGCGTCCCGCCGGCGAGGCCAGATTGGATTTAGGTATTGCTGTCATCGAGCAGGCGACCGGCTACAGGCCGCAGTCCGCCGCCCATAGCATGCAGACGCGGCTGGCGGGTCAGAGCTTCGGCAAATTCCTTGTACCCAAACGCCGCCCATAAGAACAAAAGGCTCGACGTGCCGAAGACGACAAGGCCTGCGAATGTCGCAAAGACCGGGCTCCCGGTGACGAGATAGCCTAGGCCAACCGCTGCCACAGTGCCAGGAAAGGCGAAGACATAACCTAAGCGCAGGCTCCACAGGCCGCTTGTCGAAACCTTCAAGGCAGTTCGAGGCCATGACTGGATCTCACCGACTTTCATGCTGCCCCTCCCCTTGCGCGACAGTTGGCGACAGGATCGAGCAGCAGCCGGGATCGAAATTGCGAAGATGCTTGGTGTTACGCTCACCCATATGGAAGGCGCGTGTCAGCAACACGATCTGCTGATAGGCCGCAATCGGGTCCGCGCCGATCGCAATATGGTAAGGGGAGCCGGCCAGGCTTAAACAGCGTCCCTGCCGCGAAACAACGAGCGTCCAGTTTCTGCAGGTGCAGCGGCCGGGCAGCTCGATATGCCGCCCGATATTCAGAAATCCGCCGGCCGGCACCAGGAAGATGCAGCGCGCGAACTGCTCCGGCGTCACCAGCAGATAGCAAGGGGCGCCGTCGATCTGGAAATGACACTGCATCCCTTCAGGCCGCTTGCCGCTAGCCATGAACCAGGGATGCGCGGCCAGAGGGCGCGCATTTTCCATGTCATCGCGCAAGACAACCTGGCCATCCAGCTTGCGGGCTATCGGATCAGGATCGTCGAGATCGCTTTCCAGCAGAGGTTCGGGCCGTCCAGCCTTCACCAGCTCGATGATTGAAGCGGATTTGAACTCCACCCTGGCCCTCCCGATTCGCACCAAATGGCGTGGTCTGAGGGCTCGCAGGGGGTAACTGCGAATCGGCGGCGACTCGGGCGGCCGATTTGCTCGCAATTTCAGGCACTTCCACTACTTCACTTCAGGGAGTTGCCCTAAATCCTTGCTTTTCCGGTAAAAAATGACCGGTTGCACTCAGTTCACATCGGGATTAAAGATATACACAGCAAAGTAGTTTGCAAGCAAACTGTGGCCAAGTTTTGGTAAATACCAGAATTTGTGCTATTCAGTTGAACTAAGTGCAAGATTTTGAGGGGAACGAACCACACACCGCGAAGCAGACATGAAAAACCCCGCCGTTGGAGCGGCAGGGCTTTTCGGAAACCGGTTTCGTCCATAAAGGCGGACATCGACACCCCCTTTATAGGCGACTCGGGATATCGGGTCAAGACAAAAGCGCGATTCGCGCCACGGCTGTTTGCACCCTCAGGCAGCCGGTCAAGCCCCCTTCGCGGCCCGCCTTTGGAGGGGCCATGACGAGACCTAACGAGCCGGACCTGTCCGGCCTACTGGATGCCAAAATCGCCAGGCGACATAACTCGCTCGACGAAGCCAAAGTCCGCGCCCTCGCTGAATCGCTTGGCGCAGACGCTCAAACCGCCGACGACTACGCCCAGGCGGCCAAGAGCCAGAACGAGGCGGCCGACAGTGACCGCCAGCGGCGCGCGTCCTTCCGGCCGAACCCGGCGCCCGAGACCTTTGCGCTGCTCTCAAAGGCCACGCCCACGCCCAAGGGGCGCATCGAGCGCAGCCTGCAGGCCGATTGCGGCAAGCACTGGGATCTGCGCGACGGCGATTTCCGCCTGCTGGTGAAGCTGGTCGGTCTGCTCAACGGCGATGACTGCAAGCGCGGGCATTTCCAGATCACCGCCAGCAACCGCACGCTCGCTGAAGAACTCTGCGTCACCGTCCGCACCATTCAGATGCGGTTCTCCCGACTCGAAGGCCTCGGCATCATCTACCGCCACTATACCGGCGGCGAAGTCGGGCTCGATCGCGCCGGCATCGACCTGGCGCCGCTGGTTGCCCGCCTGCAGGAGCTCTGGGACGCCCTGCTAGAACGCGCCGACGCCCGCCACGAGGCACGCGCAGCGCTTAAGCAGCCATTGGCAGGCCGTGATCATGCCTCAGTAGATTCATCCCCCCATGAATCTGATGGCACCCTTAATACGCACACCAAGCAAATATATTCAGGTACAGGCTATCCAAAGGATGAAGCCCGGACCTCGACCTCCCCTTCACCGGCCAAGCCGGAGAAGCCCCAGACAGCAAAGGGAGCGAATTACCGGTCGATGCGGTACGACCCCAAAGAGTTCACGCCACCACCGAAGTCCCAAGATTCCTTCCTCCGGCTCATGGCACAGGCCGAGCCGAAACTAGCGGCCGACGACACACCGCAGGTCATCGACAACGCGCAGGAAATGGCCGAGGCCTGGGGCGTCCCGAAACGGGTCTGGGCCCGCGGATGCCACGAACACGGTAGGGCCGCCGCCGCGGCGGTCATCGCCGTTGCATCGGCGCGCGATCCATCCGAGTTCAAGAAAGGACGGGTTGCCTGGATCTGCGGATGCCTCGACCTGCCCAAGCACCAGCTGAATATCTGGGCCTCTTTCAGAAAAATCGCCAAGCAACGACGGCACTAACCGAAAGGAGCATTGCGTGACACAGCAGACTTTTACCCCGCCCGATCCGGCGCTCGCGCCGGCCTTCATCGAGCTTGCCGCCAGCTGGCCGCTCGCCGACGCCGATTTTCAGATTCTGGCCCACCTGGTCGGTCTGTTTCCGCAGGTCAACGACAAAAGCCAGATCGAAATCGACGCCCCTGCCCTGTCCAAAGCGCTTGGCCTCGCGCCGCGAACAGTCGTTTCGCATCTGAAGCGGCTGCAGGCCTCCGGCTATCTCGACTGGTGGCACGACCAGGACCGGAAATCGCATATCGGCCTCGCGCCGCTCTACCGCCAGATCGGGGTTCATTATCGGTTGCTGGCCAAGTCGGATAATCGCGCCTGGCTCACCTTCCGGAAATTTCCCGACGAGCCTGTGGTCATTCTGCAGATCGAGCACGAACTGCCCGACAATGCCGCAATCGCGACATTCACCATCAATGCCTGGGAACGGCTCGCCGAGATCCTGACCGGCCGCGACTGGACGCTTTCAGACTTCAGGCTGCAGCTGACATCCTCGCAACATCGCCGCCCGTTGACGGCGCCGGAAGCGGCGGCTTAGCGTGGATGCAATTAAAGGGATTCGACCATGACGCTGCAGCTACTTACCGCTTCTGATTCGCTTGAACGGCTTTCACATGCCACGACCGGAGACGCGGTTTGGGTATTGGTCGACCGACCGGACAATCTTAACCAGGCTCGCATGGATGTGGCCAACCTTGTTGCACGCGGCCAGACTGAAGGGTTGATCGTCGGGGATGCCGCTTGGGCAACGTCCGATATCTACACCATGTCTAGAGTAAGCCTGCCCGATGACTGGAACGCCGAAGGTTCCTTCAAGCACTATGATTTGGTAGGTGCCTGGCGGAATGCTAACCACGGGCAATTCTTATTGCTGCCGGAAGTAAACTCGCCTGGCGCCTATCGGTTTTTCGCTGAGTTGAACGCCGTCAATCTAACCTGGGGCTTTCTCGTTGCCGAGGGAGCTGTACCAGCTGCTCAAAAGCTGCAGAGCTTTGCTGGATCTGCAGGTCTATCGCCTCGCAATGTCTTTATCCGTTGGACTAAGTCTAATGCAGCTAATGACGATTAATTCGCCGCCGGCTGATTCAGCTTTAACTCGCCAATCTTTTTCTGGCCGCGGTTAGCAAATTTTGTCCTTTGCAGAATTGAGATGACCATCTCCTTCTCATCAAACACCATATTCTCAGATAAGCAGGACAATGCGTGATCCCGATCTGATCTGAAGGCGGTGACGAAGTTTTGCCGAATTTCTTCAGTCAGAGCCCGTGAGAACTCTCCCCAAGTACCTTTCATGGTCCCATCGAGATCGAGCCAAAACAGACTGATTAACTTTGCCGTCATAGGATGATAGCTGCCCTCAATCAGGTTCTCCCGAACCCGCTCAATCATTTTGTACTGCAGGATTTCCCGGATCTGCTGAATCTGTGGAGAGCCGCGATCATCACCGTGGGAGAATAGCTCGAACAGCGGTGCTAAACTGGCTGATCGAATGGCTGACCACCCTTCCCCAGTTGCTGAAACGGCCGAAAAATACTCAAATATCCCATCAGCAACAGCATATAAGAACGTGTTGTTTTTCGTGGTTAATAGCTGCTCGGTCGGCGCCAGCCGCAACCCAGCCCCACGACGTTTGATCACCTCAAGGATCTCTCCAAAAACTCTGCCGGCTGCATCTGCCCGGTTTGTCTCATCGATATCGTAAACATCCGTTATGGGCGTCTTGTTGATCCTGTTAACGGCAGACATTGCTGTATGGCTGATTGTCCCGAACGCTCGGAAAAACGCTGCGGGATGCGCATTACCGCCCTTGTCGATATAACCCTCAACAGCGATCAACAGCATCTCTTGCCATAGTTTGAATTGATCAGCTGCAGCCATGTCCTTGGAGAAGCCGTTATACGCGCCCAGCGGATCGTAATTTTCAACGAACCTGTAATTGGAAAACATGGCTCGCGTGATCGTCTTGGACCGGCCCAGGCTGCCGTACTCGTTTTCCCGAAAGAAAATCGATTCTCGATCTATCAGGCCTGCGCGCACGATTGCCTTAATCGCGGTAGAAAGGTGCAGACTGTATGCCTTCTGATCATGAATTTCTGAAAGCAAGACAGAGAGAGTCGGCGAACCCTCTCTGACTAGCACCCGCGCAACTATGGGATCAGCGAGCAGGTCGAGAAAATGCCATGCTGCGGACATATGATCGGGCGGCTGCTTTTGTGTATGATGTATCTGCTCTGCCTGCTTGCTTAGCATTACGATCGTCTTGATCGCTTCTCCTATATCAATGACGAGCTGCCCCAATGTCGACCGCTCACCTTTGGCGATTGAGCTGACCACGGCCAAGTAATACTGCTCGGCATTGCGCTTACTGAAATGCGCCCAGCGGGTCATGCGCCAGAACATGATTCCCAAGCCTGCAATGAACAACACGCCGGCGGTTGCTTCCCAGCTGCGAGTCAACGAAAGCGGCCACGGCAGATATATGGGTACGGCCGGAAGCATCGAGCTGATCACAGTCAGCACCGTCCCGGCGAAGAACAGTGCATAGATGGATCGTCGGCCTGGGAATGGAGCAACCGCTAATCGGAAACGGAAACGCGGCTCGGCTACCTGGATGAATGCTGCCAGCAGGCCAATGACCGCAAGCGCCTCCCCGATCGACAAATAGACATTGGCTGGCTCTACAGCGCGACCACAATTCCCCAGAGCCTCAAGCCACAAACAAGGTCGTGCATCCGCGACCGCATTTAGTGAGTCTCCAATGTCTGTGGCCGCTGACAACGGTGCGACCGCCCCGGCCAGATCAATCGCAACCTCAGACGATATTACCAGGTCCATCCTGGCCCCCCTGCCTACCGCTCTGCCCTGACTTTTCTTGCAAACTTGTTTGCTATATATACGCCCCACTTCTTTGGGCAAATGCTAGTGAGGCTTCTAAGTTGAGTAAAGGTAACGACAATCCAATCTGTCCTGAATGCGGTTACGAGGACGATCACTGGTGGGAAGGCGCGCCAGACATGATGGACCCTGGCTTAGGATGGGCAGACGGCTGCGGCCAATGCGGAGCGCGCTATGTCCTCGTCCTGGACGTGGATGGAAAAATTGGGTATCCGGATTTTAGTGTGGGAAGACCGCACTAGCCCTTCTTGTCTGACAGCTCTCGTTCGGTAGGTTTCTGGTATCGCAAGGCTTACGCGCTTTTAGCCTTCATTGTGGGCTTTGTCTGGCGCATGTCGGTGCAAGGAAACAATCAGTGGCAGGTCACCTTGCCCCCGGCTCGAACTGGGGTTTGAGGCGCAGTGGAACGGAAAACCGGGTTAAGCCACGCGCCTAGCTCCCGTGCAGAGAATCGATCAGCGGGCACGACACAGTGCCTCGCTGCGCATGGCACTCGTTGACCAACCGTGACAGCACCGCTTCGATTCGCGTCAGGTCCGCCATCTTGGTGCGCACGTCGGTGAGCTGGAGCGCAGCCAGCTCGGCGGCTTCGCTGCAGTGAGTGCCGTCCTCAAGCTGTAGGAGTTGGCCGACTTCGTCCAGGTTGAACCCCAGCCGCTGGGCGGATTTCACGAAACGCACCCGCGCCACGTCCGCCGATCCGTAGCGGCGAATACTGCCGACGGGCCGACCTGGTTCTGGCAATAACCCCTTGCGCTGATAGAACCGGATGGTCTCCACGTTGACCCCAGCGGCCTTGGCGAAAGCCCCGATGGTCAGTGTTTGCGGATCGTTCACCATCGCGCTTGACTCCGTACTTGACTACGGAAGTAACCTTAGCGCATCACGCAACGTCTCGGAAGGAGATCCCTCACATGGCAGACCCCAGCAACGGCCGCGGTGCACTGGCCGCCGGTGGCCTCGCCGCCATCCTCGCCTCGACCTGCTGCCTCGGTCCGCTGGTGCTGATCACGCTGGGTTTCTCCGGCGCCTGGATCGGCAACTTGACCGCGCTGGAACCGTACCGGCCGATCTTCATTGGCGTGGCGCTCGTGGCGCTGTTCTTCGCGTGGCGTCGCATCTTCCGGCCGGCTCGCGCCTGCGCGCCGGACGACGCATGCGCCGTGCCCCAGGTGCGGACGGCCTACAAGGTGATCTTCTGGATCGTCACCGCCCTGGTGCTGATCGCGCTCGTGTTCCCCTACCTCATGCCCCTGTTCTACTGAAAGGAGATTGCCATGAAGAAACTCGTCGCATTGCTCGCTCTGACCGTTGCCCTCAGCGCTCCCGCCTGGGCCGCCACCAAAACCGTCACGCTGTCGGTGCCGAGCATGACCTGCGCCACCTGTCCGATCACGGTCAAGAAGGCGCTGACCAAGGTCGAAGGCGTCATCGAGGCCAAGGTGACCTGGGAGCCCAAGGAGGCGGTGGTAACCTACGACGATGCCAAGACCACTCCGGCCGCGTTGACCAAAGCCACCGAGAACGCCGGCTACCCGTCTACCGTCAAGAAGTGAGCACACGCTCATGACCGAGGCGATCACGCTGCACATCGATGGCATGACCTGCGGGTCGTGCGCCGAGCACGTCAAGCAGACCTTGGAAAAGGTGCCCGGCGTGCGTTCGGCCTCAGTGTCCTACCCACAGCGCCGGGCCGAGATTGAGGCCAGCGCAGGTACCGCCGCGGACGTGACCTCGCTGGTCGCGGCGGTATCCGCACTCGGTTACCGAGCGCAGCTTGCCGATGCGCCGGGGCAACCCAGCGACCTGCTGAACAATGCACAAGAGCGGCTGGGCGGCGAACCAAAGCGCGAGGACGATGAGGCTGCACTGCACGTGGCCGTGATCGGCAGCGGCGGCGCGGCGATGGCGGCGGCGTTGAAGGCCGTCGAGCAAGGGGCGCGTGTGACGCTGATCGAGCGCAGCACTCTCGGCGGCACCTGCGTCAACGTCGGATGTGTGCCGTCCAAGATCATGATCCGCGCTGCCCACATTGCGCATCTGCGTCGCGAGAGTCCGTTCGATGACGGCATTGCCGCCGCCTCGCCGAAGATTCTGCGTAAGCGCTTGCTGGCTCAGCAGCAGGGGCGCGTCGATGAACTGCGCCACGCCAAGTACGAAGGCATCCTGACGAGCACCCCGACCATCACCGTGCTGCGCGGCGATGCCCGATTCAAGGATGCGCACACGCTGACCGTGGCAACCGCTGACGACGGGATGCGCGAGGTGAGTTTCGACCGCTGCCTCATCGCCACCGGGGCCAGTCCGGCGATTCCACCGATCCCGGGCTTGAAAGACACGCCCTTCTGGACGTCGACCGAAGCGCTGGCCAGCGACACGATCCCCGATCGGCTGGCCGTGATCGGCTCGTCGGTGGTGGCCGTCGAACTCGCGCAGGCCTTTGCCCGGCTGGGCAGCAAGGTGACCATGCTGGCGCGCAGCACACTGTTCTTTCGCGAAGACCCCGCCATTGGCGAGGCCATCACGGCCGTGTTCCGCGCCGAAGGCATCGAAGTGCTGGACCACACCCAGGCCAGCCAGGTCGCCTATGAGGATGGGGAATTCGTGCTCACCACCGAACGCGGCGAACTGCATGCCGACCGGCTGTTGTTCGCCACCGGCCGCACCCCAAACACCCGCACGCTCAACCTCGACGCGGCCGGTGTGGTGGTCAATGCGCAAGGCGCCATCACCATCGACCACGCGATGCGCACTACCGTGCCGCACATCTATGCCGCCGGCGACTGCACTGACCAGCCGCAGTTCGTCTACGTCGCGGCGGCGGCCGGCACCCGCGCTGCAATCAACATGACGGGTGGCAACGCGACGCTGGATCTGACGGCGATGCCGGCGGTGGTGTTCACCGACCCGCAGGTCGCCACCGTGGGCTACAGCGAAGCCGAAGCGCACCACGACGGTATCGAGACCGACAGCCGCACGCTGACGCTCGACAACGTGCCCCGGGCGCTGGTCAACTTCGACACGCGCGGTTTCATCAAGCTGGTTTCGGAGGCCGGTTCGGGACGACTGATCGGCGTGCAAGCGGTAGCCCCGGAAGCAGGCGAGCTGATCCAAACCGCAGTACTGGCGATTCGCAACCGCATGACGGTGCGAGAGTTGGCCGACCAGTTATTCCCCTACCTGACGATGGTCGAGGGGCTGAAACTCGCGGCACAAACCTTCACCAAGGACGTAAAGCAACTGTCCTGTTGCGCGGGGTAGTGGCTGGGCCTCTTACCTATGCTTCATCGGCTGAATCACAAATTCAGGCTGAAGCGCCGCCTCTTGCACAATGGGCTGAGGACTATTCGAAATACCCCTCTTCGAGTAGCCGCGCCAGCGTCGGGAGATAGGGGCCGTACTCGACCACGCGCGTGATCTTCTTCTTGCGCGTTGCCGCCGTGGTCATCCGCTGGAACACGAAGTCCGTGGTCATTGGGTCGTCGTCATCGACCAACACGGTTTCGATAACCGAGCCATCCTTGCGCGCCTTCTTGTCGTAGAGCATGCGCGCCCGAAGCACCTCGAAGCTGTAACCCCTGCCCATGCGGTTCATGTCTTTGGCCACTCGGTTGACTGACTCAGTATAGGCATTGGTAATCGGCTGCTCGAAGTAGGCGAAGATTTCGTCGTGCCAGTTGTGCACGGCGGTGGTCAGGTCCTTGAACGTGGCCGCCAATTCGGTCGGAATATTGGCCTGCCACTTCGCGCAGGCGGCTTCTGCTGCTGGGCGGGTCTTCTGATCCCAGATCGACAGAAATCCTTCCTTGAGCGCGTGGGCTTCGCTTAGGAGCGGGAACTGTTGGAACCATTCCCGCATCCGGTCCATATCTCTCCCTGTCAGGTCGTGCTGCCGCTTGAGCAGCAGGAACCGCTCGTCCTTGAGTTTGAGGCGCTGCCGGGTGGACAAATCCTTGCGAATGCGCTTGCGCAGCTTCTCCAGCGCGTCGTTCGCCATGCGCTGGATATGGAATCGATCGACCACGATCCGGGCCTGTGGCAGCGTGGCGCGCACCACCTGCCGATAAACGTGGTACATGTCCATCGCCACCCACTCGACCGAGTCCTTGTCCCGCAGGTCGCGGAAATAGGGCATCAACTCGGCTTTGGCCCGGCTGGGGCGGATATCGAACACGGTCTTGCGCTCGACGTTGGTGATCATGGCCCGGTACTGGCCGATGATCTTGAGCTCGTCGATACCCAGCACCCGCGGCGTCCGGAACTGGGTCTTGGCCTCGACCTCCTCGATGAAATCGTCGAAGACGTGGCGGACCGTCTTTTCGTCCACGGCTACTTCCCGGGCAAGGGCCGCAAAGGTCTTGGAGAAGGACTGGTCGCGGATATAACGCACCAGACGCGCCGTGGCTTGGCGTTTTCCATCAAGGTCCGCCACAGGCTCAAACAAGGTCTTGGTGCAGCTTGTACAGCGATAGCGACGGCGCTGGATGAAGATCACGACGGGTTTGCCGTGCGTCGGTGTGTCCTGAAACGACTGTTCCTGTGAGCCGTGACCATGCAGGCGTCCGGTCTTGCACAGCGGGCAGGTCACCCACTGATTGACGCCTTCGGCCTTGACGACGTAACTGTCCTCGCTGGTCAGGATTTCAAGCGTCTTCAGGCTTCGCAGCTGGAGAAAGTCCGTCACTCAGCACCTTGGGCGAACCCACACTGAAATCCGACTTTTACTCTAGCACATCCGCTCAGCCGTCCAACACCAAAATCCATTCTTTGAAAGTGATAGCTACAAAGACCCAAGGAGCCAGAACCCACACCAGATTCCGGATACCCGAAAAATTCACGTCGAGCCGCCCAGATCCGCCCACTAAAAGTCCATCTCTTCCCAGGCCGGGATTGAATAGCCCATACGCCTGTAGTGGATCACGTTCCTGCAGTGTATCCGGTGAACCTTCACCCGTAGCTTCTGCTGTTCGACACGGTCGATATCTTTCAGAATTTCGCTTGAGAATGGCGTCGTCAGCATCTTGACGGCTTTATGGCTGGCCATGGCAGCACCAAACACCGCAAAGAGTGCCGAGATCGCAGTACCGGCCGGAACAGAGAATGCGGCCATGAATTGCATTGCCTGCATCACCGTAATATCGAGCGTCCACATACCCCAGACGCCGGCGCAGCATTCAGTAATGAGTAAACCCCAGCTCAAAGCGCTGAAGGTGGACCGCAGTTCATTGCGCCGCGCTTCGCGCAGCCTTATCTCATCACGAATCAGGAAGATGATTTCGTCATCGCATCGGTCGATGATGGCATCTATCGATGCTTGCGACAGCGACCGGAGCAGCGCCATTTAGATCAGCCGGCGACGGCCTCTTTCGCGTGTCGCTCACTGCGGCGTCTTTCGACTTGCTCAAGCTCCATCAACAATTCGGACTCTGCTTTAAACATCGCTTCCGAATTTTCTTGTTGCTTGATAGCGCCGGCAAATCCTGCGAACGCAGCAATCATTGCAATGAAGCCCGCAAACAAAATGCCGATAGCTGCGCCCATATTTGTTTCTGGCAAAGTCTGCAAAGTGCCGGTTGGAATGATCCAAAGAATGGCGAGCATGGACGCTGCAAACAATGCCACTGCACTTGCGACGCTCAATGCAAGCAGAGCCTTGCCTGGACGCGCATAAACGCGAACCTTTAGCGCATCCGAAGGCGCATGGGTTTCAAAACGTTTAGCAAGGGCCGCAGCGATTGGTTTCATGGCTGCATCTTAGGCTCAATTTTTTGCGTCATGGAAGAATAGATAGGATGAGATTTCCTAAACAACAGATGATTCTGCTCGTCGTACTCAGTGCGTAAAATGGCGTGATCTTAGCCGGGCTTAACAGCGACATTGTTTAAGTGATACCATAAAGGTATCATTACACATGCCCAGAAAACCCTTTTCCTCCCCTATTCCACCAGACTTAACCCCTTCTCAAATAAAGGATATCCGCCTAAAAGCGGGTTGGTCTAGCCGCCAAGCTGGCCGTATTCTCGGCACCGGCGAGAATTCTTTTTCCGACTATGAGAGCGGCAAACGCAATCCAAGTCAGCTGCTACGCGCCCTCCTCTGGGCTCTCGCCCTCCGACCATCCCTTGGCGACGCCTTTGCTTCGGGCCGGTTCCAACTTCCATCCGAGCCGGCTAGCACGGCTAGCAGCGCTAGCGTGTATAGCAAGCTAGCACGCTTAGCGGACAGCTGACCTCTTACCGCAACTACACCCAATCTCATATCTGTATAGCAAGCTAACCAGTATAGCTTTGCTATATGTATAGCACGCTACTCTATATAGCATGCTATTTCGCTTTACATGATATATAGATAGCTCTATAGTTTGCTTTACGGCTATATTGCTATCAATTGCAAGCCACTGGACTTGAAGGGTTAATCTTCATTTAGCGCGCTATCCAGCTACTACTAAAGCCCGCTAGATTGATAGCTTGCTATACGAAGGATTTGCGGATGGGTGCTATCATTGCTGTTGCGACAGGGAAGGGTGGAGCGGGTAAAACCACCCTCACGATCTGTCTAGCGCATAACCTCGTGGTGGACGGCAGCACGGTCGCCGTTCTCGATGGCGACCCGAGTGGCGACTATACCGAGTGGAACAGGGACGTTTACGGCGGCGCCGTAACCATCAAGAGCGTCCATGAGGTCAGCCCTGAAAAGATCGTGGACATTGCCCAAAGCCTGGCAGAGGACCATGACGTGGTGTTGATCGACACCGCCGGCTTTGGCAACCAGGCCGCAGTGACCGCTATCGGCACTGCAGACGGCGTTCTGATCCCGGCCGGCTCCGCCCGCAAGGAATTGCTGGAGGCCGACAAGGCTTACCGCCTTGTCCAGTCGCTCGCCAAGGGCGGCCGGCGCGAGATCAAGAGCAAAGTCGTCCTGATCGGCATCAAACCTCGCAGTGCGGTTGGCAAGTTCACCCGTGCACAGACCGCTGAACTGGGGCTGCCCCTGTCCAAGGGCTATCTCACCGACCGCGTCGCCTACATCGAGTTGACGCATAGTGGAAACGTGCCAACCAGCGGCACCGAGCGGCAGGAAATCAGCCGCATCCTGGACGAAATGCGGGACGAGGGCTGGATTCCAGAAGTTGCGGGTTCTGACTGAGGCAATGCTAGCTGTATAGCATGCTAGCACAAATAGCCTATGGAGCGCGGAAATGAGCGATAAAACCAAGTCTTTCAAGCCTGTAGCCAGGCCATCACCTGCCGAGGTGATGCAAACGGTCCGGGATACCGGCGCACTGGACGCAGCGCTCCCAACTGTGCCTCCCGCCCAGGCCGCACAGATGGCCGGGGAAGGGCAGGGGGCGGCGGCACCGGCACTCCGGCAGCCAGTGGCCCCCGCAACGCCTCCAAGCCCGCCTATAGCCGCCCCAGAGCCGGCCCCAGTCGTTTCCCGTCCCGCCGCGCCGGCGCAGTCGCCAGCCCAGGCAGTGGCAGTTACCAAGGCTCCGGCCGCCGCAAATGCCAATGCCAGCGACGACGACGAACAGGTTCAGCTCAATCTGCGGATCAGCAAGAAGCTCGACCGGATCCTCCGCGAGCAGGGCCGGAAATACGGCTCCAAGAAGCTCGCTCTCTGCCTCGCTCTTCAGCGCGGCGGCCTGGACGTGCCGGCGATCGACCTGGAGAACCGTTCCAGCCGTAGGGACGACTGACCATGGCCTCCAAGGGCAAAACCAAGCCTGCGGCCAAACCGAAAGCAGCCAAGGCGAAACCGGGCAAGTCGTTGAAGGCCTCACCGGCGGCCAAGGGCGAGAAGGGCTTTCGGTCCATCATGGATCGCGCCTCAATGTCGACCAATCCCGGCACGTTCTTCCGGTGCCCGCCTGCGCTGAAACAGGAGACATTGCAGCTGATGAAGGCCCTCTATCCGCACCGGACCAAGACCTTTGCCCAGTATTTGATCGAGGCCCTGCACGAGAAGAACGAGCGCACCCAGCGTCAGCTGATGGATGTGGGTGACTGGCCACCCCCTCGACAAAAGACCAAAGCCTCCTAACAATGAGACTCGCCGCTAACCAGGTTCGCGCGCATGACCGTATCTAAGACAGACATTAAGACCGCTGACGATCAGCTTATTAAGACCGGGGAGCAGCTGCAGGCCTGGCAGGCTCGCCTTGGCTGGAACGACAAGCGGAGCGCCCAGGAACTCGACATCACGCCGAGTTACTATTCCAAGCTGATCAACGACAAAGTACCGAGCGGCATTTCGCGGCGGATCGCGCTTTCGTGCATCGCCTTGGAACAGATTTACGGCGACAAAACCGAAGTCAGCGCCAAGTCCGAGCCGCTGCAGGCAGCGAACGCCCGTTAAAATCCAAACCGTGACCTGCGGCTGCTGCTCTGCAGATCCCGCATCACGTCGGCAAAACTGTAATCTTCATCCTCACAGATGATCCGGGCCACGTCCTCGATAGACATGCCTGGCATGCGAATCGCCTCCAGCCCAAGCCCGTCCTCGTAGCCGCGGCGAATGTCGGCCTTCTGCGGATCAGTAAGCTTGCGCTTATCCACGATCCGCTGACCCATGATCTTCTGGACTTTGGCCTTGCGGACCTTTCCTGAAGCCCTCAACGCCCGCGCCATTTCCTTGATCTCAGCCTCGCGGCCTTCCGGCACCAGGACGGACACCCGAACCCAATCGTTCGCAGTGGCCTTTTGCGACCAGGCAGCATTGCTTCTGCGCTTCGCTGCCTTCGCTTCTTTCACTGTGCTATGTTTGCGCGGGGGAGCCATGCAATATTTCCTTGCACAGTCGGAAACGACTGGCAAGGGCAATTCTTGGAGGCGGTATGATTCACAATATGCTGCGCGATAAGGTTACGTTCGTGAAAGCGGACGGCAGCCAGAAGAAAGAAAACATTCAGGCTGGTGTTGCCCCTGGGAAAATCATAATCACCGATACATCACTCCAGATCGAGCGCGGCGACCATATCTTGCGCGCATTGCCAAACGGACTGGTTGAGGACTTTGTTGTAGACGACCCTCACTTCCATCCTGGAGTCGGGAGCATCCCGCCCACCTTCAATGTGAAGGTTCATCGTAGCAATTCCGCGCCGGCGCCGGCGCAAACCATCATCGCGCATTTTTCAGGCGACAACGCACGTCTGAATGTGAACTCAATCGACAATTCGACCAACACCGCCATCAAGAACTCCGCCGAGGTTTTTGCTCAATTAGCCGGCGCCATTAAGCAGGGTATCCAGGATGCTGCTGAGCGCGAGCGCGTTCTTTCCGCTGTAAGCGCAATGGAGGCGGAGGCCGGTAAGCCGACCTTCAAACAGCGCTATAACGACTTCCTCGCAACCTGCGGGCAATACATGACCATCATTGGCCCATTCGTGCCGGCACTGACAGATATTCTCCTGAAAAGCGGCACTTAAAGCCGCACCACCGGCACGTCTTCAATCCGTGTCGTGTAGCAGGGCGACAGCCGCTCACGCCTTTGTTGCCATGGCTTGCGAATGCCTGCGGCGGCCGTCTGGAGGGTATTGCGCCCCATCCTGGTATTGATCGAGTCAAGCGCGGTCATCAAACGCTCGCTGCGCGCCTTATCAGCCGCAGTGAACAGATCGGCCGGCGCGAGCGCCGCAGCCGTCAGATCCAGTGCCATCACGCCTGCCTTGGTGAACCGATAGCCTGGCCGGAACAGCTTGCGAGCCATCCTGGTCGCAGCTGCCACAAAGGCGAGGGTGTCACAGCTGGCTTCCGGGAAATGGTGGGTACCAGCACGGCTACACCACGGATCACCATTGAATGGGCTCGTGTGGAAGAAGACTTGCAGGACGCCGGCCGCCTGGCCGGCCTCCCGCAGCTTTTCTGCTGCGCGCGTGGCAAACGCCGCCACCGCTTCCTCAATCGTCGCGCAATCCGTCGCCGGCACGCCGAAACTGCGCGTCACCGCCGTTGCCTGCTTAGGAGGAGGGGGCTGTTCCAGGCCAATGCAGGCCACGCCGTTGAGCTCGTGGACGATCCGTTCGCCAACAACCGTCAGCAGCTCGCGGGCCCGGCGGGGCGGCAGACGGGCCAAATCCGCGACCGTCTTTACTCCGATCGCCGCAAGTTTCCGGGCCGACTTCGAGCCGATACCCCAGACCTCGGACACATCGATCGTGGGCATGACATGGTCGCGCAGCGCCCTGTCCGAAAGATCGCAGACCCCCGCGCATTCCGGCCGCTTCTTGGCAACATGATTGGCTAGCTTCGCCAGCGTCTTGCTCGGGCCGATGCCGGCACAGGTCGGTATGCCAGTCCAACGCCGCACCTGGTTCCGCATGTCGTGGCCCAGCGAGATTCGCCGGCTTCGCTCGATGCCGGTCAGATCGAGAAAACTTTCGTCAATCGAATAGACTTCACAGGGCGCGTACCCAGCCAGAACCGAAACAACGCGCTGCGACATATCCGCATAGAGTGGGTAATTGCTCGACAACACGCGGACCTGGTGTTGGCGTATCAGGTCCTGCAGCTGAAAGACCGGGGCAGCCATGGCGATGCCCAGGGCCTTGGCTTCCTGCGACCTGGCCACCACGCAACCATCATTGTTACTCAGTACAACGACCGGCACGCCCTCCAGCTTCGGGTCGAACACCCGCTCGCAGCTGACATAGAAATTGTTGCCGTCGACCAGGGCAAACATTGGCGATTCCGAACCCCGCTACCTAAATAAGCCAGGAGCCTGGCCAACAGACGCCCGGCCGCAACATAAGGATATGCAGATGAAGCCCCTCTACGACGCGAAAATAACCTTTTACGACGAGATGATGATGCCTGCACGGGCTCTCGGCTCGATTGCCACGATGAGCGACGGCAAGGTTACACCGGTCGGCGCCAGCTGGTTGATCTATGCGGTCAACGAAGATGCCGGCCAAAGGATCTACCTTTGCCAGATTCATGACCGGGCGGAATACGAAGAGACCATGGCCGCTCTGCGTGAAGGCTTTGCCAATCGCAGCCTGCCTGCGAAGGTCGCCAAGGAGATTGCCGATGCCTGGAAGCTCACCCTTCCAGCGCCGGAACCGGAGCCCGAAGTCTAACCGGCGCCACATTCAGCGCCTGCTGTTGATGATGTGCATGACAACGCCGAAAATCTTGAAATCAGCATCGTCTCCAATCGGGATTTCTGGATAGGCCGGATTGGCAGCCTCCAGCCAGGCCCTACGGCCACGCCGGCGCAGGTGTTTGACGACATGCTCGCCATTTAGCGTGGCTACAACAATGTCGTTGTCCCGCGGCTGCTCGCTACGGTCGATCACCAGCAGGGCACCATCCAGAATACCCGCCTCAATCATCGATTCCCCGCTTGCCCGCATCAGGAAGGTTGCCGGCTTGTTGCGGATCAGCAGCTCGCTCAGGTCAATTGCCTGCTCGGTGAAGTCCGCAGCCGGGCTCGGAAAGCCTGCCGGGACGGGCATATCGAAAAGCGGTATGATTGCAGGGCTGGCGCGGACTAGCATTGCTCGGTACTCCCGTCGAGAGAATAGAACATTCTCAGAACATGGCAATCCGAACAACCGAGCCTGCCGATATGGCTCTACTGTGCAAGGAATTATCAGCCGTTTCCGGCCCAAACTGCTGTAATTCCTTGCGATAATTTCTCACCTACAGGATATGTCCTCTCACAGGAAATATTCTCCAGCCCTAAAATCCACTTTCATTAACTGCGGTTATAGCAAGTAGCAAAGTCTTTTGCCGTTTTGCCGCGAATATGGCATTTTGAGCCCCGCCAGGCTGACAGGAACCGCCCGGTCACAGCCCAGGAGCCTCTAAGCGTGAGTGCAGCAAACCTCGACCGGATCAAAGAACGCATCCGCGCCCTGCGCGGGATGACCAGGGAAGCCGGGTGCAGCGAGCAGGAGGCCATGGAAGCCGCCCGGCTGGCCATGCTGCTGATCGACAAATATCAGCTGAGCGATGATGACCTCGACCTGGCCCAGGTAGAACTGGCCGGCATCGGCGGCAAGCGCCTCGCAGCCGACGAGCTCTGGTGGACCGTCGCCAGGATCTGCCGCTGCAAAGCCGTTAGGAGCAGCCTCGGGCAGGGTAGGGGAGTGACCTTCACCTACCACGGCCGGCCGAGCGACATTCTGGTGGCCGAATACCTACACGAAATTCTGGCTGAAGCTGTCCGCGCTGAAACAGACCGGTTCCGCCAGACACCGGACTTCACCCGGCGCCGGAACCGCAGCACGAAGTATGCCGCGGTCAAAGCCTTCCACGAAGGTATGGTCGCCAGACTTGAACGCCGGCTGTGGGATCTGTGGTGGCTCAGGGCGAGCGAGGCCGGCAGCGTCGACCAGATCGAGGCAGAAGAACGCCAGCTGCTGGACAAGATCGACCTCACCCTTGCCCGGCACGGATACACATTTACGGCCGCCAAGGCACTCCCCCCAGCTACCAAGCGGTTCGACTCAGCCCGCGCACATGGCGACAACGCCGCTAGGCGCGTCACCATCGACCCGGCAATCGGCGGAACGGCCGCAGTTGCGCTGCTCGAACATTCTCAATCTGAGTAAGGAAGGCAAATGAGTACCCGATTCCCTAGTCTCGCCATACTGGCTGCGGCATGCACATTGTACGGATTGAATGAGATGATTAGGGCAAAAATTGAAGGCTTGTCTTGGGCAGATGCGTTAGTGGCCAATTGGCTTCCACTGTCAGTCATTCCCATATCCGCTGTGCTTGTGTTCGTGAGCGACCTTGTTCGGTTTGCTATAGCGCAGCGGCGATAGTCATGCTGCATCCAGTAGCAATCCGCCACCTGCAGAAAGCCGAACGATACCAGGCGGCCGGGGATCTGTTGCGAGCGGCACAGCACTGCGAAAAAGCCGTTCGCATCGCCCCGAACTTCGCCATTGCACACGCGAACCTCGGAAGCTTGCTGCTAGCGCAGGGACACTATGCCCAAGGGATTAAAGCCTGCATTCAGGCCTTACGCCTGCAACCACTCAATGACACCGCGCACCGCAATCTTGTAACCGCGCTTCACAAACTTGGGCAGCATAGCGAGGCGGCCACTGTTGCACTCAAATCAGTTCAGCTGCTACCGGCCGACACCATTCTGCACGATCTGCTTAGCCACTCACTCTATCGGGTTTATCACGCCGGGCAGCCGGCGCAGGCCGTAATGCTGGCTGAGGCCTGGTTGAAGTTTCAGCCCGCCTTGCCGATCGCGCAGCACACTCTTGCCAGCCTCCGCGGCTCGTCGCCGCCGGCGCCAGCTGCGGGCTACGTCCAAGCGCTGTTCGACAGTATGGCCGCCAGCTACGACGAGAACATGCGACAAATAGAGAGTCGCACGGCGGATGTTCTGTCCACTAATTATCTTCAAATCGAAACTCGACACGATCTAAATATTCTAGACTTGGGCTGCGGTACAGGCGCATTGGCACCGCGGCTGCGGCCGAAGGCAAGATATCTCGCCGGCGTCGACCTAAGCTCTGGAATGATCGAGGTTGCTTGCAAACTGTCGCTATACGATGACCTGTACACCAGCGAAGGAGCTAGCTTCTTAATGGGGACTCAGCGCCGTTTCGACGGAATCATTGCCGCTGACGTACTCTGTTACACAGGCGATCTAAAGACAATAATGACAGCCGCAGCCGCTACTATGTCCCATGACGGCATACTGGCGTTCTCGGTCGAAGCCGCCGCGCCTGTAGTTGGTTCATACATGCTGATGCCAAGCGGCCGTTATTCCCACAATCTGGATTATGTGTTCAGCAATCTGGATGAAGCTGGACTTAAGCCTGTTCAACACACTACCGCCCATGGCCGGCACGAATTTAGCCGACCAGTTGAGTGCCACTTCATCATCGCAAGAAAATCATAGACTCCACTATATGAGGACCACCTTGGCTAAGACAGACAAAATGACGATCCCCACCGATAGATTTTCTCGATGGTTTTTTACCCTCGGTCTCGTGTTTTTCTACATCGTGGCAGTAGGGCTTTTTCTGATCGCCTGGACCAGAGAAGTCGGACCAGACTGGTCAACATATCAACAGACATGGACTTATGTAGCTGGCGCGATCGTCGCCGCGTTTGCTTTGGCCATGACAGAGCCAGTCGTCAAGGCCAACAGAGATAGCCGAGAATGAAAACGTATCCCGTCGAGATCGAGCAACCCGGCTCGCAACCGAAGTTCTATTCGGCGGAGTATCAGGTTTCGCAGGGCGCGAGGCTGCAGTCCGATCTTGAGCGGGCCTGGAATTACGATCTCCAAGCACGTTGCCTTTGCCAACAAGGCAAAAAGCTGCCGCTCTATCCTCGGAAGTCTCCTAAGGGTTATATTATCTGCCGCTATCCAGACACAGGCCGCGATCACGCCAAGGATTGCACATTCTACGGCGTGACCAATACCCAGTCCGGAGCGGCCGACTACTCGCCAGGGGTTATCCGGCTCGAAGATGGCGTCCTGAAGATTCGGCCGCTTCACGGTTTGACAAGACGGCCACCAGCGGAACCCGCAGTCGAAATGCCCGTCGAGCGCGACAAGGCCACCAATCGCAAAAAATACGGCCGCGCCAGTGAACTCGGCGTGCTTCACACCATCTGGGAGGAATTTCAGGTCAATCAGTGGTGGCCACGCATGCAAGGAAAGAGAAGCTGGTTCACAATCGGCCGATACCTGCTGGAGAAGTCCAGAATGGTAAAATACGGGCAATCTGAACTATCAGCTGCCCTAGCCATACTGGTACCGAACTGCTTCGGCGAAAGAGCGCGGGTGTTCGTGGAGCAAGCACAAGCCGTTTTCGCTGGCGCCAACAAGAACAAGCGGCGATTCCTAATCCTGTGCGAAATGACCAGGCTCACCCAAGTAGAAGGAAGGCCGCGCTGCACCATTGACGGGGCCTGGAGTAATTATCAGCTCGACGCCTATATCCCGCCCGAACTGGTCGAATCTTGGGTGCGCCGGTATCCTTTGGCTATGAACGCAATCGACACCGACCATAGCCACTGCATTGGTTTGCTCATCGGCGAAGTCCAGAATCCTGACAAAAAGGGCCGGGTAGGGGCGAAGATCCTGCACGGTGCTTTAATGCCGGTGACGCGCCAATTTATCCCCTATGACAGCAGCCATGAGGCAAAGCTGGCCAATATCCTGGTAGAAACAAGCCGGGCATTCTCAAAGCCGCTGCGCTATGATTCTGAGGACGATACTACGCTCCCGGACTTTCTGTTGCTCGATGTCCGGCGTGGCGACGAGTATCCTTGTGAGGTCTTCGGAATGAACACAGCGGACTACCTAGCACGCCGGCAGGCCAAAGAGGCCTTCTATAATTCCACTCGTGGAATGGATGGCTGGTGGCATTGGGACGCGGCAGCCGACGCGGAGTCGATACCGCCATTGCCGGGCCCGGGACGATGACAACCGACCTTCAGCTTGTAGATACCAACGACCCGCAGGTGCAAAAGCACGTTCAGGCTGCCAAGAAATGGTTTGCAGCTGCAGAACAGGCTTACTCCCCGAACACAATAGCTGCATATCGCTTCGATATTCGCCTGTGGCTAACCTGGTGCCGGCAGGAGAACAAGCTTTCGGTGCCGGCGACAGCCGAGAATGTCTGCCAGTATATCGACTACCTGGCCACTCGATACAAACCTGCCTCCATCAAGCGATATGTCCAGTCGCTTAACACCATGAACCTAGCTGCAGACGCCGCCCCCGTACTGGACGACAAGTTTGTAAAACTGCATATGCGCGCCATGCGCCGGTCAAAAGGCGTAGAGCAGGACCAGGCCCGGCCCATACACTATGAAGACATCGAGCGGATCATCAGCAATACAGGCTGGATCGACCCGATCAGCCGTCAACGCCGATTCCGCACCATGGATATTCGCGATCTGGCACTCATCATGGTCGCCTACGACACAATGCTCCGCGGCAGCGAGCTTGCCCGCCTTCGCGCAGAAGACATCGAGCCGATTGACGACGGCGCCGCGGTTATCAAGGTTCGCCGGTCCAAGTCGGACCAGGAAGGGGAAGGGGACTACAAATACCTCCGCCCGCGCACGCTTCAATTTGTGACGAAGTGGTTATCACTGATCAAAGTCCGTAAAGGCTTCATCTTCTGGTCACTGAGCTCGACCGGCTCGCCAGTAAACGCGCCCCTATCCCTGCAGGCAGTCAGCCTGATCTACAAGAAGATGATGGCCCAAGCCGGCGGCCAGGACGCCGGCGAAGCCTATTCCAGCCACAGCACCAGGATAGGCGCTTGCCAGGATCTGCACGCCGAGAACGTCGACCTTGGCCGAATCATGAGAGCAGGTAGCTGGAAAGATCCGCGAATGCCCGTACACTATAATAGAAAGGCGGCTGCCGCTTCGGGCGGTATGGCAGAGCTGGCCAGGAAGCAGTCGAAATAGCCTGGTCCTATACCTCCAACAGGAGCGGATCATGCGGCTTGCACTCGTAAATGACATACGCTGCGAGGCGGCCCCCGGCCTAGCCGGCATCTGCCAGCAGTGCAGATCGCCGTTGATTCCGAAGTGCGGAAATATTCGGGCCAACCATTGGGCGCATCGTGGCCAGCGCCACTGCGATCCATGGTGGGAAGAAACGGAATGGCACATAGCTTGGAAGAACCGTTTCCCGATCGAATGGCAAGAGAATGTGCATGTTGGCCAGAACGATGAAAAGCATATCGCCGACGTAAAACTGCCCAACGACTGCGTTTTGGAGTTCCAACACTCGCCGATTTCAGATATCGAACGTGCATCGCGCGAAGCCTTCTACAAATCCATGATCTGGATAGTCGACGGCCTACGGCGGAAGAGAGACCAGCAGAGTTTTGCCAAGACGCTCAGAATGATCAGCCAGAAGCCGCTAGGTTTCACGGGATTCGAGAGCGAGTGCGCCCTGCTGCGTGACTGGATCGGCCGACCGGTCGACGTCCTCTTCGATTTCGGCACAACTGATGCTGACCAATCTGCTTTCGGTAAGCCGGTGCTTTGGCAGCTGCATCCAGAGCCGAAACGGCGCGTGCTATTGACGCCAGTTTATACAGAGGCATTCATCAACTTGATGCATAAGGGCGGCGCTCTGCAGCGCGCTTTCTTCAATCCGCCGCAGCAAGCACCTCGGCTATCGCCGGCCCAGCCGTCTCAATCTTTTCAGCAATATTCAAGGCGGCTTCAACGTAACCGGTTCCGCTTTTAAAAATTGGCTTGCAACCGGCTTTCGCGATTAAACCAAGCTGAGTTCATGCCGAGTTGAATTTCAGTAATTCGGTGCCCTCAAATCCAAGACGTACTTTGATCACGAGAACCGAGACCTTCAGGGCACCATTCCCTGGGTAAATAACAACTTCGTAGCAATTGGAAGCCTAACGCTTTGGGTAAGCGCTACTAGGATCAAAGTTCACAAAATCGTTTCAGTATTATCGGACTTCATCCTTGGTTGCGCCTTGGAGATCGGAGTCGATCCAGGATGCGCTCCATCTGGTCGATCTCCTCCTGCTGGCTCTTGATGATCTGCTGACACAGATCGGCCAGTTCCGCATCCGTAATTGCGGCCTCACGGCACATCAGGATGGCGCCCGAATGATGCGGGATCATGGAGCGCACGAATTCGGCATTTCCGACGGCTGCCTGTGTGCGCATGCCGACATAGCTGCCGATGAATACAAGTGCGGCCACGGCAACGATCGTCCAATTCAGACGCTGTATGGGGAACATCGAGCGCATGGCGACAAGCATGACGAGAGCCATGGGGGCGACCATCATCAGGGTCATGTAGACGTTGTTGAGGTTGAAATGGAAATTCGAAAGCGAATTGATCATGGTATACATGACCAGGTACATGATGACGAAATCGACCGCCAGTTCGGCGGCGAAGCGTAAGTAGTGGGATT
This sequence comes from Alphaproteobacteria bacterium, assembly GCA_018336035.1. GTDB lineage: Bacteria > Pseudomonadota > Alphaproteobacteria > Ferrovibrionales > Ferrovibrionaceae > Ferrovibrio. The sequence continues at coordinate 6,347 of JAGXRD010000146.1, read as the reverse complement.
TATGCATCTCGTGCGAATGATGCGCCATGGCATGCCTCCAGGACCGTGATCAGACCGGTCTATGAATAACGGGCATAGACCGTTGTCGTTCCGCCCTTGGCAAACAGTAAAACTTCGTAAGCGTCCGTCTCTCCGGTCTCCATGCCGGGCGAGCCTTCGGGCATACCGGGCACCGTCAGGCCGAGTGCGTCCGGCCGCTCCAGCAGCAGCCGCTTGATGTCGTCTGCCGGGACATGGCCTTCGATCACATAACCTCCAACCCGGGCGGTATGGCAGGAAGAAAGCTCCGGCGTGAGCCCGGCATTGAGCTTTTCCTGGTTGAGGACGGCCATTGGGACGTCCTTGGCAGTGACTTGGAAACCGGCCTTGCGCAGATGGGTGATCCAGGCGTTGCAGCAGCCACAGCTCGAGGTTTTCAGCACATGGATGGCCTCCGTCGCCCGGACCGGGACGATGGGAAGTACAGTGGCTGAAAGGGTCAGCATCAGAAAAGCGCGACGGTTCATGGTGGTCTCCTTCACATCATTGGAATGTTGCGTTGCTTGATCAGGGCATAAATCGCGGGGATAACGATCAGGGTAAGCAAGGTGGACGACACCATGCCGCCGATCATCGGCACGGCGATGCGTTGCATGACTTCCGAGCCAGTCCCAGTGATCCACAGGATCGGCAGCAGGCCAGCCATGATGGTGATCACTGTCATGGCCTTTGGTCGCACGCGGTCGACGGCGCCCTCGACGATCGCCGCCCGCAGGTCTTCTTTCGTAAAGGCTCGCTCTTCGGTGCGGCAGAGCGCCTGCCGGTCGCGTAGCGCATGATCGAGGTAGATCAGCATGATCACCCCGGTTTCGGCGGCGACACCCGCCAGCGCAATGAAGCCGACGGCGACCGCCACGCTGAAGTTGAAGCCCATCCAGTCCATCAGCCAGAGCCCGCCGATCAGGGCAAAAGGCAGGCTCAGCATCACGATCAGGGTTTCGGTCATCCGCCGGAAATTGAGGTAGAGCAGCAGCATGATGACGAAGAGCGTCGCCGGTACGACGACGCTGAGGCGCTGCTTGGCGCGTTCCAGGTACTCATACTGGCCGCTCCAGGCGAGCGTCACGCCCTTCGGCAAATGCACCTCGCGGGCCAGCAGCGCCTGGGCGTCGGCGACATAGGAGCCGATATCGCGACCCTGCATGTCGATAAAGACATAGACCGCGAGCTGGGCATTCTCGGTGCGGATCCCGGTCGGCCCCTGTTCCAGCTTGGTGCTGGCCAGTTGCCCGAGCGGCACCATGGCGCCATTGGGCAACGGCACCAGGACTTCGCGGGCGATGGCCTGGGGGCTGGACCGCAATTCGCGCGGGTAGCGGATGATCACGCCATAGCGCTCCCGGCCCTCTACTGTGCTGGTGACCAGTTCGCCGCCCAGCGCCATGGCGATGACATTCTGTAAGGTGTCGACGGTCACTCCATGCCGCGCGAGCGCCAGGCGGTCTGGCTCGATGGTGAGGTAGTAGCCGCCGATCACGCGCTCGGCAAAGGCGCTCGACGTGCCCTGGACTTTGCGCAGGCTGGTCTCGACCTGCCTGGCGAGGCCATCGAGTTCGGCGAGATCTGGACCGAACAGCTTGATGCCGAGCGTGGTGCGGATGCCGGTCGAGAGCATGTCGGTGCGCATCTTGATCGGCATGGTCCAGGCATTCGACACGCCGGGAATCTGCAGCGCCTGGTCCATTTCCCGGATCAGACTGTCGACGGTCACGCCGGGTCGCCATTCCGACTGCGGTTTCAGGTTGATCACGGTCTCGAACATCTCAGTCGGCGCCGGATCGGTCGCCGAATTTATTCGGCCGGCCTTGCCGAAGACGCTATCCACCTCCTGGAAACTCTTGATGATCTTGTTCTGGGTCTGCAGCAGTTCGGCCGCCTTGGAGATCGAAAGTCCCGGCAGGGTGACCGGCATATACTGGATAGTGCCTTCATTCAGGTTCGGCATGAATTCCGTGCCGATGCGGGACAACGGAATCCAGCTCAAGCCCAGAGCCAGAATGGCGATCGCGATCGTCAGTCCCTTGGCGCGGAGCACCAGGTCGATCACCGGCCGGTAGGCTGCGATGAGCAGCCGGTTCACCGGGTTGCGGTGTTCGGGCACTATTTTGCCACGGATCAGCAACACCATCAGCGCCGGTACGAGTGTCACCGAGAGCAGGGCTGCGCCCGCCATGGCGAAGGTCTTGGTATAAGCCAGCGGCTTGAACAGCCGGCCCTCCTGGGCCTCAAGTGCGAAGATCGGGATGAAGGACACCGTGATGATCAGCAGGCTGAAGAAAAGCGACGGCCCGACCTCCACGGCTGCCTCGGTCAGCACCTTGACCCGATCCGCATCCGGGCTGGCCCGTTCCAGCCTTTTATGCGCATTCTCGATCATCACGATAGCGGCATCGACCATGGCACCAACGGCGATCGCAATGCCGCCCAGGCTCATGATGTTGGAGGTAATACCAAAGGCCTCCATCAGGATGATCGCGATCAGGATGCCGACCGGCAGGGTCACGATGGCAACCAGCGCGCTGCGGACATGCAGCAGGAAGACAAAGCAGACGAGCGCCACCACGATCGATTCTTCGATCAACGTGGATTTGAGCGTGGCGACCGCCCGGCGGATCAGTTCCGAGCGGTCGTAGACCGTCACGATCTCGACGCCTTCCGGCAGGCTCGCCTTCATCTCATCGATGCGCGCTTTCACCCCGTCGATCACGGCGAGCGCATTCTGACCGGCGCGCTGGACAACGGTGCCGCTCACCACTTCGCCCTCGCCATTCAGCTCGGTGATGCCGCGGCGCTCATCTGGCCCCAGTTCAATCCGGGCGACATCGAATAGGCGCACCGGCGTGCCGCCTTCGGCCTTCAGCACGATCTGGCCGATGTCGGACAAGCTGCGCAGGTAACCGCGGCCGCGGACCATGAATTCGGTCTCGGCCATCTCGATCACCCGGCCGCCGACATCCCGGTTGCTTTGCCGGATCGCCTCGGCGACCCGTTCGAGCGGGATGTTGAAGGCCTGCAATTTGCGCGGATCGACGGTGACCTGATACTGCTTCACAAAGCCGCCGGCCGAGGCGATTTCGGCGACGCCCTCGGATTTCGATAGCAGGTAGCGGAAATTCCAGTCCTGCAGGCTGCGCAACTCGGCCAGCGTCTTCTGCGCTCCGGTGACGGCATACTGGTAGACCCAGCCGACACCGGTCGCATCCGGTCCGAGCGCCGGTGTGAGTCCGGCGGGAAGCCGCTTGGCAGCGAAATTCAGATATTCCAGCACCCGGCTGCGTGCCCAGTAGAGATCGGTCCCCTCCTCGAAGATCACATAAACGAAGGACACGCCGAAGTAGGAGAAACCGCGCACTACCTTGGACCTGGGCACGTTCAGCATCGCCGAGGTGAGCGGATAGGTGACCTGATCCTCCACCACCTGCGGTGCCTGACCCGGATACTCGGTGTAGACGATCACCTGGGTATCAGAGAGGTCCGGAATGGCATCGAGCGGCAGCCGGCTTAATGCGACAACGCCAGCCGCACTCAGAAACAGCGTCGCAAACAGCACCAGGAAGATGTTGCGGGTCGACCAGCGGATCAGGGCGGCAATCATTTCGGTGCCCCCTGGCCATGGGATTGATGGTCGGCCGGGGGCGATGTGAAGGATTGCAGCGCAGCCTTCAGGTTGGCTTCGGCATCGAGCAGGAAGTTCGCCTGTACCACCACCGTTTCGCCTTCCTCCAGCCCGTCGCGAATCTCGACGTAACCGTCGCCCCGCGCACCCAGTCTGACTTCGCGCGGATCGAAGCGGCCCATGCCGATATCGACGATGACGATCTGGCGCCGGCCGCTGTCGATCACGGCGCTATCGGGAATCGCAAGCGTTTCCTCCATGACAGCCTCGGCGTTCAGCAGCACCGAGGCATACATATCGGCCTTCAGTGCGCCGTCCGGATTGGCCACCTCGATCCGCACACGGGCGGTACGGGTGTCCCGGTTCACCGTCGGATAGATGAATGCGACCTTTCCGGCGAACTTGCGGTTGGGATAGGCATTCACCGCGATCTCGACCGGCTGGCCCGGTTTGACCAGACCGAGATCCTGCTCAAAGACTTCGGCCTGCAGCCAGAGTTGACTGTCATCCACCAGCCGGTAGAGCCGCTCGCCCGGCATGATGCGCATGCCCTCGACCACAGCCTTGTCCATTACGATGCCCCGAATAGGCGCCGCGATGGAAAACTGCCGGTTCACCTGACCGCTGCGCACCAACCGATCCTGCACCGTTTTGGGCAGGTCGAGATTGCGCAGCCGCGCCAAGGCTCCCTGGACGAGACGATCCGCATCGTTTCGCGCCGCTTTGTCATCAGGCGGCGTTTCGTCGCGCAGGCGCGCGGCCAGCAGATACTCTTCCTGGGCCTGCACCATGGCCGGGCTGTAGACCAGCATCAGGGGCTGCCCGGCCTTGACCGGTTCTCCTGTCGCATTGACGAGCAGCCTTTCGATCCAGGCTTCATATTTGACCGTCACATCGACCTGTCGGCGCTCGTCAAACTGGAAGCTTGCCGTCGCGCGCACCGGCCGCGACAGCATGCGGCTGCGGGCCGGTTCGGTCCGCACCCCAAGAAGCTGGATTTTCTGCGGGCTGAGCTTGATTCCGCGATCCTGTGCGTCCTCCTCGCCCTCGTAGACCGGGATGTAGTCCATCCCCATCCAGTCCTTCTTCGGGACGGGTGAGACATCGGGCAGCCCCATCGGATTGCGGTAATAGAGCAGCTTCCTCTCCGGCCTGGCTGCCTCCGCGGTCGGCTGACCGGCGGTCGTTGCCGGCGCGGCATTCTTGTCGCGCGGTCCGCCGGGAAGTCCGGTCCCGACAACGTAGCCCACAGAGCCGGCCAGTGCGGCGATCGCCATACCGGCCAGGACAAAACGGATGCGGCTCATAGGTCACCTCCGACCAGACGTTCAATTTCAGCCAGCAGGCGGCGTTGCTCCACCTGGGCCCTTATTCCGTCCAGTTCCACCTCGCGAAGCCGGCTCTGGGCTTGAAGCAGGTCGGCAAAGCCGCCGCTGCCCTGCTCATAGGCACGCAGCTGCGCGGTGACGGCGGCGCGCGCCTGCGACAGGATGCTGCCGCTGCTGAGACTTTCGATGCGCTGCTGCGCTTCCAGTCCGGCCAGCATCTCCCGGAAATTCGAGGCCAGGTCCAGTTCAATGGCCTGGCGCCGAACCCTGACGGCGCTCTGCTCGGCGATCGCTTCGCTCTTCTTGGCATCCCTCAAGCCACCGCGTAGCGGAATGTTCAGGGTGATGTAGGCCTCATAGGCCCGCACCCCGAAATCCTGTTCGATTGTGCCGACGCCGAGCGAGACATCCGGCACCCAGTCGGCATCGGCAAGCCGGCGCCTGGCGTCGGCGCCGCTGCCGCGGGCGACCAGCTGGCGGAATTGCGGGTTGCGGTCGGCAGCCTCTGCCATCAGGTTCTCGAACTGCAGACGCTCTGGCCTGGGCATCGGCGCGAGCCCAAGCGGGGGCTGCAGGGCGGTGCCGGTCTCCCGCCCCAGCAGACCGTTCAGGCGGGCATCGAGCTGGCGGATATCGCCCTGCAGACGCGCGACTTCGGTTTCCAGGCGGTTGCGGGCCAGACGGCTGTTCAGCGCACCTTCCTGGCCGACCCGGCCCTGCGCATAGCCGCGATCGGCCGCCTCAATAGTGCGGTCCAGCAAACTGCGCTGGTCGCTAAGAATGCGCAGGCCCGCCTGTGCGAGATGGCGCTGCGCCTGAACCGCCTTGATCCGCGCGACCAGTTCGTTGGAGACCTGATCCTCGCGCGACTGCGCGTCCGCTGTCTCCGCATCTGCAATACGACGACGCAGATCGCGCTTGCCGCCCAGTGGGAAACTCTGCTCCAGCATGTATTTACGGTAGCCGAGTTGGTCGGGCAGCAGGCCGGATGAGCGCGTATTGTCGTTGAACTCGACCCGGAAAGTCGGATCCGCCAGGCTGTCGGCCGCCGAGGCGCGGGCCGCTGCCATGTCGCGCTCAAGTGCCGCAATTGCGATTTCGGGATGCTGGCTGCGAGCGGTCGCCAGCAGCGGGGAGAGTTCGCTGCCCAATGCGGGCTGCGCCAATGCGTGCTGGGGGACCAGCAGGCCGAACCAGGCGGTGAGCAACAGCATGGCACTTCCGGCGCCACGCCATGCGACAGGATTGAACATGGAAAATACTCCGTCTCCAGACGTCAAACATGGCCCTGCGAGCCGGGCCGTGGGTCAGGTCAGGAGCGGAGAATCGGCGGGTCGTAAAGTGGCGGCGGCAGCCAGTCGGCG
>JAGXRD010000145.1 GCA_018336035.1 Alphaproteobacteria bacterium | reverse complement strand
ATGTAGTTCGACGATTCCTGCACCAGCACGATGGTCGGGCCATGCGTGCCCCAGACCGTGATCGCCACCATCAGGTTCAGCTGATCGGCCAGCGCTGCCACCTGTTCGGCGGCGAGGCGATACGGGTCGCTGCCGCGCAACCGCGCCAGGCCAAGCGTGAGCGCAAACGGCCCGAGCCGATAGCGGCCCGAGGCGGCATCCTGCTCGACCAGGTCGAGCTTGCGCAGGCTGGTGATATAGGCATGCGCCTGGCCGGGCGTCAGTTCGGCCATCTGTGCCAGGTCACGCAGCATCATCGGCTGGCCGCTTTGGGCCAGCAGGGTCAGCAGCCGGCCGCCGATCTCGACCGATTGCACGCCGCGGCCTTTCAGCGCGGGCGTATCGGTGTCGTCGCCGCCATAAAGCGGGCTGGCTGTCGCCGGATCGATCCTGTCCCCCATGCCTATTGCATAACCGCCGACGGGCGCGGAGTCACGCCTCGACGCCGGCGGCGTGGCGCCCGGCGATATAGCCAAAGGTCATGGCGGGCCCCAGCGTGATACCGCCACCGGGATAGTTGCCGCCCATGATGCTGGCCATGTCGTTCCCGGCTGCGTAAAGCCCGGGCACCGGTTGGCCTTCGCCGTTCAGCACGCGCGCCTGCGCATCGGTCTTCAGGCCGGCGAAGCTGCCCAGATCGCCGATCACGACCTGCACGGCATAGAACGGCCCGGTCTTGATCGGTGCCAGACAGGGATTGGGCGTGACGGTGGGATCGCCGAGATAGCGGTTATAGGCCGTGCTGCCCTTTTGAAACTCTGGGTCTTCGCCGGCTTCAGCATAGCGATTGTAAGTGGCGACGGTCTGCTCAAAGGCGCTCGCTGTGATGCCGCACTCTGCGGCCAGTTCGCCCAGCGTGCGACCGCGCTTCAGATAGCCGCTGCGGATCTGGTGCGACAGCGGCACCGGGAAGGGCTTCACATGACCAAGGCCGTAGCGGCGCAGAGTCGGATGGTCGGTGATCAGCCAGGCGCAGATTTCGCCGGGCAGGTCTTTGCTGGCCTTGACCAGTGCCTGGCAGAAATCGTGATAGGAATTGCCTTCGTTGACAAAACGCTTGCCGGCTTTGGTTACCGCGATCACGCCGGGCTTGGCGCGATCGATGAAATGCGGAAACGTGCCGGGCGTACCATCCGACCGCAGCGGCCGGCTGATCGGCACCCAGGCGGCGGCATTCGGCAGTTCGTCAGCCGTGATGGCGCCCACGGCTTTCTGTGCCAGCTTGATGCCATCGCCGGTATTGCTCTCGGGCGTCGGCGACCAGTGCTCCGCGCCGGTCGGCGCATGCGGATACAGCTTGGCGCGGCGCGCGATGTCATGCGGGAAGCCGCCGGTGGCCAGCACCACGCCTTTCGTCGCGCTCACCCGCACAGGACCGTCCTTGGTGTTGATCATCGCGCCGGTCACGCGGTCGCCGTCGCGCAGCAATTCGCCCGCCGGTGCTTCCAGCCAGAGCGGAATGCCGAGATCGGCGGCCGACTTGGCCAGACGACCCGCCAGTGCATTGCCATTGGTCAGTCGCATGCCGCGACCATGTAGCGCCAGGTCGCGCAGGTATTTCGCCAGCAGCTTGGCCACGTAAGCCGCCGAGACCACGCTGCGCGTGACGTTGAAGAAATGCAGCAGTTCCTTGCCGGAACCGATCATCATGCCGACGAAGGTGATCTCTTCCAGCGGCGGACGCAGGGTCTTGATCTGCGCGCCCAGTTCGCGGCCATCGTAAGGCGCGGCGACAATCGAGCGTCCGCCGGTCATCGCCCCGGGCTGGTTCGGGTGATAGTCGGAGAACTGCGGCCCGAGCACGAATTCGACAGCGGTTTTCTGCTCGAAGAACTCGACCATCTTCGGGCCGTTCTCCAGAAACGCATCGACGCGGGCTGCATCGAAATGATTGCCGGCTTCGGCCTGAAGATATGTGCGGCCCTGTTCCTTGCTGTCTTTGAATCCTTCGCGCGCTGCCAGCGGGTTGCCCGGAATCCACAGCCAGCCGCCGCTGCGTGCCGTCGTGCCGCCAAAGACGGCTTCTTTCTCGACCACCAGCACATTCAGACCATGCAGTTTCGCGGTGATCGCCGCCGCCATGCCGCCGGCGCCAGAACCCACCACCAGAAGATCGCAATCGTAGGTTTTCATCGTCATGCTCACACCGTAAGGAAGCCGCCATCGACCGGCAGCATGGCGCCGGTGACGTAGCTCGACATGCTGGAGGCCAGGAAGACGACAGGCCCGACGAGTTCTTCTGGCTTGCCGGTGCGCCCCATCGGTGTATGCGCCATGAAACGCCCGATGGCTTCGGGATTGGCGCGCGTCGCTTCGGTCATCGGCGTGTCGATCACGCCCGGCGCGATGCCGTTGACGCGGATTCCTTCGGCTGCCAGTTCGGCAGCGAGCGCGCGGGTCAGCTGCAGCACGGCGCCCTTGCTGGCGGTGTAGGTGCTGCTGCGCGGGCCGGTGGCAAAGGAATTGATCGAGCCGAGATTGACCACGCGGCCTTTGGTCTTACGCAGCTGCGGCAGCAGGGCGCGCACCATGTTCTTCATGCCGGTGGCGTTCACGCGCAACGTGGCATCCCACTGCGCGTCATAGTCGGCGTCATCAATGGCGATGCGCCGGATGATGCCGGCATTGTTGACCAGCACCGAGCAGGCGCCGCCGAGTTCGCGTTCCACCGCCGCGGCAAAAGCCGCGCATTGGGCGGCGTCGCCGACATCCAGCCCGGCGGCGAAGGCCTGGCCGCCCAGGCTGCGGATTTCGTCAGCCACGGCGGCGGCACCGGCCGCATTCACATCGCCCAGTGCAACCCGGGCGCCTGCACGGACCAGGCCGAGGGCCAATGCCCGGCCATTGCCCTGCGCCGCGCCGGTGACCACGGCGATATCACCTTGAAGAAGCTGGCTCATTTTAGCCTCCGCGTATGACGTTCCGTCCCATAATTCGCTTATTGCGAACTTATTCGTTATTTCATATAGTCGAGCCGACGCGATTGCAAGCGGTCCGTTTACGCGGCCTGGCTGCACGCTGTCATTGGAGGAAACGCCCCGTCCACTTAAGGACGGGACATTCGGTCGGTTCGCAAAACCCCGAAGGGAGGGATTCATGCGTCAGCTTATTCTCAAGGCGGCAGCCGTCGCGGCACTGGGCCTTGGCCTCGCCGCGCCGCAGCCGGTTCTGGCCCAGGCCAAGAACTTCGATCTGCAGAGCGTGTTCGGCCTGCAGGTGCCCTCGATCGGTCCGAGCCCGGTGAAATGGGCCGAGCGCGTCGCGCTGATGACCAACAACGAGGTCAAGATCAAGGTACATGGCGCCGGCGAATTCGTGCCGCCGTTTGAGGTGTTCGGCGCGGTGTCGAACGGCTCGATCCCGATGGGCTTCGACTGGGTCGGCTACTGGGCCGGCAAGATTCCGGTCGCCAATCTGGTCGGCTCGATGCCGTTCGGCCCGAACCCTGAACTCTTCCTCGGCTGGATGTTCCAGGGCGGCGGTCTGGAGATCATCCAGAAGGCCTACGATCCGCATAACGTCAAGATCATCCCCTGCCACCTGGTCGTGCCGGAAGCCGGCGGCTGGTTCAACAAGGAGATCAAGTCGGTTGCCGACCTGAAGGGTCTCAACATGCGCATCGCCGGCCTGGGTGCCAAGGCGATGGCCAAGCTGGGCGCCAATGTGCAGCTCGTGCCGGCCGGCGAAATCTTCGTCTCGCTGGAACGCGGTCGCATCGAGGCGGCGGAATTCTCCGCGCCGCAGCTCGATCTCGGCCTCGGCCTGCAGAAGATCGCCAAGTATTACTACTTCCCGGGCTGGCACCAGCCGGCGAGCTGGGACACCATCATCGTCAACATGAATGTGTGGAAGTCGCTGCCCGAGAAGCACCAGAAGGCGATGATCGAGGCCTGCTATGCCAACATCACCTTCAACACCTTCGACCAGATCAACGCGCAGATCGACGCGATCGAGAAGATCGAAGCGGCCGGCGTGAAGGTCCAGCGCTTCCCCGATGCGGTGCTGGCCGCACTGCAGAAAGCCTCGACCGAGGTGATGGAAGAAGAGGCGAAGAACGATGCGCTGTTCGCCGAAGCCTACAAGTCGCTGACCGCCTATACCAAGCGCGTCGGTCGCTGGGGTGACCTGCAGGCCCTGCCGCGCAGCAACTGAGTCGAGTAAAACGGGCGCTGCCGGCCGCTTGGGTCGGCAGCGCCATTTCCTGCAAGCGAGACCCGCGATGACTGCCCTGCTGCAACGGATCGAGGAAGCCTGCGCCTGGTTCGGCCGCGCCGTCGGCTGGGCCACGCCACTGCTGGTGATCAGCGTCTGCCTCAGCGTTCTGATGGTGCATCTGCGCATCAACACGCTGTTTGCCTGGGATACCAACCTGCCGCTGTTCGGCAGCAAGATCACCATGAACGGACTGACCGACCTGCAATGGCATCTGTTTGCCGTGATGGTCATGCTCGGCGGCGTCTATGCGCTGCATACCGATGGCCATGTCAGCGTCGATTTCATTGCCAACAACTTCACCGAACGCACGCGCCGCATCATCATCATTTTCGGCGATATCGTCTTCCTGCTGCCCTTTGCCGCCGTGATGACCTGGTTTGCCTGGAAATTCATGATGTCGGCCTACACCTCGAACGAGGGCTCGTCCTATGGCGGGCTCAGCAATACCTGGATCATCAAGGCGGTGATGCCGCTCGGCTTCGGCCTGCTCGGCCTGCTCGGGCTGGCGCGTACGCTGCGCCTGATCCTCCAGCTCATTCTCACCCGCGGCGCCGTCGCGGACCGCCAGCTCGGCGCCTAGGAGTCCGGCAATATGGAATATTTCTGGCCGCTCCTGATGTGCGTCGCTCTGCTGCTGGGCATCTTCACCGGCTATCCGGTGGCGATCGTGCTGGCCGGCATCGGGGTGATCTTCACTTTTGCTGCCGACGTGCCGATCCTGTTCCTTTCTACCGGCGTGTCGCGCACCTTCTCAGGCATCCTGAGCAACTGGCTGCTCATCGCCGTGCCGCTGTTCGTCTTCATGGGACTGATGCTGGAAAAATCCGGCATTGCCGAGCGGCTGTTGAAATCGCTGGCCGGCCTGCTCGGGCCACTACCTGGCGGTTATGCCTTTGCGGTGGCCATCATCGGCATCGTCATGGCGGCCTCCACCGGCATTATCGGCGCCTCCGTGGTGCTGATGGGCGTGCTGGCGCTGCCGGTCATGCTGGAAAGCCGCTATGACCCCAAACTCGCCACCGGCATTATCGCCTCCACCGGCACGCTGGGTATTCTCATTCCACCCAGCATCATGCTGGTGGTGCTGGGCGACACGATGCGGATTTCGGTCGGCGATCTCTTCGCTGGCGCGATGATCCCCGGCCTGATGCTGGGCGGTCTCTATATCGTCTATCTGGTCTTCCTGGCGATCTTCAAACCGGAAACCATGCCGCCGCTGCCGGCGCGCGACCGCCTGCCGTTCGGCCAGGCCGCGGCGCGGCTGGCGCGCGACCTGGTGGCGCCGATGATCCTGATTCTCGTGGTGCTCGGCTCGATCATCGCCGGCATCGCCACGCCCACCGAGGCAGCCGCGCTCGGTGCGCTGGGCGCCTTCCTGCTGGCACTGGCCTCGCGCCAGCTGACCTGGAAGCAGTTCCTCGCCGTGCTGAACGAAACCACGCGCACTACGGCGATGATCATGTTCGTGATGATCGGCGCCACCATCTTCAGCGTGATCTTCCGCAAGCTCGGCGGCGACACCATGATTGCCGATGCGCTCGGCGTCGACGAGGCCGGCACCAATCCCTACTGGGTCATGTTCGTGATCATGGCCTTTATCTTCGTGCTCGGCATGTTCCTCGACTGGGTCGAGATCACCTTCATCGTCATGCCAATCATCGCGCCGATCATGGCCGGGCTGGAATTCGGCACGCTCGATAAGGACCAGATCCTGCTCTGGTTCGCCATCCTGTTCGCGGTGAACCTGCAGACCTCGTTCCTGACGCCGCCGTTTGGCTATGCGCTGTTCTATATCCGCGGCGTAGCACCCAAGGAAATCGGCACGCGGATCATCTATCGCGGCATCGTGCCTTTCGTCATCATCCAGCTTATCGCATTGTTACTGTGCATCATGTTCCCGCAGCTCGCGCTCTGGCTGCCGGAAACGCTGCTCGGCAAATAGGGAGTCCTGCCATGTCCGCCCCGAAATTCGCCTCCACCGCCGATACCGAAGAAAAGGTCGTCACCTTCAGCCAGCTCGGCGAGGGGCTCTATGCCTTCACTGCACAGGGCGATCCCAATACCGGCGTGATCGTCGGCGATGACGGCGTGATGGTGATCGACACCCAGGCGACGCCGAAGATGGCAAACCAGGTGATCGACTACATCCGCAAGGTGACCGACAAGCCGATCAAATATGTGCTGCTGACGCATTACCACGCCGTGCGCGTGCTCGGTGCCTCGGCCTATCAGCCGGAACAGATTCTGGCCTCGGATGCCACGCGCAGCCTCATTGTGGAACGCGGCAAAGAGGATTGGGACAGCGAATACGGCCGCTTCCCGCGCCTGTTCCGCGCCGCCGAAAGCATTCCCGGCCTGACCTGGCCGACCATGACCTTCCCGCAGAAATTCACGCTGTATATGGGCAAGCGCCGCGTCGAGATCATGCATCTGGGCCGTGGCCATACCGCGGGCGACACGGTGGCCTGGGTGCCCGATGCCGGTGTGCTGTTCTCGGGCGATCTGGTGGAATACCACTCGGCCTGCTATTGCGGCGACGCGCATTTCAAGGACTGGCCGAAGACGCTGGATGCAATCGGCGAGTTCAATGCCAAGGCACTGGTGCCCGGCCGCGGCGATGCGCTGGGCAATCCCAAGGACGTCGGCGACGGGCTGCAGCTCACCCGCGATTTCCTCACGACTTTATATGGCTCGGTGTCGGAATCGGCCGCGAAAGGCCTGTCGCTCAAGGAGGCCTTCGACCGCTGCAATGACGCGATGCGCCCGCGCTTCGGCAACTTTGCGATTTTCGACCACTGCCAGCCGTTTAACGTGGCGCGCGCTTACGATGAGGCGATGGGCCTCGACCATCCGCGCATCTGGACGGCGGAACGCGACCAACAAATGTGGGCGGCGCTGAACGGGTGAGACAAAGAGTTGCCAAGGCCGGGGTTGTGTCCTAGCTAGGCTGCCATGACCCAGCCCGCGTTCCGCCTCTCCGTCCTCGACCAGTCCACCGTTTCGCATGGCACGCCGGAAGACCAGGCGATCCGCGATACCGTCAGCCTCGCCCAGCATGCCGAAGCGCTGGGCTACAGCCGTTTCTGGATCGCCGAGCACCATAACCACGCCTCTATCGCCGGCTCTTCGCCCGAGGTGCTGCTGGCAGCATTGGCGATGAAGACCGAGCGGATTCGTCTCGGCTCGGCCGGCGTGATGCTGCCGCATTACTCCGCCTTGCATGTGGCCGAACAGTTCCGGGTGCTGGATGCGCTGGCGCCGGGCCGTATCGATCTCGGCGTCGGCCGGGCGCCGGGCTCGGATGGCCGCACGGCGCTGGCGCTCAATCCGCATAACGACCATGCCGACAATTTCCCCGCGCAGGTGCGTGACCTGCTGCATTGGGTGAATGGCCTGGAGATGCCGGAGGGCCACAGCTTCCGCACGGTGACGGCGCATCCGATGAGTGAGTCGACCGCGCCGGATGTCTGGATGCTGGGCAGTTCGGACTATGGCGCGCAGCTGGCGGCGCATTTCGGCCTGCCATATTCCTTTGCGCATTTCATCACCGACGGGCGCGGGGCGGGACAGGCGCTCGACCTCTATCGCCGCAATTTCAAACCCTCGCCGTTCCTTGCGGCGCCGAAGGCCAATCTCTGTGTCTGGGCGCTGGCCGCCGAAACCGAAGACGAGGCGCGCCACTGGTTCCGCAGCCGCGCGCGCTGGCGCATCGATCGCAATCGCGGCCGTCTCGGCCCACTCCTGGCGCCGGACGATCTGCCGCCCTTCAGCCGCGACGAAGAGGTGGAAGTCGAAACGCTCTGGGCGCAGTCCTATGCGGGTTCAGCGGCGCAGGTGGCCGAGAAGCTGCGCCAGCTCGCGCAGGCGCAGAGCCTGGACGAGATCGTCATCCTGACCTGGACGCATAGCCGCGACGTGAAGCGGCGCTCCTACGAATTGCTGGCGGCGGAATTCGATTTAAATACCAATGCTGCTGCAGAAGCTGGAAGCCGCCTCATCTAAAAAGCGCTGCTGCGCTCCACTTCCGTGCGTTACTACATCCGAATGATACTGGCCGCCCTTTGGATTAAACGCTCCTCGCATATAATAATTGAAGAAGCTAACGACGTTACGGCTTGCAGCAGATTTTGAAACCAAGAAGTGTATATTCGGCTTCATGAAATATGCGAAAGATTCCGCATTCCTAGCTATTTCCAAAGAAACTTTACTGCCCCAGAACTTACATTCCACCGTGAGGAGCAACTGCTGCTGAACAAACCCTGAGGTCGTTTTTGTATTTCTGGGCAGTTTAATTATCGCAAGATCGGCTTCATGTGCGATCTGATTCTTGTGATCGAGCCAACGTACCCCTGAGTGAATTTCATACTCCGCGCTGTCAATACTTAGTGAGAAGTGTGTCGGCGGCAGGCTCCTGCCTTTGACGGGTGCGCTGGTTAATTTTCCTGGACCGCCACGAAGAACATAAGTTTTCGGCGCACCTTTGGCATCATGTGCCAGTTTTAAAGTAACACTCCTGCCTCTTCTGCGCGCCTCGTTTCTGATTTTATCAGCAAGTGTCAGAGCTATGTATGCTTCGTAAACCTTTGCCCCTGAATCAGATGATGTAAAGGGAGATTTTTTGCGCAGCGATTTTAACAAACGCACAAGTTCGTTCAGTTGGGAGGTATCCGGTGCGGGGCGAGCCATAGCTTTACCGGCGAGGACCCGTAATAGGTTCAGAGCTTGATGTCGGGGTTGGTGGACTGGGGCGTTGCCCAAGTTGTCGCATTAAATCCAAGAGACTTCGAATGTCTGTATTGAGTTCCTGAAGATTGCCGGAATCCAATCCCGACACACTCTCAATATGTAGTGGCTGCTCAGATAAATCAGAAGTTTTCAGTATTTGGTTGATACGCTGATACTGAAGTATTGGCGCGATAAGGACTGCATGAATTGTATCGAGAATAAAAGAAACTTGTCCTGATGCTTCCGTAAGAATTATTGGTGAATCTAAGGTTTCGCTTGTCCAACTCGCTTCTAAATTTCCAAGTTCACTGTCTTCAATATTTGCAGCGGACACGCTAGGCTCCAACGCCCGCTTGATATGGATGTCATCATCCTCGGCTGTTTCTATTGCTCGCTTTATGTCTTCCGACAGCCAAGAGAAATTTGCCTCATCTAGTGAAGCAAGCAGCGCTTGCGCTTCATCTAACAGAACAGCCATCGCCTTCCCCCAATTTTGCTCAGATAAGAGGAAGGAAATTCCTTTGTCTATTGCTTAGACGGTGCGGCGCATAACAGCGTAGGCAGGGCGTGATTTTACCCACAGATATTTGTCAAACGCTGATCGCGTCAGACCCGCTGTTGCCGCATGGCCAAGTTGAAGGCCACGCGCGCATCGCGCATCGCCACGCGCTCATCCGCCGGCGTCATCCGCCGCGTCTGCTTGGCGCGCATATAGGCGATGTCGTAATCGCCATCTTCGCCATCATAGAAGGACACGACATAGTCGTCGTTCTCGACGATCTTGGCGGCGGCGTCGATGGTCCAGTCGAGGATCTGGAGATTGGTCTGCATGGGGGGCACTCCTAGTGTTCCTGATCCGACGCACTGATTCGTTTTACTATAGCGAACCTATACTGCGGCCGGAACAAGCCTGGACAGGCTCGGCCGTTGATATAACGCATCAGTTACGGCTGCGTTCCGTTCGCCATCACAGTTTCGCGTGTTTCACGCAGACTCTTTTTTGGCGGGGGATTTTTCTTCACGATTGTTTTGGCTTTGGGTTTGACTGCAACCGGGAGACGCAGCGCTGAAATTTTACGCTGCGTAATATGTCGCAGAACCGCGATTTCCTCCGGCTGCAACCCGATGATGTCAATTTTTGTCGGCATGCGCAGACGATGTTGTCCTGCCATGTAACGTTCGATCACCACCGGATGGATGTAACATTTGCGACAGATCGTCACGGTGTTGCCGAGTTTGCCGCTCACTTCGGTGATCGCCGCTTTCAGATTGCGCTTGGCCTCGCGCTGGCTCTGCGGCGCGGCAAAGGCCTGCAACGCCAGTGCCGCCAGCACCGTGCCGGCCCAGGTGCGGAAATCCTTCGCCGTCACCTCGCTGCCGCTCACGCTGCGTAAGTAGTCGTTCACATCGGCCGAACTCACCGCCAGCACTGCGCCATCCTCGGCGCGATAGCGGAACAGTTCCTGGCCCGGCAGCTCCTGGCAGGCGCGGATCACTTTCAGCACGCGACGATCATGCAGCTGCAGGTCCCAGCTCTTGCCGCTCTTGCCGGTGAAGCGAAAGCGCAGCGCGCCGCCTTCGACCTTCACATGCCGGCGCGTCAGCGTGGTCAGGCCGTGGCTGCCATTCTGCTCGGCATAGTCGGCATTGCCGATGCGAATCAGCGTGCGTTCCAGCAGGTAGACGATGGCGGCCAGTACCTTTTCGCGCGGCAGGCCGCTGCGCGCCATATCGGCGGTCACCTGCGCGCGGATCGCCGGCAGCAGGCGCGCAAAGCCCGGCAACGCGGCGTATTTGCCGCTTTCACGCAAGGCGCGGAATTCCGGATGATAGATATACTGCTTGCGACCGCGCGCATCGCGACCGGTGGCCTGGATATGGCCGTCGCTGCGCGGGCAGATCCAGACCTGCGTCCAGGCCGGCGGGATCGCCAGGCTGCGCAGACGCTGCAGCGTCGCCCTGTCACGCAGCAATGCGCCGTCCGTGTCGCGATAGCTGAAACCGATGCCGCTGCGCTGGCGGCGCAGGCCAGGGCCGGCATCGCTGACATAGCGCAGGCCGGCTTCGCGCGCGGCGGCTTCAGGCGTCAGGGGCTGCAGCATGTCAGGCCGCCGCTTTCTTCTTCTGCTGGGCAGCGCGTGCTTTTTCGGCCAGCGTCTCGTAGGTGTCGCGGAACTTGTCGAGTTCCTCCTCGGTCAGTTCCTCGAGGTCGAGCAGTGCATTCTCGGCGCCGCGCGTGGCGCGGATCAGTTCGTCCAGCTTGATCTGCATGGCGACGGCGTCGCGGTTCTGCGTGTTCTGGATCAGGAACACCATCAGGAAAGTGATGATCGTCGTGCCGGTATTCACGGTGAGCTGCCAGACTTCGGAGAATCCCAGCAGTGGGCCTGTGGCGGCCCAGACCACGATACTCAGCAGCGCGGCGGCAAACACCCAGGGCGTGCCGGCGAAATGTGCGGCGCGGCCGGCGAAACGGGTGAACCAAAGATTGGGCCCCGACTTCTGTTTGGGCTGAGTCTGTAACGGCGCATTCGGCATGACGGGTGCCTCGAAATTGTGTCCCGTCTAAACGTCGCCACAAAAGCGGCGGTTCCTGTCTGCGGTTTTTCGCAGTTTCCTTTACTGGGAACAGGGATTGGCGCGCGCCAGCATGGCCTGCGCCGGCGGCAGATCGGGCAGCGTCTGACCCGGCAGCACGGCCTGGCGGTCGGGCTTGGCCGATAGGTCACCGAGCGGCCCCTGCAGATGCAGGGGGATGTCGAGCGCCAGGAAGCCGGTGGTTTTCGGATCGGAGCGCAGCACCAGATCGAGCTGCCGCTGGACCAGATCAAGATGCCCGCCGCCGCGGATCGTGCCGCGATCGCTGCGCAGGTTCAGTGGCCCCAGCACCATCAGGCCATCGCGGATTTCTGCCGCGGCCAGCAGGCAGCGCAACGCCGTGCTGTCATCGCGGTCGCGGAAGATGGCGCGCAGATCGGCCGAGGCGGCTTCCACCAGGCTGCGGGCGATGCGGCCCTGCTGCATGGTCATCACGGCATGGCCGCGCGCGGTCTTCAGCGCCTCGCCCAGTATCGCGCCGCGCATGGTCAGATTGGCGCGGCCTTCGATGGCGCCGGCAATCTGCGAAGCACTATCACGCAGACCCAGTGCCTGCAGCAGCGTGCCGGCCTCGGCGCGGTCGAGCTGCAGGCTGGCATTCAGACTGGCGCTGTCGTTTTCAGTGGCGCGCAGCTCGCCGTTCATACGCAGATGCCCCGCCTGGTCCGGCCTGCCCAGATTGGCGGTGGCGCCATGCAGCTTGATAAACCCGGCGGCAACCTCGACGGCCACCGCCACCTGGCGCAGCTGGCGATCGCCATAGAGCAACTGGTCGGCGCTGACCTGTAGATCCAGATGCGCGGTATCTTTCGCCGTAGCCGGCCGGATATTGGCCTTGCGCCAGTCGTCACTGCCATCACCCTGCGGCATCACGCTGGGAAGATCGAGTTTTTCGAAGTCGAGGCCGAATTGCAGATCATCCGCCTCGCCGCGATTGCCTTCGTCCAGCGCGATGCGACCGGTAAAGAGATTGCCGCCGATATCGCCGCGTGCATCTTCCAGCCGCCAGGCATCGCCGTTGCGGGTGAAGCCGCCAGACAGTTTCAGCGGCGCAACGATGCCGGTCGGCGTGTCGAAAATCCGGATCAGGTCGTCGAGTTGCCGCGCTTCCAGCGCCAGCCGGCCTTCCACGCCCTCGAAATCCAGCGGTTCCTGCAGCACACCCTTGAAATCCAGCTTCACGCCCGGCATGGCGATACTGAAACCGGCATCGAAAGGTTTCGAGGCATCACGGAAGGCATTGAAGGACGCCGTGGTGGCGGTCAGCTGCGCATCGGTATCGTTGTAGCCGCCATCCAGAACCAGACTGACCGGCGCATCCTCATCGGCGGCCTGGATGGTCAGGTCGTCCAGCGGCACGCGCAGCCATTTGCCCGAAGAGGTGCGGAAACGCAGTTCGCCGCCGGTCAGGCGGAAATTCAGCAGGCTGGGAAACTGCATGCGGTTTTTCGGCACCAGCGTCAGCCGGCTATCCGAGGTCGAGGCCTCTCCCGAGCCGCCGCCAGTGCCGAAGTCCCAGTTGCCCTTGCCGCTCGCATCGCGTTCCAGCGCAATGCGTGGTCGGGTGACCTGCAGGCTTTCATAGACCAGCTTGCCCTGCAGCAGCATGGCGCGATCCAGTGCGGCATCGATTGCTTCGATGGCGATCATGTCAGGTGCTGAGTCCGGGCTGCTGCTGCCTGGCATGTTGGCGATCTGCAGACCGCGCACTCGCACGGTCACCGGATCGCCAATACCAAACGAGAGTTCGGCGACAGCGACGCGGCGGTCGAGCAGGTGAGTGGCGAGCATCTGTGCCGCAGCGCGCGGCCAGACGACCAGCGCGGCAGCCGCGACGACGGCCAGCACCAGCAGGGCGGCGACCAGCGCCGCAAGGTATTTCAGGCGGAAAACCATCATGAATGAACGCACCGGCAGTATACCCGTTCCGGCCTGCGGCAACAGGCGGGCGGGAAAGGGCGCTGATTTTAGTGCGTGTCTGGCGTCTCGATATGTTCGCGCCGCGGCCCCAGCGCCACCAGCCGTGGTGCCAGACCGCGCAGGATCGGAATATGGGTGATGAGACGCAGCAGCAGCGGCGGTTTGACCGGGCCGGCAGCGTTGAATACCTGTTGCTCAAGGAAATTCTGCACGCGAATCTGGAAGGCCTGGATAACCCTGGTCGGCCAGTCGCGGCGTTTCTGCACGGCCTCCAGCAGGCTGTCGCTGACGGCTGAGCCTTCCTCCTGCGCCTCGCGCAGGCAGGAATACAGGATATTGGCCGCTGCCACCGCGTCCTGGATCGCCAGGTTGATGCCGACGCCGCCGACCGGCGACATCGCATGGGCCGCATCGCCGATGCATAAGAGGCCCGGCGCATGCCAGCGATGCAGCCGGTTGATCTGCACCGACAGCAGTTTCAGCCTGTCCCAGTCGTCGAGTGCTGAGTCGAGTCTTCCGGCCGCAAACGGCGCGATCCGCGCAAGATCGGCGCGCAGGGCCGGCAGGCCGCGCTGCCGCAGCGCCTCGAAACCGTTCTTGCGGATCAGATAGGCGCATTGCCAGTAGTCGCCGCGGTCGATCATCACCAGCACCTGTCCGGTATCGATACGGCCCAGCAGGTCGTCGGGATCGCCGTCGGCCCGTTCAAGGCGGAACCACAGCACGTCAATGGGCGCGCCGATATCGATCACCGGCAGGCCGCTCTGCTGCCGCAGCGTGGAATCGCGTCCGTCACAGGCGACCACCAGATGTGCTTCGATCTCGTGTTCGGCAGCATTGGCATCGCGCCAGCGTACCCCGTTGACCCGACCGCGATCCCTGAGCAGTGCAATCGCCTCGGCATCCATCAGCAGGTTGAACTCGGGATACTGCTCGGCCTGCCGTTTCAGGAAATCGAGGAAATCCCACTGCGGCATGAAGGCGACGAACTTGCAGTCCGTCGGCAGGTAACGAAACTCGCCGAGCCTGATGCTCTCGCCGCCAAAGGTGCCGCCGATGCTATGGACATTGTGATGCGGCAGCCGGAGAAATTCTTCCAGCAGACCGAGTTCACGCATCAGTTCCAGCGTCGAGGTGTGGATGGTGTCGCCGCGGAAGTCGCGGAAGAAGTCCCTGTGCTTTTCCAGCACGGTGACATGGATACCGGCGCGCGCCAGCAGCAGGCCCAGCATCATGCCGGCTGGTCCGCCGCCGCTGATGCAGACGGTGGTGCGGGCAGAAGAAGGGGCTGGCTCCGTCATGGCGACACTCGACAGGGGCGGCGAAACGACCGGATGACCGGCATAGTCAGCCAGGCGAACAGGGTCAAATTATGGCGCCGATTGTCCGGCAGGACTGTGGCGACGGTTACACGCCCCCGATATGCTCCGCGCACAGGGGATTTGCAGGCAAGAGCATGGCAATCGACAAGGTTCTCGTCCAGGCGGTGGAGGCGCATCAGGCCGGCCGGAAGGATGAGGCAGAAAAGCTTTATCGCAAAATCCTGCTAAAACGTCCGCGCGATCTGCTTGCGGTACAGAATCTGGGCGCCCTGCTGTTTGAGCGCGGCGACCTGGACGAAGCCGCCAAGCTGCTGCGCCGTGCGCTGAGCATCGACCCGCGCGACACCGATGTGCTGAACAATCTCGGCAATACCCTGCGCGCCCAGGGACAGCTGGCCGAGGCCGAGGCCAGCTTCCGCAAGGCCATCGCCCTCCGGCCCAATGCCATGGTGCTCAACAGCCTTGGCAATATGCTGCGCAGTCGCGGCGATCTCGCCGAGGCCACCGCCTGCTATGAACAGGCTCTGCGGCTGCAGCCGGACTACCTGCATTCACATTATCACCTTGCCATGACCTATCGGCAGAGTGGACGGCTGGCCGAGGCCGTGGCCATCCAGGAACAGGCGCTCGCGATCAATCCGCGCTTCCCGCAGCTGCTGATGCAGCTCGGCCTGTGCCTGTCCGATCTGGGCCGCCATGGCGAGGCCATCGCGCGGTATCGCGAGGCGCTGGCCGCCGCGCCGCACCTGCACGAGGCCTGGAGCAACCTGGGCAATGCGCTGAAGCGCGCCGGCGATGCGGCCGGCGCCGAAACCGCCTATCGCGAAGCGCTGCGCCTGAAACCGGATTTTCTCAATGCGCTGGCCAATCTCGGCACGCTGCTGGCGGATAGCGGTCGGCGCCGCGAAGCGATCACCCTGTTCGAGCGGGTCGCAGCGCTGAACCCCGATCATGACGGCATCTGGGGCAAGATTTCCTTCGAGAAGCGGAATATCTGCGACTGGCGCGACTATGACAGCCTGGTGGAGGGCAGGGTGCGCGAGCAGGTGCGCGCCGGGTCCAGAAAAACCACGGCCTTTTCGCTGATCACGTTATCCTCCACGCCGCAGGAACAGCTGCTGGTGGCGCGCGCCTATGCCGAGAGCGCAGCCCAGTCCGCCACTCTCCTGCCGCAGCGTCCGCCGCAGCAGCGCGCGCGGCTTCGTGTCGGCTATCTCTCGGCCGACTTCCATCCACATGCCACCGCCTATCTGATCGCCGAAATGATGGAGCGGCATGATCGCAGCCGCTTCGAGGTCATCGCCTATTCCATCGGACCGGAGTCTGACAGCCCGGTGCGGCGCCGTCTGGTGGCGGCCTTCGACAGTTTCGTCGACCTGCGCCTGCTGTCGCATGACGAGGCGGCGCAGCGCATCCATGCCGACGATCTGGATATCCTGATTGACCTGAAGGGCTACACGCAGAATACGCGCTCGGAAATCCTGGCGCGGCGGCCGGCGCCGATTCAGGTCAACTATCTCGGTTATCCCGGCACGATGGGGGCGACTTTCATCGACTATATCATTGCCGATGCCTTCATCATTCCGCCGACGCAGCATGCCTTTTACGACGAGAAGGTGGTCACGCTGCCGCATTGTTATCAGCCGAACGACACGCGTCGCCCGGTTGCGGATCGTCTGCCGACGCGCGCCGCCTGCGGCCTGCCGGAAGATGGCTTCGTCTTCGCCAGCTTCAACAATTCCTACAAGATCACGCCGCAGGTATTCGATATCTGGATGCGGCTGCTGCACCAGCTGCCGGGCAGCGTGCTGTGGCAGCTGGAGGCCGAGCCGGATGCGGCCGAGAATCTGCGGCGCGAAGCACAGGCGCGCGGTATCGATCCGGCGCGGCTGATCTTTGCTCCGCCGCTGGACCTGGCGGATCATCTGGCACGCCAGCCGCTGGCAGACCTGTTCCTCGACACGCTGCCGGTGAATGCGCATACCACGGCCTCGGATGCGCTCTGGGCTGGCCTGCCGGTGCTGACCTGCGCCGGGGAAACCTTCATTGGCCGGGTGGCCGGCAGCCTGCTGACCACCATCGGCCTGCCCGAGCTGATCACCAGCAGCCTGTCGGAGTATGAAGCACTGGCCCTGGCGCTGGCGCGCGATCCAGCAAGGCTCGGCGCCCTGCGCCAGACGCTGGGGGCCAACCGCCAGACTTCGCCTCTGTTCGATATCGCGCGCTTCACGCGCAATCTGGAAGGCGCCTATCTGCAGATGCAGGCGCGTCGCCTCGCCGGCCAGCCGCCAGCCGCCCTCACAGTGGAAGATCGCGGTTAAGACTTGAGTTTCTGCAGCACGGCCTGGATGGCGAGGATATAGCCATGCGGGCCCAGCCCACAGATCACGCCGGTGACGGCGGCGGACAGCCTCGAATACCGGTGCATCTCGTCACGCGCATGGATATTCGAGATATGCACCTCAATGATCGGACCTTCGAAGGTCTTCAGCGCATCATACAGCGCGACCGAGGTAAACGAGTAGCCGGCCGGATTGAAGATGATGGCCGAGGCGGTGTCGCGCGCCTGCTGGATCGCGTCGACCAGCACACCTTCATGGTTCGACTGGCGGAAATCGATGGCGGCATTCTGCGTGGCGGCAAAGGCTTCGCAGCTTTGCTTGATCTCGTCCAGCGTGGTCGAGCCGTAGATATGCGGCTCACGGATGCCCAGCATGTTCAGGTTGGGGCCGTTCAGGATCAGGATCGGTTTCATCGGTGTTATCCTCAGCCGCCGTAGCCCAGCTGCCGCGGCAGCCACAGCACGATTTCAGGGAAGAAGGTGATCAGTGCCAGTGCGGCGATCATCGACCACAGGAAGGGCATTGTGTCGCGGACGATATCGCGGATCGGCACTTCGGCGATGCGCGTCATCACGAACAGCAGCAGGCCATAGGGCGGCGTGATCAGGCCGAGCATGATGTTGACCACCACCACGACGCCGAAATGCACCATGTCGATACCCAGCGCCTGCGCGGCGGGGATCAGCACCGGCACGATCACCAGCAGGATGGTGGTGCCCTCCAGCAGGCAGCCGAGCAGCAGCAGCAGGATATTGACCAGGATCAGGAAGCCGATCGGCGAGAGGTCCCAGCCGGCCAGCAGCACCTTGATGCCTTCGGGGATATTCTCCACCGTCACGACATAGTTGAAGACCAGCGCCCCGGCGATCAGCATGCCGATGGAGGCCGAGGTGCGCGCGCTGGCCAGCACCGAGCGATAGAAGTCGCGGAAACTGACGCTGCGATACAGCACCACCGAGATGATCAGCGCATAGGCCGCGGCGACGGCGGCCGCCTCGGTCGGTGTCGTCACACCGCTATAGATGCCGCCGAGCAGCACCACTGGCATCATCAGGCTGGGGAAGGCCCGCCAGGTGATGCCGGGCAGATCGCGCAACGGCGTTGGCTTCTCAACCGGGAAATTCTCGCGCCGCGCACCCCAGGCCACGATGCCCATCTGCGCCGCGGCCATCAGCAGGCCGGGAATCACGCCGCCAAGGAACAGATAACCGATCGAGGCATCCGACACGAGCGCGTAGAGGATCATCGGGATCGAGGGCGGGATGATCGGGCCGATCACACTGGTGACGGCGGTCAGCGCCGCGGCATAGCTGGCGCGGTATTTGCCGTCGGCCGTCATCATGTTCTGCATCATCTTGCCGGTGCCGGCGGCATCGGCGATGGCCGAGCCCGACATGCCGGCAAAGATGATGCTCTGAAGAACGTTGACCTGCGCCAGGCCGCCGCGGAAGCGGCCGACGATGGCATTGCAGAAGCGTAGCAGGCGTTCGGTCATCGAGCCGATATTCATCAGCTCGGCGGCCAGGATGAACAGCGGCACGGCGAGGATCACGTAGTTGGTGAACATGCCGTTCAGCAGCTGCTCGGCCGCCGTGCCGAGATCGAGCCCGGCGATCCACAGATACAGGATCGAACCAGCGATCATGGCATGGCCAATCGGCAGGCCAAGGAAGGCCAGTGCCGTCATGACGACGATGGCGATGGAAAACGGGCTTGCGAAACTCATACGCCGGACGCCGCCTTGGTCGGATCGATGTCTTCGCCGGTTTTCCCGCTCAGGGCCTGCCAGGAGAGCCAGAGATAGCGGACCAGAATGGCCGCCACGAAAACGATGTAGATGGAATAGACCCAGTTCATGCGGATCTTCAGATAGGCCGCCTTTTCCACCTTCATGAAGCTGACGTAGTCGATGCTGGCGGGAAACGACACGGCGTAAAGAATCACGGTCGACAGGCAGGCGATGGCCATCATCACGCGGCGCGTTTTCGGCTGCACGGCGCCGTAGATCAGGTCGAAGCGGATTTCTTCTTCCTCGCGGATCACGAAGGCGGCGCCCCACAGCACCAGCCAGACCCAGAGAATGGTGCTGACCTCATTGGTCCAGCCGATGGGAAGATTCAGCAGGTAGCGGAAGACGATCTGCAGGATAAAGAGGGCGAACATGACGCCGAGCATGGCAGCGAGAATGTTTTCCCCGCGGCGGTAGAGCCATCCGGCCCAGAAATGAAATGCCTGCTGCACGGAATCCCCCGTCCTCTACGCAAAGAAACGGCGGGGGTCAGTATAACAACCCCCGCCGGCAATACTCAAAGCGCGTTGATCTTCTCGACCATGCCCTTCGGCCAGTCCTTGGCCAGATCCGAGGCCAGGTACTTGGCCTGCGCATGCTTGCGGAAGGCGGCCTGGTCCGGTTCGTAGATATTCAGGCCCTTGCCCTTCATGAATTCGACCAGTTCCTTCTCGCGCGCCTGATGCTTCTTCTGCGAGAAGTCGATGGCCGAGTTGGCCGCCGCCTGGAAGCGCTTCTGCTGGTCGGCATTCATTGCCTTCCAGGTCTTGCTCGACACGGTGAGCAGATCGAAGCCAACCAGATGCGACGTCAGCACGATCTGCGACATCACCTCGTAGAACTTCATGTTCTCGACGTTGGGCAGCGGATTGTCCTGGCCGTCGATCGCGCCGGTCTGCAGGCCTGTGTAAACTTCAGCATAGGCCATCGCGGTCGGATTGGCGCCGATGGACTCGCCCAGGAACTGCCAGGCTTCGCCCGGCGGCATGCGCAGCTTGATGCCGGCCAGATCGGCCGGGGTGTTGATCTTCTTGTTCGGCTTCAGGCCGACCTGACGCGCGCCGAAATAGGTCGGGCCGAGGATGTGGATGCCGAGCTGGTCGTCGGCCATCTTCTTCATTTCCGCGCCGGCCGGGCTGGCGAAGAACTTGGTCAGATGGTCGGCGTCGCGGAACAGATAGGCGGCGGTCAGGATCGACCAGGCCGGAATCTGCTTCGAGATATCCTGCGGCGCGATATTGCCCATTTCCAGGTTGCCGCGCTGGATCGCCACCAGCTCGGTGCCCTGCTTGAACAGGTTGCCGCCGTAATAGCCTTCGAAGGTGAAGTCGTTGGCGATGCCGCTGGCGAACTGCTTCATCATCTCGGCGCGGATATCCTGCTCCGAGAACACGGCAGAGAAGCGCAGCTTCGGCTTGGCCTGTGCGAAAGACGGCAGGCTGAAGCCGGCGGTGGCAGCTGCTGCGGCCATG
Organism: Alphaproteobacteria bacterium; assembly: GCA_018336035.1. GTDB lineage: Bacteria > Pseudomonadota > Alphaproteobacteria > Ferrovibrionales > Ferrovibrionaceae > Ferrovibrio. The sequence goes on along the minus strand of JAGXRD010000145.1, from coordinate 2,423 downwards.
CCGGTGCCGGCCAGGAAGCGGCGGCGTGTGGTGTTGATGGTCATCTGTGTTTCCTCCAGTTTTTTACGTTGAAATCGGGTGGACGGTTACTGAAATCCTCGCACTGTTACGCGGCAGCCGCGAAATGTCCGGCCATGGCGGCCATGTCCGACTTGCGGCCGGTGAAGAGTTCGAAGGCGCGCACCGCTTGGCCGATGGCCATGCCGGTGCCGGCCAGGGTGCGGCAGCCGAGACCGCGCGCCACGCGCAGCAGCTCGGTTTCCTCGGGGAAATAGATGATCTCCGCCACCCAGTGCTGGCGGCGCAGCATCTCGGCCGGGAATGGCATGCCGGGATATTTCGCCATGCCGACCGGCGTGGTGTTGACGATGCCGTCGGTCCAGCCAAGTGCATCGGCCACATTCTCGGTCGCCTGTACCCTGTCGCTGCCCCAGTCCTTGCGCATATGCGCGGCCAGCGCTGCGGCGCGGGCCGGGTCGGTGTCGATGAGGGTCAGGCTTTCGGCGCCCAGCTGCAGCAGGGCATGCGCCACGGCGGCGCCGGCGCCGCCCGCGCCGAACTGCACCACCTGGCGCAACGGCACGCCGCTCAGGCCCTGGCGGAAACTCTCGGCAAAGCCCCAGCAGTCGGTGTTATGGCCGGCTGTCGCTCTTGACGTCCGGCCATTGTCGTAGACCACCGTGTTCACCGCGCCGATGGCGGCGGCTTCCGGCGCGATGCGGTCCAGCAGCGGAATCACCTGCTGCTTGAACGGATGCGTGACGTTGAAACCCTGGAAACCCAGCGCCGCGCCAGCCGAAATGATGCCCGGCAGCGCGTCGTCCGGCAGGCCCAGCGCGTCGAAATCCACCAGCATATAGGCATAGCCGAGGCCGAAACGGGCTGCCTCGCGCTCATGCATGGCCGGGGTGCGCGACAGCTGAATGCCGCGGCCGATCAGCCCGACCAGCAACTGGCCCGGCTGCGGACCTGGCAGGATGTCGGACCGCGCCGCCATCACGGCGCGCAGCTTGTCGACGCAGATATCGTGCAGGCTTTGCACCATCTTCGGCTTTCGCGTCCTCCCCAGGACTTTTGCCTCGAAACTTTCTGGCTGGCACTTTGTACGAAACAGTTAGTATAGTCAAACAGGGAAACGCCGGCTGTCCAGTCTGGCCGAATGATCGGAAATCTCTTTAGTTTTGACAGCGTTAGCTATTTGAAATGCAACCGACCGAGGGCAGTATGCAGCACAGTTCATCCCCTGCCGCCGGGCGCAGTGCCACTGCGCCGACCGGAAAACCACGCGTCATGACCAAAGCTGCCAAGACAAAATCCGCCAAGAAAGCCCCGCCGGCGAAACAGCCTGAAGACACGCCGCGCCATGCCGGTGCCAAGGCGCGTGCGCCCGAGGCGACCAAGCAGGACATCATCGATGTGGCGACGCGCGAATTCGCGCAGAATGGCCTGTCGGGCGCGCGCGTCGATGAGATCGCCGCCAAGACCGGCTCCAGCAAGCGGATGATCTACTACTATTTCGGCGACAAGGACGGGCTTTACCTGGCCGTGCTGGAAGAGGCCTATCGCAAGGTGCGCACCACGGAAGCGCAGCTCGACCTTGAGCATCTGCGCCCCAGGGATGCATTGCGCAAGCTGGTCGAATTCACCTTCGACCACCATCATTCCAACGAGGCCTTCATTCGTCTGGTGATGATCGAGAATATCCATCATGGCGACTATCTGGCGCGCTCGAAGACGATCCAGGATCTCAATGTCTCGGCCATCGGCGAGCTGGAGCGCGTCTACCAGCGCGGAGTGAAGGACGGCATCTTCCGCAAGGGGCTGAATGCCATCGACCTGCACTGGCAGATCAGCGCGCTGTGCTTTTTCAATGTCTCGAACCGCGCGACCTTCTCGCAGATTTTCCGTGTCGACCTGGCCTCGAAAAAGGCGCTCGCCAATCTGCGCGCGCAGGTGGTCGATATGGTGCTGCGCAACGTCCTGAAAAATCCGGGCTGACGCCACGGCCGCAAGCGTGAACGAAATCTGCTCGTCTTCGTTTTGTACGAACTAGTGCGCCCAAAGCGGCGCAGCACCTCCAGGGAGGTTCCTGCCATGACAACGTCGCCCATGAAGACATCCCCCATGAAGACCTCGATCGCCACCGTGACGCTCAGCGGCACGCTGACCGAGAAGCTGCAGGCGATTGCCGCGGCCGGTTTCGACGGCGTCGAGATTTTCGAGAACGATTTCCTGGCCTTCGACGGCACCCCGCGCGAGGTCGGCCGCATGGTGCGCGAGGCCGGGCTGCAGATCACGCTGTTCCAGCCATTCCGCGATTTCGAGGGCATGCCCGAGCCGCAGCGCGCCCGCACGTTTGACCGCGCCGAGCGCAAATTCGACATCATGCAGGAACTCGGCACCGACCTGATGCTGGTCTGCTC
>JAGXRD010000144.1 GCA_018336035.1 Alphaproteobacteria bacterium | reverse complement strand
CCCCCCAGCCATCAGCGCCTTCACGGCGGGCGTCAGCAGCGCCTGCTGCGCCTCGGACGCCACGCCCAGATCGGTCAGCCGGCAGATTTCCACCTGGCTCATGCTGATGCCGCCCTGCATCTGCGCCAGATACTCGCCGAAGCCGGCCTGCAGGATCAGTTGTTCGAGTTCCCGCAGCTTGCCGTCATCCTTCAGACGCTCGGCCCAGTGCAGGCTTTCCTTCAGCGTCGCGACGTAAGTCGCGAGCCAGGCCAGGCCATGCGCGGCGAACTGCTCGTCTTCCAGCTTCGTGCTGTCAATATTGCCATTGGCATCGCGCACCATGAGCGCGACCGCAGCCGTGGCATGACCGAGCAGCGTTTCGGCCGCCTCCAGCGCCTTGCCGCAGGTCGGCAGCAGATCGGCGATCACGAGCGTCTCAGGAGCGGGAGCAGGCTTCAGGGCGGCGGACATGGGGATCGTCCTTGAAAATCGAGAAAGAAATGTCGGCTGGCGAAGTTTCCCTCGCCAGCCGGTCAGCATCGAGAGGGATTATGCATTCCCTGCTTCGATCGCATCTTCAATAGTGCGCAGCCCGGGCACCTTGGCGCTGACCAGCACGGCCATGTTGCCGGGCTTGTGCTGGTTCTTCCACATCTTGGTATGGGCGCGCGGGATATCGGCCCAGCTGAACACTTCCGACATGCAGGGGTCGAGGCGGCGTTCGATCACCAGCTGGTTGGCCTGGCTGGCCTGCAGCAGGTTGGCGAAATGGCTGCCCTGGATGCGCTTCTGGCGCATCCACACGAAGCGCGCGTCGAAGGTGATGTTGAAGCCGGTGGTGCCGGCGCAGAACACCACCATGCCGCCGCGCTTCACCACGAAGCAGGAGACCGGGAAGGTCTGCTCGCCCGGATGCTCGAAGACGAAATCGACATCGTTGCCCTTGCCGGTGATGTCCCAGATCGCCTTGCCGAAGGCACGGCACTTCTTCATGTACTCGCCGTATTTCTCGGTATCCATCACCGGCGGCAGCTGGCCCCAGCAATCGAAGTCGTTACGGTTGATCACGCCCTTGGCGCCCAGGCTCATGACGAAATCGCGCTTCGATTCATCCGAGATGATGCCGATGGCATTGGCGCCGGAAATGGCGATCAGCTGGATCGCCATCGAGCCGAGGCCGCCGGCGGCGCCCCAGACCAGCACGTTGTGGCCCGGCCGCAGGATATGCGGGCGATGGCCGAACAGCATGCGATAGGCGGTGGCGAGCGTCAGCGTGTAGCAGGCGCTTTCTTCCCAGGTGAGATGCTTGGGGCGCGGCATCAGCTGGCGCGACTGCACGCGGGCGAACTGCGCGAAGCTGCCATCCGGAGTCTCGTAGCCCCAGATGCGCTGGGTCGGCGAATTCATCGGGTCGCCGCCGTTGCACTCTTCGTCGTCGCCGTCATCCTGGTTGCAGTGGACGATGACTTCATCGCCGACCTTCCAGCGCTTCACGCGGCGGCCGACCTTGTAGACGATGCCCGAGGCATCCGAACCGGCGATGTGATATTCGGCCTTATGCACGTCGAAGGGCGAGATCGGCACGCCGAGACCGGCCCAGACGCCGTTGTAGTTCACGCCCGCCGCCATCACGAGGATCAGCACCTCGTCAGCATCGATCTCGGGGGTCGGCAGCACTTCCAGCTGCATCGACTCTTCCGGCGGTCCATGGCGTTCGCGGCGGATCGCCCAGCCATACATCTGCTTCGGCACATGGCCGACCGGCGGAATCTCGCCGACCTCGTAGAGGTCCTTCAGCGCGCCCTGGCTCTGGGCTGCAGCCTGACCGCCCAGACCCTGAGCAGTGGGGGCTCCGTTGCTGGTCGCCAGCGTGACAACCGATCCACCCGCATTCGACATGACGAAACTCCCTCGTTGTTTCCCTGTTACGCTCACGGTTGTCACCCGAAGCGTCATTTCTGGTCTTGTTGGGCCGCACTGGCCGGGATTAGCCTTGTGCAGCGCCGCGAGACGGTACCTAGCAAGACCTTAGCCTATCTTTTTGCAGTGGCGAAAAAATGGCAAGATCGTTTTGCAATGCAGCACAAGTTATGATATTTCTCAAGGCCGACGCAACGAGAAACTAAATATCCTAACGTCAACTTGACTCGGAATAAAATTATGTCTGCGACTCGCCCGACGGACCCGACTCAGGCCGAAGCTCTTCGCACTCGCGAAAAGGGCTCGGATAATAACCGCGAAAAGCCCTGGTTGTTCCGGACCTATTCGGGCCATTCCTCGGCCACCGCGTCGAATGAGCTGTACCGCACGAACCTGGGCCGCGGACAGACCGGCCTGTCAGTGGCTTTCGACCTGCCGACCCAGACCGGCTACGACAGCGACCATGTGCTGGCGCGCGGCGAGGTGGGCAAGGTCGGCGTGCCGGTCAGCCATCTGGGCGACATGCGGGTGCTGTTCGACCAGATCCCGCTGGCGCAGATGAACACCTCGATGACCATCAACGCGCCCGCCGCCTGGCTGCTGGCGCTCTATATCGCCGTCGCCGAAGAGCAGGGCGCCAAGCGCGCCGACCTGAACGGCACGGTGCAGAACGACATCATCAAGGAATATCTGTCGCGCGGCACGTATATCTATCCGCCGGCCGCCTCGATGCGGCTGATCACCGACGTGATCGCCTTCACCTATCGCGAATTGCCGAAGTGGAATCCCACCAACGTCTGCAGCTATCACCTGCAGGAAGCCGGCGCCACACCGGTGCAGGAACTGGCCTATGCACTGGCCACCGCGATTGCGGTGCTGGATGCCGTGAAGGCCTCGGGCCAGGTGCCGCCGGAAGATTTCGCGCAGGCCTTCGGTCGCATCAGCTTCTTCGTCAATGCGGGGATTCGGTTCGTGACCGAAATCTGCAAGATGCGCGCCTTCGTCGATCTGTGGGAAGAAATCGGTCGCGAGCGTTATGGCGTCACCGACCCCAAGGCACTGATGTTCCGCTATGGCGTGCAGGTCAACTCGCTGGGCCTGACCGAGCCGCAGCCGGAAAACAACGTCTATCGCATCCTGCTCGAAATGCTGGCCGTGGTGCTGTCGAAGAAAGCCCGCGCCCGCGCCGTGCAGCTGCCGGCCTGGAACGAGGCGCTCGGCCTGCCGCGCCCCTGGGACCAGCAATGGTCGCTGCGCCTGCAGCAGATCGTCGCCTATGAAACCGACCTGCTGGAATATGGCGACCTGTTCGACGGTAACCCGGCCATCGATGCCAAGGTCAACGAGCTGAAAGAGGCGGCGCGCGCCGAGTTGAAGCGTATCGAGGAGATGGGTGGCGCCATTCAAGCGGTCGAGAGCGGCTATCTCAAGCAGGCACTGGTCGAGAGCAATACCGCCCGCGTGCGCGGCATCGAGACCGGCGGCATTACCGTCGTCGGCGTCAACAAGTTCACCGAAAGCGCGCCGTCGCCGCTGGTCGGCACCGAAGGCGGCGCCATCATGACGGTCGATCCGGCCGCCGAGGCCGAGCAGATCGAACGGCTCAAAGACTGGCGCGCCAAGCGCGACCAGACAGCGGTCGAGGCCGCGCTGAAGGATCTCGAAGCGGCGGCCCGCGACGGTCGCAACATCATGGAGCCCAGCATCACGGCGGCCAAAGCCGGTGTCACCACCGGCGAATGGGCGGCGTGCCTGCGTAAAGTCTTCGGCGAATATCGCGCGCCGACCGGCGTGTCGGCCGCCAGCGGCGCGCTCAGCAATGACGGCATGGACGATCTGCGCGAAGAGGTGAAGGCCGTCGCGAAACGCCTCGGCCGCCCGCTCAAGCTGCTGGTCGGCAAGCCGGGCCTCGATGGCCATTCCAACGGCGCGGAGCAGATCGCCGTGAAGGCACGCGATTGCGGCATGGAAGTGGTTTACGAAGGCATCCGCCTGACGCCGGAGCAGATCGTGGCCGCGGCGCTGGAAGAGGGCGTGCATCTCGTCGGGCTGTCGATCCTTTCGGGCAGCCATGTCGAACTCGCCACCGATGTGATCCACCGTATGCGCGCTGAAGGCATCGGGGATGTCCCCGTCGTGGTCGGCGGTATCATTCCGCCCGAGGATGAGGCGCGGCTGAAGGCGTCGGGCATCGCCGGAGTCTTCACACCGAAGGATTACAATCTGACCCAGATCATGCGCGCCATCGTCGCGCTGGTCGACCGCAGCTGGTCGAAAGCTGCATAATTCTTCCCGCATGTTCTGGGGTCTCACAGCGCTCTGGGCGGCCGGCCTGCTGCTCAGCAGCTTCGGGCCGTCCGATCGCCTGACCTGGGTGATGGAAGTTTTGCCGGCGGTGATCGCCTGGCCGATCCTGCTGTATCTGCGCCCGCGCTTCCGCTTCACCGATCTGGCGATGGCGCTGATCACACTGCATGGCCTGATCCTGATGCTGGGCGGTGCCTATACTTACGCCCGCGTGCCGATGGGGTTCTGGCTGCAGGACTGGCTTTCGCTGGAGCGCAACCCGTATGACCGGATCGGCCATCTGGCGCAGGGCTTCGTGCCTGCCATCATTGCGCGCGAAGTGCTGATCCGCGTCTTCCGCGTCGAGGGCCGCAAGCTGGTCGGCTTCCTGGTGGTCTGCATCTGCCTGGCGATCAGCGCGGTGTATGAACTGATCGAATGGGCCGCCGCGCTCAGTCTGGGGCAGGGCGCCGACGAATTCCTCGGCACCCAAGGCGACCAGTGGGACACCCAGTCCGACATGTTCATGGCCCTGATCGGCGCACTGGCGGCCCTGGCGTTGTCGCGCTGGCACGACCGGCGGATGCAGGCGCTCCAGCGCTGAACGAAGTCTTTTGCGTTCGGTCAAACATTCGCCGCTCTTGCCGGGTTAGACTGCCGGCATGACGGACCCAAATCCAACCGATATCGAGACTCTGTTTACGCCGCCCCTGCAGGTGGCGGAAACCCATGTCTCGCGCATCTTCCTGACCGGTGACCGGGCCTGGAAGCTGAAAAAGGCGCTCACGCTGCCCTATCTCGATTTCGCAACCCTGCAGCAGCGGCGCATCGCCTGCGACCGCGAGGTCGAACTGAACCGGCGCACGGCGCCTGAGCTTTATCTGGGCTGCCGCGCGGTCTATCGGAATGGCGACGGCCAGCTCGGTTTCACGCCGCGTGGCGAGCCGGTGGAATGGCTGATCGAGATGCGGCGCTTTCCATCCGATGCGACCTTCGACCATCTCGCTGCGGCCGGAAAACTGGATGCGAAACTGATCGAGACGCTGGCCGACACCATCGCGGCTTTTCATGCCAAAGCCGAAATGGTCGACGCCGGGGCGACAGACACCGTCACGCGCACGCTCGCATTCAATGATGCTGCCTTCGCGCGTCGTGCTCCGGACTGTCTGACTGACGCCGAACTGACAACATTCCGCACCGTGCTGCAGGCGGAGTTCGAGCGCCAGCGGCCGCTGCTGGCCAGGCGCAACGCGGCGGGCCGCATGCGGCACGGCCATGGTGACCTGCATCTGCGCAATATCGCATTGATCGACGGCCGGCCCGTCCTGTTCGACTGTCTGGAATTCGACGATGGCCTGGCCGAGATCGACACGCTGTACGACTTCGCCTTCCTGCTGATGGATCTGCTGCATCATGGCTGCACCGATCTCGCCAACCGCGCGCTGAACCGCTATCTCGAAGCCAGCGGCGACTACGAAGGTCTGCCGCTGCTGCCGCTGTATGTCGCTTTGCGCGCTGCTATCCGGTGTCATATCGCGGCGATGACGCTGGCGGAGAGCGATGCGGCGCGCCGCTATCTGGCGCTGGCGCAAGCTGCGCTGCAGTCGGATGGCGCGCGGCTCGTGGCGGTGGGCGGCTATTCCGGCACTGGAAAATCGACGGTGGCGCGCGATCTGGCGGCAGGGCTTGTCGGGTATCCCTGGGGTGCGGTGCTGCTGCGCAGCGACGTTTTGCGCAAGCAGCTGCAGGGCAGGGCGCTGACGGAACGCCTGCCGCAGGACAGCTACACCGCCGAGGCAAGCCGGCAGACCTATGCCGCCCTGCTGGAGGCCGCGGACCGCTTGCTGCGATCTGGCAGCAGCGTCGTGCTGGATGCCGTCTTTGGCCGGCCGGACGAGCGCATGGCGGCCGCCGCCGTTGCCAAAAGCTGCGGCGTAACGTTCAGCGGCCTCTGGCTTGAGGCGTCCCGCGAGGTGTTGGTGCGCCGCGTCGATGCGCGGCAGGGCGATGCCTCTGATGCCACCGCCGCCGTGGTCCATTGGCAGCTTGAGCATCTGCAGTCGCCCTCGGAGGTCGAGCACGGCTGGAACGCCGTCGATGCCGCCGGTGACCGGACTGCAACGCTGGCACGGGCACGGGCCGCACTGCCGGCCAGCTGAGTGCTGCATCTGGCGTCTGGCCGCCCGTCCTGCTATCAGGATTTCCCGACATGTGGAGACAGATGTGCTGTTGCGCCTATCCCGCCTGATCCGGCCGCGTTCGTTCCCGGGCCGCATCGCGACCAGCCTGGTGGCCGGCTTCGGCCTGCCGGTGCTGCTCTATGGTATCCTGCTGGTGCGCACCCATGGCTACGAGCCGATGGGCCTGTGCAAGCCGGTGCCCGCCGCACAGGGCCACATCCCGATCGACATGAGCCGCGGCAGCGGCATTCCCACCACCTGCGGCGTGGACTGGGGCTTTGTCGGCACGAATATCCTGCTGCCCGGCCTCGGCTTTGCCGTGGTCGCCTATCTTCTGATGGCACTGCTGGCCCGCATCGAACGTTAATCTCGGTCGGCCGCGAAATCTGCGCGCCCGGCGGATTGCGAGGGCGATGTGGCAACTTCCACGGCGAAACAGCAGATGCGCGGCGATGGTCGCGAACCCGACGCGGTGGCGCTGTCCTATCACGGCGCCGCCGACCTGCCGCATGTGCATGTCGACAGCTACAATCTCGAACTGCGCGATGCCGAGGGCTTCATCGGCGACAAGGCCAGCGGCCGCGCCTTCCGCAAACTGCTGGAAGAGATTCGCAAGGACGCCAAAGGCGCCGCCGACATGGCCTCGACGCGCGACATGTCGAAATCCGAACTCGATGCCATTCTGACGGGTGACGACCTGGGCGCTGCCGCCATCGTCCAGGGTGCCATCGAGGAATTCGCGCAGAACCTGTCCAGTGTCGCGCAGCGTTTCCTGCGCCAGCAATCCTGGAAAGGCGTCGAGCGTATCGTGGTCGGCGGCGGGCTGCGGCGGAGCCGTGTGGGCGAAATCGCTATCCTGCGCGCCGCCATCCTGCTGCGGCAGGCCGATCTCGATGTCGAAATCTGGCCGCTCAGTCATCATCCCGATGAAGCCGGCTTGCTGGGCGGCCTGCAGCTGCTCGCGCCCGATGTCATGCTTGACCATGATGGCTTCATCGCCATCGATATCGGCGGCACCAATATCCGCTGCGGCATTGTCACCATCCGCCGCAAGGATCAGCTGGGCGATACGGCGAAAGTCGAGCGCCTGCTGCACTGGCGGCATCGCGACGAGAAGCTGGGTCGCGAAGCTGTGCTGGACCATCTCGGCGGCATGATGCGCGAATTGTCGGATCGCGCGGAGAAGAAGAAGCTGCGTCTGGCGCCGGTGATTGCCGTCGGTTGTCCTGGCGTGATCGCCGGCGATGGCTGGATCAAGCGCGGCGCACAGAATCTGCCGGGCAACTGGGAAGGCGAGGATTTCAACCTGACCGAAGCCCTGCACGAGCGCATGCCGCGCATCGGCGGGCGCAGCATCGGCGTGGCACTGCATAACGATGCCGTGGTGCAGGGGTTGAGCGAGGTGTTCCGGATGCGCGACGTGAAACGCTGGGCCGCGCTCACCATCGGGACCGGTCTGGGCAATGCCAGCTATACGAATGTGAAGGGCGAAGAATAGCGATTTACCCCATCGTCATCCCCGCGCCCGGCGGCTTTGCCGCCTTACATATACTGTCGCGCAAAGCGCGACGGGCGGGGATCCAGGGCGTGTAGGTAGATTTATCAGATGGCCCCTGGGTTCCCGCTTTCGCGGGAACGACGAGAGGTATCTGGCATCTCCGTCCGGAAGCGGGGCAGGGCATAGGGATGCTCCTGTTGTAGGAAGGCGATCACCTTCTCGCGAATCTCGCAGCGCAGATCGAAAGCCTGGCCGGCCGTGCCCGCACTGGCCAGGATGCGCACTTCCATCGTCGCCTGTTTGAAATCCGTCACCTGCACGGCGACCACGCGCCTGTCCCATTGCGGCGCGTCGGCGACAATCTGTTCCACCTTGGTGCGGATCGCCGCCACCGGCGCGGTATGGTCCAGATACATGAACACAGTGCCGATCAGGTTGGCATTTTCGCGTGTCCAGTTCTGGAACGGTTTTTCGATAAAATAGCTGAGCGGCAGGATCATGCGGCGCCAGTCCCACAGCCGCACCACCACATAGGTTGAGGTGATCTCTTCGACATTGCCCCATTCGCCTTCCACGATCAGGGCATCGTCGATGCGGATCGGCTGGGTGATGGCCAGCTGGATGCCGGCGATCAGGTTTTTCAGCACCGGCTGCAGCGCCAGACCCACGATCAGACCGGCGGCACCGGCCGACGCCAGCAGCGAGACGCCATATTGCCGGACGCTGTCGAAGGTCATCAGCGCGATGGAGGCGGTCACCACCACGATCAGCACATTGGCCACGCGCTGCAGCATTTTGGTCTGCGTCACATGCTTGCGCGCCAGCAGGTTGTCGGCGGCATCCAGCTTGAAGCGGCGCAGATGCACCACCATCCAGACATGGAAGGCGGTCAGCGCGATCCAGCCCAACAGGGCAATGAAACCGACCGACAGGATATTGCGAATGACCGGCGCCCAGCCCGGCGGCAGCGGCGCGATGCTGGCAGCCAGACTCACGCTGACGATCAGCAAGGCAAGCCGCGTCGGCCCTTCGGTGCGCGCCACCAGCGCCCGCCACAGCAGGTCCATCCGCGCCACCCAGTTGGTGACGAGACGAAACAGGACGCGATGCAGCATGATGGCGAGGAACGGCGCCGGCAGCAGAATGATCAGACTGATCGCCCAGTCGGGAATCCAGTACAACTGGGCAAGAAGGCGATCGTAGGTGTCGTGAAGAATTTGCATCCCGGTATAAAGGCCGCAGGGGCGGAATGGTTTCAGCCGCAGGGCAGGAATTTTCGCGGAAACCCGGCTTTCAGATACCGCTTCGTATCTCTTGAAATCCAGCGTCTCGCTTCCAATCTGTGTATGCAACTGGGGTCCGGGCCCCTCTGGCGGCCATACAGGCTGCGATGTCGGACTCTTCCACCTGATGAGCGATCACCGCTCGGATCTTGGGAGCTGTCCGTGTCCGTATATACGGCGTCGTATGTCTCTGCCTTTAACTCCATCCACGGTTCTTCTGACCAGCGTGTCGATAATGCACGTCGTCGCCTGAGAGCGCTGGCGCGGCTGCTCGACAGCGCGGTGCGCGTGCCGGGCACCGAGATTCGCGTCGGCCTGGATGCTGTGCTGAATCTCATACCCGGCATTGGCACGCTGACGGCCAAGGGACTGGCGGGATACCTGGTCTGGGAAGCGCGTCGGCTGGGTGCGCCGCCGGCACTGATCCTGCGGATGATCGGGAATGTCGCGGTCGACCTTTTGATCAGCGTCATCCCTGTGGTCGGCTGGTTTGGCGACGCCTTCTATCGCGCCAACCAGCGGAATATCGATTTGCTGGATCGATATCTCGACACCCTGCAACATGAGCCCGGCCTGTCGCGGGCGGAGCATCAGTCATGAACAAACTTATCTGGATCGTTGCCGGCTTCGCACTCCTGGTGTGGTCGGGTCTCGCCTGGCTTGGTCACGGCCTGCTGGAATGGGCCACCGCTTTTGCCAGCAGCAATGCCGACCAGTTGACGCTGGGATCGGAATTCTCTGGCCTGCTGGTCTGGCTGGCCGGTCTGCTGGACGGCGCCGGCGGTTTTATCATCGCGGTGATCTGGCTGGTTGTCAGCGCAGCGATTGTCGCCGTGGCGGCGATCCTGTCGCGGTTGCTGGGCCAACGCTCCAGCCCGCAAACGCCCGGCCAATATCTGCCATACAGCCGTCGCTGAGACTGGCGTACCCAAAAAAACCGCCCGGCCATTTCTGACCGGGCGGTTTGCATTTCAGCGATGCTGGCGGTGCTTACTCCGCCGCAGCCTTATCAATCGGCGCACCATTGCTGCCCGGCTTCCAGCGCAGCACCGGCGACCGCGCGGCGCGGGTTTCGTCCAGGCGACGGCGCGGGGTGAGCTGCGGCGCGGCCTGGAACATGGCGACATTCTCGCCGCCGGCAATCGCCTTTTCGGCCAGGCCGCGCAGCGTGTTGACGAAGGTGTCGACGCTGTCCTTGCTCTCGCTCTCGGTCGGCTCGATCAGCATGGCGCCATGCACGACGAGCGGGAAATACACCGTCATCGGATGGTAGCCCTCGTCGATCATCGCCTTGGCGAAATCCAGCGTGGTGACGCCGGTATCCTTCAGGAAGCGATCGTCGAACAGCGCCTCATGCATGCAGGGGCCCTCGAAGCTGGGGCTCATGATGTCCTTGAGGCTGGCCAGCACGTAATTGGCCGACAGCACGCTGTCTTCCGCCACCCGCTTCAGGCCGTCGGCGCCATGGCTCATCATGTAGGCGAGCGCACGGATGAACATGCCCATCTGGCCGTGGAAGCTCTTCATGCGACCGAAGCTTTTCGTGTCGCCGCTTTCCACCAGCGTGAGCCCATCCTTGCCGTGGACCACATAGGGCACCGGTACGAAGTCCTTCAGCGAGTCCGACAAAACAACAGGACCCGAGCCGGGGCCGCCGCCGCCATGCGGCGTCGAGAAGGTCTTGTGCAGGTTGATATGCATGCAGTCGATGCCGAGATCGCCCGGTCGCACCTTGCCAACGATGGCATTGAAGTTGGCGCCGTCGCAGTAGAAGAAGGCGCCGGCGGCATGCACCATGTCAGCGACTTTTTTGATGTCACGTTCGAACAGGCCGCAGGTATTCGGATTGGTCAGCATGATCGCCGCCACATCCGGGCCCAGCTTGGCCTGCAGAGCTTCCAGATCGACACGACCGTCGGCCGTGGCCGGGATCGGATCGACCGTATAGCCGCAGAGCGCCGCGGTGGCCGGGTTGGTGCCATGCGCAGACTCCGGTGCCAGAATGCGCTTGCGCACATCGCCGCGCGCCTTCAGTGCTGCGCGGATCGCCATCAGGCCGCAGAGTTCGCCATGCGCACCGGCAGCAGGCGACATCGCCACTGCCGGCATGCCGGTCAGCGTCTTGAGCCAGCCGGCCAGCGTGTCGATGACCTGCAGCGCACCCTGGACGGTCGAGACCGGCTGCAGCGGATGCACGTCGCCGAGGCCCGGCAGCCGCGCCATCTTCTCGTTGAGGCGCGGATTGTGCTTCATCGTGCAGGAGCCGAGCGGATACAGGCCGGCATCGATGGAGTAGTTCTTCTGGCTCAGGCGTACGAAATGGCGGATCACCTGCGGTTCGCTCAGGCCCGGCAGGCCGATCTTGCCAGCGCGACGCAGCCCGCCGAGACGGTCCTTTACCTTGGGAGCATCGGGCAGATCGACCCCGGTGCGGCCATCCTGGCCCATCTCGAAGAGCAGCGCTTCTTCCATCTGCAGGCCGCGATTGCCGGTCAGCGTTCCGGTCGCGGCGCTGTTGGCAGCGGCATGCGGCGTGGTGGGGCGTCCCTGGCGGTTCATCACAGCACCTCCTTCAGGGCGGCGACAAGTTTGTCCATGTCGCCTTCGGTATTGGTTTCAGTGACAGCGATCAGCAGCACATTCTCCAGCGACTTGTCGCCAGGGAAGAGCCGCGAGGCCGGCACGCCGCCGAGAATCTTCTTCTCGACCAGTTTCTCAACGACGCCGGCTGCCGGCTTGGGCAGCGTGATGGCGAATTCGTTGTAGAAGGCCTGCGGCACCACGGCGACGCCCTTCATCTCGGCCAGCTTTTCGGCCAGCTGCACGGCTTTGCCGTGGTTGATCTCGGCCAGCCTGGTCAGCCCGGCTTCGCCCAGCAGGCTCATATGGATGGTGAAGGCGAGCGCGCAGAGGCCCGAATTGGTGCAGATATTCGAGGTCGCCTTTTCGCGGCGGATATGCTGCTCGCGGGCCGAGAGCGTCAGCACGAAGCCGCGGCGGCCCTCCTGATCGACGGTCTCGCCGCACAGGCGCCCCGGCATCTGGCGCACGTATTTTTCGCGCGTTGCGAAAAGCCCTACATAGGGCCCGCCGAAGCTGAGCGGTACGCCGATGCTCTGGCCTTCCGCCACCACGATGTCCGCACCCATCGCACCCGGCGGCGTGATCAGGCCGAGCGAGGTGATCTCGGTGACAGCGACCACCAGCAGGGCGCCTTTGGCCTGGCAGGCTTTGGCCAGCGAGGTGAGGTCGCGCAGATGGCCGAACACATTCGGGTTCTGCACCACCACGCAGGCGGTCTGGTCATCGATCAGCGTCGAGAGGTCCTCGTTACCGGCGAGATCGACCGGGGCCGCCACATGCGGCTGGTCGGTCTGGTCCATGAGAGTCGCGACCGTGTCGCGGTAATGCGGATGCAGGCCGCCGGACAGCACCGCCTTGCTGCGCTTGGTGATGCGCTGCGCCATCAGCACGGCTTCGGCCGCAGACGTCGCGCCGTCATACATCGACGCATTCGCCACTTCCATGCCGGTGATCATGCTCACCTGGGTCTGGAATTCGAACAGATACTGCAGCGTGCCCTGGCTGATCTCGGGCTGATACGGCGTGTAGGAGGTGAGGAATTCCGAACGCTGGATCAGGTGATCGACGGCGGCCGGAATATGGTGGCGATAGGCGCCGGCGCCGAGGAAGAACGGCACGTCCATTGGCGAGACATTCTTCTTCGCCATGGCGGCAAACGCGCGCTCTACTTCCAGCTCGCCCTGGTGCGGCGGCAGATCGAGGCGGGGATTCAGCGCGCCGGCAGGCACGTCCTTGAACAGCGCGTCGATGCTGGAAACCCCGATGGTCTCCAGCATGTCGCGGCGGTCGGCTTCGGTCAGACCGAGATAGCGCATGTGCGCTCCTTAAGCGTTAGAGGGTCTTGAGATAGGCGTCGTAGGCGGCCTGATCCATCAGGGCGTCCAGCTCGGCCTTGTTGCTCAGCTTGAGCTTGACGAACCAGCCATCGGTCTGCGCGGCGCGATTGACCAGCGAGGGATCGTCGACGATGGCCTGGTTGGTCTCCACCACCTCGCCACCGGCCGGCGCGTAGACTTCGCTCGCGGCCTTCACCGATTCCACCACGGCGACTTCGGCGCCGGCGTCGACTGTCTTGCCCTTGGCCGGCAGGTCAACGAAGACCACGTCGCCGAGCTGGCTCTGCGCGTAGTCGGAAATGCCTACGGTGGCGACGTCGCCCTCGAGACGGATCCATTCATGGTCCTTGCTGTAACGGGTGGTCATGGATCGTCTCTCCTGTTATTTCGCGTAGCGTTTGGTGATGAAGGGAAGCTTGCAGGTCTTCGCCGGCAATGCCTTGCCGCGCACCATCAGGCTGAGCGGCGTGTCCGGCGCGGCGTACTTTGTCGCGACGTAACCAATGGCAATCGGTGCATCGACGCTGGGGCCGAAACCGCCAGAGGTGACGACGCCGATCTTCTCGCCGGTTTCGCTGTTCAGGATCTCGGTGCCTTCGCGGGCCGGGGCGCGGCCCTCGGGCTGGATGCCGGTCAGCTTGCGTGCGGGGCCGTCTTTCAGCTGCTGCTGCACGATGGCGGCACCGGGGAAGCCGCCTTCCTCGCGGCGACGCTTGGAGATCGTCCAGTTCAGGCCAGCCTCAACGGGCGTGGTGGTCAGATCGAGTTCATGGCCGTAGAGCGCGAGCCCGGCTTCGAGGCGCAGGCTGTCGCGCGCGCCCAGCCCAATGGGCTTTACCTCCGGCTGGCTCAGCAGCCAGCGCGCAAATTCTTCGGCCTGGTCGTTTGCCACCGAAATCTCGAAACCGTCCTCGCCGGTGTAACCCGAGCGCGTGACGAAAGCTTCGTATTTGCCGAGCGCCAGCGTGGCGCCCATGCCGAAGCTCATCGCCTGCACCACGCTGTTGAGCCGACCCAGCACCTCGACGGCAGCCGGACCCTGTAGGGCCAGCAGCGCATGGCTTTCGAGATATTCAATCTCGACGCCCTTGAGATTGGCGCGGGCATGCGCGAGGTCGTTGTCCTTGCAGCCGGCATTGAAGACGATGAACAGGTCGCGGTCACGCTTGTTGACCATGAAGTCATCAAGAATCCCGGCCTGGTCGTTGGTGAAGACCGTGTAGCGCATCTTGCCGACATCGAGCGCCTGGATATCGCCGGGCACCAAGGTCTCCAGTGCCTTGGCCACATCGGCGCCGGTCATCTTCACCTGGCCCATATGCGAGACATCGAACAGACCCGCGGCTGCGCGGGTATGCTTGTGCTCGGTCAGGATGCCGGTCGGATACTGCACCGGCATGTCATAGCCGGCGAAGGGCACCATGCGTGCGCCCAGCTCTTTATGCAGCGCATGAAGAGGGGTGACTTTGAGAGTTTCGGCTGTATCGCCCAAGCGAGGTTCCCTTGCAGACAGAATCAGAGTCGAACCGGCGGATGGTTTCGCCGTTCGCCCCCTCTGTCCGGGAACCTGAGAGATTCGGAAGAGGCCGTTCTCGTTAAGAGTGGCTCTTCCTTACTCCTTCGGTGGGGGCGGGGTTGGACTCCCGCTCCGCTTTCCAGAGCATCGCCAGTCTGGTCGGTCCTTTGGCCTGAGAGTTTCCGGGGCGGTTGCTCCTTCGGCGCGCGAAACCCGTGAAGAACGGGTTTCGCGTCTCTCCCGCCAGACTGCTAGCGACGCTGCGAGAATAGGCAGCGCCATATATTAGTCAATGAGTTTCCCCGTGACCTAAGGGAAGCCGGAAAAGTCCACGATTGACAACGCCTTAGGGCGGTTTAGGGTTATCCACAGCAAAGTGATTTACCGGGTTGCCGTCGCGACTCGGTGACTCGATAAAAAATGGAGGAAACCGCGATGAACCCGTTCTTCGTCGAACAGATGGCGATGTATTCCGCCTATCACCGCGACGCGCGCAACCGCGCCACGCATTTCATCGGTATTCCGGCCATCGTCTTCTCGCTCTTCATCCCTTTGAGCTGGGTGCCGCTGCTCACCCTGTGGGGTGGCGAAGCCGTTGTCACGCTGGCCACGCTGCTCTGGTTCGCCAGCGGCATCTTCTATCTCTGGCTCGACCGTCGCATCGGCGGGTGGATGGTGCTGGTCGGCTTCGTGCTGCTGATGCTGGCCGAGAAGGTGGCAGCGCAGGGCAGCATGACCGGCTGGATCGCCTTCGCGGCCTTTTTCGTCGGCGGCTGGGTCTTCCAGCTGGTCGGCCATGCCTTCGAAGGTCGCCGCCCGGCGCTGGCGGATAACCTGCTGCAGGCGCTGATCGGCCCGATGTTCCTGGTCGCTGAAACCGTGTTTGCGCTGGGCCAGCAGAAGGACCTGCATGACGCGGTCGAAGCGCGCTGGAAGAATTACTCGGTCGGTGCGATGCGCGAGCGTGGCGTCGCCGCATAGAAAAGTCGTGGATGGCCGGGACAAGCCCGGCCATGACAATTGAAAAAGACATACGACAGAGAAACAGTGTCATGCCCGGACTTGATCCGG
>JAGXRD010000143.1 GCA_018336035.1 Alphaproteobacteria bacterium | reverse complement strand
GAAAACAGATCGGCGGGCCCCTTTCGGGGGCCCGCCGGGCAGGTCGCCAGGATATGACCGCTTAACGGATGTCGTAGGCGCGTTCGCCATGGGTGGTGATGTCGAGGCCGTCGGACTCGTCCTCTTCGCTCACCCGCAGGTTTCCGCTCGCCTTCAGCACCGCGAAAATCCCCCATGAAACGAGTCCCGACCAGGCGGCCGTGACCGCCAGGCCGATCAACTGCGCCTTGAACTGCGTCAGCGCCGTGACGCCTTCGGCAAAGCCGGTGCCGCCGAAGCCAGTCTGGCCGACAATGGCGACCAGCAGGATGCCGAGCGCGCCGCCCACGCCGTGGACGGCGAAGACGTCGAGTGAGTCATCCAGCTTGTATTTCTGCTTCAGCAGCGCCGTGACGGTGAAGCAGATCGCGCCGCCGCAGAAGCCGATCAGCACCGCCCCGGCCGGACCGGCGACGCCAGCCGCTGGCGTGATGGTGGCAAGGCCGGCGATCAGTCCGGTGACGATGCCAACCAGCGACGGGCGGCCATAGCGCAGCCATTCGATCGCCATCCAGGTCAGCGCGCCGGTGGCGGCGGAGATGTGCGTGACGGTCATGGCCATGCCGGCCGAGCCGTTGGCGGCCAGCGCCGAACCGGCGTTGAAGCCATACCAGCCGACCCACAGCATGCCGGCGCCCGTGGCGGTCATGCCCGGGCTGTGCGGCAGCAGCGGTTCATGCGGGAAATCGCGGCGCTTGCCGACCATGACGGCGGCAACAATCGCGGCCATGCCGGCGGTGACATGCACCACCAGGCCGCCGGCGAAATCGATCACGCCGAGATCGAACAGCCAGCCGCCGCCCCAGATCCAGTGGCAGACCGGCACATAGACCAGGAACAGCCAGAGCGCGGTGAAGATCACCACGGCGCCGAAGCGGATGCGTTCGGGCCAGGCGCCGACGATCAGGGCCGGCGTGATGATGGCGAAGGTCATCTGGAACATGAAGAACAGCGCTTCGGGCAGGCCATCCTTCAGCGTGTCGGCGCTGACACCCGCCAGAAACGCGCGGTCGAAACTGCCGATCCAGGCGTTGTTGGCGCCGCCATCGGTGAAGGCCAGGCTGTAGCCGGCGATCAGCCAGAGCAGCGAGACCAGGGCGGCGATCACCACGCAATGCATTACCACGCTGAGCGCATTCCGGGCGCGCACCAGGCCGGCATAGAAGAGGGCGAGGCCCGGCATGGTCATGAACAGCACCAGCGCGGTGGCGGTCAGGATCCAGGCGGTGTTGGCGGCATCGAGCGGCTTCTCATCTGCGGCCAGCGCAGGAAAGGCTGCGAGCGACAACAGGAGAGCGGGCGCCGTCAGGCGGCGCAGCATTGAGACGATCATTGGGAATCCCACCCTGTTTATTGTTTTGGCGAAACGGTCTGTGCCTAGCCTGCCGGCGGGCGAAACGCTGGCAAAATGGGCAGGCTGCCCAAGCACGAGGCATGCCAAAGCACCGGCATGGGAAATGCTGGGAAAACCGCAGGCGTGGGGTCAGCGCAAGCTGATTGCCGCCAAATTCGGCAGATTTATGCCGAAAGCCTGTGCTTTTGCCTAAAATTCAGGCTTATCGCCGACGCTTTTCGCGTTTGGGCATCAGGACCCAGTAATCGAGGTCCAGCACCACGCTGTCAGGATAGCTGCCGGCGGCGTCCTTGTCGGGGAAGTCCGCTGCAGGCTGATCCTTCACCGCCAGCGTGCGGATGCGCAGCGCACCGACATCGCTGCGGCCGTCGATCTCGGCTTTGTCCAGCACCTGCGACCAGGCATAGATCGTGTTGCCGGCCACGGTGGGATTCACATGCCGGCCGCCGTTGATGGCTGCGACGAAGGCGGCATTGCCCAGGCCGTTGAAGCTGAGCGCGCGCGCCAGGCTGATGACATGGCCGCCATAGATCAGGCGGCGCCCGAGTTTGTCCTGGCCCTGGCGATGCTGGTTGAAATGCACTTTGGCTGTGTTCTGATACAGCCGCGTCGCCAGCATATGCTCGGCCTCTTCGATGGTCATGCCATCGACATGGTCGATCTTCTCGCCGGGCTCGTAATCTTCCCAGCCATGCCGGCTGCCGGCCAGCGCCCAGTCGTAATGCGCAAAGTTAAGCCCGGTGGGCAGGCGCAGCTGGTCCGGCGCGACATGGTCGCTCAGACGCGGCACGCGCTCCTCGGCGATCACGGCGGACTCATCGCGTTTGCGCACCATCACCCAGCGCACATAGTCCAGCACCAGTTCGTCGCCGTCCTTGTAGCCCTGGCTGCGCACATAGACGACACCGGTCTTCTTGTTGGAATTTTCCTTCAGGCCGATCACGCGCGACACCGTGTGCAGCGTGTCGCCGGCAAAGACCGGGCTGAGCCAGCGGCATTCGGCATAGCCGAGATTGGCCACGGCATTCAGCGAAATCTCCGGCACCGTCTTGCCGAACACCACATGGAACGCCAGCAGGTCATCCACGGGTGCGGCGCGCAGGCCGAGCCGGCGCGCAAAACTGTCGGCCGACTGGATCGGAAAACGCGGGCCATACAAGGCAGTATACAGCGCGACATCGCCGGCAGTGACAGTACGCGGCGTGGCATGGCGGATTTCCTGGTCGAGTTTGAAATCCTCGAAGAAATTGCCCGGATTGGTCTTGTCGCTCATTGGCCCGCTTTCCCTGTTTCCTTCTCTCGTCATTCCCGCGAAAGCGGGAATCCCATTTGCTTTTTTAATGGGATGCCGGGTCAAGCCCGGCATGACGGTAATTTATGCCTGCAGTTTCTCAATCGCCTCGGCCAGCGCGGCCAGCTTCTTCGCCTGCTCGACATGCAGGTTCTCGATCAGCTTGCCGTCCACCAGCACGACTCCTTTGCCTTCCTTGGCCGCCGCCTCAAACGCGGCGATGATCTTCTGCGCCCAGGCCACCTGCGCCGCGCTCGGCGCATAGACGCGGTTGGTGATCTCCAGCGTCTTGGGGTGGATCAGCGTCTTGCCGTCGAAGCCGAGTTCCAGCCCCTGCTGGCAGGCGGCTTCAAAGCCCGCATCGTCGTCGAGATCGAGATAAACACCGTCCAGGATGGCCAGATCGTAAGCGCGCGCCGCCAGCATACAGATGCCAAGCGACGTCAAAACGGGAAGACGCAGCGGCGTGTGCTGTGCGTTCAGGTCCTTCACCAGATCGGAGGTGCCCATCACCAGCGCGGCCAGTCGCGGCGAGGCCGAGGCGATCTGTTCGGCATGCAGGATGCCTTTCGGCGTTTCCATCATGCACCAGATCGCGGTCTTCTCTTCGCCATGCTGCTGCAGCAGGGTTTCGGCCTCCTGCACCTGTGCGGCAGATTCCACCTTGGGCAGCAGGATCGCATCGGGTGCGGCCTTGGCGGCGGCGATGATGTCGTCCTTGCCCCAGGGGGTGTCGAGCCCGTTGGTGCGGATGATCAACTCCCGCGCGCCATACCCGCCGTCTACGACGGCCTTGCAGACCTGCTCGCGCGCCAGCGCCTTGGCATCCGGGGCGACCGCGTCTTCCAGGTCGAGGATCAGGGCATCCGCCGCCAGGCTCTTGGCCTTTTCCAGCGCCCGGGCATTCGAGCCGGGCATGTAAAGCACGCTGCGACGGGGGCGGGCGGTGGCGGCCATGCGGGAAGCCTCTTCTATGCCGGATTGTTGCGGTGCAATAAGGTTGGGTTGCGCCACTATAATCGGCGACTTAGGCGTGGCAAGGTTCTGCAAGCTTCTCCCTTCGTCGCCCTGCAGGAATGTCCAGCCATGCGCGTCCTCAGCATCCAGAGTCAGGTGATCTACGGCCATGTCGGCAACAATGCCGGCGTGTTTCCGCTCCAGCGCAACGGCATCGACGTCTGGGCGGTGCCGACCGGGGTGCTGGCCTTCAATCCGTCTTACGGTCCGCCGGCGCACCGGCCGACCGCGCCAGAAGAGATGGATGCCTGGATCGCTGCCCTGCAGACCCGGCCGGAATGGACGCAGATCGATGCCGTGCTGCTCGGCTGGCTCGGCAGTCCCAGCACCGCCGAGGCGGCCGGCCGCGCTGCGCTCGCTGTGAAGAAAGCCAATCCGAACGCAATCTTTCTCTGCGATCCGGTGATGGGCGATACCGATAGCGGGCTCTATGTCGATCCGACGCTGCCGGCCTATATCCGCGACACGCTGTTTCCCACCGCCGATATCGCCACGCCGAACGGCTTCGAGCTGGAATACCTCACCGGCGGCAGGATCGAGACGCTGCCGCAGGCGCTGGCCGCCTGCGATGCGCTGCGGGCGAAAGGCCCGTCTACCGTGGTCGCCACCACGCTGAAACGCACCGATGGCGGCCGCGACAAAGGCGGCCAGCCATTGCTGGAAGCTTTGCTGGTCAACAGGGAAGGCGCTTGGCTCTGCGCCGTGCCGGATCTCGGCGAGGGCCTGCCCAAGGGCGCCGGCGACCTGTTCGCGTCGCTGTTCCTCACCCGCCTGCTGAAAGGTCGTACGGCGAAGAAGGCGCTGCTGTTTGCCATGTCGGCGACCTACACGGCGTTGCGCGATGCGCGCGAAAGCCATGCGCCGGAAATGCGGCTGGAAGTGATCCAGGACCTGCTGCGCGCGCCGCAGTTCCTGCCCGATATCGAGCGGGTGCGCTAAGACAATCTGCTTCTCAGGATGCTGCCGATGCCGTCGTAGAAGACGGTGAAGCCGAGCAGCATGTCGACGCTGCGACCATCGGCGGCCAGCGGCATCATCAGGCGTTCCAGTTCGGCAGTGTCCATATTCATACGGAAGCGCGGCGGTCCGCGGCGATGGCTGATCTGCGCATTGGTGGCAGCATCGACGAAGCTGCGCGACCGGCCGCTGACGGTTTCAAACCCTTCTTCCATTTCATGCAGCCAGGCGCCGGTCATCGGTTCGCCGAAACCAAGATCGACATGGCTGCCGACCAGGCGAAAACGGAAGCGCGGGATGCTCACCTCGCCCGCCGGCGCATGCACTTCCAGCAGCCAGGCATAGGGCAGCAGCGTCGGCATGCCGAGCGGGTCGATATGCTGGCGACCCGGCAGCAGGCCAGGACCGGGTGCGGCGGCACGCCAGTAGGCCAGGCCCTGCCGGATCACGGCATGGGCGTCGTCGGGCAGGGTGAAATCGTTGCTCATGCAAGGGAATGAAAACGTGGCGCAGAAGTGGCGCAAGCATACGGAACTGCCGCGGGTGTGCAAAGACCAGCCGGTGCGCCAGCACCCGACTTAAGATGAATAGGTCGCAGTCACTTGCGGGTAAGCACCCGTCACGGCACCAGGCGACGGGCGAGGATATGATCCAGCGATAAACGCCCCGGCCCGCGCGCGGCGACCACCAGAAGCGCCACCGCCCAGATGCCATGTGTCGGCCAGGCGTCGGGATAGACGAAAATCTGGATCACGGCCGTCATGCCCAGCAGGGCGAGCGCGGCAAAGCGGCTGGCCAGGCCGAAGACCAGCAGCAGCGGGAACAGATGCTCAGCGAACGTCGCAAGATGCGCGGCCCAGACCGGATCGAGCAGCGGCAGGCGATATTCCTCGCGGAACAGCGCGATGGCGCTGTCGGACACGCGCCAGCCGTCCAGCTTGGTCTGGCCCGACTGCCAGAAGATGGCCGCCGCAAAGACGCGGGCGGCCAGTGCAATCGCATCCTGCGGAATGGCGTCGAGTACGGCAATCGCACGCTGCAGCACGGCGGGAAGGTTCAAATTCATGGATGGTCCTGCCTCAGTCGGTAACGGCAATAACGGTGCCGCGCGTGAACATCGCGGCCAGCGCGGCGCCAAGGTCGAAATCGCCGGCCTCGGTCAGTGCGGCAGTGGCGGCCTGTTCCAGTGCGGCGCCAGCCTGCAGATGGCGCAGGAACTCGGCTTCGCCCGGCGCCAGCAGGATGGCGGCGACCTCGTGCTGCGGGCGCAGCAGCAGGATATCCTGCGCGGCCCAGTCTTCGATTTCGCGCAGCGGCGCGCGGCCGGTATTCATCGCCCAGATTTCGGCGACAGGATAGGCGCTGCGCAGGATCTGCGCGGAGGGATGCAGCGCCACGCGCAGCGCGCCGATGCGATGGGTGGTGAGATCGTTCAGGCGGCCGGGCGGCAGCGGCGCGGCATCGGCGGCATGGAAGGCCCGCGTGTAGCCCAGTTCCAGCCGGGCCACATCGGCTAGATAAGGAAGTTCAGAAACCGGTTCGAAGCCTGCGAGAAACTCCGGCAGCGTAGCGCCGTAATCCAGCAGCACCGGCGATGCCGGCGGCGAGACGCGCACATAGATCGCTGCCATGGCGGCGAAGAAGTCCGCGCCGACGATGGCTTCGGTGGCGGGAAATCCGCTCGCCAGCGCGCGGATCAGGCCGCTGACGACATTGTTGCGATAGACGGCAAACCGCTCAGTCGTGTCTGCGGCCAGCAGTCCGGCAGGCGGCTGGCGTTCGGCATCGAGCAGGGCTGTCGCGAATTCCGCCTGCATCTCAGGCCGCCTTCATGTTGCGGGCCGCGCGATCCAGCAGCTGCTGCGCCGCCTGCGCCTCAGTCAGCAGCACGTTCCAGTCCGGCACGTCATTGTCCCATTCCACCAGGGTCGGCAGTGGGCCGGTGCGCGCGAGCAGGCTTTCATAAAGCTGCCAGGTTTCCGCCGCGATCCGGTTGCCATGGTCGTCGATCAGCAGGGCGGCGCCGTGACGGTCCTCTGTCGTGTGATGGCCGGCGAGATGAATTTCACCGACCTGCTGCAGCGGGAAACGCGCGAGATAGGCATGCGGGTCTTCACCGCGATTGCGACAGGCAACCAGCACATTGGTGACATCCAGCAGCAGGCTGCAGCCAGTGCGTGCGGCGATCTCGGCCAGGAATTCGGTTTCCGGAATCGTGCTGGCGGCAAATTGCAGATAGGTGGCGGGATTTTCCAGCAGGATGCGGCGGCCAAGCGCGGTTTGCGTCTGCTCGACATGCGTGATCACGCGGCGCAGCGTGTCTTCTGTATAAGGCAGCGGCAGCAGGTCATTCAGGAACGCGCCATCATGGCTCGACCAGGCGAGATGTTCGGAAAAACTGTGCGGCTGGTAGCGGTCGCAGAGCCGGCGCAGGCGCTGCAGATGGTCGCGATCCAATGCGGCCGCGCCGCCGATGGAAAGCCCGACCCCATGCAGCGACAGCGCATGGTCGGTACGCAGTTTGCCCAGCTGCGCATGCGGCAGGCCGCCATCGCCCATGTAATTCTCTGCATGCACCTCCAAGAAGCCGGGCGCCACATCGCCGCTTTGCAGGGCGGCGAAATGCAGCGGCTTGAAAGCGGTACCGGCCCGGGGAGGCAGACTGGCGTGCGGGAGCATGGCGTTCATGAATCGGCAACAAAAAAAGGATGGGCGGATGTTCGCGTGTCAGCGTCGAGGGCATCCGCCCATGGGTCGCGGCTTAGCCCTTGATCGGCTCGAGCGAACCCATGCCCTTCGGGGTCTTCATGGTGACGCAGGTGCCCTTGGGCACCAGCTTCCAGGCATTGCCCTGGTAATCGACTTTCGAGGTGCCGGCGCAGGTGGTGCCGGGGCCGGCGGCGCAGTCGTTCTTGCCGGCCATCGAAACGCCGTAGCATTTCTCCTTGCTGGCATCCTGGGCCATGGCCGGGCTGCCGATCATGACGAGGGCGGTGGCGAGCGAGCCGGCGAGAACGGCGGCGGTCAGATGCGTCTTGGCGGACATTGGGAGTCTCCTGTCGGGCCGCGGATGGGATCGATGGGCGGGCGGTCGCGGCTTTGTCCCGCCCATGACTACCCATTCGCGACCTGGAGGCGGCGTGTTACGCTGCTCACGCTTTCGTGTGCCAAAAAGACTCATCTGAAATTTTTTCCGTATCCGGTGTAACGAAAGCGGACGGGGTGACGAATGCAGGCTGTGAGCGATCGTGAAGCCGAGTGGGCTGCGTTGATGCGGGCCGCCCTGGGCGGCGACCGCGCAGCCTATCGGGATCTGCTCGTCGCCCTGACGCCGGTCCTGCGCGCGGCTGCGCGGCAGGGCTGTCTGCGCTTTGGGCTCGGGGTCGCCGAAGCGGAGGATGTGGTGCAGGAAACCCTGCTGGCGCTTCATCTCAAACGGCAGACCTGGGACGACACCCAGCCGCTCGGCCCATGGATTCGCGCCATTGCGCGCAACAAGCTGGTCGATGCCATGCGGCGTCGCGGCCGGCGTGGGGCGGAAGTGGATATCGACGCGTTCAGCGAGGTGCTGGCCGCGCCGGTGCCGGAAGACAGCGGCATCCGCCGCGATGTGGCGAAACATCTGCAGGCCCTGGCGCCGGGCCAGCGCAACGTGGTGCAGGCGATTGCCGTGGATGGTGTCTCGATCCGTGAAGCGGCGCAGCGCCTGACCATGACGGAAGGCGCGGTGCGGGTGGCCCTGCATCGCGGACTGGCAACTTTGGCAGTGCGGCTCAGGAGCAGCGCGACATGAAGACCGACGACCTGATCCATGCCATCGCCGAAGATGCGGTTCCCACCGGGCTGAAGCCGCAGCGCCTGCTGGCGCTGGCGCTGGCTGGCGCAGTGGTGGCGGCGGCCATTCTGTTCTGGCTGCTGCTGGGGCCGCGCGGCAATGCGCTGGTGTCGCTGGCCGAACCGCGCTTTGTGCTGAAATTCCTCGTCACGCTCGGGCTGGCGACCGCCGCCATCGGGCTGGTGCTGCGGCTGATCCGGCCGGGAGTCGCGCCGGGCCTGTGGCGCAGTGCCTTGCTGCTGGCGCCGGGGCTATTGCTGATCGGCATTGCCGGCGAATTGCTGACATTGCCGGCGGAGCGATGGATGACGGTGCTGGTCGGCGTGAATGCCCGTGTCTGCCTGACCTATATTCCGCTGATGGGCCTGGCGCCGCTCGGCCTGATCCTGCTGGCCCTGCGCAGCGGCGCACCGACGCGGCCCGCGCTGACCGGCGCGGTGGCCGGGCTGATCGCCGGCGGCATCTCGGCGGCCTTCTATGCCGCGCATTGCCCGGATGACAGCCCGTTATTCGTCGCCACCTGGTATGTGCTGGCGATTGCCATGCTGGTCGCATTGGGCGCGCTGCTCGGCCGTCGCCTGCTGCGCTGGTAGCGGCACAAAAGAAAAGGGCCGCAGCTTGCGCTGCGGCCCTTGGGCAGAGGAGGAGAAGGTCTCTGCTGGTATGGTGTAAGCTTACGCGGCCTGTTTCTTGAGGTGGCGGGCCGCCAGCGCTTCGGCGATCTGCACGGCATTCAGCGCCGCGCCCTTGCGCAGGTTGTCCGAGACAATCCACATCGCCAGGCCGTTCTCGACGGTGAAATCCTCGCGGATGCGCGACACGAAGGTATTGTAGTCGCCGGCGCATTCCAGCGGGGTGATGTAACCGGCGTCTTCGCGGCGATCCAGCACCTGCACGCCCGGTGCAGTGCTGAGAATCTCGCGGGCTTCGTCGGCCGAGATCGGATTCTCGAATTCGAGATGCACGGCTTCGGAATGGCCGATGAACACCGGCACGCGCACGCAGGTGGCGGTCAGCTTGATCTTGGGGTCGAGAATCTTCCGGGTCTCGGCCGTCATCTTCCATTCCTCCTTGGTGTAACCGTCGTCCATGAAGACGTCGATATGAGGAATGACGTTGAAAGCAATCTGCTTGGTGAACTTCTCGCGCACGACGGGATCGTTGACCAGGATCTGCTTGGTCTGGCGTTCCAGCTCGGTGACGCCTTCATTGCCGGCGCCTGAGACGGACTGATAGGTCGCCACCACGGCGCGGGTGATCTTGGCGCGGTCATGCAAAGGCTTCAGCGCCACCACCAGCTGGGCGGTCGAGCAGTTCGGATTGGCGATGATGCCCTTCTTGGTATAGCCGGCCAGCGCGTCCGGATTCACTTCCGGCACGATCAGCGGCACGTCGGGATCCATGCGCCACTGGCTGGAATTGTCGATCACGATGGCGCCCTGGGCCGCGACCTTGGGCGCCCATTCCTTCGAGGTGGCGCCGCCGGCCGAGAACAGCGCGATATCGGTGCCGCGGAAGTCGAAGTCTTCCAGCGCCTTCACCTTGATATGCTTGTCGCCGAACATGACATCGCGGCCGACCGAGCGGCGCGAGGCAAGGGCAACCAGTTCCGACACCGGAAACTTGCGTTCGTGGAGGATATTGAGCATTTCGCGGCCCACCACACCGGTGGCGCCGACAACGGCGACCTTATAGGTCATATCTGGCCTTCTTTCGCTGCGTCCGGCAGGTCGACACCCGGCGGACTTGAGGAACACGAGACGAATGTTGGTGCCCGGCAGGCCGCGCCCGGCAGGCGAGGCGGAAATTAGGCCCCGGAAA
This sequence comes from Alphaproteobacteria bacterium, assembly GCA_018336035.1. GTDB lineage: Bacteria > Pseudomonadota > Alphaproteobacteria > Ferrovibrionales > Ferrovibrionaceae > Ferrovibrio. The sequence goes on along the minus strand of JAGXRD010000143.1, from coordinate 4,995 downwards.
CCCCGCAGGCAAGCGGGAAATTGTCACGCTTGTACCCCTGCGCAGCCGGGGTGGATAATATAAGCTTAATCAATTACTTAAGTGTTATTCCATCAGCTCGTAATGGAACACCTTGGCGATGATCTGCCAGCGGCGGATTCCAAGATCTAGCTATTCAGCAGGCTGAGATGGCAGGTCGTGGTCCTAGGCGCCAATTGTCGCCTAATGAGGCGCCCAGCGCACCTTATAGTGGCGCGTACACTCTGTGCTTAAGGGTTTCGAAAAACAGAACCGCGAGCCAATTGAAAATATGCTTGTTCACGCATTCGAACAGTGCGTCAGACGAGTAGCTTATTTTGACATTGCCTAAGAGAAGACGAATTAGTTTGAGTTCTTCGGAGCATGTATCTTTAAGAACGTATATCGACTGTTGCGGGAGAGTTGAATGCGCAGCAGCCAACGCGCCAGGGACGATGATGCGATCAGCGAGCTGGTATTGTTGAAAAGACATGAGTGTTACTCAATGACGTCCACAAGCTGCTCCGTAAGATCAGTGACATCCAGATCCTGTCCCCGCCGATAATTCTTGATGGCGTATGCTACGGCTAGGCGCCTTGCTCGCCCAAGCTTTAACTTGGCGACATCAAAGGACTTGAAGGCTTCTTCGAACGTATCAACAAAGTCTAAAAACTCCGAAACTCCTATCTTCTTGAACTGATTGAATGAGCTTCGGATGCTAGAGGTGAAGCCAATTAAGTTGTTGGCTGTTTTAAACCATTTATCCAGCGACTTGTTCGCGCAGAGTCTGCCTATGAGTTCCATAACTTGGGTGAACTGCAACCCATCCTCCGTCGGATCATGCTCGAGGATTTTGTTCGCCAGCAAGTCGTCGAGCTTTTCCTGAATAAGCTTTTGGGAGTCGACTGTAGTGGAGTTGCTGAGGAAAGCTATATAAGCAAGGACAAAGTCTGACTTAGAAAATACGCCCTGGTCCTTACGGATGTTGTCTTTCTCTTTGGCGAGAAATACAGAGTCAACGTCGCCCTCAAATAAATTCGAGGTCAAGATCTCAATCTGATGACGAGTGGTCATCGGGCGTTGCCCATTATTGAGTGTGATCATTCGATAAAGCAAATTGTCCGTCGAATTACAAATAAGGACATTCAAGAACAGAGCTTGATCATTGGGGAAGTCTTCATCGCTTTCATTTGCGTCTTTGTGCGCGCGCTCAAGCGTGGACAGCCTTTGAATTCCATCTAATACAAATGCACTCTCAATGTTGGAGAGAACGTACTTTTGAAGTGCCGCGATGCCGTTGAGGTGGTCATGTTCTTCCACCACGAATGCCAATGTAATCGCGGGCATAACGCATCGCTTTAAGATGTCTCTCTTTAGGCGATCATAAAATCTGGGATTTTGTACTCGGCGTTGGATTGGAAGTCGATTAACCAAGGGGACAAGTTTCGCGAGCGCGAAGCTGTAGTTGGATCGACCTGTTGCGACAATTGCATCAACAACATGGTCTTTATCGACTGAAAATATTTCCAGTGACTTCCTTTTTGTCGTTGCCATTGGGGCCCCAAATTGAATGCCCTCGACTGTCGAGGGGCAAAGTTCTGGAATTTATGCACGGATCATGCGCTATAGCAAAAAACATCGCAATCGCGATGTCGCATCCCTGATTTTTTTGTAGCAATTGTACGGCAACGGCCTTTGTGTGGCTTAGATCGGGTTGTCAGCCATCAGCTCGTAATGGAACACCTTGGCGATGATCTGCCAGCGGCCGTCGAGTTTGATGAAGGTCAGCAGGTCCGTGAAGAACTTGGGCCCGATGGCGCATTCGACCCGGGCCAGCGCGGTCACCGGGCCGGCGAATTCGATCGAGATGATCCGGTCGCGCCGGGTCTCGTTACGGCTGGCTGGCGGCTCGCGCTTATCCACGATGGGGAAATACTCGTCCATGCCGAGTTTGAGCAGCTTGCCCTCGGTGGCATTGGCGTAGGTCGCCTGCGGATGAAAGACGGTGGCGAGCTTTTTGGTGTCGCAGTGATACAGCCCGTCGAAATAGTCGCGCAGCACATTCACGAGGGCGGCGGTGTCGGCGGCATTGCGGTCGACGGTACTGATAGGTGTCTGCTGGTTCATGGGTGTCCTCCCGGTTTCGCAAAGTAAGTAGGCAGCCGCTTGCAAAAGCAAAGCGGAATCTGTATTGTACCGATAGGTACAACACAAGGATCCCGCCATGGCCCGCCCGCCGCTGCCGCCGTTTAACGCCGAGACCGCCGCCCAGAAGGCGCGCATGGCCGAGGATGCCTGGAACAGCCGCGATCCGGCCCGGGTGGCGCAGGCCTATACCGCGCAGAGCCAGTGGCGCAATCGCGCCGAGTTCTTTGCCGGCCGCGATTTGATTGAGCAGTTCCTGGCGCGCAAATGGCAGCGCGAGCTGGATTATCGCCTGATCAAGGAGGTCTGGGCGTTTACGGATAATCGCATCGCCGTGCGCTTCGCCTATGAATGGCATGACGATAGCGGCCAGTGGTATCGCAGCCATGGCAACGAGCAGTGGCAGTTCGATGCCGAGGGCCTGATGGAGCGGCGCGAGGCGAGCATCAATGATGTTCGGATCGCGGAAAGCGACCGCAAGTTCCATTGGCCGCTCGGCAGACGGCCGGACGATCACCCGGGGCTGAGCGAGTTGGGATTGTAGACGCCAGCCGTCGTCCTCGGGCTTGACCCGAGGACCTCTCCCGGATTTGCATGAGATGCTCGCGTCAAGCGCGAGCATGACGAGGAAGCCAGAGTGCCCGCAGCCCTGATCACGCGCGACGACGCCATCGCCCGCATCGCAGAAGTGTTCCGCGAGCAGGGTTTCGAAGGTGCATCGCTCAGCGCGATCACCGCAGCCTCCGGGCTGGGCAAGGGCAGCCTGTACAACCACTTCCCCGGCGGCAAGGACGAGATGGCCGCGGCCGTGCTGGCGCATGTCGATGCCTGGTTCGAGCGCGAGGTTTACGCGCCACTGCGTGAAGCCGACAATCCCGACGAGGCTGTCGCTGCCATGTTCGCTGCAGTGGATAAGTATTTCCGCAGCGGCCGGCGCATCTGCCTGGTCGGCGCCTTTGCGCTGGATGCCACACGCGACCGCTTTGCAGCATCCGTGCAGGACTACTTCGCGCGCTGGATCGCGGCGCTGGCCGCCTGCCTGAAGCGTGGCGGGGTGAAACACGCAAAAGCGCAGGCCGAAACCATCGTCGCCGGTATCCAGGGCGCGCTGGTGCTGAGCCGGGCGCTGGATGACACGGCAGCCTTCGGGCGCCAGTTGCAGCAGTTGCAGCATCAGGCCGAATCCGCCCTTGCCTGACGTAGGGGCAAAGCCCTTATTGTGACCTCCAAGATCATAAACGGAGGAAACACGATGAGCGGCGACCTGATCCTGCACCACTATGGCACCTCGCCGTTTTCCGAGAAGGTGCGCGTCGCCTTCGGCATCAAGGGCCTGCCCTGGCAATCGGTGAAAATCCCGCCGATGATGCCCAAGCCCGATCTCACCCTGCTGACCGGCGCCTATCGCAAGACGCCGGTGATGCAGGTCGGCGCCGATATCTACTGCGACACCCAGATCATCCTGCGCGAGATCGAGCGCCGCCATCCCACACCGACGCTCTATCCCGGTCCGGCCAAGGGCCTGGCCGAGGGCGTCGCCTTCTGGGCCGATCACCAGCTGTTCAGCGCCTCTGTCGCTGTCGCCTTCGGCCTGATGGGCGAGCAGATGCCCGATGCCTTCCTGGAAGACCGCGCCAAATTCTCCGGCCGCAGCATCGACCGCACCAAGATGAAGATGCAGGCCGCCATGATGAGCGGGCCGCTGCGCGCCCATCTCGGCTGGATCGAGGAGGCGCTGCATGATGGCCGCAAATTCCTGTTCGGCGATGCGCCCTCGCTGGCCGATCTTGCGGTCTATCACTGTGTCTGGTTCGTGCGCGACCGCGCCAAGGCCACGGATCTGGCCGATTACACCGCGCTGAATGTCTGGGCCGACCGTATGAAGGGCTTTGGCCATGGCAGCGCGAGTGAGCTGGACGCCAAGGCCGCCGTCGAAATCGCCAAAGCCGCCACGCCGGCGCCGGTGCCGGCCGGCGTCGCCGCCAATGCGATGGGCCTCACTGCCGGCGCGATGGTCAGCGTGACGCCCGACGATACCGGCCGCGATGCCACGGTGGGCGAACTGGTCGGACTGACCGCGCAGAGCGTGACGATCGCGCGTGACACGCCCGAGACTGGCCGCCTGCATGTGCATTTCCCGCGCGCCGGCTTCATCCTGGTGCCGCATAAAGGTTGAGCGATGACCAAACAGATCGAGTTCTTCTACGACATCTCCTCGCCCTGGACCTATCTCGCCTTCGTCAATGTGCAGGCGCTGGCCAAGGAAGAAGGCGTGGAGATCGTCTGGCGGCCGTTCCTGGTCGGCGGCGTGTTCAACGCGGTCAACCCCACCATGTACCGCATGCGTGAAAATCCGGTGCCGGCGCGCGACGATTATATGAAGCGCGACATGCAGGCCTGGGCGCGGCTCGCCGGTCTGAAGATCACCTTCCCGCCCAAGGTTTTTCCGGTCAATCCGGTGAAGGCTTTGCGCGGCCTGCTCTGGGCCAAGGAGCAGGGCAGGGAAGTCGAACTGGCGACGGCCTTCTTCGAACTCTACTGGAGCGAAGACAAAGACATCTCGCAGGACGATGTGGTGGCCGAAGCCGCCATGCGCGCCGGCCTCGATCCGGCCCGGCTGGCGCAGGCGATCACCGAACCGGGCGTGAAGGAACAGCTCAAGGCCAATACAGATGAAGTGATCGCGCGCGGCGGCTTCGGTTCGCCCACCATGTTTGTTGGCGATGAGATGTTCTTCGGCAACGACCGCCTGCCGCTGGTCAGGGAAGCTCTCAGGCAAATCTTATAATGTCATGCCCGGCCTTGTGCCGGGCATCCACGCCTTTTCTTGAAACAACCGAAGACGTGGATGGG
>JAGXRD010000142.1 GCA_018336035.1 Alphaproteobacteria bacterium | reverse complement strand
GGCGCGCGCCGCCGCCGGTATTAAAATTCTGATCGAGGACGACCGCCCGCTGGCGCAGATCCGCAGCCTGCTCGACAAGGCCGGCAAGGGCCGGGGGCAGGTGATGCTCGGCCTGCAGATCGACGAAGGCGGCAAGCCCGACATCGAAGCCGATATCAAGCTGAAGGAAACCTTCGCCATCAACCCGGCCACGCGGCACCAGATCCGCGTGCTGCCCGGCGTGCGCGAGGTTTATGACATCTAAGGTGACTCCATGACCGCTCAGCCGACCGCGATTCATCGCAAGGATTACCGCGCCCCCGATTTCCGCATCGAGACGGTGGAACTGGAATTCGACCTGCAGCCCGAGGCGACGCGGGTGAAGTCGAAACTGGCGATGGTGCCCCAGACGTCCGGCGCGGCGCTCAAGCTGGATGGCGAAGACCTCGAATTGCTGTCGGTCGCCATCGATGGCCGCAGGCTGGCGCCGGCCGACTACACGGCAGATGAGCATGGCCTGACCATTCCGGCCGTGCCGTCCGCGCCCTTCACCTTGGAAATCGAGACCAAGGTCAACCCGAAGGGCAACACGCATCTGTCGGGCCTGTATCAGTCGAGCGGCGTCTATTGCACGCAATGCGAGGCGCAGGGCTTCCGCCGCATCACCTATTTCCCCGACCGCCCCGATGTGATGTCGATCTATCGCGTCACCATCCGTGCCGACAAAAAAGCCAATCCGGTGCTGCTGTCGAACGGCAACCTGGTGGAGGAGGGCAGTCTGTCGGATGGCCGGCATTTCGCCGTCTGGCACGATCCGTTTCCCAAGCCCTGTTATCTCTTCGCGCTGGTGGCCGGCGACCTCGCGGTGAACGAGGACGAGTTCGTCACCCGCAGCGGCCGTAAGGTGGCTTTGCGCATCTTCGTCGAACACGGCAAGGTGCCGCGCACGGCCTATGCGATGGATGCGCTCAAGCGCTCGATGCGCTGGGACGAGACGCGCTTCGATCTTGAATACGATCTCGACCTGTTCAATATCGTGGCCGTCAGCGACTTCAATATGGGCGCGATGGAAAACAAGAGCCTGAATGTCTTCAACGACAAATACATTCTGGCCGATCCCGAAACCGCCACCGACACCGATTATGCCGGCATCGAGGCGGTGGTGGCGCATGAGTATTTCCACAACTGGACCGGCAACCGCATCACCTGCCGCGACTGGTTCCAGCTTTCCCTGAAGGAAGGCCTGACCGTCTTCCGCGACCAGGAATTCACCTCCGACATGCGCTCGCGTCCGGTCAAGCGCATCCAGGATGTGCGCCTCTTGCGCGGCCGCCAGTTCCCCGAAGATGCAGGCCCGCTGGCGCATCCGATCCGGCCCGACAGCTACATTGCCATCGACAATTTCTACACGGCGACGGTCTACGAGAAGGGCTCCGAAGTCATCCGTATGATCCACACCATGCTGGGTGAGGCGGGCTTCCAGAAAGGCATGAAGCTCTATGTCGAGCGTCATGACGGCGAAGCCGCGACCTGCGATCAGTTCGTTGCCGCCATGGCGGATGCCAACAAGGCCGATCTCTCGCAGTTCCAGCGCTGGTATTCCCAGGCCGGCACGCCGGAAATTTCCGTCGAGGGCAGCTACGATGCCAAGAGCGGCGATTACGAGCTGACGGTCACGCAGACCGTGCCGTCGACGCCGGGCCAGCCGGACAAACAGCCGATGCAGATGCCCTTCGGCATCGGGCTGTTGGATGCACAGGGTCGCGACATTGCACTGAAAGCCGACGCCGCAGTCATGCCGCGGCCCGGTATGCTGAATGTCACCGCGCCGAAGCAGACCTTCAAGTTCAAGGGCGTGCCTGAGCCAAAGGCGATTTCGCTCAATCGCGGCTTCTCGGCGCCGGTGGTGGTGAAGGTGAAGCAGCCGGGCGAGGCACAGGCCTTCCTGATGGCGCATGACAGCGATGCTTTCGCGCGCTGGGAAGCCGGCCAGCAATATGCCACCGAACTGCTGCTGGATCGCGTCGCTGATCCGTCGAAGTCCTTCGATCCGGCCTTCATCGAGGCCATCGGGCTGACCTTGCGTGACGACAAGCTGGAGCCGGCCTTCACCGCCGAGGCGGTCAGCCTGTCGAGCGAAGACTATATCGCCGACCGCATGGCGGTGGTGGATGTGGAGGGGATTCATGCGGCGCGTCGTGCGCTGCGGCTGGAAATCGTGCGGACATACCGTTCGCTGTTTGAAGACATCTACAGCCGCAACACGACACCCGGTGCCTACAGCCCGGATGCGGCTTCCGCCGGCCGGCGCGCGCTCAAAAACGCAGCGCTGTCGTATCTGTCGGAACTGGCCGGGGAAGATGCCGGCCTGCGCCGCCTGATCCATGATCAGTATTCAAAAGCCGACAACATGACCGATCGTGCGGCGGCGCTCCGCCTGCTGGTCGATATCGCCGGTCCGGAACGCGAGGCGGCGCTGGCCGATTTCTACCAGCGCTTCCGCGACGACGCACTGGTGCTGGACAAATGGCTCATGCTGCAGGCGATCTCTGCGCTGCCCGATACGCTGGAGAAGGTGCGGTCGCTGCTGACGCATCCGGCCTTCTCGATGCAGAAGCCGAACAAGGTGCGCTCGCTGATCGGCGCTTTCACGGCCAATGCGCTGCGCTATCACGCCGCCGATGGTTCGGGCTATGCCTTCCATGCCGACCGCATGCTGGAACTGGAGCCGATCAATCCGCAGGTGGCCGCACGGCTGCTCGCACCGCTGGGTCGCTGGCGGCGCTTCGATGCCGGCAGGCAGGAAAAGATGAAGGCTGAGCTGCGCCGTGTGCTGGCCAAGCCGAACCTGTCGCGTGACGTCTACGAGATCGCGTCGAAGTCGCTGGAGAATTAGGGGCGCTAAAGAACTGACTGCGCAAGTTCCGGATAGTTCGATCCGGATCGCGTGAGTAGGTCTGGTCGGCAAAGGAGCCGACCATGACGCCTCTCAACCGCCTGTCCTTTGCCAACCTCGCTGCGAACGGTGCCGAGCAGCTCGCCATGGCGGCCATCCCGCTGATGGCGGCGCTGGCCCTGGGCGCCACGGCTGGGGATATGGGCGCGCTGTCGGCGGTCCAGACCCTGCCGTTCCTGTTATTCTCGCTTGTGGCCGGCATCTGGGCCGACCGCCTGCCGCGTCACCTGCTGATGGCGGGCAGCGAAGCCGCCCGCGCGCTCCTGCTGGCGCTGGTGCCGCTGCTGGCCTTTGCCGGCTGGCTCGATCTGGTCAGCCTCGCGCTGCTCGGCTTTGCACTGTCGGCCTGCACGGTGATGTTCAATGTCGCGGCGCAGGCCTATCTGCCGGCCATCGTGGCGCGCGACGGCCTGGCGGCGGCGAATGCCAGGATCGAATTCACCCGCGCCGCTGCCGTTTTCCTCGGGCCCGGCATCGCCGGTGCGATTGCCGGCTGGACTTCGCCAGCCTGGGCACTGGCGGTCTCGGCAATCACCTCGGCTGCAGCGGTCTTGCTGATGCTGTCGCCGGGCATGCGCCGCGATCTTCCCGTCATAGAACGCCCGCCGATCCGCCGCGCGCTGGCCGAAGGGCTCGTGCTGGTGTGGCGGCACCCGCTGCTGCGTGCGATTGCGGCTTGCGCCATGGCATGGAATTTCAGCTGGTTCGTGCTGATGGCGGTGTTCGTGCTGTTCGCGGTCAACACGCTCGGCCTCACGCCGGCGCAGACCGGCATCGCGCTGGGCGCGCAGGGGCTGGGCATGCTGCTGGCAGCTCTCGCGGCACCGGCGATTCACGCGCGGCTGCGGCTCGGCGTCATGATCATTCTCGGTCCAGCAACGTCACTGTTTGCGGCCCTGGCCATCGGCGCATCGACGCTGCTGCGCGGCGAGGCGGCTTTCGTGATGCTGCTGGTCGGTTTCTTCCTGTTCGGTTTCGGCCCGATGCTGTGGACCATCGGCCAGACCAGCCTGCGGCAGGCCATCGTGCCGCTGCGCCTGATCGGCCGCGTCAGCGCGATCCAGCAGGTGGCGACGCTCGGCATGCGGCCGCTGGGTGCGCTGGTCGGCGGAGCGGTCGGCGAAAGATTTGGATTGGAAGCCGCGATCTGGCTGGCGGTGATCGGCTACGGCGTGCAGCTCGCCGTCATTCTCCTGTCGCAGATGCCCGCGCTGACGGTCTTGCCGCCGGCGATGGAGGAAGAGGCGACGGCCTAGTCTTCTTCCTTCTGTGTCGCCGGCTTCGGAATCTTGAAGCCGATGGCGCCGCGCAGGTCGGCGCCTTCCAGATCGGCGCCGCGCAGATCGGCATTGGTCAGATCGGCATCGAGGAAGGAACAGCCGCGCAGATTGGCGCTGCGAAAATCGGTCAGCGTCAGGATCGAACGGTTGAACATCGCGCCTTCCAGATCGGCGCCCTGGAACTTGGCCTGTGTCAGGTTGCATTCCTGCAGGGAGGCTTGCTGGCGGCGATGCATCGCGCCGGCGATACTGACGGTCGAAAGCTTGGCGCCGCGGAAGTCGGCATTGGTCATGATGGCGCGGTCGAACTTCGCACCCTGCAGGTTGCAGGTGGCGAAGTTGGCATTCAGCATCATCGCGCCACGCAGGTCCGACAGCACGAAGCGCGAGCCGGAGAAATCAGTGTTACGCAGGATGGCGTAGGAGAAATCGCCGGCCGAGAAGTTGATGTTGGTCAGCTTCAGGTCGGAGAGATCGTAGCGGCTGAAATCCACCCGCATGCCCTGCTTGCCCAGCGTCTCGATCCAGGTGAGATGCTCCTTGACGATGAACTGCAGCGAGCGGTCGAGGTTTTCGAGGCTGCGCGGCATGATCGCCTTGGTCACGTCGGCATCGCGCAGATCGATCGGGCGGAAATAGGCGGCCGTGAGGTCGGCGCCTTCGAAATTGGTTTCATTCAGAACCGCACCCGCCAGCACCGAGCCATGCAGAATGCAGTGCGACAGGTTGGAGGCGGTGAGGTCGGCGCCGGTGAACAGGCAGCCTGACAGGTTCGAGCCCGAGAGATCCGCGCCGTTCAGCTTGGCGTTGGAGAAATTGCAGTTGCTCAGATCGGTATTGCGGCCGACCACCTTGCCGAGCTTGGCCGAGGTGAGGTTGGCGCCGGCCATCTTGGCATTGTCGATCGAGGTGGCGCGCTTGAGCACGGCGATCAGGTTGCCGTCTTCATCCGGGCGCAGCAGCACGCCGTCACGGATATCCGCATTGGTCAGGTTGGCCGCTTCGAGATTGGCGTTGCGCAGGTTCACGCCGCGCAGATCGGCCTTGGTCAGGTCAGCGCGACGGAAATCGGCGCCCTGCATGTCGGCGGCGAAGAAGGAGGAGCCGACCAGCGCCGCATGGCTGAAGTCGGCATAGCTCAGCTTGCTGCCGACGAAATCGGCCGAGGTGAGTTCCTTGCCGCTGAAATCGACGCGCGAGGCATCGCGGAAATGCAGCACCATACGCTTGCCGCCGCGCACGCCACGCACGTAGTTGGCGTGGGACTCGAACATCTCGTCCACTTCGTACTGGGCAATAACCTTGACGGGGTTGTTCATGCTCGCGGGGTCTGTCTCGGGTTCTTTTGTGGCCAGCCTAGCATAGGGGGCAATGGTTCACGACAGGTTGACGCCGCTGGCGCCGGTGAAGTCCGCCCCGGACACCTGGGCATCGCGCAAATCGGCGCCGGTCAGGTCGGCGCCCCGGAAATTCGCGCCTTTCAGATTGGCGTCACGCAGATCGGCATGCATCAGGATGGATCGGGTCAGATTGGCGCCTTCCAGGTCGCAGGCACTGAGGTTGGACTGGCTCAGATTGGCATTCTCCAGATTGGCGTGCCAGCGTTTCCCATGCAGGGACGAGATCGGCATGGGCGCCAGCTTGGCGCCGCGGAAGTTCGTGCCGATCAGATTGGCGCCGCTGAACCGGACACCGCGCAGATCGGCCCCGGAAAACTGTGCGTTCAGCAGCATGGCGTCGGTGAAATCGCACATGGTGAGGCTGGCGCCGCCGAAATCGGCTTCTACCAAAGTCGACTGGATGAACAAAGCGGCCGACAGATCGATCTGGGCGAGTTTGACGCCCGACATGTCGATGCGGCTGAAATCGGCGCGCCGGCCTTTGGCACCCAGCGAGTCCGCCCAGGCCAGATGTTCGCGCAGGATGATCTGCAGTGGCTTGTCGAGGTCGGTAATGGCCTTGGGCAGAACCGCGCCCGACATGCGGGCATCGCGCATCTCGCTCTGACGGAAGAAGGCGCCGGCCAGATCGGCGCCATCGAATTTGGTGCCATTCAGCATGGCGCCGGCCAGCACCGCGCCCGACAGGGTGCAGCCGCTCATGTTGGTGTTGGTCAGGTCGGCGCCGACGAAAATCGCGCCACGCAGGTCGGAATTGGAAAGGTCGGCATCGATCAGCCGCGCATTGGCCAGGTTGGCATGGCTGAGGTCGGCCTGCTGGCTCATCAGGCGGCCGAGCTTGGCGCCGACCATCTTGGAGTGGGTCATATGCGCTTTTTCGGTCACCGCGCCGCCCACCGAGATCGGCACCAGGTTGCCATCCTCGTCGGGTCGCAGCAGCCGGCCATCGCGCAGGTCGGCACCGGAAAGGTCGGCGAATTCCAGGATGGCGCCGCGCAGGATGGCGCCGCGCAGGTCGGCGCGGACCAGGTCGGCGGAGGACAGGTCGGCCATTTCCAGGCTCGCGCCATAGAAATTGGCGCCGCCCAGCTTGGCGAATTTGAAGACGGCGGCGTTGAAGCGGCCGCCGACCATGGTCGCTTCGCGCAGGTCCCGATTGGCAAAGTTGAGGCCCGATGCGTCGCGAAACTGCAGGTTGAGCCGGAGGCCGCCCCGCATGCCACGCGCAAAACGCTCGTGGCCGGCGATCAGGGGGTCCAGATCTTTCTGATGCACCACCGGGTCGGACGACATGGCCGGCATATGACCATGCCGCCCCTCAGGGCGCCAGTATCTGTTTGTCTCTACACGGAAAAACGTGTTGATAAACCGCCTGAAACACGGTTAACGCCGGGCCGTTAAGTGAGGCCTGGCGGAGGGGGGAGCGCAAGGGCTCCGAAGCCGGTTGCAATGCCGCACCGAACCGTCTAAAACGCGCCCACTCAAACCCACACGCAGGCGTGCGCGGTTATCGGGGAGACATCCCGATACGGCGTTCCGGTGTCCCGGTTCCATCCACGACGGAACCATGGACGTGCCTGCGGCGGCCCAACCGGAGAAGGATATAGGATGACCCTGCCGACCTTTACCATGCGTCAGCTGATCGAAGCTGGCGTGCATTTCGGACACCAGACCCACCGCTGGAATCCGAAGATGAAGTCGTATCTCTTCGGAGATCGCAACAATATCCACATCATCGATCTGCAGCAGAGCGTTCCGCTGCTGCATCGCGCCCTGCAGGCCGTGCGTGACACCGTCGCCGGCGGCGGCAAGGTGCTGTTCGTCGGCACCAAGCGCCAGGCCTCGGAAGCGATCGCGGAAGCTGCCGCCAAGTGCGGCCAGTACTACGTGAACCATCGCTGGCTCGGCGGCATGCTGACCAACTGGAAGACCATCTCCCAGTCGATCAAGCGCCTCAAGGAGCTGGAAGAGCTGCTGGGTTCGGGCGAGCAGGGCACTGCCGGCCTGACCAAGAAGGAAGTGCTCAACCTGACCCGCGAGCGCGAGAAGCTTGATCGCGCGCTGGGCGGCATCAAGGACATGGGCGGCCTGCCGGCGATCATGATCGTGATCGACACCGTGAAGGAAGACATCGCCATCGCCGAAGCCCGCACGCTGGGCATCCCGGTGGTCGCGATCCTCGACTCCAACTCGGATCCGCAGGGCATCACCTTCCCGGTGCCGGGCAACGATGACGCGCTGCGCGCCATCAACCTGTACTGCGACCTGTTCTCGCTCGCCGTGCTGAGCGGTCACGAGGAACTTCTGACTGAGACTGGCGCTGACCTCGGCGCGTCCGATGAACTGCCGGCGGAACAGATTCCGCAGGCGGACGCCGAAGGCGCTGCGGCCCAGGCTTAAGCCTGATCCATTGCGGTCGCGGCGCCTCTGTCGATTCCGACGGGGCGCCGCAGCCGTTTCTATGACACGACCGTTCAAGACGGTTCAATGACATTGGAGAGATTGCATGGCTGAGATTACTGCGGCCCTGGTGAAGGATCTGCGCGAGAAGACCGGCGCGGGCATGATGGATTGCAAGAAGGCGCTGGCCGAGACCAATGGCGATCTGGACGCCGCCATCGACTGGCTGCGCAAGAAGGGCCTGTCGGCCGCTTCGAAGAAGGCCGGCCGCGTGGCCGCCGAAGGTCTGGTCGCCGTTGCCGTGAAGGACAATGTCGGCGCCATCGTCGAAGTGAACTCCGAGACCGATTTCGTCGGCCGCAATCCGCAGTTCCAGGCGCTGGCGAGCGGTGTTGCCGCCGTGGCGCTGAGCGCGGGTGACGACGTCGCCACGATCGAAGCCGCCGCCTTCCCGGGCAGCAGCCGCAACGTGAAGGACGAAGTGACCCATGCCATCGCCACCATCGGCGAGAACATAACGCTGCGTCGCGCCAAGAAGCTGACTGTCGATGGCGGTGTGGTCGTGTCCTACGTCCACAGCGCGCTGGCCGAAGGCCTGGGCAAGCTGGGCGTGCTGGTCGCGCTGAAGTCGACCGGCAAGCGCGAAGTGCTGGAGCAGATCGGCAAACAGGTGGCGATGCATATCGCTGCCGCCAATCCGCAGTCGCTCAGCACCAAGGACCTCGACCAGAGCCTGGTGGAGCGTGAGCGCACCGTGCTGACCGATCAGGCTGCCGGTTCGGGCAAGCCGGCCGACATCATCGCCAAGATGGTGGAAGGCCGTATCCGCAAGTTCTATCAGGAAGTGGTGCTGCTCGAGCAGACCTTCGTGATCGACGGCGAGACCCCGGTGGGCAAGGCCGTGGAAAAGGCCGCCAAGGATGCCGGCGCGCCGATCGAGATCGCCGGTTTCGTCCGCTTCCAGCTGGGCGAAGGCATCGAGAAGAAGACCGACGATTTCGCCGCGGAAGTGGCGAAAATGGCCGGCTAAACCGGCCAGCGCAGAAATCACGGAAAAGGGGGGCATTGCCCCCCTTTTTTACGCCTGTGCGGCCCCGGTGCGGCTGGGCGGCCTGCCAGCACGGGCGGGGCGTGATATAACCTTCGCCACAGAATCGCCGCGCTTTTCCGTCATCCCTTGGCGTGTCTTACCGCCAAGGACGCCGTCCGAGGATACCCATGACCATGAAATACCGTCGCGTCCTGCTGAAATGCTCGGGCGAAGCCCTGATGGGCCCAACCCCCTATGGCATCGATTTCGAGACGGTCGACCGCATCACCGCCGAGATCAAGGCCGTGCATCAGATGGGCGGCGAGGTCTGCCTGGTGATCGGCGGCGGCAACATCTTCCGCGGCGTGGCCGGTGCCACACAGGGCATGCAGCGCGCCTCGGCAGATTACATGGGCATGCTGGCCACTGTGATCAACGCGCTGGCGCTGCAGCATGCGCTGGAAAGCCATGACGTGCCGAGCCGCGTGATGTCGGCGATCCGCATGGACACGGTCTGCGAACCCTATATCCGCCGCCGCGCCATCCGCCATATGGAAAAGGGCCGCGTGGTGATCTTTGCCGCCGGCACCGGCAACCCGTTCTTCACCACCGACACGGCTGCTGCGCTGCGCGCGGCCGAGATGGGTTGCGACGCGCTGCTGAAGGGTACGCAGGTCGATGGCGTCTACAGCGCCGACCCGAAGAAGGACAAGGCGGCGACCCGCTATGAGACGCTCACCTACATGGATGTGCTGCAGCAGGACCTGAAGGTGATGGACGCGTCGGCGATCAGCCTGGCGCGGGAAAACCGTATTCCGATCCTGGTGTTCTCCTTGCACGATGCAGGCGGCTTCGCCAAAGTGCTGACCGGTACCGGACGGTGTACCACGATCACCGGCGAATAAGCCGGCAGAGTATTGATTTACCTACTAAAAAAGACGGGAGCAGGCAGTGGCCGAACCGGATATTGACGACATCGAACGGCGCATGGGCAAAGCAGTGGATGTGCTCAAGCATGAATATACCGGGCTGCGCACGGGGCGCGCCACGGTGAGCATGCTCGACCCCGTCCGCGTCGAAGTCTACGGCAGCATGATGCCGATCAACCAGATCGGCACCGTCAGCGTCCCCGAGCCGCGCATGATCAGCGTGCAGGTCTGGGACAAGAGCAATGTGAAGGCTATCGAGAAGGCGATCACTGCCAGCGGTCTGGGGCTCAACCCGCAGGCCGATGGCACGCTGATCCGTATCCCGATCCCTGAATTGAACGAGCAGCGCCGCAAGGAACTGACCAAGGTCGCCGGCCAGTATGCCGAGCAGGCCAAGGTGGCGGTGCGCGGCGTGCGTCGCGACGGCATGGACAGCCTGAAGAAGTCGGAGAAGGACGGAGACCTCGGCGAGGACGACGTCAAGATGTATCAGGATGAGATCCAGAAGCTGACCGACGACGCGACCAAGAAGATCGACGAAATGTTCGCGCAGAAGACCAAGGAGATCCTTCAGGTCTAGTCATGTCGCAGCCCGCTGCATCGCAGGCGCTTGCGCCATCCCCGCCGCGCCACATTGCCATTATCATGGATGGCAATGGGCGCTGGGCGAAGGCGCGCGGTCTGCCGCGTAATCTGGGCCATCGGCAGGGCATCGACACGGTGCGCGATGTTGTGCGCGCCTGTCGCAACCTGCGTATCGAATATCTGACGCTCTACGCATTTTCCTCTGAGAACTGGAAGCGGCCGGAAACCGAAGTGGCCGGTCTCATGGATCTGCTGCGCCTGTTCATTCGGCGCGAACTGGAAGACCTCGCACGCAACGGCGTGTGTATCCGCATGATCGGCGACCGCAGCAAGCTGGCGCCCGATATCGTGCAACTGATTGCCGATGCCGAAGCCAAGACGCGCGACAATCGCACACTGACGCTGACCATCGCGCTCAGCTATGGCGGACAGGATGAAATCGTTGCCGCCGCGCGACGGATCGCGGAGCAGGTGGCGGCCGGCAAGCTGCAGCCGTCCGAGATCACCGCGCAGGTGCTGGAAAATAATCTGGAGACAGCCGGCATTCCCGATCCCGATCTGGTGATCCGTACCAGCGGTGAGCAACGGCTGTCGAATTTCCTGCTGTGGCAGACGGCCTATAGCGAGCTGATTTTCATCGACAAGCTGTGGCCGGATTTCTCGGCGCAGGACCTCGCCGATGCGGTGGCCGAATTCCACCGCCGTGAACGTCGCTACGGCGCCAGCGAGTAATCGCCTCCGCATGGCTTCAGGTTCACTCAGCAGTCTGCAACTCCGCATTCTTTCCGCGGCCGTGATGCTGCCCGTCGCGGTGGGCGCGGCCTGGGTCGGCGGCATCGCCTTCAATGCGCTGATCGTGCTGGCCGGCTTTGCGATGCTTTGGGAATGGTGGCGTTTCCCGCGCCAGGCCACAACGCAACCTGCGGCCTGGACGCGCGGTCCATTGTGGATACTGCTTGGACTGGTCTACGTGATCCTGCCTTGTGCCGCGCTGATCTGGCTGCGGCAGACGCCGGAGATCGGTCGTCATATCGTCTTCTGGCTGTTCTGCGCGGTCTGGGCCACCGATACCGGCGCCTATTTCGCCGGGCGCACCATCGGCGGTCCGAAACTGATCCCGCGCATCAGCCCGAACAAGACCTGGGCCGGGCTGCTTGGCGGTATGGTTGCGGCCGGCATCGCCGGCGGCCTGATCGCCGGCCTGGATCCTGCCATGCCGGCCCTGATGCTGGCCGCGCTCGCCGCACTGGTTGCCGTTGTGGCGCAGGCCGGCGACTTCACCGAGTCTGCCGTGAAGCGGTATTTCGGTGCCAAGGATTCCAGCCAGCTGATTCCGGGCCATGGTGGCGTGCTGGATCGCCTTGATGGCCTGCTATTCGCAGCACCTTTCATTGCGGCCTGGGATCTGCTGTCGGGGAGGATGCTATGGGGCTGACCAGACCTGCGACCCGCCGCGTCACCATCCTGGGCTCAACCGGATCGATCGGTCGTTCGACGGTAGACCTGATCTCGCGCGAGCCCGAGCGGTTCCCCGTCGAGGCGCTGACAGCGCAAAGCAACGTCTCGCTGCTGGCCGAGCAGGCGCTCAGCCTGAAGGCAAAGCTGGCAGTGATCGGCGATGAGGCCCTTTTGCCCGAGCTGCGCCAGCGGCTGGCCGGCAGCGGTATCGAAGCTGCTGCAGGGGCAGGGGCGATTGTCGAAGCGGCTGATCGCCCGGCCGAGCTGGTCATGGCGGCCATTGTGGGGGCTGCGGGGCTGGAGCCGACCCTGGCGGCCGTGCGCCGTGGCGCCATCGTGGCGCTGGCCAACAAGGAAAGCCTGGTCTGCGCCGGGCCGCTGGTGATGCGCGAGGCGGCATTGCGCGGCGCCACCATCCTGCCGGTCGATTCCGAGCATAACGCGATCTTCCAGGTCTTCGACTTCGATGCCCCCGAGAGCATCGACCGGGTGATCCTGACCGCGTCCGGCGGCCCGTTCCGCACGCTGAGTCTGAGCGACATGCGCGACGTGACGCCGGCCCAGGCCATCGCCCATCCGGTCTGGAGCATGGGCGCCAAGATCTCGGTCGATTCCGCCACCCTGATGAACAAGGGGCTGGAACTGATCGAGGCCAGCTTCCTGTTCCCGGTGCCGGAGCCGAAGATCGAAGTGTTGATTCACCCGCAATCGGTGATCCACAGTCTGGTTTCCTATGTGGATGGCTCGGTGCTGGCCCAGCTGGGCACCCCGGACATGCGGACGCCCATCGCCGTAGCGCTCGCCTGGCCCGGACGGATGCCCACGCCGGCGGCCCGGCTGGATCTGGCGGCGATTGCCAAACTCACCTTTGAAGTCCCTGATTTTGCTCGTTTTCCTGCCCTGAACCTGACGCGGCAAGCCTTGCAAAGCGGGGGCAGCGCCCCTACTATCCTGAATGCAGCCAACGAGGTCGCCGTCGACGCCTTCCTGAACGGCCGGATCGGGTTTCTCGACATCACCCGGATCGTCGAGCAGACACTGACCCGCGTCCCCAGCGGACCGCTCGGCGAACTCGCCGCGGTCCATGAGGCCGACGGCGCGGCACGTCGCTATGCGGCGCATCTGATCGCCCCGACGGATGACGACCGGGTGGTGCGGGTGCAAACAAGAGGACGCAACCGGCGTTAGGCCGGCAGCCGAGGTGCCATGGATTTCGTACTCAATCTTGCCGGCTACATCATTCCGTTCGTGGTCGTCCTCACGATCATCGTTTTCGTGCATGAGCTGGGTCACTACTGGGTGGCGCGTCGCTGCGGCGTGCGGGTCGAGGTTTTCTCGATCGGCTTCGGCCCGGAGCTGTTCGGCTGGCATGACAAGAACAACACGCGCTGGAAGATCAGCGCCGTGCCGCTGGGCGGCTATGTGAAATTCTTCGGCGATGCCGATGCGGCATCGAGCACCGACAATGCGGCGGTTTCCGCAATGAGTGCGGACGACCGCAAGGTGTCGTTCCATCACAAGACGCTGGGCCAGCGCTCCGCCATCGTGGCCGCCGGCCCGGTCGCCAATTTCATTTTCGCCATCCTGATCTACGCCGCGCTGTTCAGCTTTGTGGGGCAGCCCTTCACCCCGGCTGTGGTGGGCGACGTGGTGCCCGGCAGTGCAGCGGAATCCGCGGGTTTACGCGCGGGCGACCGCATCCTGACGGCCGATGGCACCGAGATTCAGCGGTTCGAGGAACTGCGTGCCTATGTGGCGTTGCGCGCTGAGACGCCGATTGCCCTGCGCGTGCTGCGCGATGGCGGCGAAATCGGCCTGACGGTCGTGCCGCTGCGCGTGGATGTGCCGGACGGGTCCGGTGGCACGCATCGGGTCGGCCAGATCGGCATCCGCACCACCGGCGTCGATTTCGTGCGGCATGATCCGGGCACGGCGCTGGTTCAGGCCGTGCGCGAGACCTGGCAGGTCGTGGCCAATACCTTCACCTATCTGGGCCGCATCATTCAGGGCCGGGAATCCGGCGACCAGCTCAGCGGCCCGCTCGGGATCGCCAAGATGTCGGGCGACGTGGCCAAGTCGAGCTGGCTCGGCCTGGTTTCGCTCATGGCCACGCTTTCGGTCGCCATCGGCCTGATTAACCTGTTCCCGGTCCCCATGCTGGATGGCGGCCATCTGGTGTTTTACGCCTATGAGGGCCTGCGGGGCCGCCCGATGGGCGAGCGGGCGCAGGAATACAGCTTCCGGATCGGTTTCGCCCTGGTCATGTCGCTGTTCCTGTTCGCGACCTGGAACGACTTGAATCGCCTGCCCATTTTCAATTTCCTCACTGGGCTTTTCTCGTGAATCCGGCTAAGTGAGGGGCGGTCTGCATTCGATGGGAAGTGTGGCGGGTATGGTCCAAAACGATGTGCTGCGGCGGCTGCGCCGGGGTGTTCTGGCGGCCGTTTTGTCGGCTGCCGCATTGATCTGCCATACGCAGGCGCAGGCGCAGGCCCCCGGGCAGACGCTGGCACAGGCCCAGCCGGTCGCCGGCACGGTTCGCGATATCGTGGTCGAGGGCAACCAGCGTATCGAACTGTCAACGATCCAGAATTACCTGACGCTGCAGCCGGGCTCGGCCTATTCGAGCGTGGAGGCCGATAAGTCGCTGAAGGCGCTGTTCGCCACCGGACTCTTCGCTGACGTGAACCTGCGCATGCAGGGCAGCACGCTGATCGTGCGCGTGACCGAAAACCCGGTGATCAACCGCATTCTGTTCGAAGGCAACCGCCGCATGCAGGTTGAGCAGCTGCGCAGCGAGCTGCAGCTCAAGGCGCGCCAAGTCTATACCCGCGCCAAGGTGCAGGCCGACACGCAGCGCATCCAGCAGATTTACCGCCGCAGCGGTCGCTTTGCCGCCACCGTCGAGCCGAAGGTGATCCAGCTGCCGCAGAACCGCGTCGATCTGGTCTTTGAGATTGTCGAAGGTCCGGTGACCGGTGTCAGCCGCATCCGCTTCATCGGCAATGAGCGCTTCTCGGACTCGCAGCTGCGCGAGCAGATCCAGACCAAGGAAACCGCCTGGTGGCGCTTCCTGAGTTCTGACGACAGCTACGATCCCGATCGCGTCACCTTTGACCGCGAGAAGCTGCGCAAATTCTATCTCAGCAAGGGCTATGCCGATTTTGCGGTGACCAATGCCGTTGCCGAACTGCTGCCCAATCGCGAAAAGTTCATGCTCACCTTCGCGGTGGAAGAGGGCGAGCGCTACCGCTTCGGCAAAATGGACGTGGTCAGCGAGCTTAAGGGCGTTGACGGCGCGCAGGTGCGCGACTTCGTGCAGACCAAGACCGGCGAAGTCTACAACGCGGATCTCGTTGAGAAGACGATCCAGGATATCACGACCGAGCTTGGCCGCTTTGGCTACGCCTTCGTCGACGTGCGGCCCGACGTCAACAAGGATCGCGAAAAGCGCATCATCGATGTCACCTACCGGATCGGCGAAAGCCCCCGTGTCTTCGTCGAGCGTATCGACATCGTCGGCAACGTGCGTACGCTGGACAAGGTGATCCGCCGCGAATTCCGGCTGGCCGAAGGCGATGCCTTCAACTCGGCCAAGCTGCGTCGCACCCGTACCCGTCTGCGCGGCCTGAACTTCTTCGAGAAGGTAGAGATCAGCGAAAACCGCGGCAGCTCGCCGGACAAGGTGGTGCTGACCGCCGAGGTCAGCGAAAAATCGACCGGCGAACTTTCATTCGGTGTCGGTTACTCGACCACGGAAAGCGTGCTGGGCGATATCTCGATCCGCGAGCGTAACCTGCTCGGGCGCGGCCAGGATCTGAAGGTCGGCTTCAGCCTGTCGACGCGTCGACAGCAGGTCGACACTTCGTTTACGGAGCCGTATTTCCTGGACCGCGAACTGGCGGCCGGCGTCGATGTGCTGCGCCGTCGCACGGACTTCACCGAACGCAGCAGCCTGGATCAGACCACGACCTCGCTGACGCCGCGTCTGGCTTACCCGATCACGGAGAACCTGTCGCAGCTGGTCTATTATCGCATCCGGCAGGATGAGATCGACAACATTGAGACCTCGGCCTCCCGTTTCATCCGGGCGCAGGAAGGCACCTATCTGACATCGGCCGTCGGTCATGCGCTGACCTATGATCGCCGCGACGACAAGATCGAGCCCACCTCGGGCTATTATGTCAGGCTGTCGCAGGAAGTGGCGGGCCTCGGCGGCACCGAGCATTACGTTAAGAATGTCATCAATGCCGCGAAATACTTCGCGCTGACGGATGAGACTGTACTGTCCTTCGCCAGCGAGTTGGGCATGATCAACGGTCTGGGCGATGATGTGCGCCTGCCGAACCGTTTCTTCGTCGGTGGCGACAGCTTCCGTGGTTTCGAGACGGGCGGTATCGGCCCTCGCGATATCAACACCAGGGACGCGCTGGGCGGCACCAAGTATTACACTGGCGAAGCCGATCTGATGTTTCCGATCGGCCTGCCGAACGAGTTCGGCATCAAGGGCCGTCTGTTCACGGTCGCCGGCAGCCTGTGGGATACGCCTGACTCGGGCGCTGAAGTGGTGGATGACACCAGCATCCGTGTGGCGGTCGGTACAGGCGTGCAGTGGAAGTCTCCGCTTGGCCTGATCCGCGTCGACTTCGGCTTCCCGATCGTCAAGGAAAAGTATGACGAGACGGAAGTTGTCCGTATCAATTTTGGTTCTCGCTTCTAGCAAGGTTTGACAGTTATGAAGTCCGTCATCAAAACCGCAATCGCACTGGCCGTGCTGGCCGTATCGGCGTTGCCTGGTCTCGCGCTGGCCCAGGCCGGCGGCAAGGTTCCGCCGGCCATCATCGCGGTGATCGACAGTCAGCGTGTGAATCGCGAAGCTGCGGCCCTGAAGAATGCCCGTCAGCAGCTCGAGCAGTTCCGTTTCAATTTCCAGTCGGAAATCGCCAAGGAAGAAGAGAAGCTGCGCGCCGAGGAGCAGGAGATCGCACGCCAGCGCTCCGTGCTGTCGCCGGAAGCCTTCGAGCAACGCCGCCAGGCTTTCCAGGCCAAGGTTGTCGAACTGCAGAAGCGTATCCAGGAACGTTCGCAGTCGCTGGAAAAGATGCTGAACGGCGTGCGCGAGCAGGTGACCATCCAGGTGATCGAAATCCTCAAGGGGCTGGCCACGGAACGCGGCTTCAACATGGTGCTTGATCGTGCCCAGGTTCAGATCTTCATCGGCGACAACATCGACATCACGCCGGAAGTGCTGAAGCGCCTCGATCAGCGCCTGCCGACGGTCAAAGTGAACCTGCCCGCCGGGAAATAACGGATGGCGGATCCGCGCTTCTTCGAGCGGGCCGGGCCATTCACTCTGGGTGAACTGGCGGAGCGCTGCGGCGCCCGCCTTGCCGATCCGGCCATGGCGGAGCGTAAGGCTGACGATGTCGCCACGCTCGACCAGGCCGGCCCTGGCCAGCTCACGTTTCTCGACAATCCGAAATACAAGGACGCTTTCGCGCAGACCAAGGCGGGCGCCTGTATTCTGCACGCGAAGCATGTGGACCTTGCGCCGGCTGGCGTGATCCTGCTGCTGTCGCCCAAGCCGTATCTGTCTTACGCGCGGGCGGCGCAACTGTTCTATCCTGCGCCGCAGATGCCGGCTGGTATCCATCCGTCTGCCGTGGTCGATCCCGCCGCCCGGTTGGGCGAAGGCGTTTCTGTGGCGGCGCAGGCTGTGATCGAAGCCGGCGCTGAGATCGGCGCGGGCACATCGATCGGGGCTGGCACGGTGGTCGGCCGCAGCGTGGTTCTGGGCAAGGACTGCCGGGTCGGTCCGCAGGTGACACTCAGCCACTGCCTGATTGGCGACCGGGTGCTGCTGCATCCCGGCGTACGCATCGGACAGGATGGTTTCGGTTTTGCGCCGGATCCGGCTGGCCATGTGAAGGTGCCGCAGCTCGGCCGCGTGCAGATCGGCAACGATTGCGAGATCGGGGCCAACAGCACCATCGATCGTGGCGCCGGTCCCGACACCGTGATCGGCCCGGGCTGTTGGATTGATAATCTGGTGCAAATCGGGCACAACGTGACCATGGGGCGTGGCTGTATCGTCATTGCCCAGGCTGGCGTGGCCGGCTCGACCCAGCTCGGCGATTTCGTCGTGCTGGCGGCGCAAAGCGGCGTTGCCGGCCATCTCAAGATCGGCACCGGCGCGCGACTGGGCGCGAAATCGGGTGTGATGAACGATATTCCGGCTGGCGAAAGCCATTTCGGAATCCCGGCGGCGCCGGTGAAGCAGTATTTCCGTCAGGTGGCCACACTCAGGCGCCTGGCGCAGAAGAAGGGTGCGGACAATGAGTGAAGCCGAAACAGCCGTCAGCGTCGAAAGCATCGACATCCTGCGGATCATGGAAATGATCCCGCATCGGTATCCGATGCTGCTGATTGATCGTGTGATCGACCTGAGAGTCGGCAAGAGTGCGATCGGCATCAAGAACGTTACGATCAACGAGCCGCAGTTCACCGGCCACTTCCCGACCCAGCCGGTGATGCCGGGTGTCATGATCGTCGAAGCGATGGCGCAGACGGCGGCCGTGGTCGTGGTGCATAGCCTCGGCAAGGAAGCGGAGGGCAAGCTGGTCTATTTCATGACCATCGACGAAGCGCGCTTCCGCAAGCCGGTCACCCCCGGCGATCAGATGCATATCCATGTGTCGGCCGTGAAGCAGCGCGGCCCGGTCTGGAAATTCGAAGGCAAGGCCATGGTGGATGGCAAGCTCTCCGCCGAGGCGATCTTCTCCGCCATGATCCTCGACAGGAAGTAATCCACCCATGGCAAAGATCCATCCGACTGCGATCGTCGAGGACGGTGCCAAGCTGGGCGCTGATGTTCGCATCGGGCCCTATAGCGTGGTTGGCCCGCAGGTCGAACTGGCGGATGGCGTCGAACTGCTCAGCCATGCCGTCGTGGCCGGCATCACCAGCGTCGGCAGCGGCACGAAGATTTTCCCGTTCGCATCCGTCGGTCATGCGCCGCAGGACCTGAAATTCAAGGGCGAGCCGTCGCGTCTGGTGATCGGCAAGAACAACGTGATCCGCGAAGGCGTGACCATGAATCCGGGCACCGAAGGCGGCGGCATGCTGACCAAGGTGGGCGACAACTGCCTGTTCATGACCGGCGCCCATGTGGCGCATGATTGCCAGATGGGCAACAACATCGTCATGGCCAACAACGCGACCCTGGCCGGCCATATCGAAGTCGGCGATTTCGCCTTCGTCGGCGGTCTGGCGGCGATCCATCAGTTCTGCCGCATCGGGCCGCATGCCATGATCGGCGGCATGTCGGGTGTCGAGCAGGATGTCATTCCCTATGGCATGGTGATCGGCAATCGCGCGCATCTCACCGGCCTCAATCTCGTCGGCCTCAAGCGTCGCGGCTTTGAGCGCGAGGATATCGGCAAGCTGCGCGAAGCCTATGACGCGGTCTTTGCGCGCGGCGAGACGATGAGCAAGCGACTGGACGATGTCGCCGCGAAATTCGCCGGCATCCCCATTGTGCAGGAGCTGGTCGACTTCATCCGCAACGCCTCCAAGCGCGGCGTCTGCCAGCCGCAAGATGTCGCTGCAGCCTGAAGCCAGGCTGCCCAAGCTCGGTCTGATCGCCGGCGGCGGCCGGATTCCGGCCCTGATCCGCGACACCTGTCGCATCGAAGGCAGGCCGCTGTATATCGCAGCCCTGAATGGTTTCTGCGCGCCTGACACCGTCACTGGCGCTGATCATGGCTGGTTCGATCTGCCCCAGGTCGGCGCTTTGATGAAGGCACTGAAGTCTGCTGGCGTGCAGGAGGTCTGCCTCTGTGGCAGCGTCACTAAGCCGGATTTCTCGACTTTCAAGCCCGATCTCAAGGGCGCATTGCTGCTGCCGAGAATCCTGAAAGCAGCACTGACCGGTGATGATGCCATCCTGCGCGTCGTCATGGAGTCTTTCGAGCGCGAAGGTTTTCGCCCCATCGGTGCCGACGCGCTGATGTCGTCGCTGCTGGTGCGCGAGACAACCTACGGCAGCCATGTGCCGACAGCTGAACAGGCTGCCGATATGGCGGCGGCCCTGGCGGCAGCACGACAACTTGGCGCTGAAGATCGCGGACAGGCGGCCGTTGCCGCGCAGGGCCGGGTGGTCGGTCTGGAAGACGATGCCGGTACGGATGCCTTGTTGCGGCGCATGGCGATGGAGCCGGCGGCGCGCGGCGGCGTGCTGGTGAAATGCGCCAAACCGCAACAGGATCGCCGCGTCGATCTGCCGACGGTCGGCGTGACCACCGTTGAGAATGCGGTTGCCGCCGGCCTTGCCGGCATCGCCGTCGAGGCCGGAGCCGCGCTGATGGTCGATGCCGCAGCCACGGCGGCTGCCGCGGATCGCGCCGGCCTGTTCCTGATCGGATTGCGTTATGATCAGTAATCGCAAGCTGCGCGTTGCCGTGCTGGCCGGCGAGCCTTCGGGTGATGTGCTGGGCGCCAGCCTGATGCGTGCGTTGCGCGCCGAGACGAATGACCGTGTCGAGTTCATCGGCACCGGCGGCGCACTGATGGAAGCCGAAGGCCTGCACAGCCTGTTTCCGATTGCCGATATGGCCGTGATGGGGCTGGTCGAGATTCTGCCCAAAGCCCGTTTCCTGCTGAGCCGGATTGATCGAGCGGCGCAATTCGTGCTGGCTGAGTCACCCGATGTGCTGGTGACCATCGACAGCCCGGGCTACACCAAGCGCGTGATGGCGCGGCTGGCGGGTCGCAGCTTCCCCATCGTGCATTACGTCGCGCCGACAGTCTGGGCCTGGCGACCGGGCCGGGCGCGGCGCCTGGCGCAATTGTGCAACCATCTGCTGGCGCTGCTGCCCTTCGAGCCGCCGTATTTCGACGTCGTCGGCCTGCCGACCACTTTCGTTGGCCATTCCGCGGTCGAAACCCTGGCCGCGACCCGCAAGGCGGAAGCGGCAGCCGACGCGGCCGGGCAGGGCTTCCGTCAGCGACATGGTATTCCCGCGGATGCCCGGCTGCTGGCGCTGATGCCGGGCAGTCGCAAAGGCGAGGTGTCAAAACTGCTGCCGGTCTTTGCCGAGGTTTTGCAGCGGGTGAAAGCTGCCGGGATTGCACTACATCTCGTGATCCCCACGGTGGAAACCGTGTCGGACATGGTTGAGGCGGCGGTGCCGTCGCTGCCATTCCCGGCCACCGTGCTGAAGACCGCGCCAGAACGGAATGCAGCGATGCTGACAGCCGAAGTTGCGCTGGCCGCCTCCGGCACGGCGACACTGGAACTTGGCCTGGCCGGCACACCGACCGTGCTGGCCTATAAGGTGAACCCGCTCACGGCGGCGATCATGCGGCGCCTCATCAAGGTGCCCTATGTCGGGCTGGTGAATATCCTTCAGCAGCGCATCGTGATGCCGGAATTCCTGCAGCAGGACTGCACGGCCGAAAAGATCGCGCCGGCCCTGCTGCAGCTGCTGACCGACCCGGCCGCGCGCCAGCGCCAGATCGACGGCTGCGCGGCCGTGGCGGCACAGCTCGGTGCTGACGATCCCGTACCGCCAGCGCATCGCGCCGCTCGCGCCGTGCTGGCCGTGGCGGCCAAACGGTTGCCTCCGGCCGCCTGAACGCCCATATCATTGCCGATCCAGCCCCTCGGAGACATGCCATGAATGAGACCGCCCCGATCAGCAAACCTGCCGCGCAGGCCGGCAACTTCCAGATGCTGCACACCATGCTGCGTGTGCTGGATCTGGAAAAGTCGCTCGACTTCTATGTCGGCAAGCTCGGTATGACGCTGCTGCGCAAGACCGATTATCCGTCGGGCGAATTCACCCTGGCCTTCGTCGGCTACGGCGACGAGAAGAGCAACACGGTAATCGAGCTGACCCATAACTGGGGGCAGAAGGAACCGTACACGATCGGCACCGGCTTCGGGCATCTCGCGCTCGGCGTGCCGGATATCTATGGCGTCTGCAAGGTGCTGGAGGAGGCCGGGGTGAAGATTCCGCGCCCGCCCGGCCCGATGAAGCATGGCGGCAGCGTGATCGCCTTCATCGAAGACCCGGATGGCTACAAGATCGAGCTGATCGAACGCAAGCCGGCGTAAAAGAAAAAGCCCAGCGCGAGCTGGGCTTTTTTTATGGGGTGACCGTCACAGTTGCCTTCATCTTGGGATGAATGCGGCACTGGATGATGTATTCGCCCGGCTCCCGGAAGGCGACAGCGGTTTCAGATTCCGGCGCCTGCAGCCCAATGTCGAAGATGCCGCCCTTGCTGGGCGAATAGACATTATGCCCGAACGGATCTTCATTGCGGAAGGTGATCTGGCCGCCGGCCTTCACCGTGGCCTTGGCGGGCTTGAAAGCGATGCCCTGCTGCACGATCACGGTGCCGGTCTGCGCCTCGGCCAGCGGCGTGTAGAAACTGGCTACACCGCCGAGCGCGAGGCCAAGCAGTGCGGCAAAAAAGACGGCACCCTTGCGCATGGGATCAGCGACGCGGCGTCAGGACAGCGATGTCGATCACGCTGATCTTGCCGCTGCCGATGGCGCTGCCCTTGCCGATCTTGCCGGTGGCGACATCGAAGCGATGCAGCTGATTACCTGACACGGCAAAGCCGGAATATTCGTCCTTGGCGTCGGTATAGATATCGATGGAGTCGATGATCGTGCCGGGTTTGACGCCGGTCGGCGCGACGCTGCGCAGCACGCCGTCATTCGGCGGATCCTGCACAGCATAGGTGCCGTTCAGGCTGTCGATATCGAACAGCTGGGTCTGCGTCGCGCCGGCGAAGGAATTGATATAGGCGCCGGCATACACGCCGATCGGCGTGCCGGCATTGCGATCCTGCTGGCGATAGGCGAGCTTGCCGTCCACCACGGTCTGCCCGGTATCGACATTGACGCGCAGGTTCTGGCCCGTCGAGGCGATCACGCGCAGGCGGTCGGCCTGCGGGTTGAAATCGACCACCAGATGATCGATGGCATCGAGCGACACTGAAAGTTTCGACTTGCGGGTCGCAGCGCCGCTGGCCGTATCGACCGTATAGAGCGTGCCGTCATGGGCCAGCGCATAGAGCTTGCCATCGGCCGGACGCACGTCGATGCCCAGTAACTTGCCATCCACGCCGGTGATCGCCACGGTCTTCGTCTTACCCGGCGCTGTATCGCTGAACAGCAGCAACTGGTTGTTGCTGGTGAGGCCGGCCATGTCGAGGGCGAGTGCAGGGGCGGCGGCGAGCAGGGCAAACGTGCTGAGGGCGGCTGTGGTGGCGATACGCATTGTTCCTCCAGGGCAGGTTAATTCTAACTTATACGGAAGAACTAGGAGGCTGGATCACGAGCCTGTCAAGGGCAGCGAAATCAGGTCCCCGGCAGTCGAAGATTGAACATCACGGCGAGCTTTTGCTGCAGCTGGCCGGCCGAGAAGGGTTTGATGACATAGGCATCGACCTTGTTTTCGCGCGCTGTGACGACGAAGTCCTCGTTGGCATTTCCGGTCAGCATCAGGAAGGGCATGTTCTGCCATGTCTTACGGACATGCTTAAGCAGGTCGAGGCCTGTCACTTTCGGCATGTTCCAGTCCGACACAATCAGATCGAACTGAACCTGCGTTGAACTGAGCAGGTCGATGGCGGCCTGACCATCCTTGACGATTGTCAGATCGCGCACGCCGAGTTGGCGCAGTACGCTGGCGGCGAGGCGCTGGGCGAACATGTCGTCCTCCACCAGCAGCACGCGCAAACGCTCCAGACCAGGCAGTTTGTTATCCAGCATTCTTCAATCCTGCAGCCAGGTCCTGTCGCAATTCCATACTCCGGCCGCGCAGCCATGCCACCCCCGACTCGAGGGACAGCTTCAATGCTTCAGTGTAGCCATTTACAGCCGTCACGTCGCCCGCGATGCCGGCTTCCTCCAGGCTCTGGGACAGGCGCTGGACCTCGCGCAGACCCAGGCTGGCGGCGGAGCTTTTCAGGCTATGGCCAAGCTCAGCCATGCGGCCACAATGTTGATCTGCAGCGAACTCGGCCAGACCGGTACTGATTTCGGGAACCAGTTCCAAAAAGGTCGAGACCAGGTCCAGTGACATCTCGGCGCCCAGATCGCGGGTCAGTCCGTCCAGAGCGGTACTGTCGAATTCACCTTCCGGGCCGCCATAGGGCACCGGCTCCATGCCTTCGGCGGGCGCGTTGTGAGTGGCAAACCCCATAACGCGCCGCATCGCCTGATCCAGTGCTTCGGGCACAATCGGCTTGCCGACATAATCGTTCATCCCGGCAGCCAGGCAGCGCTCCACGCCGTCATGACTCAGCGACGCCGTCACCGCGATGATGCGGGTGTCGCGATGCGGCTCGGGCAGCCGGCGGATCGCGCGCGCGGCCGAGATACCATCCATCTCGGGCATATGCACATCCATCAGGATGACATCGAAGGGCGGTTCGGCCTGCGAGGCCGCCTCGACCGCCTGCCTGCCGTTGACCGCAAAGGCGACCTGATGCTTCTGCTCCATCAGGATGCCGGCCGCCACCTTGCGGTTCACCGGATTGTCCTCGGCGACCAGGATGCGCAATGAGGGCAGGGGCGTTTCGTCGGCACCCTTCTGCACAGCCAGCGGTTCGGTGCCGGCCATCAGAGGCAGGCGGAACCAGAATGTGCTGCCTTTGCCGACTTCGCTTTCGACGCCGATATCGCCATCCATCGCCTCGACTAGGCGCTTGCAGATCGCAAGACCGAGGCCGGTGCCGCCGAAGCGGCGGGTGATGGAAGAGTCGGCCTGGGCGAAGCTGCCGAACAGCTTGCCAAGACCTTCCTTCGAGATGCCAACGCCGGTGTCGCGGATCTCAAAGCGGACCGTCGGCGTAGCATCCCGTGCAACATGCTCGGCGCGCACCATCACATCGATCCGGCCGCTCTCGGTGAACTTGATCGCATTGTTGAGAAGATTGAGCACGATCTGGCGCAGGCGGTTCGGATCGCCGACCAGATAGCGTGGCAGATGCGGATCGATCTCGGCGTTGATCTGCAGGCCCTTTTCCTCGGCGCGGTTCCGCATCAGGGTCAGCGAAGCCGACACCACGCGATTGAGGTCGTAGTCGATCTTTTCAACATCGACGCGGCCGGCTTCCAGCTTCGAGAAATCGAGGATGTCGTTGAGGATCACCAGCAGGGCTTCTGCAGAGTCGAGTACCGTGCCGGCGAGGTTGCGCTGTTCGGAATTGAGCGGCGTCTTGGTCAGCAGGCGGGTGAGGCCGAGTACGCCGTTCATCGGCGTGCGGATTTCATGGCTCATCATGGCCAGAAATTCCGACTTGGCCTTGGTGGCGGCCTCGGCGCGCTCGCGGGCGATCTGCAGGTCTTCCATGGCCTGACGGAACACACGGAGCGCAGACGCCATCTGACCGATTTCGTCCTGGCGTTTCAGCTTGGGCAGGCTCAGCCCCGTCTCGCCCTTGGCGAGGCGGAACATCGCGCTGGTCATCGAGCCGAGCGGTGCGACGATGTTGCGGATCAGCAGCAGTGAGACAAGAAGAATGACCACGGCCAGTGCCGCGATCATCATCAGTGTCTGGTCCTTGGTCTGCTGGATGGTCGCCTCAGCCTCGCTGCGGAAGATAAAACCGTCTTCGGCTGCGAGCTGGGTGAGGATTTCCAGCGCCTCGGTGATCTCGCCGGCAATCGCCTCCCGGGTCTGCAGCAGTTCGGTGCGTTCGCGGCTGCCGGGCGGTTGTTCCAGAGCGCGCAGGGCTGAATCGAGCCACAAGCTATTCAGTGTGCGGATTTCCTCGCCGTATTTGCGGATGCCAGGATTGAGGCCGCGTTCTTCTGCCACGGCGATATCGGAAATGAAGTCTTCGTTGCGGCTGCGGATGTCGTCGGCATGTTCGCCGCTGTCGACGACATGGCTCTCGGCAGCGATTTCGCGCGTCAGCAATTCCTGGGTGACGAAACTGGTTTGCGCCAGCCGGGCATAGTTGATGGTCATCAGCGGCTGGTCATACAGCCGGATCACGAGGTCGCCGACCGATTGCACCGCCCAGAAGGCGGCGAGCCCAAGACCGGCTGCGGTCAGGACGGAGATGGCAAGGGCAGCAGCCAGTTTAAGGCGCACACTCAGGTGCATGAGGGGTCCCGGTTCGCCAGTGCGATTTCCGCCGATGGTATTGCGGTTCGGCCGGATTATCGAGGGATGTAAGACCCGGAAAAACAAAGGGCCGCCCGAAGGCGGCCCTGAAGCGATACAGGAAGGTGAGGCGGGGTTACAGCCGGACCGCGATCAGTGCGATGGCCAGGCCGATCATGGCCAACCAGCCCCAGAACCGCGGCTGGCGCAGCAGGGATTGCGGCGTCATCCGGTTGTCGTTGGCGGCGGCCGGCAGATCCAGATAGCCCGGACGCAACCAGCCGTAGCCGGTGGCCCGGGTTCCCGAGGGCGGTTGACCGCCATGCTGCTCCGCCCGCTTGCCCATGCGGCCCGCCTCCCAACGGTGCCGTGAAGTCCGCGCCAATAATCCGAGGATTACTTGCGCTTGTCGAGCGGAATATAGGCCCGCTTGGTCGCGCCGGTATAGAGCTGGCGGGGACGGCCGATCTTCTGGGCCGGATCCTCGATCATTTCGTTCCACTGGGAGATCCAGCCGACGGTGCGCGCCAGCGCGAACAGTGCGGTGAACATCGCGGTCGGGAAGCCCATGGCGCGCAGGATGATGCCCGAATAGAAGTCGACATTCGGATACAGCTTCTTGGAGACGAAGTAGTCGTCTTCCAGCGCAATGCGCTCCAGCTCCATGGCCATCTTCAGCAGCGGCTCGTCCTTGACGCCCAGCTCTTCCAGAACCTCGTAGCAGGTCTCGCGCATCACCTTGGCGCGCGGGTCGTAGTTCTTGTAGACGCGATGGCCGAAGCCCATCAGGCGGAAGCCCGAATTCTTGTCCTTGGCCTTCTTCACGGCTTCGCCGACCTTGTCGACCGAACCGATCTCTTCCAGCATCTTCAGCACGGCTTCGTTGGCGCCGCCATGAGCGGGGCCCCAGAGGCAGGCGATGCCGGCCGCGATGCAGGCAAACGGATTGGCGCCCGACGAACCGGCGAGGCGCACGGTCGAGGTCGAGGCATTCTGCTCGTGATCGGCATGCAGGATGAAGATGCGGTCCATGGCGCGCGCCAGAACCGGGCTCATCTTGTAGGGCTCGGCCGGAACGCCGAAGGTCATCTGCAGGAAGTTCTCAGCATAGCCGAGATCATTGCGCGGATACATGAACGGCTGGCCAATCGAATACTTGTAGGCCATCGCCGCAATGGTCGGCATCTTCGCGATCAGGCGATGCTGCGCGATCATGCGCTGCTTCGGATCGTCGTAGTCGGTCTGGTCGTGATAGAAGGCGGAGAGCGCGCCCACCACGCCGCACATCACGGCCATCGGATGCGCGTCACGACGGAAGCCGCGGAACAGGAAATGGATCTGTTCATGCAGCATCGTGTGATTGGTGATCGAGCTTTCGAAGCTCTTCTTCTGCGCGGGGTTCGGCAGTTCGCCGTTCAGCAGCAGGTAGCAGGTTTCGAGGAAGGTCGACTTCTCGGCCAGGTCGGCGATGTCGTAGCCGCGATACAGCAGCACGCCTTCATCGCCATCGATATAGGTGATCTTCGACTCAGTGCTGGCGGTCGAGGTGAAGCCCGGGTCGTAGGTGAAGTGACCGGTCTCGGCATAGAGCTTTCGGATATCGATCACCGACGGGCCGACCGAACCGTCCAGCATGGGAAGTTCGATGGTCTTTCCGGTATTCGGGTCGGTAAGCGTAACGGGCTTGCTGCCGGTGGTCATTCGGGTACCCCCAGGTTGGGACTGCATTATGTGTTTGTAGTGGCGACACTATAGGGTGCTGGTCGCGCCGGAGAAAAGTCTTTCCCCACTCGCAAAATATCCGACCTTGGATGAATAAATTTCCTGCCGCTGCTTCGCGTTACGGCGGCGTAACTCTGCATTTGCATCCATACATTGTCGTGCTAGGGCTGGCGTAACTTTCTTACACTGCCCTGGAGATGAATGCTCATGCTCAACGCGGATGCCCTCGATACTCTGTTCCGAACCGCACGCACCCATAACGGCTGGCTGGACCAGCCAGTGACCGACGAGGATCTGCACCGGCTCTACGATCTGATGAAGATGGCGCCGACCAGCGCCAACTGCTCTCCGGCCCGCATTGTCTTTGTGCGTTCAGCGAACGCAAAGGCTCGTCTCAAACCGGCGCTGAGCCCGGGCAACCTGGAAAAGACCATGGCGGCCCCGGTCACGGCGATCATCGGCTATGACCTTCAGTTTGCGGAGCATATGCCCCGGCTGTTCCCCCACAACCCGGACGCCAGGAACTGGTTCAACGACCCGAAGGTGGCCGAGGCGGTGGCTTTCCGTAACGGAACCCTGCAGGGCGCCTATTTCATCCTGGCCGCCCGGGCGGTGGGACTGGATACCGGGCCGATGTCGGGCTTCGACAATGCCCAGGTGGACGCCGAGTTCTTCCCGGGCGGTCGGGTCCGCTCGAACTTCCTTTGCAACCTCGGTCATGGCGATTCTAGCAAGCTGTTTGCCCGCAGCCCGCGGCTGGACTTCAGCGAGGCCTGTCAAGTTCTTTAAGTGTTCTTATGGGGCTCGCATACGGCCAGGTGGAGAAGGGGCGGAATACCGGTCTTTATGCGCACTATTGCGCGCTGCGAAAAAGATGGCGAGAAACCCGGAAATCGCCCTTGACCGGGTCCGGTCCGCTGAGTAATGTCCGCCCCGCGATTCGACCGGTCTGTAGGGAACTTTCCTAAACGCGGTCGATGAACAGCGGGCCTCCGTAGCGCTCACGTCGAGGCTAGCTAACGCACTGGACATAATGACCCCTCTCCGCGGCCAATGGGCCGCAAGGATGGGTCTGGAGCGGAAGTTTTGAGGCGGATTGCCAGGCTTGTAAGAGCCGCTGGTGGTTCGCCTTGGTGTTTTTTTATGTGTTGGACCAACTTGGCGGAGTTTCAACTCGTATGCCGACTATCAACCAGCTGATCCGCAAGCCGCGTCACCCGAAGCCGGTTCGTGACAAGGTCCCCGCGCTGCAGGAATGCCCGCAGCGTCGCGGTGTTTGCACACGCGTCTACACGACGACCCCGAAGAAGCCGAACTCGGCGCTTCGTAAGGTTGCCCGCGTGCGCCTGACCAATGGCTTCGAAGTCACCAGCTATATTCCTGGCGAAGGCCATAACCTGCAGGAACACTCGGTGGTGATGATCCGCGGCGGCCGCGTGAAGGATCTTCCCGGCGTTCGCTATCACATCATCCGCGGCGTGCTCGACACGCAGGGCGTCAAGGACCGCAAGCAGCGCCGTTCGAAGTACGGCGCGAAGCGTCCGAAGTAATTCAGGAGAGACACGATGTCGCGTCGCCACGCAGCTGAAAAGCGCGAGATTCTTCCGGATCCGAAGTTCGGTGATCTCGTTCTCACCAAGTTCATGAACATGCTGATGTACGACGGCAAGAAGTCTGCCGCCGAAGCCATCATCTACGGCGCCTTGGACCGCATCAAGGCGAAGTCCGGCAACGATCCGGTCAAGATGTTCCACGATGCGCTGAACAACGTGCGCCCGCAGATCGAAGTGCGTTCGCGTCGCGTCGGCGGTG
Source organism: Alphaproteobacteria bacterium (assembly GCA_018336035.1). Taxonomy (GTDB): domain Bacteria; phylum Pseudomonadota; class Alphaproteobacteria; order Ferrovibrionales; family Ferrovibrionaceae; genus Ferrovibrio. The sequence continues at coordinate 2,641 of JAGXRD010000142.1, read as the reverse complement.
CCACCTATCAGGTGCCGGTGGAAGTGCGTCATGACCGTGGCCAGGCTCTCGCGATCCGCTGGCTGATCTCGGCCGCCCGTTCGCGCGGCGAGAACACCATGATCGACCGTCTGTCGGGCGAGCTGCTCGATGCCGCCAACAATCGTGGCGGTTCGGTCAAGAAGCGCGAAGACACCCATCGCATGGCAGAGGCCAACAAGGCCTTCTCGCATTACCGCTGGTAAGAGCGGCTTAGAGTTTCGGAGATCGTCATGCCTCGCACTACTCCCTACGAGCGCTACCGCAATATCGGCATCATGGCCCACATCGATGCCGGCAAGACCACGACCACGGAGCGCGTGCTTTACTATACCGGCCGTTCGCACAAGATCGGCGAAGTCCATGATGGCGCTGCCACGATGGACTGGATGGAGCAGGAGCAGGAGCGCGGCATCACGATCACGTCGGCCGCTACCACCTGCTTCTGGAACGACCACCGCATCAACATCATCGACACCCCCGGCCACGTCGACTTCACCATTGAAGTTGAGCGTTCGCTGCGCGTACTCGACGGCGCGGTCTGCCTGTTCGACGGCGTTGCCGGCGTTGAGCCGCAGTCGGAGACCGTGTGGCGTCAGGCTGACAAGTACGGCGTGCCGCGCATGTGCTTCGTCAACAAACTCGACCGCATGGGCGCAAACTTCTTCCGCTGCGTCGACATGATCGTTGACCGTCTGGGCGCGACCCCGCTGGTGCTGACGCTGCCGATCGGCTCGGAAGCCGACTTCAAGGGCGTGGTCGACCTGGTGCGCAACCGCGCGATCATCTGGAAGGATGAGAGCCTGGGTGCCGAGTTCTTCTACGACGAGATTCCGGCCGATCTGAAGGAACAGGCTGCCGAGTGGCGCCAGAAGATGATCGATGTCGCCCTGGAAATGGACGACACGGCGCTGGAAGCCTATCTCGAAGGCAATGAGCCGGACGAGAAGACGCTGACTGCCTGCATCCGCAAGGGCACCATTGCTTCCAAGTTCGTGCCCGTGCTCTGCGGCTCGGCCTTCAAGAATAAGGGCGTGCAGCCGCTGCTCGATGCCGTCATCGACTACCTGCCGTCGCCGGTGGATGTCGAAGGCGTGAAGGGCCTGAAGCCCGGCAGCGATGAAGAGATGGTTCGCAAGACCTCGGACGACGAGCCGTTCTCGGGTCTCGCCTTCAAGATCATGAACGATCCCTTCGTTGGTTCGCTCACCTTCGTGCGCATCTACTCGGGCGTTCTGGAAGCCGGTTCGGGCGTCCTGAACACCGTGAAGGACAACCGCGAGCGTATCGGCCGCATGCTGCAGATGCATGCGAACACCCGCGAAGAAATCAAGGAAGCCCGCGCCGGCGACATCGTCGCGCTGGCCGGCCTGAAGAACACCACCACGGGCGACACGCTCTGCGATCCGAACCATCCGATCGTGCTCGAGCGTATGGAATTCCCCGAGCCGGTCATCGAGGTCGCGGTTGAGCCGAAGACCAAGAACGACCAGGAGAAGATGGGCCTCGCGCTCAATCGTCTCGCTGCCGAGGATCCGTCCTTCCGCGTTTCGGTCGACCATGAGAGCGGCCAGACCGTGATCAAGGGCATGGGCGAACTTCACCTCGAAATCCTCGTCGACCGCATGCGTCGCGAGTTCAAGGTCGAAGCCAATGTCGGCGCCCCGCAGGTTGCTTATCGCGAAGCTCTGACCAAGACCGCCGAAATCGACTACACCCACAAGAAGCAGTCGGGCGGTTCGGGCCAGTTCGCCCGCGTCAAGCTGCGCTTCGAGCCGCTGGAGCCCGGTCAGGGCGTGCAGTTCGAAAACGACGTCGTCGGCGGCAACGTGCCGAAGGAATACGTCCCGGCCGTTGAAAAGGGCATCCGCCAGATCGCCGCTTCGGGCGTGCTGGCCGGCTTCCCGGTCATCGACTTCAAGGTCACGCTGTATGACGGCGCGTACCATGACGTTGACTCCTCGGCGCTCGCCTTCGAGATCGCTGCCCGTGCGGCGTTCCGCGAAGTTGCGCCGAAGGCCGGTGCCAAGCTGCTCGAGCCGATCATGCGCGTCGAAGTCGTCGCGCCGGAAGAGTTCGTCGGCGACGTGATGGGCGACCTGTCGTCCCGCCGCGGTCAGCTGACCGGCACCGAACCGCGCGGCAACGCGCAGGTCATCAATGCCATGGTGCCGCTGGCCAACATGTTCGGCTACGTGAACAACCTGCGCTCGATGACCCAGGGCCGCGCGCAGTACACCATGACTTTCGATCACTACGCCCAGGTGCCGCAGAACGTGTCTGACGAAGTGTTGGCGAAGCTCGCCGGCTGATCTTCTGAAAAACACGAACGCATCGACGCAGATATATCCGACTAGCGGAGAAGTAAAATGAGCAAGGCAAAGTTTGAGCGTAACAAGCCGCACTGCAACATTGGCACGATCGGCCACGTCGATCATGGCAAGACGTCGCTGACGGCAGCCATCACGAAGGTCCTGGCGGAGAGCGGCGGCGCGTCGTTCACGGCGTATGACCAGATCGACAAGGCGCCGGAAGAGAAGGCGCGCGGCATCACGATCTCGACGAGCCATGTCGAGTACGAGACCGCCAATCGCCACTATGCGCATGTCGACTGCCCGGGCCA
>JAGXRD010000141.1 GCA_018336035.1 Alphaproteobacteria bacterium | reverse complement strand
CGGGTCGCTGGCCGAAATTGTCGGCGCCATCAAGAAGGTGGCCGATATCGTGGCCGAGATCGCGGCCGCCAGCCGCGAACAGGCCACCGGTCTGGAACAGGTGAACACGGCCGTCGGCAGCATGGACGAAATGACCCAGCGCAACGGCGCCCTGGTCGAGGAAACCTCGGCCTCGGCTCAGGCGCTCGCCGGTCAGGCCAAACAGTTGGCCCAGCTGGTCGGGTTCTTCAGGCTTTAAGCTTGTCTGCTCCTCGCGGCCATGGCGGAAAACCGCCATGGCTGCGGCCAGGCCCTTTCCCGCAGAGCCCAGTTACTGGATAGAAATGATCGGGCGGGCGTAAATTCTGATAGAATCTAATCTGGAATAACACAACCGCAGCCACTACTGTGGCCGCTGGGGAAGTTAATCACTCAGGGGTAGTGCAGGTGCGCCAATCGGCGGAAGGGGACAGGCTGCGTCGGGAGACTCTGCGTCTTCTGGCCCAGGTCGAAAAGCAGGGCCTCGACATCGCCGAGGCCTATCGCAGCGGCGAGGGCGTCTCCTCCGAGGCCAAGGATTTCCGCCGTTTCATCGAGAAGGTCGACCACTTCAACGTCTTCATCGATCTGGTGGAAGAACGCCTGCCCGGTTTCGAGGAAGAAAAGCGCGCGGCGCTGACGCGCCACCTCGTCGATATCCGCTGGCGCATCATTATCGTCGAAGTCGACACCACGCAGATTTTCCTCGTCCGCATCGGCGAGACCCATAAGCCCTGGCCGCTGGGCAGCCGCGAATTCCTGCAGCGCCGCCTCAGCCGCCTCGACGAGATTCATGAATATTACGACTGCTTCGGCGAGCAGTATCAGCTGACGCCGCTCAGCGAGGTGATGTTGCGCGCCGTCGAGGAACTGCTGAAGCAGCAGATCGACCGCGCACCCGCCCTGACCGATTTCTCGAATCTCTCTGCCAGCTACGCAGTGCCGCCACCCGGAGACCTTGTGAAGCCGGAGCCCATGGTCCTGCGTCTGGATCCCGGCAGCGGGCGGCGGGCGGCAGAACGTCGTCCGCCGCTTCGTCGCGAGCCGGCACCGACATTTCGCATCAAGGAAATGGATGGCCGCTTCTACGCCGATCGCGACGGCCTGGTCGCCGTTAGTGAAGTCTGCCGCCATGCCAGCCTCACGCTCGACCAACTGGCGACGCGCATGGGAGTCAGCCGTCCGTCGCTGGTGCTGATGCTGAACGGCAGCGATCCGATGTCGCGCCCCTTCATGGAGCAGTTGCAGTCGTTCCTCGACAAGAACGGCCCGCCGCGACTTTAAGCATCCGTGGCGATCACCAGCGAACATCTGGCCTATGAAATCGATCCCGTCGCGCGCACGGCAACGGTCGTCTATATCGGCGAGCTGACCGACAATGAAGTGCTCGGCTTCTATGCCAGTCTGATGGCGCAGTATCCCGATGCGCCGAACTACGATTTCCTGCTCGACATGCGCTATACCGACTGGCGTGCCTCGCCCGAGATGATCGTGCGGCTCGACCAGGTGTTCCGCCGTCGCCCGACCGATCACCTGCGTCGCATCGCCATCGTGCGGAAGTCGCTGGCCTCAACCAACATGCGGCAGGAACAGGCCCTGCACGAAGGCCTCAACAACCGTGCGATCCGCTATTTTGTCGATATGGATCTGGCGCAGCGCTGGCTGCGCAGCCCGCCGTGATGATCCGCATAATGCGCATTTCAAAATAGTCTCCCGGCCATGCCGGTTCTTCTTTAGTCTGACAATTCTTTGTAAAGACGGCGTGGCATCTGCTGCAGGAAAGGTGTGTGATGGCGACGATCGGGGGCAAAACGCCCAGCCGCGAAACGGCCCTGGCGCTGCTGGCGCAGGTCGAGCGCCAGGCCGGTGTGATCGCTCGTCGCTACACCGGCAATGAAGCCATCCTGGATCGCTTCACCGAATTCCGCACCTTCATCGATGCGCTCAGCGAGTTCCAGCTGTTCATCGACATGGTCGAGAACCGGCTCGGCGCCTTCGGGCCTGACGAGCGGGTGGCGCAGGCGCGGAAACTGTTGGCGTTCCGCGCGGATGTGCTGAAGCTGGAGGTCGAGACGACCAGCGAGTTCCTCGACCGCATGGTGACGCATGACCGGCCCTGGCCGATGGGCAGTCAGAAATTCCTGCGCCGGCGCCTGACCCGGCTCGACGATATCGCCGCCTTCCATGCCGCGCATGGCGCGGAGTATGAGCTGACGCCGCCAGACGCCGCGCAGATGCAGAATATCCGCGACCGTGTCGCGGCGCAGATCGACAACAGCGTGCCGCTGGCCGATTTCGGCGATGCCGTGCCACCGCCGCCGCCTGAAGAGCAGGTCGTGGAGGCGCCGGTTGCGGAAGCACCGATGCCTGAACCCGTCATTGCACCGCCGCCGGCGCCGGCCCCGCCGCCTGTCGAAGTTCCCCGGCCGGCAGCACCGCGCCCCGCAGCCGCCGCGCCACCTGCACCGACGCAGCCCGATGTCATGATCCCCGGGATGATGGGATTCGCGCCGCCGCCGCCACCGCGAACCGACGCATCTGCAGCCAAAACACCGGCGCCTGTGCTGCCTGACCTGATGATCCCGGGCATGATCATGCCGGAACCGCCGGTCCCTGAATCGCAAGTTCCTGAACCGCCGCTCTCCGATGACTGGGAGCCGCCGCCGCCGCCTTCTGCGTCACCGCCACCGCCGGCGTCGCAATCCGCCTCGGTGCCGAAGGATTTCGATACCGACTATGTGTCGCAGAAGGCCAAGGCGGTCGCCCAACTGGCAGAGAAATCTGCAGCGCAGCCTGCGGCCGGGGCAAAGAAGAAGCCGGCCCCGCAGGGCATGGCCCGTCGCGATTTCCGGCTGCAAGTGCGGAACGAGGCCGATGGCTACAAGTATATCGAAGGCAATGGCCTGGCCGTGATGACCGAAGTCTGCCGCATCGCCAATATCACGATCGATGATCTGGCCAAGACGCTGGAACTGAGCCGCCCGGGCCTGGTGCTGATCCTGAACGGTCGCGATCCGGTCAGCACGGAATTGCTGAAAACGCTACGGCGCCTTGTGCTGCGCACCGGCGGACTATCCTGACTATACTGACTCTGGGCGGCGTCAGAATTCGACGTCGAGTTCGTCGAGCTCTTCCGGCTCGGCTTTGGCGGCGGCGACCCACTCCTGCATGATCGGCCAGTTCATCACGGTCTGGCAGTAGGCGGCGCAGGCCGGATCCAGCTTCACATCGTAGGTCAGGAAGCGGGTGCAGACCGGCGCATACATCGCATCGGCCACCGTCGGCTTCGCCCCGAACAGCCAGGGCCCGCCATAGGCGGTGAAACAGTCGCGCCAGATCGACACCACGCGGTCGATATCGGCCTGGGCGCCGGCCCAGACCTTGAAGCCCGGATAATGCGCCTTCAGGTTCATCGGCAGCGCCGAGCGCAGGTTGGCGAAGCCGGAATGCATCTCGCCCGAGATCGAGCGGCAATGCGAGCGCTGCACCATGTCGTCGGGCAGCAGCCCGGCCTCGGGGAAGATTTCCCGCAGGTAATTCGAGATCGCCAGGGTGTCCCAGACCGAGACCGCGCCATGGGTCAGCCGCGGCACCAGGAAGCTGGGCGAGAGCAGCAGCAGCTCGGCGCGGGTGGAGGGATCGTCGCTGGACAGCAGGACTTCCTCGAAGTCCAGCCCGGCCATGCGGCAGAGCAGCCAGCCGCGCAGCGACCAGGAGGAGTAGTTCTTGCTGCTGATGGTCAGTGTGGCCTTCATACGCCGGCATCCCCCTGTCAGGTCGTTCAGACCTAAGTCTGACACATATATCTCGCATTGCAGCAAAAACTGCATTAGCTTTTTTAGCGAACAGGCAACGGGCCGTCGTTTTGCACTCCGGGGGGAGGGCGGCGACCGGGCTGCTGCCCGCCGGATCGTCGCCCCAGCCTTCAGAATGCGCCCGCCCTCATGATGTATCTGGCCTACCAGAACCAAGCCAACCTGATGGCGCCCTTACGCGCCATGGCGGAACAGGCCCTGCCGAGCCTGCGGCTGGCGGCCGGCGAAAATCCCTTCCTGCGCGGTTTCGCGGCGGCGGCGGAAATGCTGGCCCGTGCCGGCCTCAGCCATGGCCGCCCGCCCTATAACATCGACCATGTGCAGATCGGCAACCGCCATGTGCCGGTGATCGAGGAGCCGGCGCATGTTGCGCCGTTCGGCACGCTGCTGCATTTCCGCAAGGATTTCGACGCGTCGCAGGCGCATCTGGGGCAGCAGCCGCGGGTGCTAGTGGTGGCGCCGCTGTCGGGCCACTTCGCCACCCTGCTGCGCGACACCGTGGCCACCATGCTGCCGGATCACGATGTCTATATCACCGACTGGCACAATGCGCGCGACGTGCCGCTGAGCGCTGGCCGCTTTGGCTTCGAGGATTACGTCGATCACCTGATCAAATTCATGGAAGTGATCGGGCCGGGCGGGCATATCGTCGCGGTCTGTCAGCCCTGCGTGCAGACGCTGGTGGCGACGGCGGTGATGTCGGAAGCCAAGCATAAATGCACGCCGCGCTCGATGACGCTGATGGCGGGCCCGATCGATTGCCGCCTCAATCCCACCCAGGTGAACGAGCTGGCGGTGGGCAAGCCGATCGAATGGTTCGAGGAAAAGCTGATTTCCGAAGTGCCGCCCGGCCTGCCCGGCGTTGGCCGCCGCGTCTATCCCGGCTTCATCCAGCTCACCGCTTTCATGAGCATGAACATGGACCGCCATGTGAAGGCGCATGCCGAGCTGTTCCAGAATCTGTGGAAGGGCGATCTCGAGCAGGCGACCAAGACCAAGGATTTCTACGACGAGTATTTCGCCGTGCTCGATCTCGATGCCGATTTCTATCTCGAGACCGTGCAATGGGTGTTCCAGGAATATCGCCTGGCCAAAGGCGAGCTGATGCATCGCGGCAAGCCGGTGAATCCGAAGGCGATCCGCAAGACCGCCTTGCTCACCGTGGAAGGCGAGCGCGACGATATCTGCGCCATCGGCCAGACCATGGCGGCGCATGATCTCTGCACCGGCATCAAGCCCTATATGAAGCGCCACCACCTGCAGGCCGGCGTGGGGCATTACGGCGTGTTCAGCGGCAAGCGCTGGAACAAGCAGATCTATCCCATTGTCAGGAACACCATTCTGGCGATGGAATAAGCGGCGAGCGTCGCTTTCACTGACTGCTGACAATTTGCGACAGGGATATCAACGGAGGCCGCTGGCAGCCCGGGCGCGTTCGTTGGTGTTCGTGGGCGTTCGCCAGCGTTCGTGGGTGTTCGCGGCGGTTCGCACGCGTTCGAGCGAGGTCCAATTGGTGCTGAGTCAGGTCCAGTTGAGGTCGAGTCAGGTCCAGTTGAGGCTGACTCAGGTCTATTTCAGTCCAAGTCAGGTCTATCCGGGACCAACTCGCCAAAAAACTCAGCCCTGCTGACAAATTCCGGCACCAGCCGTGCGCTTGCGACTGTATGCGAGACATATTCACGATGGGCGAGAGCAGTAGAAAAAAGAACAAAACAAGAATATACCAATACTGTCCGCCGTCAAAGCGAAAAGGTGGCCGGCGGCGAATGATGTATTCGTTTACATCAAAACCGGAAAGTGATGGAATTGGCTCCACCGTGCAGGCGGTAAAGGAAATCCACGAGCAATACAGGCTCGACGACGAATCCTATGTTGAGATCGTCGTGTGGCGATTACCTCGCGCCCTGGCCGGTTCGCGACACAGATACAAATATCGTCTGGCCTATATCGAGGACGGTATATGTGTCGTGCGGTATGACAATGAGGCCGGCAAGGGCGACCACACGCACATCGGACCGAGAGAAAGCGACTACGAGTTTTCCGAGCTGGAAAATCTGTTTGTCGATTTCTGGACCTCCGTGGACGATTGGAGGCGAAAAGCATGAAGACTGTTATCATCGGGGTTTCCGCCCTGGAAGACGTCAGGCAGCGCACCACGGCAGCGGCGCGTGCAAAGCGTCCGGCCACACCGCGCATTACCTTTGCGACGGAGGAATTGCTGTGGAAGACACTGACACCGAAACGTTTTGCCCTGCTGAAGATCATGGCCGGTGCCGGGCCGCTGGGATTACGCGAACTGGCACGGATGGTCGAGCGCGATTCCAAGGGCGTTCACACTGATTTGCAGGCCCTTGCCAAGGCGCGCATCATTGAGCAGGACGCCGGTTTGAAATACGAATTTCCGTATGATGAGATCCGCGTCGATTTCACCGTGCGGAAAGCCGCGTGACTGCGGCGCCGGTCTGATCACCGACAGACGGTCTGATCACCGACAGAAACGGCTGGCATATTCCTTGTCGAGGTAAGGGAGAAATGGCGGTGCGTGAAACCCGGCTTGCAGCATGACCCTCGACGCCAACCCCGTCCTCAAATCTGCGCATGATTTCTGGTGCGGCCTGCGGCAGACCATCGGGCTTCCCGATATCCGGCAGCTCGATGCCGCCGCGATCCCGCGCAATGTGCTGCCGCATCTGATCGTCGCCGAGATCACGCAGGGCGATTTCAATCTCAGCCGCCTGCGGCTGGCGGGCGCCGAGATCACGCGCTGGTTCCGCGAATTGCCCGAAGACCTGGATGCCGTCGCCTACGCCCGGCTGACCGATCCCGCCTACCTGCAGCATATGCGCGACCTGCTGGCCGAACTGGTGCAACAGCGCCGGCCGGTCTATTGCCGCAGTACCTATACCCTCGACGGCCTGACCACGGGCGATCCGCCCAACATCGTCACCTGCGACCGCCTCGCCCTGCCCATGGCTCATGGTAGCGGGGCCCATGGCGGCGAGGCGATCGGCTGCGTGATCATGGTCGCGACCCTGACGGCGAGCGATTTCCGTGCCGGGCCGCTGCGTATCCTGCCGCCGGAACCGGGGATCGAGGTCCGGCACGGACCGTTCACACTGCCGAGCTGAATCGAAAATCATTTATTATCAAATAGATAAATAAAAAACCGCCACCAAATAAAACAATAAATAACTGTATTAAAAATAAATTACGCACAAATACAGTTTAAATCTATTGACGCCTGCACTAGCTGTGTGGAAACTCCGCCGCACAGGCTTACAGCAGGCATTCCAGCAATGGCGATCGACATCCAGGACATCCACAAGCAGTTCGGCAAAGTGCCGGTGCTGCGCGGTATCGACCTGAAAGTGGCCGAGGGCGAGCTGATCGCGCTGCTCGGCGCCTCGGGGTCTGGCAAGACCACCCTGCTGCGCATTCTCGCCGGGCTCGACTGGCCCAATACGGGGGCTGTTGAAGTCGACGGCACCGACTGGCTGTCGCTGGAGGCGCAGCGTCGCGGCGTCGGCTTCGTGTTCCAGCATTACGCGCTGTTCCAGCATATGTCGGTGTTCGAGAATATCGCCTTCGGCCTGCGCGTGCTGCCCAAGGACAAGCGCCCGGCGGAAAGCGAAATCCGCAGCCGCGTGAATGAACTGATCGGTCTGGTGCAGATCGAGGGCCTGGGCGAGCGCTATCCGGCGCAGCTGTCGGGCGGCCAGCGCCAGCGCGTGGCCCTGGCGCGTGCGCTGGCGATCCGCCCCAAGGTGCTGCTGCTGGATGAGCCTTTCGGCGCGCTGGACGCGCGGATCCGCAAGGACCTGCGGCGCTGGCTGCGCGGCCTGCATGAGCAGCTCGGCATGACGACGATCTTTGTCACCCACGACCAGGAAGAGGCCTTCGAGCTGGCCGACCGCGTGGTGCTGATGGGCGAGGGCCGCATCGAACAGGTCGGCACGCCCGACGAGATCTACGAACATCCCGCCAGTCCCTTCGTGGCGCGCTTCCTGGGAGGCGTGAATGAACTGCCGGCCGAGTTGCACAATGGCCGCGTACAGCTGCCCTCTGCCGATACTTCCGCCGTTGAGCGCGTCGCCGCCGGCGATGGGCAGGTCACGCTGTTCGTGCGTCCGCATGAAATCGAACTGATCGCGGATGCGACATCGGCGGCCCGGATCAGCGACGTCGCGTCGAACGGGCCGAGCTTCCGCTTCGACATTGCCTTGCCGGGCGTGGACAAGCCGGTCGAGGTCGAACTGACCCGCGAATCCCTGCGCGGTCGTGCCTTACGCGCCGGCGATGCCGTGAAGCTGAAAATCCTGCGCGGCCGCATCTTTGAACATGCGCATCGCCCCGCTGCAGTCGCGACGGCCAAGCGCGCCGCCAGCGCCTGATTTCTCTTTTAAAGTCTCTCCCACAGGACCAACGACAATGAAAAAACTCGCCTCTCTCGCCACGGCCGCCCTGTTATTCGCCGCTCCCGCCATGGCGCAGGACAAGTCACCCGGCGAAATCCTCAATGTCTCCTACGACATCGCGCGCGAACTGTTCGTGCAGCTCAATCCGGCCTTCATCGCGGAGTGGAAAGCCAAGAGCGGCCAGGCGCTGGAGATCAAGCAGTCGCATGCCGGCACCTCGCGCCAGGCGCGTTCGATCCTGGAAGGCCTGCAGGCCGATGTGGTCACTTTCAACCAGTTCACCGATGTGCAGGTGCTGGCCGACCGCAAATTCGTTGCCGCCGACTGGCAGAAGAAGTTCCCCAACAACGCCTCGCCCTACTATTCGCTGCCGTCCTTCCTGGTGCGCAAGGGCAATCCGAAGAATATCAGGGACTGGAGCGATCTGGTCCGTCCGGATGTGAAGTCGGTCTTCCCCAATCCGAAGACCTCGGGCAATGCGCGCTATACCTATCTGGCGGCCTATGCCTTCGCGCTGGAGCAGAATAAGGGCGACCAGGCCAAGGCGCAGGATTTCGTCAAAAAGCTGCTGGCCAATGTGCCGGTCTTCGATACCGGCGGTCGCGGGTCGACCACCACTTTCGTCGAGCGTGAGATCGGCGATGTGCTGCTCACCTTCGAGGCCGAAACCAACGGCATCCGCCGCGAATATGGCGACAAGGGTTTCGAACTGGTGACGCCGTCGCTCAGCCTGCTGGCGGAATTCCCGGTCGCCGTGGTGGATCGCGTCGCCGAGAAGCGCGGCAGCAAGGCGGTCGCCAATGCCTATCTGACCTTCCTTTACGGCGAGGCGGCGCAGGATATCCTGGCGCAGAATTTCAATCGCGTGCATCACCCCAAGGTGAAGGACAAGTATAAGGCGCAGTTCCCGGAGCTGAAGCTGGTCACCGTGGAAGACGTGTTCGGCGGCTGGGATAAGGCGACCAAGGACCACTTTGCCGAGGGCGGTATCCTCGACCGGGTTTTTGTGAATCGCTGATCGGGTTGGTTTGAGTCAGTCATGACAGCGATTGCGCTCAGCCCAGGTGCGGCGCGCCCAAACAAGACCGGGCGTGTGAAAGCCCGGCGCGTGCTGCCCGGCTTCGGCCTGGCGCTGGGCGGTACGCTGCTCTATCTCGCCATCATCGTGCTGCTGCCGCTGGCCGCCCTGCTGCTGAAATCGGCCGAGATCGGCCCCGACGGTTTCCTGCGCCTGCTGACCAGCCCGCGCGTGCTGGCATCACTGCAGCTCACCGTTTCGGCTGCCGCGCTGGCGACGCTGTTCAATGCCGCCTATGGCCTGCTGATGGCCTGGATCCTGGTGCGCTACGAATTTCCCGGCAAACGCATCCTCGATGCCCTGATCGACCTGCCATTTGCGCTGCCCACGGCCGTCGCCGGCATCGCGCTCACCGCGCTCTATGCCAATAACGGCTGGTACGGCCAGTTCATCGAAGGCGAGGCCGGCATCAAGGTGGCCTATACGATCATCGGCGTGGCGGTTGCCATGGCCTTTACCAGCGTGCCCTTCGTGGTGCGTACGGTGCAGCCGGTGCTGGAGGATATCCAGCCCGATATCGAAGAGGCCGCCGCCACGCTGGGCGCCTATCGTGGCGTGATCTTCCGAAAAGTCTTGTTCCCGGCGATCTTCCCAGCCTATCTCACGGGCTGCGCGCTGGCCTTTGCGCGTTCGCTCGGTGAATTCGGCGCGGTGATCTTCATTGCCGGTAATCTTCCGTTTAAAACGGAGATTGCAGCCCTGCTGATCTTCATCCGGCTGGAAGAATATGATTACCCCGCCGCTGCGGCCCTGGCCGTGGTGCTGCTGGCCGGTGCCTTCTGCATCCTGCTGGTCACCAATGCGATCCAGGCCTGGCATATGCGCTACAAGATGAAGGGTTGAGCATGGCTGCCGCTGTCGCCACATCGTTTCCCAGCTCCGGATCAAACGGGCGCCTGCCGCTGCTGCTGATCCTGCTCGGCGTGGTGCTGACCGCGTTGTTCATCGTCGCGCCCGTGGTGGTGATCTTCGCCCAGGCGCTGTCGAAGGGCTGGAGCACCTATGTGGCCGGTATCCTGCAGCCCGATACCCTGCATGCCGTGCTGCTCACCGTGCTGGTGACCATCGCCGTTGTGCCGGTCAATCTGGTCTTCGGCGTCGGTGCCGCCTGGCTGATCGCCAAATTCGAGTTTCCGGGCAAGAAGCTGCTGCTGACCGTGATCGAGATTCCCTTCTCGATCTCGCCGATCGTCGCCGGCGTCACTTACATTCTGCTCTATGGCGGCCAGGGCCTGCTGGGCGATTTCCTGATGGAACACGATCTCCAGATCATGTTCGCTTTGCCGGCGATCTTCCTGGTCACGCTGTTCGTCACCTCTCCCTTTGTGGCGCGTGAACTGATCCCGCTGATGCAGGCGCAGGGCAGCGAGCAGGAAGAGGCCGCCACCACTTTGGGCGCGGCCGGCTGGCAGATCTTCTGGCGCGTGACCTTGCCCAATATCCGCTGGGCTTTGCTCTATGGCACCATCCTGTGCGCGGCACGGGCGATCGGCGAATTCGGCGCCGTCTCGGTGGTGTCGGGCAATGTGCGCGGCGAGACCAATACCCTGCCGCTGCAGATCGAGCTGCTCTATCACGACTATAACGCGGTCGGCGCCTTTGCGGCGGCCAGCACGCTTACCCTGCTGGCTTTGCTGACGCTGGCCGTGAAGGCCTGGCTGGAGCGCCGGATCAGGCATTGATCCGGACTGCATCTCGACCGCCTCGCAACTGCGGTTTTCCGCGCCGGCATGTCCAAATCTCAACCTGCTGCGCGCCGCCGAAATGCGGCATAGCTGGGTTTCCCGAAGCAGGCGCGCCCCCATGATCCTCGAAGGCAATCCCGTGCTGAAGGCGGCGCGCGACTTCTGGCGTGATCTGCCCAAGCCCGTCAACATCCCCGATATCCGGCTGCTCGACGTGACCACGATTCCGCGCGAGATCCTGCCGCATCTCATCATTGCCGAAACCACCCATGCGAATTTCGATCTCAGCCGCTTCCGCCTGGTCGGCAGCGAGATCGCGCGCTGGTTCCGCACCATGCCGGAAGGCATGGATGTCAAAGCCTATGGTGCGCTGACCGATCCCGCCTATCTCCGGCATATGCGCGACATGCTGGCCGAGCTGATCCAGCGGCGCCGGCCGATCTATTGCCGCAGCATCTACACGCTGCCGGCCGAGGGCGACCTGCCGGCCACGATCGTCACGGCGGAACGCCTGGCCCTGCCGATGGCGGATGGAGAAACGGTCGTGGGCTGCGTCATCATCGTCGAGACCCTGCATGCGACCGGCGGCCGGGAAGGGCCGCTGCAGCTGCTGCCGCCCGAACGCGGCATCGAGGTGCGGCACGATCCGGTCGAGGCCGTGGCGCTGCTGTAACGCCTGCCCTAGACTGCGCGCAACCAGAAAACGGGAGCGAGCGATCATGAAGGCGGCCTGGTACAGCAAGAATGGTGAAGCAAAAGACGTGCTGAGCATCGGCGAGCAGCCGACGCCAAAGCCCGCCGCCGGCGAAGTGCTGGTGCGGCTGCGCACCTCAGGCGTCAATCCCTCGGATGTGAAAAGCCGCCGCGGTCGCCCGCTCACCCTGGGGCCTTTAGTGATCCCGCATAGCGATGGTGCCGGCGTGATCGAGGCGGTCGGCGAGGGCGTGCCGGCGAGCCGCGTCGGCGAGCGCGTCTGGATCTGGAACGGCCAGTGGCAGCGCCCGCATGGCACGGCGGCGGACTATATCGCGCTGCCCGCCGCGCAGGCGGTGCATCTACCTGACGCCGTCGATTTCGTCACGGCCGCCAATTTCGGCATTCCGGCACTCACCGCCATCCATGCTGTGCGGCTGGCCGAAGCCGATGGCGCGAAGACCGTGCTGGTGACCGGCGCGGCCTCCGCCGTCGGGCATTACGCCACGCAGATCGCAGTGGGCAAGGGCATGCAGGTGATCGGCACGGCCTCGAAAGCCCGCGCCGAGGTCGCGCGCGCAGCTGGCGCCAGCCATGTGGTCGATTACAAAAGCGAGGATGTTGCCGCGAAGGTGCTGGACCTGACTGGCGGCAGGGGTGTCGACGCCATCATCGACATGGATCTGTCTTCCACCGCGCCGCTGCTGGCCAAGGGCGCGCTGGCGCCGCATGGCACGCTGGTCTGCTACGGTTCGAATGCGATGGGCGACGTGCCGATGCCATTCCGCGACCTGCTGTTCCGCGGGCTGACGCTGCGCTTCTTCGTCGTGTATGAGCTGCAGGCAGCCGCGCGCTATGCGGCGATTGCCGAACTCGGCGTGCTGCTGCAGCAGGGCCGGCTGCAGACCAGGATCGCCGCGCGCTATCCGCTGGAGCAGATCGTGCAGGCGCATGAAGCCGTCGAGAAAGGTGCCTTCGGCAACGTGGTGCTGGAGATCGGGTGAAGCGTGAGCCTTGATTGCCGATGACAAATGAGCGCGGCGTGTTTAGCCTGGCCTGATGTCGAGCGAGTCCTGGACCGATGCGGAAAACGATCTGATCGTCGCGGATTATTTCGCGATGCTGGCCGATGACGTGGGCGGTCGCTCCTACAGCAAGACGGACCATCGGCGGGCACTCCTGCCGCGGCTAAATGGCCGTTCGGAGGGATCTGTCGAGTTCAAGCACCAGAATATCAGCGCCGTTCTGAAAGGGATGAGCGAGGATTGGATCCCCGGCTACAAGCCCGCCTTCAACTATCAGGCCTCGCTGGAAGATGCGGTGGATCGATGGCTGACACTGAATCCGGCTTGGCTCAACCGACTGCCGGTTGCGCGTCAGGCAACCAGCCTTCAGGAAGCCGCACCGATCTGGATTGGTCCGGCGCCCACGCTATCGAACCAGCCGCCGCCGCAGGAACTGGAGCAGACGTTACGTGTCGC
The DNA here is from genome assembly GCA_018336035.1 of Alphaproteobacteria bacterium. Classification (GTDB taxonomy): domain Bacteria; phylum Pseudomonadota; class Alphaproteobacteria; order Ferrovibrionales; family Ferrovibrionaceae; genus Ferrovibrio. Next base: position 25,184 of record JAGXRD010000141.1, on the reverse strand, counting down.
CCGCAAATTCGACGTGGCCGCGCGGGACGAGCGGAACCGGGCCCTCGGCCGCGCCGGTGAGGAACACGTCCTCGCGCATGAGCGGTCGTCGCTGCACTCCGCAGGCCGCGATGACCTGGCGCGCAAGGTGCGCTGGGTGTCCGCAGAGGACGGCGATGGCGCGGGTTACGACATTGCGAGTTTTGCGCCAGATGGCCGCTCTCGTCTGATCGAGGTGAAGACGACCAACGGCTGGGAACGTTCGCCCTTCCACATCACGCGCAATGAACTTGCAGTGGCCGATGAGCGCCGGTCGGAATGGTGCCTGTTCCGGCTCTGGAATTTCTCGCGCGCGCCGAAAGCCTTCGAACTGTATCCGCCGCTCGATGCCCATGTCACGCTCACCGCCATGAGCTTCGTGGCCGGCTTCGACTGACAGGGTCCAGCCTGCTGCGACGGGCGGATGGCGAATGATCTTTATGAAATCCTTATGCCGCCCGCCTGTCTCCCGCATGGCGGCTTAATGCAGGCTGGGACTAGACCATAGGCTCCCTTGGAGCCCGTCCATGCCCGATCTCATTTTCATCACTCTCGGTGCCGGCCTCTTCGCCGGCTTCATCGCCTACACGCTGTTCTGCGAACGGCTATAGGAGCGTCACGCCATGACCTTCGACTTCATCCTGGGCGGGGGCATCGCGCTCCTGCTCGCCGTCTATCTGGTCTACGCCCTGCTGCGGGCCGAGAAATTCTGAGCGCCACGCCATGACACAGAACGACTATCTGCAACTGGGCGTCTTCCTCGTCCTCATCCTGGCCGCCACGCCGCTGCTTGGCCTCTACATGACGCGGCTGTTCTCCGGCGAGATCGGCTGGCTGCGGCCCATCGAACGGCCGCTTTACGCGCTGGCCGGGGTCAGCGCCGGTCAGGATGGCAATGGGCGCGAGCAGCACTGGTCGGTCTATGCCATCGCCATGCTGGTCTTCAACCTGGCCGGCTTCCTGCTGCTCTTCGCCATCCTGCGTCTGCAGGACCTGCTGCCGCTCAATCCGCAAGCGCTGCCTGCGCTGCCGAGCGATCTGGCCTTCAACACCGCCGTCAGCTTCGTCACCAACACCAACTGGCAGGCTTATGGCGGCGAAAGCACCATGAGCTATTTCAGCCAGATGGCCGGTCTGACGGTGCAGAATTTCGTCTCGGCCGCCACCGGCATCGCGATTGCCCTGGTGGTGATCCGCGCCTTTGCCCGCAAATCGGCCAAGACGGTCGGCAATTTCTGGACCGACCTGACGCGGGCCACGCTCGGCCTGCTGCTGCCCGGTGCCTTTGTCGCGGCGATCTTCCTGATCTGGCAGGGCATGCCGCAGAATTTCGACGCTTACACCACGGCGACGACACTGGAAGGCGCACAGCAGGTCATCGCCCAGGGCCCGGTGGCGAGCCAGGTGGCGATCAAGATGCTCGGCACCAATGGCGGCGGTTTCTTCAACGCCAATGCGGCGCATCCCTTCGAGAACCCCACCGCGCTGAGCAATTTCATGCAGATGCTGCTGATCTTCCTGATCGGCGCATCGCTGACCAATGTGTTCGGCCGCATGGTGAAGGACCAGCGACAGGGCTGGGCGATCCTCGCCACCATGCTGCTGCTCTTCGTCGCCGGTGTACTGGTCGCGGGCAATATTGAGGCCGGCGCCAATCCGCTGCTCACCGCTTTGGGTGTCGATCCGGCCATGGGAAATATGGAGGGCAAGGAGGTCCGCTTCGGCAGCTTCACGTCGGCGCTGTTTGCCGTGATCACCACGGCGGCGTCCTGCGGTGCAGTCAATGCCATGCATTCCAGCTTCCTGCCGCTCGGTGGCATGATCCCGATGCTCAACATCATGCTGGGCGAAGTGATCGTCGGCGGCGTCGGCGCGGGCTTCTATGGCGTGGCCCTGTTCATCGTGGCGACTTTGTTCATCGCAGGCCTCATGGTCGGCCGCAGCCCGGAATATCTCGGCAAGAAGATCGAGGCGCGCGAGGCCAAGCTGGCGGTGCTGGCGATCCTGATCTCGCCGATGGCCATTCTGGTCGGCACGGCAATTGCGCTGGTGACCGAGCCCGGTCTGGCCGGTTTGCTCTCGGCCGGCCCGCATGGTCTGAGCGAAGCGCTCTATGGCTTCACGTCCGCTGCCGGCAACAACGGCAGCGCCTTCGCCGGCCTGACCGCCAATTCGGTCTTCTACAACACCGCGCTTGGCATCGTCATGCTGCTCGGTCGCTTCGCCATGATCGTGCCGGTCATTGCGATGGCGGGCGGTCTGGCTGCGAAGAAGGCGACACCTGCTTCGGCTGGCAGTTTCCCCACGCATGGTCCGATGTTCGTCCTGCTGCTGGCCGGCATGATCCTGGTCGTCGGCGGCCTCACCTTCTTCCCGGCGCTCGCGCTGGGGCCGGTTGTCGAGCATCTGCTGCTCGCCGCCGGCCAGACCTTCTGAGGATATTGTCATGAGCAAAGCTGTGGTTCAGAAAACCTTCGATCCCGCGCTGATGCGGGAGGCCGTCACGCAATCTGTCGTCAAGCTCGATCCGCGTCAGCTCTGGCGCAACCCGGTGATGTTCGTCACCGCCGCGGTTGCCGCTGTTTCGACCGTGCTCTTCGTTCGCGATCTCTTTGCCGGCGGCGCTGCGGCGCTGCTGGGCCAGATTTCGGCCTGGCTGTGGTTCACCGTGCTGTTCGCCAATTTCGCCGAAGCCCTGGCGGAAGGCCGCGGCAAGGCGCAGGCCGCATCCCTGCGGCGCGGCAAGACCGAGGCCATGGCCAAAAAGCTCGGCGCCGACGGCGCGGTCACGCAGGTGCCGGCAACAGTGTTGCGGATCGGCGATGTTGTGCTGGTCGAGGCGGGCGATCCTGTTCCCGGTGACGGCGACGTGATCGAAGGCATCGCCTCGGTGGATGAATCGGCCATCACCGGCGAATCCGCGCCCGTCATCCGGGAATCCGGCGGCGACCGTTCGGGTGTCACCGGCGGCACGCGGGTGCTGTCGGACTGGATCAAGGTGAAGATCACCGTCAATCCGGGCGAAAGTTTTCTCGACCGCATGATCGGTCTGGTCGAGGGTGCGAAACGCCAGAAGACGCCGAACGAGGTCGCGCTCACCGTGCTGCTGGTCGGCATGACGCTGATCTTCCTGGTCACCACCGGCAGCCTTGAGGCGCTGGCGATCTATTCCGGCATGCCGGTGCCGGTGGTCTATCTCATTGCGTTGCTGGTGACGCTGATCCCCACCACCATCGGCGGGTTGCTGTCGGCCATCGGCATCGCCGGCATGGATCGCCTGATCCGCCACAACGTGATCGCCAAGTCGGGCCGCGCCGTGGAAGCCGCCGGCGACGTGGATACCTTGCTGCTCGACAAGACCGGCACGATCACCCATGGCAACCGCATGGCTTCGGCTTTCGTGGCGCTGCCGGGCGTGTCCGAGCATGAACTGGCCGAGGCGGCGCTTCTCGCGTCGGTTGCCGATGAAACGCCCGAAGGCAAATCCATCGTGGCGCTGGCAGTCGAGAAGCACGGTCTGGGCCAGGAGATCGAGCGGGCGAAGGCCGGCAGCTTCATCGCCTTCTCGGCACAGACGCGCATGAGCGGCCTCGACCTGCAGGGCCGGGAAATCCGCAAGGGTGCGCTGGATGCCATGCTGCGCTACGCCAATGCGCAGGCCACGGCCGACCTGACCGTCGCCGTCGAAAGGATCGCCAAGTCGGGCGGCACGCCGCTGGTGGTGGCCATCGACCGCCGCATCCTCGGTGTCATCCATCTGAAGGATATCGTGAAGACCGGCATCCGCGAACGCTTCGCCGAACTGCGCCGCATGGGCATCCGTACCGTGATGGTGACCGGCGACAATCCGCTGACGGCGGCGGCCATTGCGGCCGAGGCCGGCGTGGATGATTTCATCGCCGAGGCGACACCGGAGAAGAAGCTGGAGCTGATCCGCAAGGAACAGGCCGAGGGCAAGCTGGTCGCCATGTGCGGCGACGGCACCAACGATGCCCCGGCGCTGGCGCAGGCCGATGTCGGCCTGGCGATGAATATCGGCACGGCGGCGGCGCGCGAGGCCGGCAACATGGTCGACCTCGACAGCAACCCGACCAAGCTGATCGAGGTGGTGATGATCGGCAAGCAGCTGCTGATGAGCCGCGGCTCGCTCACGACCTTCAGCCTGGCCAATGATGTGGCGAAATACTTCGCCATCATCCCGGCGCTGTTCGTCGCCACCTATCCGCAGCTCGGCGCGCTGAACGTGATGCAGCTGAGTTCGCCGCAGAGCGCCATCCTGTCGGCGGTGATCTTCAACGCGCTGATCATCATCGCCCTGATCCCGCTGGCCCTGAAGGGCGTGCGCTACCGGCCGCTGCCGGCTGCCACGCTGCTGCGGCGCAATCTGGTGATCTACGGTTTCGGCGGCGTCATCCTGCCGTTTATCGGCATCAAGGCGATTGACATCGCAGTCTCTGCACTCGGCCTCGCGTAAGGAGTCCTGAACATGCTCACCCATATCCGCCCCGCTTTGGTCCTGCTGGTTTTCTTCACGCTGGTGACCGGACTGCTGTATCCGCTGGCAATCACCGGCATCGGCCAGAGCCTGTTTCCCCGGCAGGCCGGCGGCAGCCTGATCGAACAGGACGGCAAGGTGGTCGGTTCGGCGCTGATCGCGCAGGGCTTCACCCAGCCGCAGTATTTCCAGCCGCGTCCCTCGGCCGCCGGCAAGGATGGCTATGACGCCACGTCGTCCAGCGGGTCGAATCTCGCGCCGACATCAAAAGCCCTGGTGGAGCGGGTGGCCGGCGACACCGAAGCCTATAAGGGCCGCGACGGTGCGGCGGCCGTGCCCGTGGATGCCGTCACCGCATCCGGCAGTGGGCTGGACCCGCATATCTCGCCGGCCAATGCGGCGCGGCAGCTTCCCCGCGTGGCCGAGGCGCGCGGCATGACCCTGGCCGAGGTCCGGGCTGTGGTCGAGGCGCATACCTTGCAGGCGGGAATCTTCGGCGCAGCCGCCGTCAATGTGCTGACGCTGAACCTCGCCTTGGATAAGATCAAGCCGGTGTCGAAATGAGGCGCACTCTCCTGAGGATCAATGCCTGAAGATCGGCCCGATCAGGACACTCGACCGTCGCCGGAGGCTTTGCTCCAGACGGCCGCGCAGGAAAAGCGCGGCCGTCTGAACGTCTTTCTGGGCGCAGCACCCGGCGTGGGGAAAACCTATGCGATGCTGGAGACCGCCCATGCCCGGCAGCGCGAGGGTATCGATGTGGTGGTCGGCGTGGTCGAAACCCATGGCCGGCAGGAGACCGCCGATCTTCTGCGCGGGCTGGAGCAGCTGCCGCAGCGCCGCGTGGCTTATCGCGACCGGGTGTTCAGCGAACTCGATGTCGACGAGGTTCTGAAACGCCGGCCGCAACTGGTGCTGATTGATGAGCTGGCCCACACGAATGTGCCGGGCAGCCGGCACGAAAAACGCTATCAGGATATCGAGGAAATCCGCGCGGCCGGAATCGATGTCTATACCGCGCTGAACATCCAGCATCTGGAAAGCCTGAACGACGTGGTGGCGCAGATCACCCGCGTGAAGGTGCGCGAGACAGTGCCCGACAGCGTACTGGCGCAGGCCGACAGTATCGAGGTGATCGACCTGCCGCCGGAAGACCTGATCAAGCGGTTGAAGGAAGGCAAGGTCTATGTGCCCGATCAGGCTGCCCGCGCCGTGCATCATTTCTTCGCGCCGGGCAACCTGACGGCGTTGCGCGAACTGGCGCTGCGCAAGGCGGCCGATCAGGTCGACGGCCAGATGCTGTCGTATATGCAGTCGCACGCCATTGCCGGACCCTGGCCGACGCGCGACCGCATCATGGCCTGCATCAGTCCCAGCCCGCTGATGCCGCGACTGGTGCGGACGGCGCGCCGGATCGCCGAGCGTCGCAAGGCTCCGTGGATCGCGCTGTATATCGAGACGCCGGCGCATGACCGCCTGTCCGATACCGAGAAGACGCAGATCAACCGGGCACTGACGCTCGCTGAGGAATTCGGCGCCGAGGTCGTCACGGTGGCCGGCAGCAACGTGCCCGGCGAGATCATCCGGCAGGCGCGGCAGCGCAATGTCACCGAGATCGTCGTCGCCCGCAGCCACCGGTCGCGGCTGGTCAATCGCCTGCGCGGCACGCTGACGGATCGTCTGGTCGAACTCGGCGACGGCATCAACATCCATGTGATCACCGGATCGTCCGAGGCCGAGTCGTGGTTCGGTGTGATGCGGGATCGCCTCGCCGGCATCAGTCCGGCCGGGCTCATCCCGGCCGCTGCAATCGCCTTCGGGGTGACGGGGCTGGTCAAGCTGGCGGAAGCCTGGCTGCCGGACTCCAGCATACCCCTGCTGATCCTGGTCGGCGTGCTGTTCAGTTCGCTGCGCTATGGCCATTCCGCGGCGGTGCTGAGTTCGGTGGTCGCCGTGCTGGGCTACAATTTCCTGTTCCTGCAGCCGCTGTATACTTTCACCATCGCCAATGCGGAAAACATCTACACTTTCTTCGTCTTCCTTGCCGTCGCCCTGATCACCAGCACCCTGACGGCGCGGATCCGGGCGCAGGCGGAAGCTGCCCGCATCCGCGAATCCCGCACGGCTTCGCTCTACGATTTCAGCCGCATGGTCACGGGCGCGGCGGCGGAAGACGATATTCTCTGGGCCGTCGTGCATCATGTGGCGGCCACCAGCAAGGCGCAGTCGCTGGTGCTGATGCCGGATGCAGGCAGTCTGGCCATCCGTGCCGCCTATCCGCCGGAAGACCAGATCGACGACAAGGCGAAGATCGCCGCTGACTGGGCCTGGGAGAAGGGCGAGCCGGCCGGGCGCGGCACCGGCACGCTGCCGTCGTCGGACTGGCTGTTCCTGCCGCTGCGCACCGCCGAGCGCAAACTGGGCGCATTGGGTATTCGTTTCCCCGAGGATCGCCCGGCACTGGGCCCCGACGAGCGCCGGCTGCTGGATGCCCTGGCCGGGCAGGCCGCGCTCGCTATCGAACGCAGCCTGCTGAATCGCGATGTGGAAGAAGCCCGCGTCTCGGCCGAGACCGAGAAGCTGCGCTCGGCTTTGCTGTCGTCGATCAGCCACGATCTGCGCACGCCGCTGGCCTCCATCATCGGCGGCGTCTCCAGCCTGATGAATTTCGATAGCCGGCTGGATGACCGGGGACGCAGCGAACTTCTGCAGACCGTGCGGGATGAAGCGGAACGGCTGAATCGTTTCGTCGGCAATCTGCTCGACATGACCAAGATCGAAGCCGGCGCCATGCAGCCCAAGCTCGACTGGGTCGATCCCGAGGACCTGGTTGCCACAGCCGTGAAGCGCGCCAGCCCGCTGACTCAGGGCCACGACATCCGGATCGCGGTCGCGCCCGGGATGCCGCTGCTGCGGGTCGACTACATCCTGATCGAGCAGGTGCTGATCAACCTGCTGGACAATGCGGCGAAGTATTCCGCGAAGGGCAGCGCCATCGATGTCAGGCTGCGGCATGATGGCAGTCATGTCATGCTGACCGTGACCGATTCCGGCTCAGGGATTCCAGTTGCCGAACTTGAGCAGGTCTTCGATATGTTCTATCGCGTGAAGGCCGGCGACCGGCAGGTGGCGGGCACCGGTCTCGGCCTGTCGATCTGCCGCAGTATCCTGAAAGCGCATGGCGGCAGCATCCGTGCCGAGAGTCCGGTGGCCGATGGCCAGAGGACACATGCCGGGACGCGGATGATCGTGACCCTGCCGGTGGAAGACCAGCCCGTGCTGCCTGTTGAGGAAAATCCGGCCCATGGCTGACGGTGCGAAAATCCTGGTGATCGATGACGAGCCGCAGATCCGGCGCTATCTGCGCGTCAGCCTGGAAGCGCATGGCTTCGGCATCGTCGAGGCTGCCGGCGGCCAGGAGGGACTGCGGCTGGCGGCGCTGGAGAAACCCGATCTCGTCGTGCTCGATCTCGGCCTGCCCGATATGGACGGCCAGTCGGTGATCGCGCGCCTGCGCGAATGGAGTGCCGTGCCTGTCGTCGTGCTGTCGGTGCGCGCCGACGAGGCCGACAAGATCGCAGCCCTGGATGCCGGCGCGGATGACTATGTCACCAAGCCCTTCGGCACCGGCGAGTTGCTGGCGCGTATCCGCGCGGCGCTGCGCCATACAGTCGGTGCCAGTGCAGGCGTCGCCGTGTTCACGACCGGCGAGTTGAAGGTCGATCTGGAAAAGCGCCAGGTCTTGCTGAAGGGCGAGCCGGTGAAACTCTCGCCCAAGGAATACGAGCTGCTGAAGCTGCTGGTGCAGCATGCCGGCAAGGTGCTGACCCACCAGTTCATCCTGCGCCAGGTCTGGGGTCCGGCGCATGAAAGCGATGTGCAGTATCTACGCGTCTTCGCCCGGCAGTTACGGCAGAAGATCGAGGCCGATGCGGCAAGGCCGCAGCTGCTGCTGACCGAACCGGGCGTGGGCTATCGGCTGATGGTGGAGTAGGGGCGGCCGCCACTGGCTGGGGCGACTTGGTAAGCCGTCAGGCGAAGGGCAGCTGAAACTTCCACAGCCCGCTCCAGATCACGAACAGCATCAGGCCGGCGCCGATGGCATGCGCGCCGACCACGCCACCGAGGCGCAGGCGCCCGCTGCGTATGGCCAGCACGGCTGCCCAGACCTCGACCGGATAGTAGAGCAGCGCCGCCGAGACCAGGCCGGGCGAGTAACTGTCGGCATAGACCGTGGTTACGACATGGAAGATGAAATTCCAGAACAGGTTGCCGCTCGCCCAGCTGAGGAAGACAAAGGCGGACAGCGACGAGCGGCTGCGGCTGGCCCAGAGCGACAGCGACAGCAGGATAGCCATGAACAGGCCGTTATTGAGCCAGAAGCCCGCATTGTCCATATCGGCCCGCAGGTGCTGGCTCATCCAGCCCGCAAAGCCGGCGAAGAACTCTTCGGGAATATGCACCGCATAGGCGAGCGGCAGCGCCCAGAGGAAACGCTCAAACGTCATGAGGACGGGAGGGCGCGCTGCGGCGGACATGGCAGGGGTCATGGGATCGGTTGTCTTTACCGAAGAAAACTGGTGGAGCCGAGGGGAATCGAACCCCTGACCTCCTCATTGCGAACGAGGCGCTCTCCCATCTGAGCTACGGCCCCAAGCCGGTGTGCCGGCCAAAGAAGAATGGGACGTCGCAAAGGTCCCGGCCGGGCGGCTAGCAAGTAGCAAACGGGCCCGGCTTTGTCCACCGCCTTGCGCCTTGAAATGCCGGGGGAAATCCCCGGGACATCGCCGACCGGCCCGGGTTGGGCCAGTCCAGCCGGATTTTACGGCATTTCCCAGCTTTCTGGGCGTCTTTGAGGGCGGTTCCCGCCCGGCCCCAGTCCGGACTTGGCCGGGCTCGGGTTGCGTTTCGCCGGCCCGCCAAGTATCACTCTGGACGCCCATTTCTGGGCCCATTTCAGGGCCGGCCACCCGTGGCCAGGCCGCGTTCCAGCCGGAGGGTTGAGTGCAGTCGCTGATCATCCTGATCGATATGGTGCTGAACCTCTATATGTGGCTGCTGATCGCCTCGGCGATCATAAGCTGGCTGGTGGCGTTCAACGTGATCAACACGCGCAACCGCTTCGTCTATGCGGTCGGCGATTTCCTCTACCGCATCACCGAGCCAGCCTTGCGGCCGATCCGCCGCGTGCTGCCCAATTTCGGCGGCATCGACCTGTCGCCGGTGGTGCTGATCCTGCTGCTGATCTTCCTGCGCAACCTGCTCTGGGAATACGTCGCCTGAGCGCAGAAGGCGTTCTGCCCTGGCGCGCGGTGACGGACGGTCTGCGACTGGCCGTGCGGCTGACGCCGAAAGCCGGCCGCGACGCCATCGAAGGTCTGAAACCCACAGCAGATGGCGGCGTGGAACTTGCGGTGAAGGTCACGGCGGTGCCCGAGAGTGGCAAGGCCAACGCTGCGCTGCTGCGCCTGCTGGCCAAGCGGCTGAAGCTGCCGGTGTCGCGCTTGCAGCTGGTGACCGGCGCCACCGACCGCCACAAACAGATTCTGATCGAGGGCGATGCCGCAATGCTGCAGGCGGCCCTCTCGTCTTTGGTGAAGGAGTGACGACATGACGGCAACCCGGATCGACGGCAAGGCAGTGGCGGCGGATTTGCGCGCTGAAATCGCCGTGAAGGTGAAGGCTTTCGAGAAACGCGCGAAACGGCTGCCCGGCTTAACGGTCGTGCTGGTCGGCGAAGATCCGGCCAGCGAAGTCTATGTGCGCAACAAGGGGATTCAAACGCGCGAAGCCGGCATGGTCTCGAACGAGATCAAGCTGCCGGGCAGCACTTCACAGGCCGAGCTGCTGTCGGTGGTCGCGACCCTGAATGCCGATCCGGCGGTCGATGGCATCCTGGTGCAGATGCCGCTGCCCAAGCAGATCGACACCCAGGCGATCATCGAGGCGATCGATCCGGCGAAAGACGTCGATGGCCTGCATCCGGCCAATGCCGGCAAGCTCAACCAGGGTATCGAGGCGCTGACGCCCTGCACGCCGCTCGGCTGCATGATCCTGCTGGAAAAATCAGGTGTGCAGGTTGCCGGCGCCAATGCCGTGGTGATCGGCCGCTCGATTCTGGTGGGCCGTCCGGTTGCGGCTCTGCTGCTGGCCGCCAATGCCACCGTGACGATTGCGCATTCACGCACGAAAGACCTCGCCGCGGTGTGTCGCCAGGCCGATATCGTGATCGCCGCCGTAGGCAAGCCCGAATTGGTGCGCGGCGACTGGATCAAGCCCGGTGCCGCCGTGATCGATGTCGGCATCAACCGCGTGCCGGGCGTTGAGAGCGGCAAGACCAGGCTGGTCGGCGACGTGCATTATGAGTCTGCTGCTGCGGTGGCCGGCGTGATCACGCCGGTGCCGGGCGGCGTCGGGCCGATGACGATTGCCTGCCTGCTGCAGAATACGCTGACCGCGGCCTGCTATCGCGAGAAGATCGACCCGAAGTCATTGGTATAGTCGTCGTCCTCGGACCCAGGAAGAGTTTTTCTGGCCGAGGACCTCTCTCCGGCTGGCCTGAGATCCTCGGGTCAAGCCCGAGGATGACGGGTAATAATCACAATCCCTTCCGCCACGTCACATCTTCCCATTCGGCTGAATCCTCCTAATCTGACGGCATGACCAAGCGTCTGCCGCCGCTGCTCGCCCTGGAGGCTTTCGACGCTGCCGCCCGCTCTCTCAGTTTCAAGGCGGCGGCGGCCGAACTGAATCTCACGCCGTCGGCGATCAGCCACCGCGTCAAGCAACTCGAACAGTATCTCGGCCTGTCGCTGTTCCGCCGGCTCAACCGCGAAATCCGCCTCACCGAAGCCGGCGAGGACTACTACAGCACGGTGCGGCGCGCCTTTGATCAGGTGGCGCAGGTCAGCCTGCGCGTCGGCCGCGGCGCGCAGCAGTCGGAAGAATTGCGGCTCTCATCCGTGCCGCATTTCGCCGCCAGCTGGATCATTCCCAATCTGGAAGAGCTGCTGAACCGCCGGCCCGGCCTGCGCGTCTATGTCGAATCCAGCATCCGCAATGCCGATTTCGCCCGCGATGCGGTGGATGCCGCGGTGCGCTATGGCGCCGGCAACTGGCCGGGCCTGAATGTCACCAAGCTGACAGACTTGAGCGTCGCGCCGGTCTGCACGCCGGCCCTGCTGAAACGCCTGCGCACGCCAGCCGACCTGCGCGAGGTGACGCTGCTGCATTTCAGCCAGTTCCCGCAAAGCTGGAGCGAATGGCTGCAGGCCGCCGGCCTGCCATCCTTCGAGCCCAAGCATGAAGTCTATTTCGACAGTGTCAGCCAGGCGATCGATGCGGCCGAGAACGGCCTCGGCATCGCGCTGGGCGTCGCGCCCCTGATAGGCCCGCGGCTGGCGACCGGTCGTCTGGTGATGCCCTTCGGGCCGCTGCTGCCGCTGCAGCATGCCTACTGGCTGGCCTGTCGCAAAGCCGATGCCGGCAAGCCGGCGATCAAGGCCCTGCGCGACTGGCTGCTGGAATTGATGCGGCGCGCCGATCTCTCGATGCAGGCGCAGCTGCCCAAACGACTGGCGAAAGACGCTGCGGCGAAAACCGTCGGCAAAAACGAGACGCCGGCAAAGAAGCCTGCGCGACGTAAGGGCAGGTGAAACTGATTCACCCGAAGCCGGCCTGCTTTGCGTTTGTCGCGGCGGGCCAGCTTTTTCTAAAGTCGCGCCATGACCGATTCATCTTTCGCCACTGAACAGATCACCCTCACCTGCGCCGATGGCCAGCAGATTGCCGCCACGCTATATCTGCCGCAGCAGTCCAATGGCCTCTCGCTGCTGATCAACGGCGCCACCGGCGTGCCGCGCGGTTATTACAACGCCTTTGCCGCCTTCCAGGCCGCCAGCGGTTTCACTGTGCTGACCTATGACTATCGCGGCATCGCAGAGTCAAAACCCACGCCCGGCGCACCGGCATCTCGTATGCTGGATTGGGCGCGGCAGGATATGGCCGCTGCCATGCAGTGTCTGGCGCGGCGCTTTCCCGCGTTGACGCTCACGCTGGTCGGGCATTCCTTCGGCGGCCAGGTGCTGGGGCTGATACCGCAATCTGAGTCGCTTGCGGCCATCGTCACCATCGCCTCGCAGCATGGTCACTGGCGCAACTGGTCGGCGGGCTATCGGTGGAAACTGGCACTGGTCTGGTACGGGCTGGTGCCGCTGTCGCTGGCTTTCGGTTTCCGTCTGCCGAAAGGGCTGTTCGGTGGCGAGCAGCTGCCGCGCGGCGTGCTGAAGGATTGGTCGCGCTGGTGCCGTTCGAAACATTATGTCTGCGATGAGCGCGGCCGGCCGCTGCGGCCTTACAACGACCGCATCCGCGCAGCAATCCGCATGATCAGCCTCGACGACGATCACCAGTTCGGCCCGCGCAAGGGCGTCGATCTGCTCGCAGGCTACTATCCGAATGCGGTCATCGAGCGCGCGCATATCATGCCGGCCGACTGGGGCCTGCCGCGCATCGGGCATTTCGGCTTCTTCCGCCGCGATATGCCGGCACAGCGCTGGTCCGAGATCGGCGACTGGCTGCGAGCCACGGCAGAGCGCAAGCAGCGCGCGGCCTGATTCGCGGCATGGTGACGTGACGGAAGCGGATCGGACAATGCTGTGACAACGGCGCTGCATTGACCTTAGGGGTTATTGAGGCTGCGTGGTTGCCGGTGATACCCGCGCTGCATGACACAGTCGCAGATCACCATCACCTCCGTCTCGATTCCCACCGCCGATGGCCAGCATCTGGCGGGGACTCTTGTCCACCCGCAGCAGCCCAACGGCATCAGCGTGCAGATCAACGGTGCCACCGGCGTGGCGCGGCGCTATTACGAAAGCTTCGCCGGTTTTCTGGCGCAGCGCGGCTTCACGGTGCTGAGTTTCGACTATCGCGGCATCGGCGGTTCGCTGCCCGATCCGGCCGTCGCGCCGCCGCGCAAACTCGACTGGGGCCGGCGCGATATTCCGGCGGCGGCAGACTTCCTCGCCGCCCGCACGCCGGGCATGCGGCGCGCCATGGTCTGCCATTCCTTCGGCGGGCAGATGTTGGGCCTGATGCCGCAGGCCGGCCAGATCGATGCCGTGCTGGCGATTGCCTCGCAGCATGGCTACTGGCGCAACTGGTCATGGCCGCACCAGATCAAGCTCTGGCTCTCATGGCATATCGCTTTTCCGCTGGTGGTCGGCCTGCTTGGCAACCTGCCAGGCTGGTGGCTCGGCGGCCAGACTTTGCCGGGGCCAGTGGCGCGCGACTGGCGGCGCTGGTGCTGTTCGCCGCATTACCTGATCGATGATGCAGGCGCGCCGTTGCGACCGCATAACCACGACCTGCGCGCGAAGCTGCGGCTGATCAGCTTCGACGACGATCACGATTTCGGCCCCAGAAAGGGCGTCGATGCGCTGGCCGGTTTCTATCCCAATGCCGCCATCGAGCGCTTGCATGTCACGCCGTCCGACTGGGGCCTGCGCCGCATCGGCCATTTCGGCTTTTTCCGCCGCGACATACCGCTGCAGCGCTGGGGCGAGCAGGCCGACTGGCTGTTGCGGGCGGCGAAGGGATAGCTTCGGGGGAGGTTACTCGGCCGCCTCGGCCAGCTCCGCCATTTCGTTGATCAGCGCCGGATTGGTGACAGGCGACGTCGTCGGCAGCGACGGGCTGCTGGAATTCGAGTTTTGGAACTGTGCCCAGCTGCTGTAGTCGCCGTCAGGCAGCGGCTGTATGCGCGCGCGCATCGCGGCAGCGGCGCGGTCGATCATGCTCAGGAACTGGTTCAGTCGGTCAAGCGGACTGCCAATTCCGGCGGCACTCTGCTGCTTCTGGTACTCAGTGGCGGCCTGCAGGAAACTCGCGTCGGCCGGCGGCGCTGCCTCGTCGCCCAGTTCGTTGACCAGTGCCGGATTGACCGGCGCCGCTGCCGCATTGATGGCGGCGGTGATCTCTTCTTCCGTCAAGTTGAACTCTTCCTTCAGGCGCTCCTTCGCGGTGGCGATCCTGTCTTTTACCTTCCAGATGTAATCCTCCATCTCGTCGCGCAGCTTGCCGCGGGCATCGGACGGGAAGCTCTCCATCTTGGCGGTCAGATCGCGCATCAGATCTCCGGCGCGCGCGATCATGTCGTCCACTGTTTCCGCACGCGAAAGCTTGATCAGCAGGTCCTCGTCATAGATCGTACCCGTGTAGAGAAAGTTGTCGTCTTCGGAGGTGATATTCAGGCGATATTTGCCTTGCGGGCCATATTCGGCCTCCAGATTTTCCAGGCGGTCGCGCGCCCGCGCCAGCGATTTGTCGAGCCGGCCGACATATTCGGTCAGCAGCTCGCGCATTGCTCTGCTGTCCTCGTCATCCGGTGACAGTCCGGCCAGCTTGTCGATCAGGTCCTGGCGGGTGCGCGTGTCGGTCTCGATCTCGTTGAGAACATCGGCCTTCAGGCTGTCGTATTGTGCCAGGGCCTGCTTGCGCGCGGCAATGCTGGCGCTGCGGGTCATGCGGTCGTCGCGCATGTCGGGCGGCAGCTCCTCGATACGCCAGCCCACCATGCGCCCAACGGTCTCGCCAGTCCGGTGATTGACAATGGGAATGCCCGGTGGCGGCAGCGTGAAGGTGTAATCCAGTACGCCGGAGACCTGCTCCGGGCTTTGGTAGATTTTTCGTTCCGCAGCGGTGGTCCGCTTCAGATGAGCGAAGTCTCCCGTCACCGGAACTCCACTCTTCAAGACATCTCCGAACCCCTGCACCATCTTCCGGCTCCTGCCATTGTTGTGCAGCAGAAGTTGCAGATGTCATGCCAATGCGGGTGTGTGCATTAACCATCCGGTAAGGGTTTGAATCGGTTACGCCGCAATAACGCGGTATGCGCTATCGCATCGGCACTTCCTGCCGCACCGGAAAAATCTTCCGGCGAAGTATGGTGAATGAAAGCTTTAGTTGGCCGAGGTCTTCGGGCCGAGCGTGCTGCCGTCCCAGCCGCCGCCGAGCGCGCGATAGAGACTGACATTGGCGCTGTAGCGGCCAAGGGCTGCCTGCACCATCGTGTCATTGGCCGAGAAGACCGAGCGCTGCGCATCCAGCAGGTCGAGGAAGCCGACGGTGCCGGCGCGATAGCGCGCTTCCACAATGCGATAGGCATCGTTGGCCTGGTTGAAGGCCTCGGAAGCAAAGCCGTATTGCCGGCCAGTATTCACCGTGGCGCCAAGCGCGTCTTCGGTGTCGCGGAAGGCCGTGAGAATGCTGGCGCGATAGGTCTCTTCCAGTTCCAGCTTCTGGGCGCGCGACAGCTGTTCGCCGCCCTCCAGACGGCCGCCCTGGAAGATCGGCGCGGTTAGCGAGGCGGCAATCGAATAGACCATGGTGCCGGGATCGAACAGCGCACCGGTGCTGCCGGCCTGGCTGCCAATGCGGCCGGTGAGATCGAGACTCGGGAAACGCGCGGCGCGGGCAGCGCCCACGTCGAAATTGGCGGCGCGCAGATTGGCTTCCGCCGCGCGGATATCGGGCCGGCGCAGCAGCAGTTCGGACGGTAGCCCGGCCGTGACCGGCGGCAGCGTGATGGCGGCCAGCGTATTGCCCAGCACGACAAAGCCCTGCGGCGGGCGGCCAAGCAGCAGCGCCAGCGCATCCAGCGTGGTGCGCTCGTTCTGCTCCAGGCCCGCCAGCGTCGCGCGCTGCGTGGCGACATTGCTGCGCTGCTGTGCCACTTCGTAATCGGTGATGGCACCGTTGGCGCGCTGGGTCTCCAGCAGATCGAGAATGCCCTGCGCCAGGCCGAGCGTTTCATTGGCGAGCCGGATACGGTCGCGCAGCGACAGCAGCTGGAAATAGGTGCTGGCGATATCGGAATAGAGCGTGATCGCCACGGTTTCGCGGTTGTAGCGGCTGGATTCAAGGCGCGTGAGCGCCGCATCGGCCGTGGCGTCGTTGCCACCGAACAGGTCGACCTGGTAGCCGGCGGTGAGATTGCCGCTATAGCTGTTGCGGATGACGTCGCCGCCACGACTGCTGGTCGTCGTGGTGCCGGTGCTGCTGGAGAGCGACTGGCGGCCCTGGCGCGTGCGGCTGGCGCCGGCATCGACACCCAGCGTGGGATAGAGATCGGCGCCGGAAATCTTGGCCTGCGCTTCCGCCTGGCGGATACGGGCGACGGCGACGCGCAGATCGGTGTTGTTGGCCTGCGCCTCATTGATCAGGCGGTTCAGCTCGGGCGAGCCGAAGCCAGTCCACCACTGGGCATCGGGCCAGAGGTTGAGCGCATCCTGCCGGCTGTCCCAGGTCTGCGGCGTTTCCACCGTGGGCTTGAAATAGTCGGGCACCATCGAGCAGGCGCTGACGGTCATCATCAGGACGGCGGCAGCCGTCAGGCGGACAGGCCTAATGAAAGCGGGGTAGGTCATGGGATTATTCCGCGGCGAGGGCGACGACAGGATCGAGATCGGCAGCCTTGCGCGCCGGCAGATAGCCAAACAGCAGCCCGGTGGCGAAGGCGCAGAAGAAGGCGAGCAGCACCGGTTCGGCCGAGAAGATCACCGGCCGGCCGAACCAGGCGAATAGCCAGGTGACACCAAGGCCCAGGGCGACGCCGATCAGGCCGCCCAGCGTGCAGATCGCCAGCGCTTCCGAATTGAACTGCATCATGATGTTCAGCCGACGTGCGCCGGTCGCCATGCGTACGCCGATCTCGCGCGTGCGTTCGGTCACGCTCACCAGCATGATGTTCATGACGCCGATGCCGCCGACCAGCAGCGAGATGGCGGCAATCGAGCCGAGCAGGATGGTGAGAGTGTTCTGGGTTTCCATGGCGGTTTCGATGATGGAGGCCATGTTGCGGATCTGGAAATCCTCGGCACGATGGCGCGCCATTAGAAGCTGGCGTATCTCCTCCTGTGTGTCATTGATCTTCGTCACGTCCTGCACCTGGACTGTGATGGTGCGCACATAGCGCTGGCCGAAAAGCCGCAGCATGCCTGTGCTGAGCGGCACATAGATGATGTCGTCCTGGTCGGCGCCCCAGGGCGTGGCGCCCTTGGGCGTCATGGTGCCGATGACCTGGAAGGGGATGTTGTTCAGCAGCACATAACGGCCGATGGGGTCGGTGCCCTCGAACAGGTTGTTCACCACCGTCTGGCCAATCACCGCCACCGGCAGGTAGGATTTCACATCCTGTTCGGAGAAGAAGATGCCTTCCGCCACCGGCCATTCGCGAGCAATGGGGAAGGGCGCCGTGGTGGCATTGACCTGCGTCACGTAATCGCGCGCGCCGGTGCGCACAGTGACATTGCCGGTATATTCCGGCACCGAGGCGAGGATGTTGCCCACCTCGGCCGAGATCGCCTCGGCGTCTTCGGCGGTCAGTGTGGCTGTCACGCCGCCGGACTGGCGGATATTGGGCGCGCCGGGGCGTACCAGCAGCAGGTTGGTGCCCATCGCGGTGATGCGGTCGAGCACCGACTGCTTGGCGCCGTCGCCGATCGCCAGCATCGCCACCACCGAGGCCACGCCGATGATGATGCCGAGCAGGGTCAGCAGCGTGCGCAGCAGGTTGCTGCGCAGGGCCTGCAACGCCATGCGGCCGGCTTCCAGCACGTCGAAGGGCGCGAAGCCGGTTTTGCGATTGCGTTCAGGGCGTTTCGGCTGCGCCGGCGGCGGGTTCGGTTCGGCATGCTCCACCGCGCGATCCGAGACGATACTGCCATCCTTTAGCTCGATGACGCGGTTGGCCTGCGCGGCCACGTCATGGTCGTGCGTGATCAGCAGGATCGTATGGCCTTGGGCATTGAGATCATGCAGCAGCCGCATCACCTCTTCGCCGCTCTTGCTGTCCAGCGCGCCGGTGGGCTCGTCGGCCAGGATCACGGCGCCGCCATTCATCAAAGCACGGGCGATCGAGACGCGCTGCTGCTGGCCGCCCGAGAGCTGCGTCGGTTTGTGATCCAGCCGTTCGGCCAGGCCGAGCTGGGTCAGCAGGGCTTCAGCCCGCTTCACCCGCTCGCCATGCGGCAGGCCGGCATAGATCGCCGGCATTTCCACATTGGCGGTGGCGCTCTCGGTCGGCAGCAGGTTGTATTGCTGGAAGATGAAGCCGAATGCCTCGCGGCGCAGCAGCGCGCGGCCATCGGCATCCAGCGCTGCCACTTCGCTGCCGTCGAAACGGTAGCTGCCGGTGCTGGGCCGGTCCAGCAGGCCGATCAGATTCATCAGGGTCGATTTGCCCGAACCGGACGCGCCCATGATGGCGACGAATTCGCCGGCATGAATGTCGAGCGAGATGCCATGCAGCACTTCCACGCCCAGCGTGCCGCGGTAATAGGTCTTGCGGATGTCGCGCAAGGAGATCAGCGGCGCCGGATCGACCGGCGTTGTGGTCTCTTTACCAGTCTTCGGGCCATCTGGGAGCATCACGTTCATGCTGCTCGTGCCTCGGTGGCGGTTACAAACGCGGCGGGCGCGCTGCGGCGCCCTGCGCGGGCCGAGTATTGGCGAGGTCGATCACCACCTCTTCGCCCGGCTTCACACCATTGTTGGCGACGGCGGCATTGACGCGGTTGCTGGCGGCGATGTCGACCACGCGGCGCACCGGCTGGCCATTCTCGATCACGCGCAGCGCGTAACGTTTCTTGCCTTGAGGTAAGGGGCGCAAAGCGGCCATCGGCACCACCGGCAGGTTCTCGGCCTTCGAGATCACGAAGAAGACCTGCGCGCTCATCTGCGTCAGCAGGTCTTTATCCGGATTGGCCACATCGAACAGCGCCGAATACAGCACCACGTTGTTGACCACTTCCGGGGTGGGGAGGATCTGGCGCAGCTTGCCTTCGCGGCGTTTGTCGGGCTGGCCGAGCGTCGTGAAGTAAGCCGTCATGCCGAGCGTCAGCTTCGGCACATCGGCTTCCGACACCTGCGTCTTCACCGTCATGGTGTCGAGATCGGCGATGCGCAGCACGATCGGCGCCGACTGGTTGGCATTCAGCGTCTGGCCCTGGCGCGCGGTGATATCCACCACCGTGCCGGTCATCGGCGCGTAAATCTTGGTGTAGCTCAGATTCGCCTGGTCGGATTTCAGCGTCGACTCGCCCTGCTGGATCTGCGCGTCCAGCACGGCGATCTGCGCCTGCAGCGAGCGGCGACCGGCTTCGGCGCTGTCATAGGCATCCTGGCTGGTGGCGCGGCCGGCCAGCAGGTTCTTCTGGCGTTCGAACTGGCGTTCGGCGAGGCCAAGCTGCACCTGCTTGTCGGTCTTCTGCGCGCGCAGCGCCTGCAGGTTCGCAATGTCAGCCGAAACACGGGCTTCGTAGATGGTGGGATCAATCTGCGCCAGCAGCTGGCCCTGTTCCACGCGCTGTCCGAAATCGACGTAGATCGTGCGCAGCTGGCCCGACACCTGGGTGCCGACATCGACATAGTTCAGCGGCTGCAGCACGCCCACCGCCGAGACGGTGTCCTCCACATCGCCCAAGGCCACGGCCTGGGTGCGGAAACTGGGCTTGGTGTCGGCGCGGGCCGACCACAGCCACCAGGCGCCACCGCCGATCACGGCCAGGGCAACGAGCGAGGAGAGGAGGAGGGGGGTGCGTTTCATCATCTGGATTCTGGGCGTTTCCTGACTCTCACGCAGCAATCGTCTGTTTCCTGCGGACTTCCCGGGCTCGATGTTATCTTACAATATACTGGTATTGTTAGGCTTTCCCCCTGTGCGTCTTGGGGGCCTGTCACAGATCGGCGGGGTGGTCCGTCTGGACATAGAACGCAAAACGGAAAGACCAGCCGTGGACACAGGCGCAGACCCCGGAACCGAGACCTTTGAAAAGCACCGCCGCCGCCTGTTCGGCCTGGCCTATCGCATGTTGGGCAGCGTGGGCGATGCCGAGGATGCCGTGCAGGATACCTATCTGCGCTGGCACCGGACCGACCGCAGCCTGGTCCAGACGCCGGAAGCCTGGCTGGTCACCGCCTGCACCCGCATCTGCATCGACCGCCTGCGCGCCGCCAAGCTGGAACGCGAAAACTATCCCGGCACCTGGTTGCCGGAACCATTGGTCGAACTGGAAGTGTCGCCGCTGCCCAATGCGGAAGACGCGCATGAGATGGCCGACGACCTGTCGATGGCCATGCTGATGGTGATGGAGCGGCTGACGCCGGCCGAACGCGCCGCCTATCTGCTGCGCGAGGCCTTTGATTACGACTATCCGCAGATCGCCGTGGCGCTGAAGAAATCCGAAGCCGCCTGCCGCCAGCTGGTCAGCCGGGCGCAGAAACATCTGAAAGACGCGCGGCCGCGTTTTGAGGCCGATGAGGCGGCGGCGCGCGCACTGGCGCAGAAATTCGCCGCCGCCACCAAGGCGGGTGACCTCTCGCTATTCGCCGGCCTGCTGGCCGAGGATGCGATGCTGTGGAGCGATGGCGGCGGCAAGGCCTCTGCTGCGATCAACGTGATCCACGGGCCGGACAAGATTGCGCGCTTCTTCGTGGGTATTTCCAACAAGATTCCGGCCGATATCCGGCGCGTCTTCGCCATGATCAACGGCCAGCCGGGCTGGATCCTGTTCGATGGCGACGCGCCCTATCTGGCGCTGGCGATGGATATTGCCAAAACTGAACGAGGAGAGAGCCTGCGCAACGTGTTTATCCTGCGCAACCCGGACAAGCTGGCGCGGCTCAGGGCTTACGCGCCGCAGGCCATATAGAAATCAGACGTAGATATCGACGTGGCGGCCGAGTTTGCCGCGCATGTTGCGCAGGACTTCGGCAAAGGTGCGCTTCTTCTTCGGCAGATGTGCCGCACGCTCCTCGTCGCTCAGCCGCAGGGCACGCTGCCACAGCCGCTCTTCCATATAGCGTTCGGTGGCGCGGGTGGTGCGCTTGTAGGCGGTGGTCGGGGCCACGCGGGTGATGGTCGTCATCATGGCAGGTCTCCTGTCTTCTACGGGAGCAGGCCGGATGATGAAGCGCTCCGGCACTGCGGCCCCTCTCAGGGTCGTGCCAGTTGAAAGTAATGCGGAATCAGACTGTTGGGTTGCGACCAGACTGTGGCCGAACGTGACAAGATCGCGACCTAAAGCCAAGCCATAGCGAGAAAATGCAGGGTTTTCCGGGGGAAATCAGGATAGATCAAAGTCTTGATTTATCTTGAGCGAAGCGTGGCACTTAAACGAAAAGCGCGGAGATTTCTCTCCGCGCTTAAAAAATTAATCGTCGTTCCCGCGAAAGCGGGAACCCAGTCTTTCTGCTGTCTGGATCCCCGCTTTCGCGGGGATGACGAATGAGAATTACCCCTTCTGCCGGTTCAGCAGCCGCAGGCGCAGCGCATTCAGCTTGATGAAGCCGGCAGCATCCTTCTGGTCATAGACCGAGTCCGCCTCGAAGGTGACATGCGACAGGCTGTAGAGCGACTTGGGCGACTTGCGGCCGACCACGTTGACCGAGCCCTTGTAGAGCTTCAGCCGCACGGTGCCCTCGACATTCTCCTGACTCTTGTCGATCAGGGCCTGCAGCATCTCGCGCTCGGGCGAGAACCAGAAGCCGTTGTAGATCAGCTCGGCATAGCGCGGCATGATCTCGTCCTTCAGATGCGCCGCGCCGCGATCTAGCGTCACCTGCTCGATGCCGCGATGCGCCATATGCAGGATCGTGCCGCCCGGCGTTTCATAGATGCCGCGGCTCTTCATGCCGACGAAGCGGTTTTCCAGCAGATCGAGACGACCGATGCCATGCTTGCCGCCCAGCTCGTTCAGCTTGGTCAGCAAAGCAGCCGGCGACAGCTTGGTGCCGTTCACGGCAATCGCATCGCCCTTGGCAAATTCGATCTCGACATATTCCGGCTGGTCCGGCGCCTTCTCGGGGTCGACGGTGCGGGAGTAGACGAAGTCCGGCGCTTCCACCCACGGGTCTTCCAGCACTTTGCCTTCGGCCGAGATATGCAGCAGGTTGGCATCGACCGAGAACGGCGCTTCGCCGCGCTTGTCCTTGGCGATTGGAATCTGGTGCTTCTCGGCGAAGTCGATCAGCGCAGTGCGTGAATTCAGCTCCCATTCGCGCCACGGCGCGATCACTTTGATGTCGGGCTTCAGCGCATAGTAGCCCAGCTCGAACCGCACCTGGTCGTTGCCCTTGCCGGTGGCGCCATGGCAGACCGCGTCGGCACCGACTTCGCGGGCGATCTCGATCTGGCGCTTGGCGATCAGCGGACGCGCGATGGAAGTGCCGAGCAGGTAGAGGCCCTCATACATCGCATTGGCGCGGAACATCGGGAAGACGAAGTCACGCACGAATTCCTCGCGCACGTCCTCGATGAAGATCTGCTTCACGCCGAACATCTCGGCCTTCTTGCGCGCCGGCTCCAGCTCTTCGCCCTGGCCCAGATCGGCGGTGAAGGTCACCACCTCGCAGTCATAGGTGGTCTGCAGCCATTTCAGGATCACCGAGGTATCCAGGCCGCCGGAATAGGCGAGGACCACTTTCTTGACGCTGCCGCGCTTGCTGCCGCTCATCGGGCGCACTCCTGCTTGGGAAAAGACGAAAAATCGCGCCGGAGTATAGGCATGGGCAGGGGAGGCGCAAGGCGTCGACGGCGGCGCAAATGCCGCAAATTGGGCTTAATCGGCCCCCAGATAGGGGCTCAGAAGTCCGAGACGATACCCTTGCGTTCCCAGTCGCCGTAGCGGGTGGGTTCAGGTCCCTTGGGGCCGTCTTCCTCGCCGGCTGCCTGGGTCAGCTTGATCGCCGGCTGGGCCGGCGCCAGCGGCTTGCCGGTTTTGGGGTCGACCGGCCGGGCATCGGTGGCATAGCCGTCCGGGTTGAGGGCAGCCGTGTGACTGATGGGGGGAGCAGGTTTCGGATCGTCGGCCATGGCAACTGGACCATCTTGCGGAGGGGGTCTGCGTCCTTACATATAGCGGTGCGGACCGGCTGCCTAGTTCCGGCCCGCAGAAGAGGGTTGAGAGATGAACTACTTCAAGACGGGTCTGCTGCTGGCCGCCATGACGGCGCTGTTCGGCGCGGTCGGCTTCCTGATCGGCGGCGAGAGCGGCATGCTGATCGCGCTGGCTGTGGCCGCTGCGATGAACCTGTTCGCCTACTGGAACAGCGACAGGATGGTGCTGTCGATGTATGGCGCGCGCGAAGTGGATGCGCAGACCGCGCCGGAATTCTATGGCCTGGTGCAGCAGCTGGCGCAGCGCGCCGGCCTGCCGATGCCCAAGGTCTATGTCATCGACAACGACCAGCCCAATGCCTTCGCCACCGGCCGCAATCCGGAAAACGCCGCCGTGGCGGCCACCACCGGGCTGTTGCACAGTCTCAGCCGCGAGGAAATCGCCGGCGTGATGGCGCATGAGCTGGCTCATGTGAAAAACCGTGACACCCTGATCATGACGGTGACGGCCACGCTGGCGGGCGCTATCGGCATGCTGGCGAATTTCGCCATGTTCTTCGGCGGGCGCAGCTCCGACGGCAACCGCAGTGGCCTGGGCATCATCGGCAGCATTGCCGTGATGATCCTGGCGCCGGTCGCCGCCATGCTGGTGCAGATGGCGATCAGCCGGAGCCGCGAATACGAGGCCGACAAGGCCGGCGCCGAGATCAGCGGCAATCCGCAGGCGCTGGCTTCGGCGCTGCAGCGGATCAGCGGCACGGTCGAACGCGTGCCCAACCAGC
This sequence comes from Alphaproteobacteria bacterium, assembly GCA_018336035.1. Classification (GTDB taxonomy): domain Bacteria; phylum Pseudomonadota; class Alphaproteobacteria; order Ferrovibrionales; family Ferrovibrionaceae; genus Ferrovibrio. The sequence continues at coordinate 991 of JAGXRD010000141.1, read as the reverse complement.
AGGCCGAGGGCAATCCGGCCACCGCGCATATGTTCATCATCAACCCGCTGCATGGCGGCGCGATGGACAGCCTGTTCTCGACGCATCCCAGCACCGAGAACCGCGTCGCGGCGCTGATGCAGCTGGCGGGTGGCATGCGCGGCGCGCAACCGTCTTACGCGGCGGCTGCGGCCTCGCCGATGCCAGTACGTCCGGCGACGTCGTCGGGCGGTGGCTCGGTGCCGAGTTCAGGCCGTGGTCGGCGCTTCTCGCCCTGGGGCAATCGCCGCTAAACCTTCACCGTCACCCCGGGCCCGAGAAAATCTTTCCTGGCCGGGGTCCCATTTTCTTTTTTCGCGACTAAAAATGGGATCCCGGCTCTCGCAAAAAGCTCGGCCGGGATGACGATTGAGGCTTAACCCGCCATCACTAATCTTGCCGGCTCACCCACCGCACCAGCTTCCAGCATCCGCTTGTGGTGATGGAATTCCTGCAGTGCGGGCTTGTGCCCGATGCTGAGGATTGCCGTCTGTGGCAATGCTGCGCGCAGGGCCGCCAGCGCTTTCTGCTCGCTGGCGTCGTCCAGTGCGGCGGTCGCCTCATCCAGATAGAGCCAGCGCGGCTTCATCAGCAGGGCGCGGGCGAGCTGCACGCGCTGCTGCTCGCCACCGCTCAGGCGCTGGTCCCAGGCCGCGTCTTCATCCAGCTGCGACTCCAGTTTGCCTAGATCCAGCGCCGCCAGAGCGGCACGATACTCGGCGTCACTGAAGGCAGCCGGATCGCGCGGATAGGAGAGTGCGGCGCGCAAGGACCCATGCGGCAGATACGGCTTCTGCGGCAGGAACAGGCTGGCGTCATCGCTGGCGCGTTGCAGGCTGCCCTGGCCGAAGGGCCAGAGTCCGGCGATGGCGCGCAGCAAGGTGGTCTTGCCGTTGCCCGAACCGCCCTGCAACAGCAGGCTGTCGCCCGCCGTCAGCAGCAGCCCATCGACCTGCATCAGCGGCTTGCCGCC
>JAGXRD010000140.1 GCA_018336035.1 Alphaproteobacteria bacterium | reverse complement strand
ACTTCCGCCATCCGGCTGGCCTCGCGGCGGGAGCCCGCCGAAGGGTCGAGCGGATTGGCGCCGTAAAGCGCGATTCCGGGCCGCAGTATGTCGTGATGAAAGTCGGGGCCCAGGAAGATGCCGGCCGAGTTGGCCAGACTGCCCTTCAGGTTGGGAAACCGCTGCCGCAGGGCGGCGAAGGCGTCGGCTTGGCTCCGGTTTAGCGGATGGTCCGGCTCGTCGGAACAGGCAAGATGCGTCATCACGAAAGCCAGGTCGATGCCGTCCAGATGGGCCGGGTCGGTGGCCACCGCATAGGCTTCGGCCTCCGACAGGCCAAGGCGGTTCATGCCGGTATCGACATGCAGGGCAGCCGGCAGCCGGCGGCCGAGCCGCTTTGCCAGAGCCGACCAGGCCGCGATCTGTCCCGGCGTCGACAGCACCGGGGTCAGGTTGGCAGCAGCCAGGCCGGCTTCACCACCGGCGGTCGGGCCATGCAGGATATGGATGGTGGTGTTCGGATCGGGCAGGGCCTGGCGCAGGGCGAGCGCTTCTTCGGAATGCGCCACGAAAAAGCGGCGGCATCCGGCCTTCTGAAGCGCTTTGCCGACCTCTGCAGCGCCGGTGCCATAGGCATCGGCCTTCACGACCGCGGCGCATTCGGCCTGCGGCGCCATGCCGCCCAGTCGCCGCCAGTTGGCGACCAGCGCATCGAGATCGATATGGAGAATCGCCTGGTCGCCGGAAGTAAAGGTCATGGGCCGGTGTTTAGCCCAGCCGTCATGAAAGGGACAGGGTTAAAAGACGGAACGCTTGCCGCGACCAGCATGGCGCGTCAGATTAGCCGCCAAGGGGGACTGGCCACGGAAGAGGGCGGTCAGGGGTGGCTCAGCATGCCGTCCTGTTTGTATCCGTGCCGCCATTCTGTATCCCTTGGGGAAGCATGTCCGTTCCGCCCGCCACCGACACATCCCTGCTCACCCGCCTGTTCGCCAATCCCTATCTGCTGCTGGTGCTCACCGTGGCGATGTGGGGCGGCCATTCGGTGGTCAGCCGCATGGCGGTCGGCGAGATTTCGCCGGCCTCGCTCACGCTGATGCGCTGGCTGATCGTCGCAAGCATCATGTTCGCGCTGGCGGGCCGCGGGGTTCGCGAACATTGGCCGGTGCTGAAGCCGCGCATTGCTTATCTCGCCATGATGGGGGCATTGGGCTACACCAGCTACAACATCCTGCTCTACTGGTCGGCCTATACGACCACCGCGATCAACATCAACATCATCAACGCGGCGATGCCGGCGATGATCCTGATCGGCGCGCTGATCTTCTATCGCCAGCGAATCACGGCGCTGCAATGGGTTGGCATGACGGTCTCGATGGCCGGCGTGGTCTGGACCGCAGCCAAGGGCGACCTGCAGCATCTGCTGGAACTCACCATCAATCGCGGCGACATCCTGATCCTGATCGCGGTGATCTTCTATTCCGGCTATTCGCTGCTGCTGCGCCATCGGCCGCTGGTGCCCAGCCTGGTCTTCTTCGCAGCCCTCACGCCGGCCGCGCTGATCACATCGTTTTTCCCGCTGGCCTATGAGATTGCCGTGGGTGAATTCTTCTGGCCGACCGCGAAGGGCTGGGGCCTGCTGCTCTATGTGGCGATCTTCCCGTCGCTGCTGTCGCAGATCTTTTACATGCGCGGCGTCGAACTGATCGGCGCCGGCCGCGCCGGCCTGTTCACCAACCTGATGCCGCTCTTCGGCGCCAGCTTCGCCATGCTGATCCTCGGCGAAGAGCTGGCGATGTATCACGTGGTCGCGCTGGTGCTGGTGCTCGGCGGCATCCTGCTCGCCGAACTCAAGCGGCCTGCTTAAGACACGCGGAAGTAGGCCACGAGGCGCGTCAGCTCCTTGGCCTGACCGGCCAGCGCCTGGGCCGAGGCCGAGGTCTCTTCGACCAGCGCGCCATTGCGCTGGGTCATCTCGTCCATGCTGCCCACGGCGGTGTTGATCTGATCCAGCCCGGTCGCCTGCTCGCGCGACGCGGCGGCGATCTCGGCCACGATGTCGCTCACCTTCTTGATCGCATTCACGATCTCGGTCAGCGACGAGCCGGTCTGGTTCACCAGAGACGCGCCGGTCTTCACCTGCGCATTCGACTCCGCGATCAGCGACTTGATCTCGCGGCTGGCATCGGCCGAGCGCTGGGCGAGGGCACGCACCTCCTGCGCCACCACCGCAAAGCCTTTGCCGGCTTCACCTGCACGCGCGGCTTCGACCGAGGCATTCAGGGCAAGAAGGTTGGTCTGGAAGGCGATCTCATCGATCAGGCCGACGATATCGGAAATTTTCTTGGCGCTTTCCTCGATACGGGTGACGGCGCCGACCGCATCGCTCACCACGCTGCCGCCCTTTTCGGCGGTGTCGCGGGCGGCGACGGCGAGCTGGTTCGCAGCCTGGGCGTTATCCGCATTCTGCCGCACGGTGGTGGTAATCTCATGCATCGAGGCTGCGGTTTCCTCGATCGAAGCGGCCTGCGATTCCGTGCGCTGCGCCAGATCCTGGCTGCCGGTCGAGATTTCAGAACTGGCATCGTTCACCGCCGAGGCGGCTTCGGCGATGCCCTTCACGGTGCCAGCCAGTTTCTCGCTGCTGGCATTCACATTGTCCTTCAGTTCGGCGAACACGCCCTCATACTGACCCTCGACACGCCGCGTCAGGTCGCCGCCCGCCATCGCGGCCAGCACATGACCGACCTCGTCGATGGCGGTGCTGACGCTGCTGACCAGGTTGTTGATGCCGGTGCCCAGCTTCTGCATCACGCCCTGCAGGCCGGCGGTGTCGATGCGCTTGCCCAGATCGCCAGCCACGGCGGCCTGCACCACCATGCCGACCGAGCGGTCGAGTTCGGCTTCCTGCACGGCGCGGTCGCGCTCACGCTGCTGGCGTTCGGCCTCCACCTGCTGGCGCAGGCGTTCATTCTCCTGGCCGTTTTCCTTGAACACCTGCACCGCCTTGGCCATGCGGCCGATCTCGTCGGCACGCTCCAGGCCCGGCACGTCGGCGGCATAGTTACCGGTCGAAATCACGCCCATGCTCTCGGTCAGCGCCAGCACCGGACGGCGGATCGAGCGACCGATCAGCATGGCGGCCAGCAGCGCGGCGATCAGCGCAATCGGCGCGATCACGCCGATGGTGGTCAGGGTCACGCCGAGATTGCTGTGCATGGCGGTGGCATCCTGGTCGAGTTCGCGACTGCGCGTATCCGCCAGCGTGTTCGCCCGTTCGATGCCACCAACCGCCGCCTGGTTCATGCGGCCAGCCATATCGCTATTGATACGACCGATCAGGGTCATCACCTTGACCAGGCCTTCGCCATAGGCCGCGGCAGCTTCCTTCATCTCTTCGCCGGCCGACATCTGGCCCTTGGTGATCAGGCGGTCCGCGAATGACGCGCTGGCGGCACTCAGCTCGGTGGTCAGTTGCTGGGTACGCTGCAGCAGTTCGGGGCGCGGCCGATAGAGATACTGGTAGGCCGCCCCGCCGATCGAGTTCAGCAGATCGGACACGCGTGAGGCCTCGAAGGCGGTCTGGTAATCGTTGGTGGCGACGGCCTGCGAGATCATCTGCGGCAGGATCTGGCGGATGTTGTTGCTGGCGGGCGCCACGTCTTTCTGGAAGACACCGTTATACTCGGCCTTGGCGGCGACGGTCTCCTCGATCACCGCGCCGAACTGGCGCATCAGGTCGCGGATTTCGCCCAGCAGGCGGCGCTCGTTGGCATCGGCATCCTTCTCTGCCTCGGCGATCGATTGCGGGATGTCCTGCAGCAGCTTGCGGGCGTTTTTCAGTGCCGGCTGGCTGTCGCGGTCGGTATAGAGCAGCACGTTGCGGCTCAGGTCGATGATGTCGCGCTCGGCCCGAAGCACCGCGCGGGTGGCATCCGAAGTTTCGTCGAAACTGTTGAACAGCATGCGCGCATTGTTGCTGCCGTAGAGTCCGGCGCCGGCCACGACCAGCAGTAGAACAATAACGATGCCGAAGCCGAGATTGATGCGACCGCCAATGGAGAGGGTTGCGATCGAGTTCTGCGACGCCATGATTTCCTCCTCGTGCGCATGGCTCTTCGGCCAGCGCTTATATACGTATTCTGTCGGGAGGCATGTTAGCCCGTCAGGGCGGGGCAGGGAACCGTCAGATGGCGAGGTTCAACCCAGCGCCACATCCAGATAGAGCATCACCACGAAGCCGCCGAACAGCGCCGAGGTCGCGCCGCGTTCGACGCCATGGCGATGGGTTTCCGGAATCACCTCCGACGAGATGATGAACAGCATGGCGCCGGCAGCGAAAGCCAGCGCCCAGGGCAGCAGGCCGCCGGAGATTGCCAGCGCGCCGGCGCCGACAACACCACCCAGCGGTTCGAGCGCACCTGTCAGTGCCGCAACCATGAACGCGGCCTTGCGGGTATAGCCTTCGCCACGCAATGCGACCGCCACCGCGAGACCTTCGGGCAGGTTCTGCAGGCCGATGCCGAAGGTGACGCCAAGGCCGCTGCTGAGATCGCCGCTGGCGGCGCCGATGCCGACCGCGAGGCCTTCGGGAAAATTATGCAGCGCGATGGCGATGACGAAGAGCCAGACACGGGCGAGACGCGAGGCATCGGCGCCTTCGCGGCCCTTCATGCCGAAATGCTCGTGCGGGGCCAGATTATGCGCCAGATGCATCGTCAATGCGCCGACCAGCAGGGCCACGATGACGCCCAGTGCCGCACTGCTTGGGCTGAGTGTCTTCTCGGCCTGGTCGAGCGCCGGCAGCAGCAGCGAGAAGAAGGTGGCGGCCAGCATGATGCCGGCGGCGAAGGCCAGCATCAGGTTGCGCGTACTGTCCTTCATGTTGCCGAGGAACAGCACGGGGGCTGCGCCCAGCGTGGTGGCGCCGAAGCCGGCGACCACGCTGGCCAGCACACCCAGCATGAAGGGCGAAAAAGGAGGGATGGCTGCGGCGACGTCCATGCCACTGATGTAGCACGGCCGTCGCCGCAGCCGATAGGGTTTAGGCTGGCGCGCCCTTGCGCATCGCAATCGCCAGGCGGTTCCAGGCATTCATCGCCACGATGGCGAGGGTCAGGTCGGTCAGGGTGCGCTCATCGAACTGGCTCCGGGCCGCCTCATAGACATCGGCAGCCACTCGCTGGTGCTCCAGCCGCGTGACGGCTTCGGCATAGGCCAGTGCGGCCTGTTCCTGTGCGTCGAACAGCGGCGACTCCCACCAGATGGCGACGTGATGCAGCTTGCGTTCACTGGCGCCATGCTGCAGGGCATCTTTCACATGCTGGTCGACGCAATAGGCGCAGCCGTTGATCTGCGACACGCGGATCCAGATGATATCGAGGAACGGTCGCGGCAGGGCCTTGATGAGATACGGCTGGCTGGCGAACAGGCCCTTCACTCCGTCGGGGCTTAGGCTGCGGTAATCGAGACGCTGGGTCATGGATTTCTCCTGTCTGGTATCTCTCAGACGGAGGGGCATGGCGTTCTGTGACAGGTCCGCCGGTCTTTCAGAAAAAAAGTGTCACCCCGGCCTTGAGCCGGGGTCCCATTTGCATTTCGGAGGACGAAAATGGGATCCCGGGTCAAAAGCCCGGGATGACGAAAAGAATATCTGCAAATCCGGCTGAATAAATAAAACGGAGCCCCCGTGAAAGGAGGCCCCGCTCCAGAGAATTAGTGATGCTGGTGCATCCGATGCTTGCCGCCCATATGGCCGCCCTTGGCGAACAACTCGTCGGCGGTCTGCTTCTGCTCGGGCGACAGTGACTGGTAGAAGGGGCGGAAGGCAGCGAGATAGCGATCCTGCGCGGCCGTCATCTCCTTCATCGCCGCGCTGCGCTGTTCCAGCTTTTCAAGCGCAGACGTCGAGGCCGGTGTGGTCGCGCTGGCTTGCTGGCGCTGGGCATGACGCTCCTGCATCACCTTGGCGCCGGCGCGCATCTCATCGGCCAGCTTGTCGAACAGCGGCGTCTGCTGTGCGGTCAGCTTGAGTTCGGTCTTCAGGAAGGCGATACGGCCTTCGATGAACTTGCCGGGTACAGCGCGGTCGGCATGCTGCAGATGGGCTTGCGCGGCGGGGGTGCCCGAATGAGCAGTACCGGGCTGGGCGAGCGCGAGCCCGCCGGCAAAGCCGGTGGCGATCACACTGGCGGCGATGAGCAGATTGCGAGCGGACATGGGGCGGCTCCTGTGTTGCCAAGAAAAAGGGACGGTGCGTTTCGTCACCGTCCCCAAACCTCACGTTAGATACCCGCAAATCCTGCGGCCTGATTTTTTGGCGGTTAAGCGGTCTCTGCCAGAGCCGGCAGGCGACTGCCGGTCAGTTTCTGCAGGGCCAGCAACGGCACGAGCTGCTCGCCCACCGTGGCGATGCCGTCGATCAGGCCGGATGACCAGGCCTCACCCTGATCGGCGCGACTGATGTTGCCCTCGTCGATCTCGACGATATCCGACACGCTGTCGACCAGCAGGCCGAGCGGCTTGTCATCCAGCATGGCGACCACGATCACATCCTGCGGCTTGGGTTCCGCAGCCGGCTTGCCGAGGATCATGCGCGCGTCAAAGACGGGCAGCACATGGCCGCGCAGGTTCAGTACGCCGAGGCAGGCCGCATCGGTGTCGGGCAGCGGATTGACCGGCGACCAGCCACGGATTTCCTGGATCTGCAGCAGTGGCAGGGCATAGGCCTGATCGCTGACATTGATCAGGAGGGCGTCGTTACGTTCGGTCATGCTCAGAACTCCTGCCATTCTGCATCGGGGCTCTCGGTCTGCGGTCGGGCCGAGGCGGTCGACTTCATCGCCGCCACCGGCTTGCTCGCGGCCGGCTTGGCCACTGGCTTGCTGGCGGTCGGGCGGATCGGCGTTACGCTGGCAGACGGCCTGCCAGTGGCCGCCGCAGGCACGGTGCTATTTCCGGTGCGGAAGAAGCTGACCAACTGGGCGAGCTGGGTGGCCTGCTGCGACAGCGACTGGGCCGAAGCCGAGGTCTCTTCCACCAGGGCGCCGTTGCGCTGCGTCATCTCGTCCATGCTGCCGACGGCAGTGTTGACCTGCTCGAGGCCGGTGGCCTGCTCGCGGCTCGCGGCGGCGATTTCGGAGACGATGTCGGTCACCTTCTTCACGGCGGTGACGATCTCGGTCAGGCTTTCGCCGGCCTGGCCGACCAGCTTGCCGCCTTCGCGCACCTGGCCGTTCGAGGCGGTGATCAGCGTCTTGATCTCGCGGCTGGCATCGGCCGAGCGCTGCGCCAGCGCCCGCACTTCCTGCGCCACCACCGCGAAGCCCTTGCCGGCTTCACCCGCACGCGCGGCCTCGACCGAGGCATTGAGCGCCAGCAGGTTGGTCTGGAAGGCGATCTCGTCGATCAGGCCGACGATGTCGCTGATCTTGGCGGCCGAGCCCTCGATCTGCCCCATCGCATTGACGACATTGCCCATCACCGCGCCGCCCTTGTCGGCGGCATCGCGGGCCACGGCAGCCAGCTGGCTGGCGGCCTGGGCATTGTCGGCATTCTGCTTCACCGTGGCGGTGATCTCATGCATCGAGGCGGCGGTTTCCTCGATCGACGCTGCCTGCGATTCCGTGCGGCTGGCCAGGTCCTGGCTGCCGGTCGAGATCTCGGCGGCGGCTTCCTTCACCGCGGCGGCGCTCTGGTTCAGCTCACCGGCAATCTCGCGCAGCTTCTCTGCCATCGTGTTGACGCCGGCCTTCACCTTGCCGAACACGCCGTGGTAATCGCCACGGATGTCCTTGGTCAGGTCGCCCTCCGCCATGCTGGCGGTGACGGTGGCCAGTTCGCCGGTCACCTGCTGCAGCATGCCGGTCAGGCCGTTGAGCTGCTTGCTGATATCGAGCAGGAAGCCGTCCTTGTCGCCCTCGTTGAGGCGGATATCCAGCTCACCGCCCGAGACCTTGGTGCAGAGCTGGCCGATTTCCTCGATCGCCTTGCGCTCGCGCGCGGCTGCGGCATTGCGCTGTTCTTCGGCCGCGCGACGTTGCTCGGCGATATCGGCCTCGGCTTTCTCGCGGGCGATCATATTGTCCTTGAACACCTGGACCGTACGGGCCATCACGCCGATCTCGTCGCCGCGGGCAGCACCGAACACTTCGGTCGTCGTATTGCCATCGGCCAGCGTCTTCATGCCGCGGGCAAGGCGGCCGATGGGGCGGGTGATGGTGAGGAACGAAATGCCAAAGCCGATGGACAGGGTTGCCAGGATCACGGCGATGGAGAGGCCGATGATCAGCGGCACCTGAACCTTCACGAACTGGTCGATCTCGGCCGTGATCGTGTCGATCGCCTTGTCATTGCGCTCGGCGGCTTCGCGCAGGGCTTTATTCACTGCGGCGCGATTCTGTCGGTTGGCATCGTTGTTGCCAAACTTGTCGGCTTCGGCCGGGCTGACTTCAGTGCCCAGGCGCGCCAGTTCGCGGCGAAACTTCACAAAGGCCTGAATGTCCTGTTTGCGTTCCTGGAAAGCCTGAAGCCGGTTCGCCGGCTGGGTTTTCTCATAGACCGGCAGGGTCTTCTCGATCTCGTCAAGCCAGCCGACCAGGTTCTTGGCAAATGGCTTGGCCGCCTCAGTGTCCTTCGACATGTAAACGCCGCGCGATTCCATCACGGCGGCGAAGACTGCGGCATCGATCTTTTCGGCATAGAGCGCGCGGCGCGCGGTCAGGGTCAGTTCGTCCACGCGTTCTTCGTAGGTATGGATCGCGCTGACGCCAAGCCAGGCCACGGTGGCCAGGCCGATGGCGGAGATCAACAGGACCAGGCCAATGCGAACGCCGATCTTCAGATTGTTGAATAGCGACATGGCGATACTTCCCTCTTGCTTTGTTCGGGGCGCCGCTTCACAGCGCAGGCTCGCCTTGTCAGATACGCTTCCCTTTCAATCTGAGGGAGTGAATATCCAGTAACGCCATGTGTATTCTCGTAATTTATCGCGGTTTTCCGTGTGCATAATATGAAGAGTCAAATCGCTGTTCTTGCTACGTTACGCAAGGGGGCGTGTTATACGTGTAAATACGACTTCGTAGAGGATCGTTTGGCCGCTTCCTGGCTGGATACGATGTGCCGGTGCCCAGACCGGACTCGGATAGCGCCTGAGCGCAGTGTTGTCTCCGAGTCCGGTGGAGGGGCCTCATGTCGCCCGTGCCATGCCGGAAGATGTGGTCCTGAAGAAGCCGACCAGCTGCGCAAGCTGGCTGGCCTGTTCGGACAGGGCCTGAGCCGATGCCGAAGTCTCTTCGACCAGCGCGCCATTGCGCTGGGTCATTTCATCCATGCTGCCGACGGCGGTGTTGACCTGCTCCAGGCCCGTGGCCTGTTCGCGGCTCGCCGCCGCGATCTCGGAGACGATGTCGGTGACTTTCTTCACCGCCGACACAATTTCGGTCAGGCTTTCGCCGGCCTGGCCGACCAGTTTGCCGCCTTCGCGCACCTGGCCGTTCGAGGCGGTGATCAGCGCCTTGATGTCCTTTGAGGCATTGGCCGAGCGCTGCGCCAGCGCCCGCACTTCCTGCGCCACGACGGCAAAACCCTTACCGGCTTCGCCGGCACGCGCCGCTTCGACGCTGGCATTCAGCGCCAGCAGGTTGGTCTGGAAGGCGATCTCATCGATCAGGCCGACGATGTCGCTGATCTTGCCGGCCGAACCCTCGATCTGGGTCATCGCCGAGACGACATTGCCCATCACCGCGCCGCCCTTGTCGGCAGCATCGCGGGCCACGGCAGCCAGCTGGCTGGCGGCCTGCGCGTTGTCGGCATTCTGCTTCACGGTGGCGGTGATCTCATGCATCGAGGCGGCAGTCTGCTCAATCGAAGCCGCTTGCGATTCCGTGCGCTGTGCCAGATCCTGACTGCCGGTCGAAATCTCCGCCGAGGCCGAATGCACGGTCTGGGCACTTTCACTCAGGCGGCCGGCGAAATCGGTCAGGCGGTTGCTCAGTGCATTGGCGCCGGTCTTCAGCTGACCAAAGATGCCTGGATAGTCCTTGGTCAGCCGCTTGGTCAGGTCACCTTCGGCAATGGCGCTGATCGTAGTAGCGATTTCGCCGGTCATGCTCTGGCACTGGTCCGACATGCTGTTGATCGCCGTACCGAGTTCTTTGATGAAGCCGCTGCGACCATTGAGGTCGACGCGTTCGGTAAAGCCCTTGGCGCTGGCGGCTTCCACCAGGCGGATCACTTCCGCTTCCAGGCGCAGCTGGTCGGTGCGGTCCGCCCATTCCACCACGGTGCCGACGCGTTCGCCCACGCCGTTCACCGCCGGGTTGACGGTCAGGTCGAAGGTGCGTCCACCCACCTTGATGCGGCCCTGATGCGTGCCGGTGAGGGCGGCCAGCATGCGCTGCTGATGCGCCGGGTTCTTATGGAAGATGTCGACATTCTGGCCGATCAGCTTGTCGGCATCGAATTGCGGCAGGTCCTTGCGGATATCGGACTGCGCATTCCTCAGCGTATCAAGCACTGCTTTGTTGCAGTAGACGATGTTGTTCTGGTTGTCGGCCACCATGACATTGGCGGTCACGTTACGCAGGCCGCTTTCCGAACGCGCGGCATTCAGCAGGATGCCGACCAGGTTATGTGTCGAGCGGGCGATGGCGCCCAGTTCGTCCTTGCGGTTGAGGCCGTAGATTTCCGCCTTGGTGTCGCCCTTGCCCAGCGCATCCAGCGAGCCGGTCAGCCGCGTCAGCGGGCGGGTGATGGTCAGGAGGGAAATGCCGAGGCCGAACAGCAGCGAGGCGACGATGATGGCTGCCGACAGGCCAATTAATAGATAGGTTTCAGTCTCTAGATAGGCGTCGAGTTTTTGGGAGACTTCGACGATGCCGCGGTCGTTGCGATCAATGGCCTCGTCCAGGTCCTTGTCGAGTGTTTCACGCATGGTGGCATATTGTGGCTGATTGCCAAAATCACGTGCAGCCTGCGAGCCATTGGCCAATGCGATGCGGCCGATTTCGCGGCGATACTTGGCGAAGTCCACCATCAACTGCTTTCGCGTGGCGAAGGCCGCACGGCGGTCGGCGGGCTGGGCGGCCTCGTATTTCGGGATCACGCTTTCAAAGTCGTCGACTGCGGCATTGAGGCGCTGGACCAGACGCTGGATTTCTTGGGGATCAGAAGAGGTGTAAATGGCGCGTGCCTCGGCGGCGCTGTCGCTCATCGCGCGACTGGCCTTGAGCGCATAGAGCGCACGATCCGCCATGCTCTGCATCTCGTTGACGCTATCGTCATAGGTGCGCAGGGCGTTCAGGCCGATCCATGTCACGCCGACCAGACCGCCGGCGAACAGCAGCAGGATGGCAATGATCCGCGTGCCGATCTTAAGATTATTGAAGAACTGCATGATTTCCCCTGGTCGGCCGCTCGCAGGGCGGCCTGTTTCTGAGTGACGAAAAACTCAGGGGAAATTTCACGTAAGGCGTGTTTATGGAAAAGTTACTATCCATTTCGCTGCGGTATCCGGTTCCGCAGCCAGTCTAATTTTTCAGTTAGTACGCATCCGGAAGATGATCCGACTGGATATGGTCGCTGAACTTGGTGAAGGCGCTTTCGAAATGCAGCACCACGCGGCCGATGGGGCCATGACGCTGCTTGCCGATGATCACTTCCGCCAGGTTGGCGATCTTGTCCATCTTTTCCTGCCACTGCAGGTGCTCGGGCGTGCCTTCGGTGGGCTGCTTGCGCATTTCGTAATATTCGTCGCGATACACGAACATGACCACGTCGGCGTCCTGCTCGATGGCGCCTGACTCACGCAGATCCGAGAGCTGCGGCCGCTTGTCATCGCGGCTTTCCACCGCGCGCGACAGCTGGGAGAGGGCGATGACGGGGACGTTAAGGTCCTTGGCCAGCGCCTTCAGCGCCTGCGTGACTTCAGAGATTTCCTGCACGCGGTTGTCGTTGCGGCGCGAGTTGCTGCCGCGCACCAGCTGCAGGTAGTCGACGATGATCATGCCGATATTGTTGGTGCGTTTCAGGCGACGCGCGCGGCTGCGCAGCAGCGAGATCGAGATCGCGCCGGTGTCGTCGACGAAGAAGGGCAACTGTGCCAGTTCCTTGGAGACCGGCACGATCTGGCGGGTGAATTCCTCGTCCGTGATTTCGCCGCGGCGCAGCTTTTCCGAGGCGATGCGGGTTTCTTCCGCCAGGATACGCGTGGCCAGCTGGTCAGACGACATTTCGAGGCTGAAGAAGGCGACCGGCACGCCGGCCTTGGCGGCGTTGAAGGCCATGTTGGTGGCCAGCGAGGTTTTGCCCATCGAGGGACGGCCGGCGAGAATGATCAGATCGGACGGATGCATGCCGCCCAGCATCTTGTCCATGTCGCGCAGGCCGGTGGTGACGCCGCTGAGGCCACCCTTCTTCCAGGCCGCGTCGATATTCCTGATCGATTCCGCGATCGATTCCTTGAAGGAGACGAAGCCGCCTTCCGAACTGCCTTCATCGGCCAGCTTGAACAGGCGCTGTTCGGTTTCTTCGATCTGGTGCGTCGCGGCTTCATCCACCTTGGGATCGTAGGCGCGGTTGACCATTTCCTCGCCGATCGCGATCAGCTGGCGGCGCAGCGCCAGGTCATGGACCACATGGGCGTAGTCCTCGGCATTGATCACGGTGGTGGCGGCGGCGGCCAGGCGGGCGAGATAAGCGGTGCCGCCGGCCTTGGCGACCACTTCGTCGCGCTCGAAATAGGCCTTCAGGGTGACCGGATTGGCGATCTCGCCGCGCTCGATCAGCGTCAGCGAAGCCTGGTAGATGCGACGATGTGCTTCGTGGAAGAAATGATCCGGCTGCAGGAAGCCGGAGACCTTCATCGCCGCCTCGTTATTCACCAGGATGGCGCCCAGCAATTCCTGCTCGGCATCCAGGTTATGCGGCTGGATTCGGAAAGTCGGTTCGCTGGTGCTCGTCTCGCTGGCGGTGGTCGGATTACTGAAAGGAGTGACGACAGCCATATGGAGTTCTTCCCAGCCTGATTCTAACAGTCAGTTGCGTGACGCCGCGGTTACGGTTCTGTTGCGCCGTTCCGCCGCGGGCCGGCATTAACAGCCAGTCGCGCCCGCACTTCCAGTTCTCAATTCGATTGACAGGTTATTATCCACCGGAATTTCCTTGTGAGTAAGTACTCTTCCTAAAGCAATGAATGTACGAAGATTTCCGGCCTCTCAAAAAACTACCCACAGGGCTACGTCTTTCGATTTCACGGAGCTTCGCCGTGATGCCCGAGTCGCATGCTGGTCGTTAAGGCCATGCTGTCGAGCATCAAGCAAGACCCTCACCCCGACCCTCTCCTGCAAGCGGGAGAGGGGGCTTCTTGCCCTCGCCCGCGATAGCGGGAGAGGGAGGGGCCCGTCGCGCAGCGATGGGAGGGTGAGGGGCTTCGTACTGCAGAAAAGAAAAAAAGGCCCGCGACATGCGCGGGCCTCTTCCTGACTTTGAGAGAGAGGGGAGGGCTGCTTAAGCCTGCTCTTCCTCTTCGCCTTCCTCGGCATCGGCCTCTTCGCCGTCTTCCAGCTCGACACCTTCGTCGAGCAGGGTCTCGGCGGCCACCTGCTTCTCGGCCTCAGCCTCGGAGCGGGCAACGTTCACCTTCACTTCGACGGTGACTTCCGGATGCAGCGCAGCCATCACGCCATACACGCCGATCGTCTTGATCGGATTGACGAGCGCGATCTGCTGGCGGCCGATGGTGAAGCCGGCGGCGGTGACAGCTTCCGCGATGTCGCGGGCGCTGACCGAGCCGAACAGCTGGCCGCTGTCGCCAGCCTGGCGCAGCAGGGCGACGCTCAGGCCGACCATCTTGGCGGCGACCTTCTCGGCCTCGCCTTTCTTGGCCAGGTTCTGGGCTTCGAGCTGCGACTTCTGCTTCTCGTAAACCGCCTTGTTGGCTGCGGTGGCACGCAGCGCCTTCTTGCGGGGCAGCAGGAAGTTACGGGCATAGCCGTCCTTCACGCGCACCACTTCGCCCATCTGACCGAGCTTTTCCACACGTTCAAGCAGGATGACTTCCATTAGTTCTTCTCCTGGCTGGTTCCGGCCCCGGCGAAACGCCGGCGGAAACCCGCCCATTCTTCGATGAAACCCAGGATGACCACCAGTACACCGACCAGTGCGCCAGCCACGACCAATGCCGCATAGAAAGCGGCGAGAACCAGACCGGGCAGGGAGGCTTTCGCCGCCAGCCCATGCACCACCGCCAGCCCCTGCAGGAAGAAGGGGAAGGCGAGAATGGCAGCGACCGTGCCGCCGATGAACGCAACGTCGCCCGGCAGCACCGCCGCCGCGACAATCGCCGCCACCAGTGCCACGGCCAGCGACCGCGACAGGGTGAACGCACGATAGAGCGGCGTCGGCCGGCGGTTCTGCTTGAGCAGCACCGCCATGCCCTGCGCGAGCGTACCGTTGATCGTCATCATCACCAGCCAGCTGACGCCGAAAACGGCGGGCATCAGCAGGGCCAGGCGCTTGGCCATCACTTCCAGATCCGCACCCTGACCAGAAACCCCATTAGGGCCCTGCTGCATGGCAGACAGGAACTGGGTCAGCAGCGGCTGCAGCATCGCCGGCAGACCGCCTTCGCGATCAGCCGTGAGCAGCAGGGCGATGCCAAACAGGCCGAGCGACCAGCCGGCAAGCCAGAGCACCAGACGACCGACCGGATACCATTCCAGTCCGTCGTGGACGTCTGCACCCGCCGAGGCTTCCGTGGCCGGGCGAGCCAGCAGGGCCTGCCGCACCACCAGCGCGACCGGAGCCGCGAAAGTGGCGAGATAGACGCTGCCGGCGAGCAGGCCGTTGAAGCCGCTGACCAGCGTGCCCACCACGCCGGCAATCCCCACGGCAGTCACGCCATGGGTCAGGCCGGCGAAGAACAACGGCAACGGCGCGAGATAGCCGAGCATGATGCCGAGCGGACCGCTTGCGGCGGTCAGCACGAGCAATGCGCTGGCTAGTCCTGCGAGGCTGCCGAAGATCAGGCTGCGGGTCATGGGGGCAAAGTCCGGTTCCGGCTTCCTTGCGGGAAGCCGCTGGGCCTTACTTGATGACGAACGGCAGCAGGGCCAGATTGCGCGCGCGCTTGATGGCCTGGGCCAGTTCACGCTGCTTCTTGGCCGACACTGCGGTGATCCGCGACGGAACGATCTTGCCGCGCTCGGAGATGAAGCGCGACAGCAGCTTCACATCCTTGTAGTCGATCTTCGGCGCGTTGGCGCCGGAGAACGGGCAAGTCTTGCGACGACGGAAGAACGGACGACGGGCGCCGCCAGCGGCGCCACCACGACCGGCGGGCTTGCCGCCACGCTCAGAGGTACCAGTGCTCGACATTAGGCGTTCTCCCCACCAGCGGCCGGAGCCGACTCTTCACGCTCGAAACGCGGACGACGTTCGCCGCGATCACCACCGCGGTCGCCACGGTCGCCGCCGAAGCCACGGCCGCCGCCGAAGCCGCCACGATCGCCGAAGCCACGCTCCGGACGGTCGCCACGCTCGCCGCGATCCTTGTTCACCAGAATGGCCGACTGGCCTTCTTCCAGCTTTTCGACGCGCACGGTCAGGTAACGCAGGATGTCTTCGTGGATGCGCATGTTGCGCTCCAGTTCGGCAATCGCAGCGCCCGACGCATTGATGTTCAGAAGGACATAGTGGCCCTTCTTATTCTTCTTGATGCGGTAGGTGAGATTGCGCAGGCCCCACTGCTCGGTCTTGGTGACCTCGCCGCCCTGGGCCTTGATGATATCGGTGAATTGCGCGGCCATCGCCTCGACCTGGGCGGTCGAGATGTCCTGGCGCGCGATGAATACGTTCTCGTAGAACGCCATCGGCAGCTCTCCTTCTGGTCTTAGCGGCCCGGCGGCGACGCACCATGCGGCGACGGATCGGGCCTAGCCGGACCCGTCATGGGGTCCAGCAAGGAGCTATGTAGAGGGCGCGGACTATAGCGATTTTCCACAGGGTGGCAATATGGGCCGCGACATGGATCTCCGGCGGATCGCATCCGGAGAAATATGTCTGTTTTCCGCCAAAAATTATCTTAACCTTCGCAGGCGCCGCCACGCGCTCTTCACGTGGTGTCAATATTCCTGCATTAACCTATCCGGCGGATAGCGCTGGCTTGCAGTGCTGCAGCCTTCTGGAGGGGAAGATGATCCCTGTACGTACGGGGCGGCCGGAAACGGCCGATCAGGGAGCCAGGCCGGCTGAAACGCGTGGCTGGCGTCCCCGCGTCTCGCTGAAGGTCAGCCTGGTGGCGATCTCGCTGTTCACCGTGGCGATGACGGCGGCCTCGGTCCATGTTCCCTGGTTCCTGGTCAGCCGCGACAACGTGGCCGAGATGGCGCGCCAGCTCAACACCGAAATCGTCGGCGGCGTGAACCGCGAAGTCTCCAGCATCTTCGAATCCGCCATCGCCGCGCAGAGCGCGCTGCGCGACAGCCTGCTGGACGGTGTGATCAACCTGGAAGACAAGCGCAGCCGCGACCGCCTGTTCCTGGCCCTGCTGCGGGCCAATCCGCATTTCTCCTGGGTCAGCTTCGGCAAGCCGAATGGCGATTTCTATGGTGCCCAGCGGATCGACGAACTGCATCTGCGCGTGGCTGAAAGCATATGGTCGGCCGAACGCAAGGAAGCGAGCCGTCTAGAGGAATCCTTCGTCAGCGATGGCGAGCATCTCAGCTATACCGGCGTGAAGTCCCGGGTGACGGATTACTATGCGCCGGGCCGCTCGTGGTACCGGCAGGCGGCCGCCAATCCCGGCGAGCATATCTGGACCGGCATCTATGTCTTCGATGTCAGCCGCAAGCCCGGCCTGAACACCGCCATTACGCTGCAGGATCGCGAGACCAGTGAACTGACCGGCGTGATCTCGATTGCCATCGAACTCGACCGCATCTCGCGCTATCTGGCCAATCTGACCAGCTTGCGCTCGGGCGCGGCCTTCATCATCGACCGCAGCGGCGATCTGGTCGCGTTCCGGGACCCGCGCGAAGTCACCCGTCCCGGCGCGAAGGGCGACCTGCCGGAGCTGAAGCCGCTGGCCGAGAGCTATCATCCCATGCTGCAGGTCGCGCATGCCGGCATCGTGGAAGCCGGCGCACGGCTGGAAACATTGAACGGGCCGCAGCAGTTCGTCACGCATGACGCCAGCGGCGCACGGTATTTCCTGACGCTGGCACCGGCCGAACGTGCCGGCTGGCTGATCGGCACCGTCATTCCTGAAGCCGATTTCATGGCGCCGATCCAGGCCAACTACTACCGTCTGGTGCTGGCGCTGCTGGCCGCCATCGTGGTGGTCAGCCTGGCCGCCATCCTGGCCTCGCGTTATCTCTTCGTCCTGCCGCTGAACCGCCTGGTCGGCGAGACACGCAAGATCGCGCAGTTCGATCTCGACAAGGTGCAGCGTGTCTCCAGTCCGGTGATCGAACTGGATACGCTGTCGGGCTCGATCGAGCAGATGAGCAGGGGCCTCGGCTCGTTCCGTCGCTATCTCTCGGCCGATCTGGTGAAAACACTGATGGATCAGGGCGTGGTTGCCGAACTGGGCGGCGAGCGCCGCACCATGTCGGTGATGTTCATGGATCTGGAAGGTTTCACCAGTACCTCCGAGCGGATGGGCCATCGCGTGGTGCCGCTGCTGGGCGATTATTTCGGCGCCATGAGCGCGGCGATCCAGGACAACCACGGCACCATCGACAAGTTCATCGGCGATGCGGTGATGGCCTTCTGGGGCGCACCCTATTACGACGAAGACCATCCCACCCATGTCTGTCGCGCGGCGCTGGACTGCGCCACTGCCATGGCGACGCTGCGCGCCGACTGGGTGCGCCGTGGCCTGCCGGAAATGAACGTGCGTATCGGCGTGAATACCGGGCGCATGGTGGTCGGCAATATCGGCAGCCCCGACCGCCTGAACTACACCGTGATCGGTGACCCGGTGAATCTGGGCGCACGCCTTGAAGGCATGAACAAGGAATTCGGCACCGCCATCCTGATCAGCCAGCATACCTGGGAAGCGGCGCGCTATGATATCGTCGCCCGCCGCCTCGATCCGGTGAAGGTGAAGGGCCGCGAACAGGCGGTCGGCATCTATGAACTGCTGGCCATGCGCGACGAGTCCGGCGCCATCCCGGCAGGTTTCGAATGGATCGGGCTGTTCGAGAAGGGCCTCGATTTCTTCAATGCCGGTCGCTGGCATGATGCCGCGCAGCAGTTCCGTCTGGTGATCGAGATGCGCGGCGGCACCGACGAACCATCGAGCATCTTCCTGGCGCGCGCCGAGGAAAAGATCGCCGCCGAGCCCAAGCATCCGGTGCTGGCCGCGTCGCGGCCCGACCAGGCCTGAGGTCGGCAGGCCTGAGTTTAGCGGGCGGTCATGTCCTGGCCGTCCGCCCGCACGGGGCGGCCCTCGGCATCGTAGATGAAGCTGGCGGCCTCGAAGAAGGCGAAGGGGATTTTCAGCCCGATCTCGCGGGCGCGGCGGAAATTCACCGCGATATCCGGCGGCGACACCACGCCCACCTTCATTTCTCCGGCTTTGCGGCCGCCCAGAATCTCCGCGCCATAGACGGCGGCGAGCCGCGCATTGCTCTCGAAGCTGACGCCGATCGACAGCACCGCGCTGTCGCGTCCGGCCTGCACCACTTCGGGGACGGCTGACAGTACCGGCACGCGGTTGCTATGCGCCGTGATGGTGGCGATCTCTGCAAACACGCTGGTCGAACCGGTGATCCAGAACAGGCTATGCTCCAGCGTCGGATCGGTCTGCCGCATCTGCGCCACCGCCTGCGACACCAGCCCGGCCAACTGCTGGCGCGCCTGCACGGGATCGGTCACGGCGACATCCAGCACCGTGACGCCTTGACGGCTCAGCGCCTCGGCAAGCGGTCGCGCCTGCGTTTCCACCGCGCTGGCGTTTTTCGCATCGACCAGGATGGCGATATTCTTTAACTGCGGTTTCATCTCGCGCAGATATTCGATCTGCACCTCCAGCAGGGGATTCAGCGATGTGAAGGCAAAGCTGTTGCCGCTGCCACTTTCGTAATCCGGCATCTGCCCCAGCTGCACCGGATCCTTGGCGCAGACGGTGACGACCGGAATGGCGATGTCGCGATGCTTCTGATACATCCAGTCGACCGTTTCCGATCCCATGGCATACAGCAGCGCGACGCCATCGCGTTTTGCTTCATCCAGCAGTGCCGCACCGCGCCGCGCATCCGTGTCATAATTGACCGCGACGAATTCCACGCTCAGGCGCCGCGCGGCGAAGTCGGCCAGGATCGCGGTCATCGCCGTGTCATAGGCGGAGGATTTGCGCGGATAGATCACCATCACCCGGCGCAGCGGCCCGGCGATAGACTCCTTGCGCTGGATCAGCAGGCGCCGGTCATCGGCCGGATCGGGCTGCGAGACGCTCCAGTGCTGCAGCGCGCGCTCGCCCAGGGCAAACCAGTCGGAGGCCAGCCGGCCCGAGGCATGGGCCGGCATGGCGGTCAGCAATGCAAGGATCGTCAGGATGAACCGCATCAGCTACGCACCTTCGGCATGGGCAGCAGGAATAGCAGCAGGCAGACCAGCAAGCCTGCGCCGATCCATAGGAAGGCCAGCGCACTGCCGCCGCTGAGCAGCAGCAACTGTCCGGCCAGCAGCGGCCCCAGCACATGGCCGGCGCGTTCCACCACACGATACAATGCGGTCGCGCCATTGGCGCCCAGTGTCGCAGCGGCGCCGGTGCCGGCAATATAGGTGATCACCGGGGCATTGATGCAGCCATGCGCCAGGCCGAGCAGCAATGTGCCACCGGCCACCAGCAGAACCTGCAGGATGGGTGAGGGCGTCCACAGGCCGGTCAGGCCGATGCAGGCGAGGGCGAACGCCGAGACCAGGCCACCCAGTGCCAGCGTCGCGCTGCTGCGCTGGCTGCGGTCGACGAACCGCGCCGCCGCGCCGCCCGAGAGCAGCACGCCGGCGGCATACAGCATGATGACCTGCCCGATATCTTCCGGCGCCCAGCCGAGTCCGCCCAGCAGCAGCGGCAGGCCAAAGCCCACCGCGCCAGTCAGCACTGCCTTGGCCGGTGCGCCGATCAGCAGCAGTGCGCGCAGGAAGCCAAGGCTGGCAAAGGCGCGGGGGATGTCGCGCAGCATGCGGCCGAAGGTCATGGCGGCGCCGCTGCGTGCCGGCGGCACGGCAATCGCCCAGGCGGCATAGGCGGCGAGCAGCAGCGCGGTGACGGCGCCGATGGCGAACACGCCGATAGCGGCAACATCCTGCACCAGCAGCGAGCCGATGGCGGCCCCGGCGATCATGCCGCCGTTGAAACCGAAGACGATGATGGCGGCGGCCTGCGTGCGCTGCCCGGCCGGTGCATGGGCCAGCACGGCGGCCTGCATGCCGATGAACAGCAGGCCCTGGCCGAGGCCCGCCAGGGTACGTGACAGCAGCAGCGCGCCGAAATCCAGTGTCATCACCGGGATCAGACTGGCCAGCGCGACCAGCACTGCGCCGAAAATCACCGCCCTGCGCGGGCCTTCGCGGTCAACCCAGGCGCTGACCGGCAGCAGCACCAGCAGGAAGGCGACGAAATAGGCCGTGAAGGCCAGCGACGCCGCACCCTGGCCCAGGTCCCATTGCATGGCGGCGCCGCGCAGCAGCTGCGGCAGAAAGCCGGCGGAAAGATACTCGCAGAAAATGGCGATGAAGAAGATCGGCCGGATCAATGCCAGCTGGTGCGGCTTGCGCTCCGTGGCTTTGCTTTCCAGGGCGCGCGCCACGCCCAGGAAAAGTGCGGCGATCAGTGCCGTCGCCACGAACAGCGCGGCAAAATTCTTCACGCTGTTGGCCACCGCGCGCCACACCACGCCGGCCGGCAAAGCGACGGCGATGCGGATGTCGCTGGCGGCAGTCGGGATGGGCACAACGTAATCGTAGGCAGAGGCATCGCTGGTCCAGCCGCGTCCGACCTGCGCCGGATCGCTATGCACCAGAATGCGGCCGTTCTGCGTGATGCCGACGGCCTGGATGTCGGGATTGAGCTGGCGATAGCCGGCCAGCATGCGGTCCAGTCCCTCCAGATCCTGCAGCGTCAGGCCATAGGCCACCACCGGGCGGATGCGCTCGGCGAGAGAATCCGCCAGCGCCTTGGCCTTGGATTGGGCGCCATCGGCATAGAGGCTGAGCAGGCTGGCCACCACGCCGGCAGCGACGAGTGCGAAGACTGCCGTATAGCCGATGCCGATCCAGGGAATGCGATGGCCGCGCAGACGCGGCGCGGCCCAGAGCGAGAAAATTCCGAACAGCAAAGCCATGCCGGCGGCCAATGCGGCGAGGGCCGGCAGATGCGCATCCGTCACCCGTGCAATGGCCGGGCGCGGCATGGTGACGGTCAGCTCGCCCACGGCCTCGAAGCGATTGCGCAGCGGCAGCGCGACCTGCAGCCACATTCCATCATCGCCCACCGTGTATCGCGCTGGCGCAGTGCCGCCCGCGTGGGAGGCGGCAGGCAGTTGCGGCACGCTGGTATCCCCGGCCATGAAGACGGTGTGACCGGAGCGGTCACGCGCGGCAATGGCTGCAATCGTGGGATCGGACTGGCGGATCGGTTCGGCGATGGAGCGGAAGCCAGGGAATTGTGCCAGCGGCAGTCCGGCACGCAGATAGGTTTCCAGCGCGGCCTGCACCAACTCGCCCTGAGCCACCATCTTCTCGACCTGGAAGCGCGGATAGGTGCGTTTGCCTTCACCCCAGCCGACATAGACCAGCAGTGTGAAAGACACCGCAGCGACAGCCAGCATGATCAGGCCGTGGCGGAGGCGGTCGCGCAGGGTCACGACAGGCGGTCCGCGATATGGCGCACTGCCGCCGGCCGGTAACGCATATAATGCTTCAGTCGGTCGATCAGCTGCGACAGCAGCAGGTCTTCGTAACTCATGCCATGCGCGGCAAGTCCGACGCAGACCAGACTGGTCTGTTTGCCATCGGGCCGCTTCAGGTCAGGCTTCGGGTTGGCTTCCAGAATGAACAGGCGGCCGGTGTGATCGGCGCGGACATCAAGGCGCACCAGGGCGCGCAGCTGGAAATCGGCATGCACGCGGCGTGCAAGTCTGGCCAGTTCGTCATAGACGGCGCCATCGGCGGCGCTCAGCAGGCGGGTGCGGTCCTGGGTGATCGGGCGCACATCCATCGATGTAAAGATTTTCTCGTCCGGCTCCAGCATGCGTTCGAGCGCCGAAAAGACAAAGGGCGCGTCCAGCAATTCAAGCTGGCCGCCTTTCGACACCACACGACCGCCGACCGCAACGCAGTATTCCGCGCCGCCAACAAAACGCTCGACCAGCACCTGGTTCAGCGTGTGGCGATACACTTCGTTCACCGTCGCCAGCAGGCTGGCGCGGTCAGGCACTAGATGCACATGCTGCGAGGCGCGGCCGGTCACCGGCTTCACCACGAAGGGACCGGCATAGTCGCCGAAGATGCTCTGGAACTGCGCCTCGCGTTCCGGATTGAGTGTGCCCCAGGTGCCGTCCCAGACCATGAATTCCGGCGTCGGCAGGCCAAGTCCGCCGCATTCGCGCTTGAAGACCTGTTTGTTGTCCAGCGTCACCGCCAGCAGCGGACGGTGACCGACATAGGGAATACCCACCATTTCGAGCAGGGACGGCGTATGCGCCACGGCATCGTAGCCCTGGACACCGGCGGTGTTGAGCCAGGCCAGATCAATGGCTTCGTCGCGCAGTCGCTGCGCGAGTGTCAGATCATCGGGTAACAGCGCGACATGGCGGAAGCCGTTGGCCTTCAGGCCGTCGGCGATGTCCTGCGCCACCGGGCGATAGGATTTTTCCGAACGTGGATTGTGGGTCTGGTGCAGCACCGCACCTGCGGCCTTGCGGTCGCCGTTATAGATGACTGCGATGCGCAATGTGTCGCGCAGGCGGTCCAGTCCATCACGCAGCCCCTGCAGGACGGCGGCCTCTGATGGTCCCGCTGCCGACTTCACCCCCAACTCGGTCATGCCTGACGTCTCACTGGTTTTGTTCTGTACAAGGATCAGTCTACCCACTTCTCCGAGCCTGCCCCAAGATTAAGCGCATTGTGGCTTTGAAGGCTGGGGCAGGGCTTGTATCGCTGCATATACACCCTAAATTACCTTAAGCATCTGAATTTTATGTAAAATCTTAAATCAGTGCGATATAAGTGTCAGACCGGTCGGACCAAGGCTGAAATAAGCAAATATAAGCATGCGATAAGCCGAAATAAGCATGTCATAAGCCCGAAGTGGCGCGCTATAAAGGTGGGCGAAAGCTGGATTTTCCACGCCGGGACTTGCACTTAGCGGTTCGATCCGTGAGAACCGGCATCATGACCCGCACTGCCTATCTCGCCGCCGAGGGATTCGAGGACCAACTCCGCACCGAGCTGGGCGACCGGATTCGCGCCGAGCATGGCCGGCTGCTGATCGCGGACGGCGAGGGGCATTGCTCCTGGGCTGCCAATATCTGGCAGGATATCCTGGAGGTCGAGATCGCCTCTATCGGCGATGCGGCCGCCAGGCTGAAGGCGATCCAGCGCAACTGGCTGGCCTATGCACCGCTGCATCATGGCCGGGCGAAGCTGATCACAGAGAAGCTGCCGCATGTTTCGGGCAAGGCGCTGAGCTTCGGTGTACCGCTGCCGACGTCTCCGTTGGGCAGCTTCACGCTGCTGGCGCCGGACCGGATGCTCTATGCCGCACGCTGCAGCAGTCCGGTGCCGAATGGCGAGTTCGCCTTCATTGAAGATCGCGAGGGCCCGCCGAGCCGCGCCTATCTGAAACTCTGGGAAGGTCTGACGCGGCATCGGCTGGAATTCGGCTCCGAGCTTCCGAAGCCGGGCGATATCTGTCTCGATCTCGGATCGTCGCCCGGCGGCTGGACCTGGGTGCTGGGCTCGCTCGGCGCGACGGTGACGGCGATCGACAAGGCGCCGCTGGCGCCGAATGTGGCGGCCATGAAAACCGTTGCGTGGAAACAGGGCAGCGCCTTCGCGCTGGAACCGAAGGAATTCCCGCGCGTCGACTGGCTCTGCTCAGACGTGATCTGCTATCCGGCGCGGCTGCTTAAATTAGTCGAACGCTGGCTCGCCTCCAGCGATGTGCGCAATGCCGTGTGTACGCTGAAATTCCAGGGCGAGACCGATTTTGAAACCGCGCGCGGCTTCGCGGCAATCCCGGGCAGCCGCCTGCTGCACCTGCATCACAACAAGCACGAACTGACCTGGCTGTGGCGGCGGCCCGAATAGTGCCGCCTGTCATCCCGGCCAAGCGACGCAGTGGCGTCGCGCGAGCCGGGATCCCATTTCGTGGTGCAGGAAAAATGGGACCCCGGGTCAAGCCCGGGGTGACGATTGAGAAGGGGGAGTTTTTAACCGCGTGGCTTCTGGCTGATCACGCCATACCAGCCCATGCCGTCATAGGTCTCATAGCCGATGGTGTGGGAGAACGCGATCAGCGTGCCGTCCGGTTCGTAGTAATATCCGCGCTGCTGGCCTTCATCCTTCAGCGGGAAAGCCTGGTAGACATTCTGGCCATCCGACGAGGCGATGACGCGGCGCTTGGCATCCAGCAGCAGCACGCGGGTGCGGGTCCATTCCTCCGGGCTCAGTGAGGGTTCGTCCTTGACGATGCTCTTGCCCTGTTTGTCCCAGTCGAAGATCACGCCCAGCACGCCGAGCGGTTCGCCATGGATCTGGCCGCCCTTGCGCACGGCAGCGGCATAGATCGCCACCGCCTTGTTGTCATGGCTGCCGCTCTGGCTGATGTCGTCGACGATGTAATCGTCACCGCTGCGCGACTGCATCGCCTGCTGGAACCACGGCGTACGCGAGACATTGGCCTTGGCGGCACGAGGAAACTGCTTGGGATTCGAGGTGGCAACGATTTGCCCGCGTGCATCCGTCAGCACGAGATTGAGATAGACGGTGTAGAAGCGGTTGATCATCTCCAGCCGTTCACCGGCACGGGCGAAGAGTTCGTCGGAGGGATTCTCCAGCGCCTGCCACATCGCATCGTCGGTGGCCCACCAGCGGCAGTCGCAGGTCCGCTCATACAGGTTGCGCACGATCAGCTGCACCATGGTCTGCGCCATGTCGGACAGGCGCGGACCCTCCAGATCCTTCACGATCTGGTCGACGATGCCTTCGGCGGCTATCTTTGAATCGTTGATGCGTTTCAGCACCACCTCGCGAAAGCGCTTGGAGTTTTCCGAGGCCTGGTTGGCCAGCGCTTTCACTTCCTGCGCCACCACGGCGAAGCTGCGCCCAACCTCGCCGGCGCGCGCCGCCTCGATCGAAGCGTTCAGCGACAGCAGCGTGGTCTGGAAGGCTATGCTTTCGTTATTGGCACCGAACTCCTGAACGTCCTGTTCGATGCCGTCGATAAGCTGATGAACCTGCAGATGGTGAGCCTGTGCAGTCATTGTTTTTTTATAACTCTGGATGGATAGCGAGACCCTGATATCAATGCAGGATACATGCCGCCCTGCAGGATTATGCCGGTTCGTTCCAGGGGAGTACCGACTCGCCCCGCAGGAGGCTTTCCGCGGCTGAAGAGCAGGGAGTGTGCCATAATATTATGCAATCTGCCTGACAAAGTTGGGCAATACCTAGGCATAACTGTTAATGGCATCGCACCTTACTAACTTAGGCTTAGTCATAAAGGAGTATCCGCCATGTCGACCCGCCAGGAACGCGATGCCTTTGGAACCGTCGAGGTTGCCGCCGACAAATACTGGGGCGCGCAGACCCAGCGGGCGCTGCAGCTCTTCCGCATCGGCAGCGAGCGGCTGCCGCCGGCATTGGTTCACGCCATTGGTCTGCAGAAGCTGGCCGCCGCGCAGACCAATGCGGGTCTGAACGAACTGCCGCCGGAGATCGTCGATGCGCTGCAGCAGGCGGCCCGTGAGGTGGCCGATGGCAAGTTCGATGATCATTTTCCGCTGCCGGTCTGGCAGATCGGCTCGGGCACGGCGACCAACATGAATGCCAATGAGGTGATCGCCAATCGCGCCAATGAACTGCTGGGTCAGCCGCGCGGTACCAAGAAGCCGGTGCATCCGAACGACCATGTCAATCGCGGCCAGTCGTCGAACGACAGCTTCCCCACTGTGATGCATATCGTCACCGTGCTGCAGATTCACCAGCGCCTGATCCCGGCTTTGCAGGGCCTGCACACCGAACTGGCGAAGAAGGCCGAGGCCTGGAAGGACATCGCCAAGATCGCGCGCACGCATCTGCAGGATGCGACGCCGATGACTCTGGGCCAGGGTTTCGGCGCCATGGCGCGCCAGGTGGAACTCGGCGTCGAGCGCGCGACAGAATCTTTGAAGCGCCTTTATCCGCTGGCGCAGGGTGGCACGGCGGTCGGCACCGGGCTGAATGCCAAAGCCGGTTTCGATACGGCTTTTGCTGCCGCACTCGCCAAGCTCACCGGGCTGCCATTCACCGCAAACCCGAACAAGTTCGAAGGCATGGGCGCGCATGATGCGATGGTGGAGGCGAGCGGCATGCTCAACACCGTCGCGGTGTCGCTGGCCAAGATCGCCAACGACATCCGCTTCCTTGGTGCCGGACCGCGCGCCGGTCTGGCCGAACTGGTGCTGCCGCATGACGGGCTGACCTCGTCGATCATGCCGGGCAAGCGCAATCCCACTTTGGCCGAGGCGCTGCTGCAGGTCTGCTATCAGGTGATGGGCAACCACGTCACCGTGACGCATGCCGCCGCCGCCGGACATTTCGAGCTGAACGTCGCCAAGCCGGTGATCGTGCAGAATGTGCTCAAATCCATCGAGCTGCTGTCGGATGCCGCCAGCGTCTTCGGCAGCGGCATGGTGGCGGGGATCGAGCCCAATACCGCTACGCTGCAGCGCAACGTGGAGCATTCGATCATGCTGGCCACCGCGCTGAACCCGCATCTGGGCTATGACAAGGTGGCGCAGATCGTCAACAAGGCCTTCGCCGAGGGCACCAGCCCGAAGCAGGCCGCCATCGACCTCGGCTTCCTCAGCGCCGAGGAGTATGACCGGCTGGCGGATCCGCGCAGCATGCTGGGCCCGCGCCCGTAGCCGTTATCGAAAGTTAATTCCGGGCCGCTATTCCTGATTGTGCTAGACTGACATATCCGGCTGTCTCGCCGGCCGGATAGGGTGGGAGACCTGTCATGGTGGTGTTCGGCTATATTCTGGCCGCCGTCGTGCTGCTCGGTGTGGGCACGATGAGCTGGTACTACGTCTATGACCGCTGGATCCAGCGCGATCATGCGATCCGGCGCAACTTCCCGATCTACGGGCGCTTTCGCTACATCATGGAGAATCTCGGCGAATATTTTCGCCAGTACTGGTTCACCGCTGACTGGGAAGAGCGCCCGTTCAACCGCCTGACGCGCGCCTGGGTCTATCGCTCGGCCAAGGGTGTGTCGAACTATGTGGCCTTTGGCTCCGAAGTCGACAGCCAGCAGCCCGGCCATATCTACTTCCTGCACTCCGCCTTTCCGATCAACGACGACGAAGCCGAGATCTATACCGGCAAATGGATCGGCAAGGGCATCGTCAGCCAGCCCTACAAGCCGAAAAGCTTTTTCAATATCTCCGGCATGAGCTATGGCGCGCTGTCCTCCGCCGCGGTGCAGGCCCTGTCGGAAGGTGCAGCCATGGCCGGCGTCTGGATGGATACCGGCGAAGGCGGCCTGTCGTCGCATCATCTGAAAGGCGGTTGCGATATCTGCTTCCAGATCGGGACGGCGAAATACGGTGTCCGCGATGCCAATGGCAACCTGGACGAAGAACGTCTGCGCAAGATTGCGGCGCTGCCGCAGGTGAAGATGTTCTGCATCAAGCTGAGCCAGGGCGCCAAGCCCGGCCGCGGCGGTATCCTGCCGGGCTCGAAGGTGACGCCGGAGATCGCCGGCATCCGCGGCATCGAGGAGGGCAAGGCCTCGATTTCACCGAGCCGGCATCGCGATGTGACGGATATTCCGTCGCTGGTGGCGCTGATCAATCGCGTGCGCAAGGTGGTCGACAAGCCGGTCGGCATCAAGATGGCGGTCGGCAGTTACGACTTCCTCGACGAGTTCTTCGATTACCTGTCACAGCGCCAGGACGAAGCGCCCGACTTCATGCAGATCGATGGCGGCGAGGGCGGCACCGGTGCGGCGCCGGCACCGCTGGCCGATTATGTCGGCCAGTCGATCACGCAGGCCCTGCCGCTGGTGGCGCAGAAGCTGCGCGCCTACGAGTTGCGTAACCGCATCCGTCTGATCGCTTCGGGCAAGCTGCTGACGCCCGACAAGGTGGCCTGGGCGATCTGCATGGGCGCCGACTATGTGGTGTCGGCGCGCGGCTTCATGTTCTCGCTGGGCTGCATCCAGGCGATGAAATGCAACACCGGCCATTGTCCGACTGGCGTCACCTCGAACGATCCGCGTTTCATGCGCGGCCTCGATCCGAGCCGCAAGGCGGTGCGCGTCGCCAATTACGCCAAGGCCGTGCAGCATGATGTGGAGGCTATCGCGCATGCCTGCGGCTGCAAATCGGTGCGTGATCTGAAGTCGCAGCATGTCCGCGTCAACGGCGGCGATGTCATGATGTAGGCGGCAGGACAGCCGACGCGTCGACCTTGAGGTTGATACCCGTCAGCTGCCGCCGTTTCGCCTCGCGCAGCAGCCAGACCAGCAGGTCGCTGGCGGCGGCATGGCTCATGCCGGCAGCGTGAATGTTCGAAATGCAGTTGCGTTCGGAATCCGCCCGGCCTCGGCGCGGCGCCCAGGTGAGATAGATGCCGAGACTGTCGGCCACCGAAAGTCCTGGCCGCTCGCCGATCAGCACCGCAACAGTGGCAGCATTCAGTCGCTCACCGACCTCGTCGCCTAAGGCCACGCGCGCCTGTTCGGCCAGCACGACGGGTCCGATGCGCCAGTCAGGCAGTTTTTCGATGCAGAGTTTCGCAACGCTGGCCGCATGGTGGTCGACCGCGCGCGCGGACAGGCCATCGGCAATCACCAGTACGAGATCATAAACGCCGGGCCGCAATTCGCAGACCGGATCGAGTTTGCGACCAAGGTCGGGGCGGCGCAGATAGGTGGCGCGGTCGCCGGCCTGGCTGCGCACGCGGATTGTTGGGTGCGGCTGCAGCGCCGCTGCGATGGCATCGAAATCCGCCGTGCCATGCACGGCATCGCGGGCGCGGCTATGGGCGGCCTGAAACTCCAGCAGCGGCGCGGTGGGCAGCGCATCGCCGCTGCGGCCCAGTCCGATCCGCGCCTTCGTGGTGCCGCGCCAGCGGGCCCAGATATCCCGCGTCACGTCATTCATAGGAGACCAGCTTCTTCAGCGTCTCGGTGGCCGGCGGCGGCAGGCGGCCGTCCTCGCTCAGCATTCCCATGCGGTCGAGCCAGGCTTCGAATTCCGGCGCCGGGCGCAGCTTCAGCAGATGGCGCAGCCCAAGCACATCATGGAAGGACAGGCTCTGGTAATTCAGCATCACATCGTCGGCGCCTGGCACCGCGATCAGGAAGTTGACGCCGGCCGTGCCCAGCAGGGTCATCAGGCTGTCCATGTCGTCCTGGTCGGCTTCGGCATGGTTGGTGTAGCAGACATCGACACCCATCGGCAGGCCGAGCAGTTTGCCGCAGCAATGGTCTTCCAGTCCGGCGCGGATGATCTGCTTGGCATCGTAGAGATATTCCGGCCCGATGAAGCCAACCACCGTATTGACCAGCAGCGGCTTGAAAGCCCGAGCGACCGCATAGGCGCGCACCTCGAGCGTCTGCTGATCGACGCCGTGATGCGCATCGGCCGACAATGCGCTGCCCTGTCCGGTCTCGAAATACATCACGTTGCTGCCGACGGTGCCGCGCTTCAGGCCGAGTGCCGCATCCTGCGCTTCTTTCAGGATCGAGAGATCAACACCAAACCCCTTGTTGGCGGCTTCCGTCCCGGCAATCGACTGGAAGACCAGATCGACCGGCGCGCCGCGCTGCATCATCTGCAGGGTCGTTGTCACATGCGCCAGCACGCAGCCCTGCGTCGGGATGTCGAAGCGGGTACGGATGGCCTCCAGCATCTCGAGCAGGCGGATGCCGTCCGGCACGCTGTCGGTGGCCGGGTTGATGCCGATCACCGCATCGCCGATGCCGAACAGCAACCCATCCAGCATGGCGGCAGCGATGCCTTCGGCATCATCGGTGGGATGATTGGGCTGCAGGCGGCTGCCGAGCCGGCCGGGCAGGCCGAGCGTGGTGCGGAAGCCGGTGATCACCCGGCATTTCGCCGCGACGGCGATCAGGTCCTGGTTGCGCATCAGCTTGGTGACGGCGGCAACCATCTCTGGCATCAGGCCCGGCGCCAGCTTCGCCAGCGCCGCCGTATCGGCCTGATAGCTGAGCAGCCAGTCGCGGAATTCACCGACGGTGAGATGCGACACGGGGGCGAAGGCGGCAGCATCGTGGCTGTCGATGATCAGCCGCGTCACTTCGTCCTGTTCGTAGGGCACCAGCACATTGCTGAGGAAATGTTTGAGCGGCAGGTCGGCCAGGGCCAGTTTGGCAGCCACGCGCCGCTCGTCGCTATCGGCCGCGATGCCGGCCAGTTGATCGCCCGAACGCAGCGGTGAGGCACAGGCCAGCAGCGCCTTCAGATCGGCGAAGCTGTGGCGGGTGGCATTCAGCGTGGCGGAAAAACCGGACATGTACACCTTTGGCTCGCCCCAGTTTCAGCAAGAAGCATACCAGACAGGGCTGCGGCTTGCAGCGGTGTGTTCATTGGGCAAAGCTTCGGTCAGCAAGGGAGCGAACCATGGACCTGAAGATCAAGGACAAGCGCGTGGTGGTGGCGGGCGGCAGCCGTGGTATCGGCCGGGCCATTGCCCTTGCTTTTGCCCAGGAGGGCGCCGCCGTCTCGATCTGCGCGCGCGGCGCCGAGGGCGTGCAGGATGCCGAGGCCGCACTCAAGGCCACCGGGGCAAAGGTCCATGCCGCCACCTGCGATCTGGGCGATGGCGATGCGGTGCGCGGCTATGTCGAGGCGGCGGCCAAGGCGCTCGGCGGCATCGATATCCTGGTCAACAACGCTTCGGGCTTCGGCCGCACCGATGACGAGGCCGGCTGGGCTGTTTCAATCAATGTCGACCTGATGGGCACGGTGCGCGCCACACAAACGGCGATCCCGCATCTGCAGCAGGCCGGTGGCGGCGCCATCCTGCATATCTCCTCGATTTCCGGTCTGGCGCCCAGCGTGCGCACACCGCCCTATGGTGCGGTGAAGGCGGCGCTGATCCAGCTGACGCTGACACAGGCGGCGGCGCTGGCGAAGGACAGGATCCGCGTCAACTGCATCGCGCCGGGTTCGATTGAATTTCCCGGCGGCGTCTGGGATCAGGCCAAGCAGAACAATCCAAAACTCTACAACGGGATTCTGGCTGGCATTCCCTTCGGTCGCATGGGCACGGCCGAGGAGGTGGCGAATGCGGCGGTGTTCCTGTGTTCGCAGGCCGCCAGCTGGGTGACGGGCCAGACGCTCGCCGTCGATGGCGGGCAAAATTTGTAACAACAGGCGGACTTGACCCATGGCCGACCGAAAAGGACTGCAACGTCAGGAAGCCAGGTCAGTCCTTCGGTTTTTTGAGACAGCGCTGAGCCTCTGGCGCGGGCGGTCGGCTGCGTGGGTATGGATACTGACCTTCGCCCTTGTTGTAACGGTTCTTCTTCAACTGGTGGTCCAGTACCAGTTGAATTTCTGGAACAGAGATTTTTTCGACGCGCTGTCGCGCAGGGACAGCGCCGGGCTCTGGGCGCAAATCTGGATTTTCCTGCCACTGGCGACGATCAGTATCGTGCTCGCGGTTTTCAGCGTCTGGAATCGCATGACCATACAGCGAAAATGGCGCGAATGGCTGACAGATCGCATTATCGAAATTTGGGTTCTGAACGGTCATTCCCGGAATCTGAAGGCGATATGGGGCGATCATCAGAACCCCGAACACAGGATCGCCGAAGATGGACGGCTGGCAACCGATTCTCCCATCGACCTCGTGTCCGGTTTCCTGAGCGCAGTCCTTACATCGGTCACATTTATCATTGTGCTGTGGGATGTTGGCGGAAATTTGGTCGTCGACATCGGGGGCACCACTTTTGTCCTCTACGGATATCTGGTCGTCGCCGTGACCATCTATTCGATCTTCGTGGCGCTCTCGATGGTTGCGATTGGCCATAGCCTTGTCGAGGTGGTCGGGGAAAAGAATAAAGCGGAGGCCGAGTTTCGGACTGCGGGAACGCGTTTCCGGGAGTTAAGCGAATCTGGGGCGGGTGACCGTGGAGGGGCGCATAGCGATCTCTTGGCTGCCTTTCGCGAAGTTGCCGGCAGATGGCGGGAGTTATGCTGGCAACTGATGGGAACGACGTTCATTTCCCAGTCGAGCGTTCTTGCCGTACCGGTCGTGGCCTGGATTCTATGTGCGCCGAAATACCTGGCAGGGGAGATGTCGTTAGGCGAATTTACGCAGGCTGCGGCGGCATTTGTCGCCGTACAATCTTCGTTCAGCTGGTTCGTAGATAATTACGCCCGCCTGGCCGACTGGTATTCCTCAGCCGGTCGTGTCGGCGCATTGCTGCTGGCCCTGGATGCTCTCGGCGCGACCGAAGTGTCGCCAGATACTCAGACGGAGAGCAGCCTGAACCGGTAAAGGGTCAGGCCACGCTTTTCAGGGCCGGATTCAGCGGCGCAAAACATTCCGGCCCGTCTACCTTTACGCCATTCACCACCGGCGTCACGCGATAGCGTGCCATGGCCTCGGCCGGATAGCTCTGCATCAGGCGCTGCAGGATCGGGCGCGGCGTGGCGGGATCGAGCCACAGTCCGAACTGCTCGCGCGGCAGGATCACCGGCATGCGTTCATGCAGGGGCGCGAGATAGTCGTTCGCCGCCGTGGTCAGGATGGTGAAGCAGTCTTCGTTGCCAAACGCCGCTTCCGGCTGCCACAGGCCGGCAAAGGCCATGATGCCGCCGCCTTTGAGACCAATCCGCCAGGGCTGTTTGGTTTTCTGGCCTTCGATGACCTGCCATTCATAAAAGCTGTCGGCGGGGATCAGGCAGCGGCGCTGCGCGAAGGCCTCACTGAATGTCGGTTTCTGTGTCGCGGTTTCAGACCGCGCATTGATCAGCGGGGCATTGTTTGGCCCGGCAAAGCCCCAGCGCAGCAGGGCGATCTCGCGCTTGCCGCCTTGCGACCGCACCACGGCGGATTTCTGCGTCGGCGCGATATTCCAGCGCGGCTGCAGGTTCGGCTTCTGCAACAGCTCATACAGCTCGAAGAAAGCCGCGAGGCTGTCGAGTGGCTGGGTCAGGCTGAAGCGTCCGCACATGCTGCCTGCATAGCGGATCGCGCCCGAGTCGGGCTAGAGGCTAACCGAGGTGCGGCTTGGCCTCGGCCCGGCTTTTCAAGGCCGCACCTTCGCGGGCGAGGATTTTCGCCACCCGCTCCGGCGGGAAGCCGAGATCGAGCAGGGCAGGCCCGGTATTGGCGACTTCGCGGTAGTCGGCGATCAGGCCGTCACGCAGCGTATAAATCGCCACGCCCTCGAACATCACGCGCTTGCCATTGGCCTCGGGCAGCAGCGATTTGTAGGAGAAGGTATAGCGCGCATAGAGGGTCGTGCCGTTGCTGACCGGATCATGCAGGTGCCAGCGAAAATCTTCCGCGGTGCGGAAGAACCAGTCATCGACCAGTTCGGCGATCTTCTGACGGCCTTGGAAAGCGCCGTAGAAAACATCGTGATAGACCGCATCTTCGGTGAAGAGTGCGGCAAAGGCCTTGCCGTCGCGGTTCTGTACGGCTGCACTGAAGGCCTGCAGCAATGCCTGCATGTCCATGTTTCCTCCTGCCATTTGCACAATGGTAGAAGGAAACACGGGATCGGTAAACTCAGCTATTCACGCCGGGCTTATAGTTGGGAAAAAACAGCTGCTCGCCTTCGATCTTGTAGGTGGCGATGGCATCCTGACCTTCCTTCGAGGTGATCCAGTCCATGAAGGCCTTGCCCTCAGCGACCTTCACATGGGCATGCCTGGCGGGATTGACCAGCATCACGCCATACTGGTTGAACAGCCTGACATCGCCCTGCACGGCGATCACCAGGTCGCCGCGGTTCTTGAAGCTGAGCCAGGTGCCGCGGTCGGTGAAGGCATAGGCGTTCATGCCGCTGGCGGTATTCAGCGTCGGGCCCATGCCCGAACCGGTCTCGCGATACCAGCCGGCGCCGGCGGTCTTCACGTCGATATCGGCTTCCTTCCACAGGCGCAGTTCGGCCGCGTGCGTCCCCGAACTGTCGCCGCGCGAGGCGAACGGCGCCTTGGCGGCGGCGATCTTCTTGTAGGCGGCGACCACATCCTTGGTATTGGCGACCCTGGCTGGATCGCTCTTCGGGCCGACGATGACGAAGTCGTTGTACATCACCAGGCGGCGATCGATACCGAAGCCGGCATCGACGAATTTCTGCTCGGCGACCGGATCATGCACGAAGACGACATCGGCATTGCCCTGTTCGCCGGTCTTGAGTGCCTGGCCAGTGCCCTGCGCCACGACGCGCACCTGGATGCCGGTCTTCTTGGTGAAGGCGGGCAGGATATGGCCGAACAGGCCGGACTGCTCGGTCGAAGTCGTGCTGGCCACGACGATGAACTTGTCCTGCGCCAGAGTGGGAGTGCTGCTGAGGGCGAGCGCAAAGCCGGCGGCAAGACCGAGAAGATGACGACGATTCATGTTTTTCCTCCGTTGGATCGTTACCAGGTCAGATCGCCTTGGACAAAAGCACGGGCCGCGTCGCTGTGCGGCTGGTTGAAAAACTCGGCGGACGGCGTGCGTTCCGCCACGCTGCCGCGATGCAGGAAGATGATATCGTCGGCCAGCCGCTTGGCCTGACCGAGGTCATGCGTGGTCATCACGATCTTGGTGCCGCTGGCGGCAATGCTTTCGATGATGGCTTCCACCTGACGCGTCGCGCCGGGATCGAGCGCTGCCGACGGCTCATCCAGAAACAGAATTTGCGGCTCCAGCGCCCAGGCGCGCGCCAGCGCCAGTCGCTGCTGCTCGCCGCCCGAGAGCACGCGGGCGGGGCGTTGCGCCAATCCTGCGAGGCCGACGCGGTCCAGCACCGCCATCGCCTTGTCGCGCCGCGTCGTCGCATTCAGGCCGCGCAGCTTGAGCGGAAACTCCACATTCTCCAACACCGAGCGGCGCAGCAGCACCGGCTTCTGGAACACCATGGCCTGGTCGAAGCGCCGGCTCTGCGGATTGCGGCCCGATGGACCGAGCCACGAGACCTTGCCGGTCGTCGGTTGAATCAGGCTATGACAGAGCCGCAGCAGCAGGCTCTTGCCCGCACCGTTGGGACCGAGCACCAGCGTCGGTGCGCCGTGTTCAAAGCGCAGGGTGATGCCACCGATCAGGCGCTGGCCATTCACACTGTAGCCGACATCCTCAAGCTGGAGCGGTAGAAGGGAGAGGCGCGCGTGCATCTCTGCGGCTCCCACCTTCACGCGCCCTGCCGGCGACGCGCGGCATTGCCGGCGGCCGTTGCGGCGGCGTTGATGCTGATGGCGATAGCGAGCA
This sequence comes from Alphaproteobacteria bacterium, assembly GCA_018336035.1. Classification (GTDB taxonomy): domain Bacteria; phylum Pseudomonadota; class Alphaproteobacteria; order Ferrovibrionales; family Ferrovibrionaceae; genus Ferrovibrio. The sequence goes on along the minus strand of JAGXRD010000140.1, from coordinate 15,280 downwards.
GCACGATGCCGAGCGCCATGGCGAGCGCGAGATCGCCGCGGCTGGTTTCCAGCGAAATCGCGGTGGTCATCGTGCGGGTGAAGCCATTGATGTTGCCGCCGACGATGATGATGGCGCCGACCTCGGCAATGGCGCGGCCGAAGCCGGCGAAGACGGCGGTGGTGAGCGAATAGCGCCCGTCCCACAGCAATGTAGCGATGGCTTTCATCGGCGTCAGGCCAAGCGAACGAAGCTGTTCTTCATATTCGACCCAGAGATCAGCCACCGTCTGGCGCGACAAGGCGGCCACGATTGGCGTGATCAGCACCACTTGCGCCATCACCATGCCGGCCGGCGTGAACAGCCAGCCAAGGGTACCGAGCGGACCGGAGCGCGACAGGATCAGATACACGACGAGTCCGACCACGACCGGCGGCAGACCCATGCAGGCATTGAGCACGACGATGCAGGCGTCGCGGCCGGGGAAGCGGGTGAGGGCCAGCAGGGCGCCGAGCGGCAGGCCGATGATGCTGCCGATGATCACGGCCGTCAGGCTGACGCGCAGCGACAGGCCGATGATGCGCAGCAACTCGGGATCGAGCTGCGCCATCATCTGCAGCGACAGCAGAAAGGCTTCTGAAATCGTGTTCACCGGACCGGCTTAGCCGAAAACCCGGGGGCTGGGAAAGAGGGTATAACTTTGTTTTTATTTGGCTTTTCGCTACAAAAAAGTTTGTAGCGAAAAGCCGCTCAGACTTTCAAGCCGCTGGCTTCCTCAATCATCGCGGTCAGGCGGGCCTCGGTATACTGCTTGCCCAGATTGGGCCAGCGGCGCCAGCGCGGATCAAAGCTGTCCTTGCTGTACCCACTGCAGAAGAAGAAGGGGATGTTGCGCTGCTGCAGCAGGGCGGCAAGATCGAAGCTGAGATCGCCATGGATATTCACGTCCAGGATGGCGACGTCGATTTCCGCAGCATGGTCGCGCACGAAATCGGTGGCGTCATCCAGCTCCATGAACGGGCCCAGGGTGATGAAGCCGAGATCGACCAGCATGTCCTCCAGCGCCATGGCGGCGAGCGGTTCGTCTTCCAGCACCATCACGCGCAGCCGCGGATGCGCTTGGGCCGGTTTTGCACTGGTCTCGCGCTCAGCCTCGCCCTCGGAACTGGAGCCGGTACGGGCCATACCGACGCCCTGCGCACGCGCGCTGTTCTCTTCTGTTTGAGCCACAATTCCTCCTAGACTTGCAAAGAACAGTGGGTTCGCGGGCCTGTCAGGTCCAGTGACCAGACTGTGGCGGGATTGTGTCAGGGCGGCTTGGCCGCAGCAGGGGGCGGCAATCAGCCGATGGTCGCCAGCCAGGGGAACAGGTCGAGCAGGAAGTAGCTGAACTGCCCGAGGCTGTTGGTGAAGATCAGGATGCCGGTCGCCACCAGCAATGCGCCGGCACCAATCTCCACCTTGCGCAGGTGGCGGCGAAAGCGCTGCATGAACCGCATGAAGGGCCGAACCGCCAGGGCGGCGAGCAGGAACGGGATGCCCAGGCCCAGCGCATAGGTCGCCAGCAGCGAGATGCCATAGCCAAGATCGTCGCGGCTGGCCGCCACGGTGAGGATGGTGGCCAGGATCGGACCGATGCAGGGCGTCCAGCCGAAGGCAAAGGCCAGCCCCAGCAGATAGGCGCCGACCAGGCCGGTCGAACTCTCCCTGGTTTGGAAACGCGCTTCGCGATACAGCAGCGGGATTTTCAGCAGGCCCATGTAATGCAGGCCGAACAGCACGATCACCGCGCCCGCGACTTTGCCCAGGAGATCGATATTCTCGATGATCAGGCGGTTGAGGGCCGAGGCGCTGGCGCCCATCGCGATGAAGACGGTGGAAAAGCCGATCACGAAGGCCAGCGCGGAGACGAAGACGCGGCGCGTCAGTGCGGCCTTTGATTCATGGGGCTCGTCGAGCATGCTCTCCAGCGTGGTGCCCGCCATATAGCTCAGATAGGCCGGCACCAGTGGCAGCACGCAGGGACTGAGGAAACTGATCAGCCCGGCGCCAGCCGCACCGGCATAGGAAATGTCGAGACCGCTCATCTGCGGGAATGCTCCCCAGGAGGAGTAACAGTTAGTCGCGCGCCAGCATCGCGCGGAAGGCGCCACCAAGGTTGCCTTCCTCAAGATAGCGGACCCCCAGGATGCCGCCAATCACGATCCCGCCGACTGCGACAAAGCTGCCCAGCGCCAGGGTTGCAATCCCGGTCAGGCCCTGGCCGACGGTGCAGCCCAGTGCCAGCACGCCGCCGACTCCCATCAGGATGCCGCCCAGCAGATGCGACAGCAGATCCTGCGCGCTGGTGAAGCCCTCGATGCGGAAGCTGCCATTTGCCTTAGCCATGACGAAAGCGCCGAGGATCACGCCGAACACCGTACTGATGCCGAAATCCAGCCGCGCACCGGTGAAGGTCATCAGGTATTGCAGCGTGTTTCCGACGGGTGCCACGAAGGTCATCGAGGCGAGCGGCACCGGTTCGAAATCGTCGGCGCCGAGAATGCCGGTGACGGCCCAGCCGCCCACGATCACCAGTCCCACCACCACACCGCCGAAAATCAGCACGGGCTTTGAGCGGAATCGCGCATCGCGGAACACCCAGGCCAGCAGCAGCGCCGGCAGCGCCAGCGCGAGTATCCAGCGCAGCGACGTCGCATCGAGACCCGAGGCGCGCGACAGCAGGTCGGGCAGCGCCTGGCTGGCGATACCGAATGACTTGAGATTTACGGCCGTGCCGGTTTCGAGCCAGAGCCGCAGCGGACCGAGCAGGCCGCGCAGCGTTGCATAGCCAGCAATGCCGATCATCAGCACGACCACCAGGGATTTCAGGTTGCCGGCACCGAAGCGCACCAGGGTGCGGTTACCGCAGCCGCTGGCCTGCACCATGCCGAAGCCGAACAGCAGCCCGCCGAGCAGGGCGCCCAGCCAGTTCACGCTGGTGCCGGTATAGATCGAGGCTTTGAGGTCGATCAGCCCGCCCAGGTGCAGCAGCTGGCTGCCCAGCATGGCGACCGCGATGGCCAGCACCCAGCTGCGCAGGCGGTTTTTGTCGCCCATCAGCACCATGTCGCTGATCGCGCCCATGGTGCAGAAGTTGCTGCGCTGGACCACGGCGCCGAAAACCAGGCCAAGCAGTAGACCGCCGAGATTGGCGAGATGGGCAGGAGAGTCGAGAACCAGCATGCCGGCAGGATACCGGATTTACATTGGCGAGGTGAAGTATTATATTAATCAACAACTTGTCATGTTAAATGCGCGCGACCCCGAGCTGTAACCCATGAGCGATATCCTCGACCTGAAAGGCCTGAACTGCCCGTTGCCGGTGCTGCGCACCAAAAAGGCGATGAAAGCCGTTCCTGCAGGTGAGACCCTGACCGTGGAAGCGACCGATCCGGGCGCCCTGCGGGACATTACCGCGCTCTGCGAGACGTCCGGCTTCACCCTACTGTCGGCCGAGGAGCGCGACGGCGTATTTGTTTTCGCAATCCGTCAGGTCGCCTGACAGTCCCGCCTGTTGGCGGCGGAAGTTGAAATGCGCTAGCTTCACCGCAGCGATTCAAGGTGTTTTCAGATGGCAAAGTTTTCCGCCCAGGACATCGTGCCGGGCCAGCGTTTCGAGCAGCGTCAGGGATTTGTCTGGCGCGTGGCGCGATTGATCCAGTTTCCGGGTGAGGACGCGCTGCACGTCCAACTGATCAACGAGCGCGACTCCAGCAGCACCAAGACGGTGTCGGTCAGCGCCCTGCTGGACCGCAATCTGTTCAAGCTGACCGAGAAATGAGCCTGCGGCCGGCCGGACTTCTCCTGGTCCTGCTGGCCATTCCGGCCTTCCTCGCCGGCTGCGCCGAGACGCCCGAGGGCGAGCCCATCATGGTGGTTGAGCCCCCGATGGCGGTCGAGGCCCCTAAACCAGCCGTCCCAGAAGCGAAGATCGAAGTTGCAGCCATCCCGGCGCCGCCGGCGCCCCTGCGCTTTGCCGGCCATGTCGCCAGCTACAAGACGCTGGTCGAGGCCGAGGCCGCCTGGCCGCGACTGGCGGACAGATTTCCGCAATTGCGGACCGCCGACCGGCGCTATGTCGAGATCGACCTCGGCGGCCAGCGCGGCAAGGTGGTGCGCCTTCTGGTCGGCGGTTTTGCCGACCGCGCCGCCGCGCTGGACTACTGCCGCAGTCTGCGGGCCGCCAGCCTTTACTGCGCCCCGCATGATTTGCCTGCGAGTTGAAGGCGTTAACCAAACCTTCGCAAAAGTGATAAAGTTGTGACATGCGGCCTGCACCTGCAGGTTTTGTTGTTGCAGACCCGGTTCTCTGCCAAAATTAGGACAGATTCAGTGGCCTAAAGTCAGGCGACCTTCAACGGCAGGCAGCGCGAGAAACGCGGTGAAGCAGGCAACTCTCAAACCGGTGGTTCAGGAAACCCTGAAGCTGGTCGGCGTGGTGGAAAACCAGAGCCGCGAGCTGCTCGCCTTTTGCCGCAACGAGCAGAATCTCTCCGCTAACTTCTCCGATTACAAACGCTTCGTCGAAAAGATGGAGCATTTCTACGTCTTCGTCGATCTGGTCGATGGCCGCATCCCGGAATTCGACGAGACCAAGCAGAAGCCGCTGCGCAAGCATCTGTCGAAGATCCGCTGGAAGATCACCATCCTCGAACTCGATACCACGCGCATCTACCTGATCAACATCACGCGCTCGGGTCGCCGCCTGCCGCTGGGCAGCCGCGAATTCCTGATGCGCCGGCTCGATCGCCTCAGCGAGATCGCGCAATACTACGACCGCTTCGGCGAAGAGTACGAACTGGCGCCGCCGATCAGCGAAGAGCTGATCGAGTCCGTGCGCGCGCTGCTGCAGGACAGTATTGAAAAGGCGCCGCGGCTGGAGGAATTCTCGCCGGCACCGCCGCCGCCGCAACTGTCGGCGACGCCGCGCCGCGCCTCCTCGCCAAGCAACAATCCGGTTACGCCAGCCGCCGGCGCATTGCTGCCGCCCGATGCGGTCGCCGCGCGCCCCGCAGTCCCGTCGCTGGCGTCGTCGATGCCCAGCCTGCCGGCCAAGCTGAATGTGAAGGAACAGTGGGGCCGCTTCTTTGTCGAGAAGGGCTCGATCGTGGCGGTCTCGCAGGCCTGCAAGATGGCGGCGCTGTCGCTTGATCAGCTGGCCCAGCGCATCGGCGTCAGTCGCGTCGCGCTCACGCTGATGCTGAGCGGCCAGGATCCGATGCCGCGTCCGGCGATGGAAAAGCTGCAGCAGTTCATGATGGACCAGGCGCGCCTGTCGCAGCAGACCGAGCTGCGCCGTCGCCTTTAAGCCGCAGAACGCCTCAATTCTTCCAGCAATGCATAGCCGAACGGCCAGTCGCCGAGATTGGACGCCGAGTTGATGTGTCCAAGCGCGCCGGCATCGACAAAGCGGGCGTGCCAGCGCGCGGCAAAAAACTGCGCACGGGCGAAATCGACATAGGGATCGTTGCGGCTGGCCACCACGATGGCAGGGCAGGCAAAGCGCGCCAGCGGCATCGGCCGGAAGCCGCGCGTTTCGGGCGGCGTATGGCTTTCGGAATCGACATCGCCCGGCGCCACCAGCAATGCGCCATGCAATTCGCCGGAGTGGCGCTCGATCCAGTGCGCCACCAGCGAGCAGGATAGGCTATGCGCCACCAGCAGCGGCGGCGCCGCGCAGGCATTGATCGCCGCATCCAGCCGCTTCAGCCAGTCGGCGAAATCGGGATTGTCCCAGTTCGCCTGTTCGACGCGGATGAAGTTCGGATTCTTGAGCTGCCAATGGCTCTGCCAGTGCTCCGGTCCTGAACTACCCAGGCCCGGCACAATCAGAACCGGAGGCAGGGCAGCGGTCATGCGGCGGCGTCGCTCAGGCGGGCCAGCGTTTCCTCGCGGCCAAGCACGGCCAGCACGTCGAAGATCGGCGGCGAGACGGTGCGGCCTGTGAGGGCTGCGCGCAGCGGCTGCGCCAGCTGGCCGAGCTTCACCTGCTGAGTCTCGCTGAGCGCGCGGATGGCGGCTTCGGTATTGGCGGCCGTCCAGTCGCTCACGCCGGTCAGCGTGTCGATCATGGTCTTGAGCCGCGCCTTGGCGGCATCGTCCAGATGTTTCTGCGCGGCGGCATCCGGCGCGATGGGTCGCGCGGCGAACAGGAAGGCAAAGGCCTCGGCCAGTTCGTTCAGGTCCTTGGCACGTTCCTTCGCGGCCGGCAGGATGGCCTTGATCTGCGCCTGCTGGGCCTGATTGGGCTGCAGGCCGAATTTCTTCTCGATAAACGGTAGCGCAGCCGTCAGCAGTTCGTCATCCGGCGTGTGGCGGATGTAGTGGCCGTTCAGGTTGTTCAGCTTGACGAAATCGAAGCGTGCCGGCGAGCGGCCGACATGGTCGAGGCCGAACCATTCGATGGCCTGCTCGGTCGAGATGATTTCCTCGTCGCCGTGACTCCAGCCGAGCCGTAGCAGGTAGTTGCGCATCGCCGCCGGCAGGTAGCCCATATCGGCATAGGCTTCTGTGCCCAACGCACCATGGCGCTTCGACAGCTTGGCGCCATCGCTGCCATGAATCAGCGGAATATGCGCGAAGTCCGGGACAGTGAAACCGGCCGCGATATACAGCTGCGTCTGCCGTGCCGCATTGGTCAGATGGTCGTCGCCGCGGATGATATGCGTCACGCCCATGTCGTGATCGTCCACCACGACGGAAAGATTGTAGGTCGGCGTGCCGTCCGAGCGCAGGATGATCAGGTCGTCGAGCTGCTCGTTCTGGAAGGTGACGTCGCCCTGCACATGATCCTTGATCACCGTGCTGCCGGTCTGCGGCGCCTTGAAACGCACGACGGGCTTCACGCCGGCGGGGGCATCCTTCGGATCGCGGTCACGCCAGCGGCCGTCATAGCGCATCGGCCGGCCCTCGGCCTTGGCCGTGTTGCGCATCTCTTCCAGTTCTTCCGGCGAGCAGTAGCAGTGATAGGCCTTGCCCTCGGCCAGCATCTTGTGCGCCACCTCGGCATGGCGGTTCATGCGCGAGAACTGCATCACCGGTTCGCCATCCCAGTCGATCCCGAGCCATTTCAGGCCCTGGAAGATCTTCTGAACGGCATCCTCGGTCGAGCGCTCGCGGTCGGTGTCTTCAATCCGCAGCAGGAAAGTGCCGCCGTGATGGCGCGAGAACAGCCAGTTGAACAGCGCTGTGCGGGCGCCGCCGATATGCAGGTAGCCGGTCGGCGAGGGGGCGAAGCGGGTAACGACTTTGGTCATCGGATGATCCAGGAAACTTGGGAAGCAGGGTTTTAGCATACGGGGGCAGGCGGGCAAGCCGTCGTTCCCGTTTTGCACGGATTGGCGCGGGAATGGCTGCCATGCAGAGATTTGCGCCATGGCATGGACCGGGCGCGGACTTTACTGGCAGATCCTGCGGCAGCGGGCGATATCCGGCATGGCCGCCGGCTGGCGCGACCTGCGGCAATTCAATGCCGTCGCCACCTTGCTGGCCGAGCGCGACCGCTGGTTCCTCTGGCTACCGGCTTTGCTGGGCGGCGGCGTTGCCGTCTATTTCCTGCTACCGGTCGAGCCGAGACTACTACCGCTCAGGCTCGGCATGGCCGCCGCTGTACTGGCGCTGTTGCTGTTCGGGCGACTGCCGCTGTTTCGCTGGCCGCTGATCCTGCTGCTGGCGCTGGTCTCGGGGATCTGGCTCGCGGCGGAGCGCACGGCGTCGGTGGCGGCACCGGTGCTGACGCGGCCGAGCGGTGCGGTCTGGATTCAGGCGCGCGTGCTGGAGGTCGAGCCGCGCGATGCCGGGCATCGTGTGCTGCTGGATGATCTTTACTTCAGCGGATTGCAGGAGAACGAGGCGCCGAAACGTATTCGCATCACGCTGCCGCGCGATGGCGAGGTGCTGTGGCCGGGCGAACGCCTGCGGGTCCGCGCCATGCTGCTGCCACCGCCTGAGCCAGCCATGCCGGGTGCCTTCGATTTCGCGCGCTATGCCTGGTTCCGCCAGATCGGTGCAGTGGGCTATGCGATCAGCACGGCGGAGATCATGCCCGCTGAGGAAACCCGCAGCTGGCGCGAGACGGCGATGCTGTCGCTCAGCGCATTGCGGCAGGACTGGACGCGGCGCATTGCGGCGCAAACGGAAGGCGCCGGCGGTGCGATTGCCGCCGCCCTGATGACCGGTGTGCGCGGACCGATCCCGGATCATGTTGACGCAGCCTTCCGCGATTCAGGTCTGGCGCATATTCTTTCGATTTCTGGACTGCATCTGACGCTGGTGGCAGGCCTGCTGTTCTTCCTGGTGCGCGCGGCCCTGGCGTTGTCGCCGCGTCTGGCTTTGCGCTACCCGATCAAGAAATGGGCGGCCTTCGCGGCTTTGCTTGGCGCAGTCGCCTATACGCTGGTGTCGGGCGCGGCATTGCCGACCTTGCGCGCGCTGGCGATGATTGCGCTGGCTTTGCTCGCCGTGATGCTGGATCGCCGTGCGATCACCTTGCGCGCGGTGGCCTGGGCCGCCTTGCTGCTGCTGGTGCTGTGGCCGGACAGTCTGCTCGATCCGGGCTTCCAGATGTCCTTCGCTGCCGTCACGGCGCTGGTCGCGGCCTTCGAACATCTCGCGCCGAAGCTGACGCGCTGGCGCAGTCATGCCGGACCGCTGCAGATCGCGCTGCTCTGGCTCGGTGGCGTGATGGCGGCGAGTTTTGTCGCCGGCCTCGGCTCGTCGCTGTTTGCCGCCTATCATTTCAACCGCGTGGCGGATTACGCGCTGGTCGCCAATCTGCTGGCGGCACCGCTGGTCGATTTCATCATTATGCCGCTCACCGTGCTGGCCTTTATCCTCATGCCACTCGGACTGGAGGCCGTGGCGCTGACGCCGATGGTCTGGGCCGTGGATGCGCTGATCGCACTCGCCATCTGGGTGGCGGGCTGGCCTGATGCGGTCGGCACCGTGCCGGCGATGCCGCTCTGGGGTCTGGCCGCGATCAGTCTCGGTGGATTGTGGCTCTGCCTGTGGCAACAGCGCTGGCGCTGGCTCGGCGTGATCGGGCTGCTTGTCGGCACGGCGTCGCCCTGGCTGATCGCGCAGCCCGACCTGCTGATCAGCGGCGATGGCCGCTTGCTGGCGGCGCGTGCCGCCGAACCGGACCGCTATTACTTCTCGTCTGCTCCGCCGCGTGGCTTCGCGGCCGAGACCTGGCATGAGCGTCTTGGCGCGCCGCAGCTTTATCCATGGCCAAGCTTGTCGCGGGCCGCGCAGCGAACCGGCGAGGGACGCAGCGGCGCCGATGGCAGCCTGCGTTGCGATCCGGCTGGTTGCAGCTGGCGCTATCACGGTTTTCTGGTCGCGCTGCCACAGCAGCCGAAAGCGATCACTGAGGATTGCCGCCATGCAGATGCGGTGATCTCGGCCCGGATGGCGGTGCGTTATCGCTGTCCTTCCGCGAAAATCGTGATCGATCGCAACGACCTGTGGCGCGGCGGCGCGCATGCGCTCTACCTAGACGCTGCGCAGGGCATGCGCAGCGTCAGTGTGGCGCAGACCCGCGGCCGGCGGCCCTGGGTCAATCCGAAGGGACATGGTGAGTCACAGAGGGGCGACGCGGCCGACTAAAAATTCTGCGGGTCCGGAACGCCGGCGCGACAACCCCGTTAGGCGGTGGCTGACGGACAACGCGGGAGAGACAAGCCGATGCTGATCATCCTCGCAACCATGCTGGTTCTCCTGCTGCTCGTGCTGCCGGTCTGGCCCTACAGCCGCTACTGGAGCGTCATTCCGGGCTGCATGGTCGCGTTTGTCATGATGCTGTTCGTCATGTTCATGCTGGCCGGTAACGTCGTTGCCTGAGTGGAACATCGGCAGGTCTGACGGGTTTGTTTCTCCCGAAGTAAGAGTCAGGAGAGCAACCTATGACGGATATCAAGAAATCCCGCATTCTCATCATCGCCACCGACGGATTCGAACAGTTTGAACTGCTGGTGCCGCGTGACAAGCTGAAGCAGGCTGGCGCTGAGGTGCAAGTGGCGTCGCCGTCCGGTCGTTCCATTCGTGGCTGGAAGGGCGCCGATTGGGGCGAGTCAGTGGATGTCGACCTCAAGATCGCCGAAGCGAAACCGGACCAGTATGACGCGCTGGTGATCCCGGGCGGCCAGATCAATCCGGACAAGCTGCGCGTCGACAAAGATGCGATGGGCGTGGTGAAGGCCTTCCTGAAGGACGGCAAGGTGGTGGCGGCGATCTGCCACGGGCCCTGGCTGCTGGTCGAAGCCGATGCGGTGCGCGGCCGTTCGGTGACGTCCTACAAGTCGATCAAGACCGATCTGGTCAATGCCGGCGGCAAATGGGTCGACCAGGAGGTGGTGGCCGACAAGGGCGTCGTCACCAGCCGCTCGCCCGATGATCTCGACGCCTTCTGCAGCAAGATCGTGGAAGAACTGGAAGAGGGCCGGCACAAGCGCGCGGCGTAAACTTTCCGGGCATAAAAGAAAACGGGGCGCCTTGATCAGGCGCCCCGTTTCGATTCTATCTCTGTGCGCTTAGTAGCGGCGCAGCAGGCCGACCAGGCGGCCCTGCACCTTGACCCGGTCGGGGCCGAAGATGCGCGTCTCGTAAGCCGGGTTGGCGGCTTCGAGCGCCACCGAGTTGCCCTTGCGGCGCAGGCGCTTCAGCGTCACTTCCAGATCGTCGACCAGCGCGACCACGATAGTGCCGTTTTCGGCATTCTCGCTCTTCTGGATGATCACCGTATCGCCGTCCATGATGCCGGCATCGACCATCGAATCGCCAGCCACTTCCAGCGCATAGTGATCGCCGTTGCCCAGCAGGCCGATCGGCACATCGATCTGCGTGCTCATGTCGCGCAGCGCCTCGATCGGCGTACCGGCGGCAATGCGGCCATAGAGCGGCAGGGTGACGATATCGCGCGCATTATAGGGGCTGACGCTGACCGGCGTGCCGGGCATCGGTGCATTCGGATTGCCTTCGACCACGCGCGGCATCAGGCGATTGCGCGGGGCAGCCGTGGGCCGGGTGGTGGTGGCGCCGATGCCGCCGCGGGTCGGCACGGCCGAGTCGGGCAGGCGCAGCACTTCGAGCGCACGGGCGCGATGGGCGAGGCGGCGGATGAAGCCGCGTTCCTCCAGGCCGGTCACCAGCCGGTGGATACCGGACTTGGATTTCAGCTTCATCGCTTCCTTCATCTCTTCGAAGGATGGCGAGACGCCGGAATTCTCCAGCTTCTCGTGGATGAAAATCAGCAGGTCGTGCTGCTTGCGGGTCAGCATGGAAGCCTCCTCGGGTCAGGTTTCGCCAGCCGGTCGTGCCTGTGACAGGCAAGATGCGGCGGACGGGGAACGAACAAGAAACCTGCAAATGTTCTAATGAGGTTCTTGATACGGGTCAAGTATTTTTCCACAGGCTGTGTCATATATCTTGTAGGTAGAACGAATAAGGCCTCCCAGATATTGGGAATTGCCGCAAAGTTTCGCTTCGCGACCGCAAAACCGCGTTCCACTGTCACCCTTTACGGTGATCGCCCTGCCGGTAAAGATGTGAATTACAAGATTAAGCCCCTCCGGCTCGGGAGGAGGCTTGGCAGACGGCCGAGAACGGCCGGGCAGGGGGGATTAAAATGGGCATCCGGCAGAAGCTGAATCTTGCCATCGCCGTACTCGCGGCTCTCACACTGGTTTCGAACGCCATCGGCGGCCTGTTCTTCGGCCGGGTGCAGGACAGCTATGCCGGCATCACCACCACCAACCTGCCGGCGGTCATCACCGCGCTGAATCTGGCCTCGACCAGCGCCGAGCTTGCGGCCGGCGCGCCTGCGCTGGCCAACGCGACCAGCGATGCCGAGCGCGACAAGGCGCTGAATGATCTCAAGGTCAAGCAGCAGAAGCTCGCGCAATCAGTCGAAACCGTGAAGGTCGCTGCCGGCGAAGAGAATGCCGAGGCGATTGCCGAGATCGAAAAGTCGGTGCAGCTGCTGAACACGATGGTGGCGCAGATCAATCGGTCGGTGAATGCGCGGCTCGGCTATCACCACGACCGCGAAAATATGCTGACCAAGCTCGGCGCCGATTACATCGCTTTCCAGAATGCGATGCGGCCGGCGCTGGAGCGCGCCCTCGCCGAACTGGGCAAACCGGATGCCAAACCGGAAACGGCAGGTGCCGCGAGTGCGCTGATCTCGGCCGGCAATGCGGTGAGCCAGCTGGTTGCAACACTATCGGTGGCGTCGCAGGCGCCGAACAATGCAGAGGTCGACAAGCAGTTTGCCGAATTCGTCAAGCTGAACAGCACGACGCTGGAGCAGATCGACATCGCCGGCAGGCAGTTCAACGTCTCCGAGCTGAGAGACAGCATGAATGTCGTGCTGGCACATGGCCAGGGCACCGACAGCCTGTTCGGCATCCGCCGCAATGAAATCCGCACCGTGACCACAGCCGCTTTCGCGCTGGGCAAGGCGCGCGAGGCTGCCGCCGAACTCTCGGGCAAGGTGGATGCGCTGGTCTCTGTCGCCACCACGGCGGCCGACACTGCCGCCGCCAATGCCGCCGGCCAGTCGCAGACCGCGCAGATCATGCTGGTGGTGATCACCGTGCTTTGCCTTGGCATCGCAGCCCTGATCGGCGTGCTGTTCACCGGGCCGCAGATCGCCGCACCCATTGTGCGGCTGACCGCGGCGACACGCCGGCTGGCCGAGCGCGACTGGGCGGTGCAACTGACCGAAACCGGCCGCAGCGACGAGATCGGCGAGATGGCGCGCGCCGTCGAAGTGCTGAAGACCAGTGGCCAGCAGAATGAAGAGCTGCAGCGCCAGGTCGAGCGTGACCGCGAGACCTTCGAGCAGGAACGCCAGGCGCAGGAAGCGTTGCTGGAGCAGGCGATCGGCCAGATTGTGTCAGCCGCCACCGCTGGCGACCTGACGCGCCGTATCGATGCCGACGCGCTGCAGGGCGTGATGCAGCGGCTGGGCGGCGGGGTGAATGAATTGCTCGGCACGGTGGAGCGCGCGCTCAACGACCTCGGCAGCATGCTGGGCGCGCTGGCGCAGGGCGACCTGACCCATCGCATCGGCGGCGGTCATCGCGGACTGTTCCAGCAACTGGCCGGTGATGCCAATACGCTGGCCGAGAAACTGGCCGACATCGTCGGCCGGCTCAGCCAGACCGCGGGCAACGTGCGCGATGCCTCGGCCGAGATTTCGGTCGGCAGCCACGATCTGGCGCAGCGCACCGAGCAGCAGGCCGCCAGCCTGCAGCGCACGGCAGCCTCAATGGAAGAGATCACCGCGACCGTGCGGCACAATGCCGACAATGCGCGGCAGGCGAGTCAGTTGGCCTTCACCGCGCGCGATACGGCCGACAAGGGCGGCGGCGTGGTGGGGCGCGCCGTGTCGGCGATGGGCCAGATCGAAGACAGCGCGCGCAAGATCGTCGATATCGTCGGCCTGATCGATGAGATCGCCTTCCAGACCAACCTGCTCGCTTTGAATGCCTCGGTGGAGGCCGCACGCGCAGGCGAGGCCGGCAAGGGCTTCGCTGTCGTGGCGCAGGAGGTGCGCGGCCTGGCGCAGCGCTCGGCCGATGCCTCGAAGGAGATCAAGGCGCTGATCTCGGCCTCGAATGCCCAGGTGCGCGATGGCGCCAAGCTGGTCAACGAGGCGGGCACCAGCCTGACCGAGATCGTCGATGCCGTGAAACGTGTTGCCGGCATCATCGAGGAAATCTCGATTGCCAGCCAGGAACAGGCCTCGGGTCTCGACGAGATCAACGATGCCGTGACGCAGATGGACGAGATGACCCAGCGCAACGGCGCGCTGGTGGAAGAGACCACGGCGTCGGCGCAGTCGCTCGCCGATCAGGCCAAGGATCTTGCCGCCTCGATCACCTTCTTCCGCCTCGATCAGGAGGCCGAAGCGAGGGCCGCCGAGTAAACCGCCGCCACCTCGGCCGAGAAGCAGCAGAAGGTCACGCTGCGCGGCTGCATCTCTAGGGCCAGCCAGTGGCGCACCTCGCGCACGGCAATCGCGGTGGCCGGCTGAAGTGGATAACCGTAGATGCCGGTCGAGATCGCCGGGAAGGCGATACTGAGCAGGTCATGGTCGCGCGCCAGCGCCAGGCTGCTGCGGTAACAACTCGCCAGCAGCTCCGCTTCGTTGGCGCTGCCACCGCGCCAGACCGGTCCCACCGTATGGATCACATGGCGGGCGGGCAGGCGATAGCCCTTCGTGATGCGTGCCTGGCCGGTCGGGCAGCCACCGAGAGTGCGGCATTCCGCCAGTAATTCCGGTCCGGCGGCGCGATGAATGGCGCCATCCACGCCGCCGCCGCCCAGCAGGGTTTCGTTGGCGGCATTAACGATGGCATCCAGGGCCAGGGTGGTGATGTCGTCAATGACGATGCTGACCAGTTGCATGCCCGGAATTTAACATGCTGGCAGAGCCTTCGGGCCGCTGTTTTTTTACACTTCGCTAACCATGCGAAACCGACAATCGCTGCAGCGCAAAAGCGAGTCGGCCTTGCCGCCTCCGCGGATATCCTTTAACCGGGTCAGATGAGCGATCTTAAGCTGAAGCCGCGACGTCCTGCGACCGCCCAGTCCGCTGCCGGTGCTTATGGCGCCATGCAGTCGCGCGCCCTGCCGGGCGAGCAGATGCCCGGTCAGCAGATTCCCCAGGCCGCTGCCGCCGCGCCGAAAAAACAGCGCGGCTTTCTCGCCGTCAACTGGCCGCTGATGATGGCAGCCGCTGCCCTGCTGGGTGGCGGCGTCGTGATGGGCATGGCGGTGGGCAATGCCCCGCGTCCGCAGCCGACGGCCACTGTTGCGCTCTCCACGCCCGCTGCGCCGGTCGCAACACCCGCGCAGCCGCAGGCCGCGAAGACCGCAGAAGCCTCCGCCGTGTCAGCGCAGGGCTGGCGTCCGATTTCCGAACTGGCCAGGACAGCGGTGGATGCGTCCGTGCTGCAGCCGTCGCCCGAGCCTGAACCCCTGCCGGCGGTCGATGTCGCGGCTGTGCCGGTGAACACAGTGCCTGACGGCGCGCCGGTTGCTGCCGAAGCCGCCAAACCGGAAGCGGTGAAAACCGAAGTGCCGAAAGCTGCTGCATCTGGGCCTGCTACACCCTCGACGCGCAACGCAACTCCGAACAAGCCGGTGCTGGCCGCTGCGCCGATGGTGCCGCCGTCATTCGCGCGGCCGGCTGCCGGTGACGGCAGCGGCCCTGCCTGGCGCGCCCGCGCCGTGCCGCCGCCGGCCAATGCCA
>JAGXRD010000139.1 GCA_018336035.1 Alphaproteobacteria bacterium | reverse complement strand
GGGGGGGGGGGTAACTCCCACCGGAGCGCGATAGCGCGGAGGCGGCCGGGCGTGCCGACAGGCACAGCACGACCGGCCGATATTTTCGGCATGCCGAAAATATTGGGGTGGGCCCCTATTCCCAGATTGACGCAAAGCCGGCCGGGAGTGGCAGACTGACCCTACCGCCTTAAATCCGATCTGTAGTTTTGGAAGAGATAGCAGCAGCCAGGTTCAGTGAACCGATGCCGAGGAAAAGAACCGCTAAGCGATCCTTTCGCTTAGCGGAGGTTGTTGCGATGGATCATGTTTGCGCTCGATCCGGGATAGGTCAGATCACTATTCCGATGAGCAAACGTGTTTCCAGGAGCAGCAGGCGCTGTAGTGACCTCGACCTTTGCCAGGCCTTCGGCCACACGCTGGGCAGCTGCCAGCAGGGTATCGAGGATCTTCATGAAAACTAACTTCATAAAGACCCTCGATTACTTGTGAGGGACGTACTTGCGGTCGTAATGATACGGACCGCGCTGAGCACGGTTCTCGCCGGTAGTGACCTCGACCTTTGCCAGGCCTTCGGCCACACGCTGGGCAGCTGCCAGCAGGGTATCGAGGATCTTCAGAGCAAGGGTCTTCATATCGGTGGTCCTTTCGAGAAAGCGGCTTCTGCCTCTTCGGCCAGCTGCATCTGGTTGGCGATGCGGCCAGCGAACGATTGTAGCCCGTGATAGGCGACTGCGTCCATCGGGAAGCTGAAGCGGGTCGGCTCCTTGGCCCAGGCGATCAGGAAATCGGAATCGCCCAGCTTGAAGGTCATGTTGCCCCTGCCCGTGGCCGGTTCTGGCTGCCAGTTGACCAGGAAGGGCACATCGCCTGCCCAGGCAAGGAAGTCGGCGGTCTGGTTTACGTCGTGCATAGCTGCTCCTTTCGCTGCGTAATCAGTGCTGCGCCGGTCCTGGCGCGGTCACACCCCGCCGCAGGCGCGCTTGCGCTTGGGGATTGACCGCGTGAGCCAGTGCCGGCGCGAGACTGAGCGCAGGCTTACGAAAGGGCCTATGCCACGACCGACCAGGTAGCCCGCCCCCTTGGGCGGGAATGCCCTTTGCTGGCGCCTGGTGCGAGCTGGGGAGGGTGAGGGGACGGCCGGGGTGGGTCGGGCCGCCCCCTCGATCACAGGGCCCGAGGGTGGGACCGCTGCGAATCTCCGCTGGAGCCGTCATGGGCGCCGGCATGTTGGGCCGGGCTGGTGGCCAGCCAGGCGCGTCGAAGCGCCAGCTGGGGCAGAAGATGCTCGAAAGGCGATATGAGGCTGCGCTGAAGTTCAGCGGCGATCAGGGCGTTCGGTTTCGCCATGGAAAGGTTCAGATACGGGGTCGAGCTGCCGAACGGCAGCAGGCCCCAGTCTGCGAGGGTGAAAATCTGGCCGGTAGCGATGGCGGCTGCAGGCATGGCCTTGATCTCGGGCCATGCATCGAAATGGATTAGGATCAGCGCGTAGCCGTCCTGGCGGATGGCGCGGTACTGGGTCGGGCTGATTGCCACGAGGCTCCAAGGGCCCGGCAGGGCCTTCAGAACGGCACTGAGGCGCGTATAGCGTTCGGACTGTGTCAGCCTGGCCGGATTCATGTGTGCTTCTCCTGCCGCCCGCGGCGGCGGGCGATAGCGGCCTCCAGCTGCTCGGTGATCCAGGCGTCGCCGATAGCCTGGGCGCCGGGTAGGGACGCAGCTGGGACGAAACCGACGCGCTCGCCGTCGAGATAGAAGATCACCGGCCAGCTGATCGGTTGCCCCTCGACCTTGCGTCGAGGGCGGCCGACCAGGACGTAAGCCTTGGCGGCTGGGCAGTGCTTGAAACAGGTATGTTTCTTGGCCTGCCACCAGGCGAGGCCGGCGAGCTGGATCTTCGCCGCCTCGTATATGGTCAGCTGCATCATCTTGGCCGGAGCCTTCATCAGTCGGTGGCGCTAGCGGTCCATTTGCGCGCTTCGGCGTCGGCGCTCGGATCGCGGTTGAGATAGAGGAGCAGGACGCGGATCAGATCGGCCGCCTTGTCGATGAACTGGGCGCGGATCAGGTCAGCGGTTCCGCAGGGCTGGCCATCCTTGCGACGGATCGTAATTGAGCCGTCGCCGGCCAGCTGCACGTCGTAGCGCGCGCCGCGCTTGAGCGGTGCGTTTGTGATGACTTCGGGTTTTGCAAGTGTGCTAGTGGCAGGCATGTATGGGCTTCCTTTCAGTATCCAAGCCAATTGAGAACCGTCGAACCGCGATAAGTCGGCTGATCGCCGGCATCGCGTATAAATTCCTCGAAGCTGCAGCTATGACTCTCGATCTCCCTGCGCGCTTCTTCGCGCGTAACCGTTGCCTCGCATGCGTCCTCATAATCCATGTATTTCACCTCCGCTTACCAATGGGCATGCAGGCTGAACTGCATGTAGGCCTCTTCTGAAATCAGTCCGGCATGTGCGAAGGGCACGGAAATCGCGGCACGCGCGAGTGTGCCTGCAGGTGACGGGCTGGAACCGACTGCGAGTATCGAGACGATGAGAAAGACCGCGAACCAGTCGATGCGATCGAGCACGGCCGCAAGCCGGGGGTGGCGATAGCGGAAGCGCAGGCGGCGCCGGCGCGGGGTGGCTTTGTCGATATGCTGGATCATGGTTCCGTCCTCGATGTGCCGGCGAACCGCTCGGCGTCCTGCAGGGAATTGGTGATCGCGTCGGCCTGGTCGACGGCCCAGAGCGAAATCAGGTGAGCGAGCGCGCTGCGCCAGCTGGCCGCGGGGAATGCGATGTCGAGCGGGATCACATCGACATGACCGCCAGGACTGCCAGAACCTGACGAGCTCGTGGCAATGTCGATGCTGTAGTGATCGCCGGTGAAATAGAGCGTATAGCGGCCGAGCGAGAACGCGCTGTCGCCTTGCTCGATGTAGTCGCTCTGCAGCTGGGGTTCCGCGTGGAAGCCCTGCAGGGAAAATTTGAGCGACGCCAGAACCTGGTCGCGGCCGGCCGGCGGAACGGCTGGTAGATCCGCAGTCGCGCCGGCGTCGGTGATGGAGGCGAGCTTGTTCATGATCGCCTCAGAAAAGCGGGGGCAGATTGTCGTAAGCGGGGAAGCGCGGATCTGCGCCGGGGACATGCCAGCCGAACATCGAACCGATGTGCATGGCTTCGGCTTGGCGCGGAATAATGCCGTGGGTCCGGTTGAAATACCGGACGTATTCGGAATTTGTGCCTTCGCGCTGATAGAAGCCTTCCTCGCCCTGGCGGATGAGGATGCCGTGTCCCGTCACCTGATCGAAAACCATGCAGTAGTCGGGCAGCAGGTCGAACCGGCTGACTTCGGCGATGCTGATGTCATGTTTGAACGTGGCGCGAGCAGCTGAAAGCGCCATGAGCCAGGAGGCGGCCTCGCGGCGGTTCATCTCGCCGGCAACGCGCTTCGAGCTCGAGCGCACGATGATGCGGCGCGCGCCAGCTGTTGCCTCGCCGCGATACTCGTAGCCTGCAGCCCGAAGGTTGTCCTCGATGGATGCGTGCGGATCGTAGATGAAGCGATCTGCCGGCATCGGCTGAGAAATCACGGTGCTATTCATCGTCTTGCCCTCAATGCGCCGGCCCACCCGGCATTTGCTAGCAAAGTCGCAAAGGACTTTGCTAGTTATATAATAGATAGCAAATGCTATCTGTTCAAGCGGAAACACGCGAAAAGGCGCATTTCATCTATGTTTTTTTGATGCCGAAATGAAAAAAGCCGCGATTGGCGCGGCTTTCTATTCACGGAGAAGGCGAGTCTGGCGGGTCAGTAGCGATAGACGACCGGAAAGGCCTTCAGTTGGCAGCCTTCGATGTAATTGCGGGCGGCACGCCCTGCCAGGATTGCAGCATCGGCTGACTCAAAGAGCGCGAGTTCTTTGTCCACTGGGAAATCGAAATGCGCGTCGGCGAAGAGAAGTTTATGGATGCTTCTATCGACCATGACCGCGCACCATTTGCCGGTCCAGGACGGATCGCAAATCTGTTGCTGTGGATCTGCACCGGTTTCCGAGGACATGGCATACCCCTTCATTCACGCTGAAAGCAGCGCGCTGCTTTCCTGACCCACTGGCGAAGTGTGGGGGGTAGCAACCGAAAGGGCGACAGGGCAGGAGGGGTATCACCCAGCCGCAAGGCCCGCGGGCGACGGTCAGTCGCTCGCCCGCGAGTGATTTTTCATCCATGAAAAATTATGGGGACACCTGCCCT
>JAGXRD010000138.1 GCA_018336035.1 Alphaproteobacteria bacterium | reverse complement strand
GTGAAGAAGGTGTCGGATATCGTGGCCGAGATCGCCGCCGCCAGCAGCGAACAGTCACGCGGGCTGGAAGAGGTGAATGGCGCGGTGGTGAATATGGACGAGATGACCCAGCGCAACGGCGCCCTGGTCGAGCAGACCAACGCCTCCGCCCAGGCCATGGCAAACCAAGCGCGCCAGCTGGCCGAACTGGTCGGCCACTTCCGCGTCGATGGCGACACCTCGACGCCGGCTGCCAATGACAGCGAGCTGGAAGACGCCGCCGACTAACGCGGCGATCGTCATACGAAACGGAAAAAGCCCGGCGCAGAGATCGTTTTCTGGCCGGGCTTTTTTCTATCGTCATTCCTGCGCCCGGCACACTTTCTTTCACCCCAACCAAAAAAACCGTCATCCTCGGATTTACTCCGAGGATCCATCCCAACCTTCCGCGCGTCGGTCAGCAGAGCTTCGTGGGCAGATGGACCCTCGGGACAAGCCCGAGGGTGACGATTTGTGTGAAAGCAGCCAGCGGGGACGACGAGAAAACTTACTTCTCTCTTTTCTTCTGTGCCGCCGCATCCATCGCCTGCGCCAGCGCCAGATTCTCATCGCCGCCGAGGCGACGCAGATGGGCGATTACGCCATCGACATCGGGCAGCGGGCGGTTCTGGCTCAGCTTGAACTTGCCTTCCAGCTTCGTCACCGGAATCTCGATACCGACGATGCCGCGCGCCATGCCGGTGAAGAAGCTGTCCGGTTCGTCGTCGAGCTGCCAGCCTTCGGGGCCTTCATAAATCTTGGACAAACGATCGACGATGGCGCGCAGCTCGGCCAGATCGCGGCTGACGCGGGCGCGGCCATAGGCATGCACCACCATGTAATTCCAGGTCGGCACAGCAGGCTTCTTCGCATACCAGTTCGGCGACACATAGCCATGCGGCCCCTGGAAGATGCAGAGCACCTCCTGACCGTCCAGCGTCGCGATCTGGTTGTTGGCCGCCGCCAGATGGCAGACCAGCGTGCCATGCTCACCTCGTGTCCGATCCAGCAGGAAAGGCACATGGCTGGCGATCATATCGCTGCCCCCATCTGCTTTACTGGCGCCCGAGATGAGCAGACCGAAGGCATGGGCCTCGATCAGGTCAAACAGGCGGTCGTGGTCGGTCTGGGCGAAATGGGCGGGGATATACATGGCAGGGCTCGGGATGGTCGACCTGGGCGGTCGGCTGGGATTTTCAGGGCTGAATGGCTGGCATACGGCGCGTCCGGCCGGGCTGCAACCACAGAATTGCACCCTTCTTGTCCTTACAGCAGCCGCAAACAGTAGCTTGAGCCGGGAATAGTCATTCTACTGAAAGTTATGAGACAGGGCGGCCATAAATCTATTGGTTCAACTTTGCCGGGACTTTCGATTCAACCCGGGCCTTTAACATGCTAGAGAGATTCAAAAATACGTTTCGAGATGCAGACGACAGAAGACGACCTGCCCGATGATTTGAAGACCCTGCTTGCGCTCTGGCGCATGCAGGCTGGCACGCGCCGTTTTCCGACGCGTGAATCCTTCGATGGCCGCACCCTGATGCCCTGGGCCGGCCGGCTGCATCTGATCGAGATGCTGGAGGACGGCGACTTCTTTTTCCACCGCTTCTCGCCGATCAGCGCGGCGCGGCTAGGTCTCGACATGACCGGCCAGCGGCTGTCTGCGACTGTGCTGGATGAGCGGGCAACCATGACCACAAGCGGCTATCGACGCTGCCTGTCACTGGCGCGACCGGTCTGCGACCAGATCGCGGCGAAATTCGGCGATGGCCGGCATCACACGCCCTATGACCGCCTGATGCTACCGCTCGGCAGCAATGATCGCCCGAACTTCCTGCTGGTCGGTCTGTGGTTTCATCCGGCGGAAGTACCGCCGGACAATCACAGGGCGCGGATATAGCCGAGGAAGCTGCGCACCTGGCCGCCCAGCCGGCTGGTCTGGCCGTTCAGCCCTTCAACAGCCTGGCCCACAATATCGGCGGCCTGTCCGGCCGCGCCAGCGGCCTCGCTGATATCGCGCATGCTGGCCGACACGCTTTCGATACTGGCGGCGGCATCCTGGATATTGTCGTTGATATGCGCCGTGGCATCGGCCTGTTCCTGCACGCTGCCGGCGATCTGGCCGATACGCTCGTCCAGCGTGGCGGCCTGCTCACGGATCACCCCGATGGCGGCAATCGTGTGGTCGGAGGCGCGCTGGATCGCGCTGATCTGGTCGGCGATGCTCTTGGCGGCTTCAGCGGTCTTCTGCGCCAGGTTGCGGACCTCGGTGGCGACCACGGCAAAGCCCTTGCCGGCTTCGCCCGCGCGCGCGGCTTCCACCGAAGCATTCAGTGCCAGCAGGTTGGTCTGGAAAGCCACCGTCTTGATGAACTCCACCACCTCATCGATCTTGCGGTTGGCCATCGCCAGCTGCTGCACGGCCTGATCGGCGCGCGCCACTTCCTGCGTCACAGCGGAGCTGGCGCCGCGGGAATCGCGCACCTGCCGGTCGATCTCGGTCACGCTGGCATTCAGCTCTTCCGCCGCCGATGCCACGGCCTGCGCATTCGCCGCCGCCTGTTCGGCCGCCTGCGAGACGGCCACCGCCTGATCGCGCACCGCCCCGACTTCGCCGGCCATGGTGGCGGCATTGTCCTGCAACGCCTGCGTTGCGACTTCGACGGCATCCATCACTGAGGTGACATCGCGTTCGAACTGGTCAGCCAGTCCGGCACGCTCCGCGCGCGCCTTCTGCTCCATGGCGATACGCTGTTCCGCCATCTGACTTTCCAGCGCGGCGGCGGCTTCGGCCTTGGCCTGCATCGCGGCACGCGCAGTGTTGATCACCTCGGCGCCGCGGCGGAACTCTCCCACCATGCCGCGCAGCAGGAAGGCGCGGTAATATTTGCCCTCGGCGGCATGGGTGAGCGACGCGCCGGCTTCGCGGATGAAAGCATCCGTGCGGTCGAGCAGCCGGTTGAGCGAGCGCAGCATGGGCGCCTCGGCGCCGTAATCAGCCGTATTGGTGATACGGACCGAAAGATCGCCGGATGCTGCGCGGTCGCAGACATTGCTGAGTGTTTCAAGCGCCTTCTGACGCTGGCTGGGACCGAACAGACTCATGGGACTGACTCTCTTCCTGACTTTGCGGAGACGGCGGCGTTACGCCGCCAGCGAGAAGACGAACTCGTCGTAGCTCTGGCCGCGCTCGGCCAGCAACTTCTGCAGCAATGCATATCCGGCGGCCTGGCCCTGCTTGCGATCGGCATGGCGGCGCTCCTCTTCCAGCAAGGCCCGATACAGCGGTTCGATCTGCTTGATGACGGCAGGATCGGGCCGGCGGCGATTGGAATGATAGCCCTCGATGCGCCCGTTTTTGTCGTAACTCGGCGTGACATGGGCCAGCACCCAGTAGTAATCGCCGCTTTTCGCCAGGTTCTTCACATAGGCAAAAATCTCGCGGCCATCGGTGATCACATCCCATAGCAGCTGGAACACGCAGCGCGGCATGTCGGGATGGCGCAGGATGCTGTGCGGCTGGCCGATCAGTTCTTTTTCTGAATACTGGCCGACGCGGCAGAACACATCATTGGCATACAGAATTCGGCCCTTGGTGTCGGTCTTGGACACAATGATTTCGTCATCGTCAAAGCTGCGTTCGGTCTGGGTCGGGGTCGGGCGAAACATAATTCAGCGGCCTGCGGGAGTGTTTCGGGGGGAGAGAATGGTGGTGGGTCGATATTGACCGCGCAGTTGTATCAATCTGTCGCGCACACCGACTTGATTTACCTCAAAGGCGACAGCCGGTCACATCGGGCAAAGCGCCGCAGGACGCTGCCGGCCCGCCCGGACGAGATTGCGGATTATGTGCGGATGGGCAGCGGGGAAAAGGCGGAACGGGCGGAAGATGGTGCCGGCGGAGGGACTCGAACCCCCGACCTCGACTTTACGAAAGTCTTGCTCTACCAGCTGAGCTACGCCGGCACGGCGCCCGTTGCTGCAGTCCCCGGGATATACTCAGGATATCCAAGCCGGTTGACCCGGCCGGACCGCGCGCGGAAAATACGGCCCGGCCGTCGGCTTGG
>JAGXRD010000137.1 GCA_018336035.1 Alphaproteobacteria bacterium | reverse complement strand
CAATCCTGCGGCCCCGCCCGTTACAGAGACTTTAGTTCGCCTTGGCGGTGATGCCGACGATCTTGCCGATGCTGTCGTTCCAGGCCGGAACGCAGTCGCCGGCGCAACGGGCAGCCCATTTCGGCACGACAGTTTCGGTCATCGCCTTTTTCAGCAGTGCCTTGTCGGCCTCGGTGACCGGGACGACGGTCATCTTGGCCTTGGTGCCGAGCTTGCAATTGTCCTTGCCGGCATTGCAGTCGTAACCCTGCTGGGTTTCTTCCGCGGCGGCCTTCCAGATGCGGTCTTCCAGGCCCTTGATCTCGGCGGTCAGGAAGGACTTCACCTTCGGGTCCAGCTTGTCCCAGGTCTTCACGTTCACGCCGTGCATGACATGGCTCCAGCCCAGCGGCAGGGCGTAGATATGCGTCGCCACTTCATGCCACTTGGCCGAGTTGCCCGACAGCGTGCCGGTGATGGCGCAATCGACCACCTTGTTCTGCAGCGCCGGCACCACTTCGTTGAAGGCCAGCGTCACGCCAGTGCCGCCGAAAGCCTCGACGAATTCGGCCAGCGTGCGGTTGCCGGTACGAACCTTCTTGCCCTTCAGATCGGCCAGACCCTTGATCTCGCCGTTGCAGAACAGCACCTGGGCCGAATACGGCCAGATGCCGAGCACCTGCACGCCGAAACGCTCACGGTAGAACTTGTCATAGACCGGCTTGTAGGCATCCGAGACCTTGCGGGCGGTTTCGACATCCGGCGACAGGCCGGCGAGATCGACCGCTTCGTTGCGGGCGTCGTCGGCGGCGACATAGCCGAGCACGGTGGAGCCGAAATCGATCACGCCCAGGCGCATCAGGCGGAAGATTTCCGCGCCCTTCAGGCCCATTTCATTGAACGGGGTGATCTCGGCGGTGATGGCGCCTTTGGACTTCTCGGTGATTTCCTTGGTCCAGAACGGCTGCTCGTATTCCTTGTACTGGGTCAGGTTGCCCCAGGCGCCGACCACTTTCAGCGGCGTCTTCGGCAGGTCTTGCGCCAGAGCCGCACCGCTCAGGCCGACTGCCATGGCGCCCGCGAGCGCCAGCGTCTTGATCATCGATGTCATGTCTTCGTTCCCCTCCGTTGTGAATGCAGAAACTACAGAATCGCCAGGCGACTGTTCTTCAGGTCGGTCACCAGCATGTGCCCCGGCGCATGGGTGATGCAGAAGTCGGGTTTCACGGTAGCGATCACAGATTGCGGTGTGACGCCGCAGGCCCAGAAGACCGGCAGTTCATCGGCCTTCACCTCGACCGGATCGCCATAATCGGGTTTCGCGAGATCCTTGATGCCGATCATCTCCGGCTTGCCCAGATGCACCGGCGCGCCATGCACGGCCGGGAAACGCGAGGTGATCTGCACGGCGCGGATCGCATCGGCGGGTTTGAGCGGGCGCATCGACACCACCAGCGGGCCATGGAACGGACCGGCCGGCGTGGTTTCGATATTGGTGCGATACATCGGCACATTGGTGCCGGCGCTGATATGGCGCAGTTCAATGCCGTCCTCGACCAGCGCCTCCTCGAATGAAAACGAGCAGCCGAGCAGGAAAGCCACGAGGTCGTCGCGCCACACGGCCTTCAGGTCCGGTACTTCCTCGACCAGCTTGCCGTCGCGCCAGACGCGATACAGCGGAATGTCGGTGCGGATATCGAGGTCGTCGCCCAGCACCGGGATGCGCGGATCGCCCGGATCTGAGGCGCCGATCAGCGGGCAGGGCTTGGGGTTGAACTGGCAGAAGCGGAAGAAATCATCGGCCAGGGCCTTGGGCAGGATGGCGAGGTTGCCCTGCACGAAACCGGGGGCGATGCCTGCGGTCTGGCCGCGATGTTCGCCGCGGCGGATGGCCAGCCGGGCCTCGCGGCCGCTGGCATAAATCTTGGTCGACGCCACTGCGTTCATTCAGTCCTCCACTCTGCGGCCATGGCATCATGACGGAAGGATGACTGTCCAATCGCGAGTTCGCATGCCCGCCCATAAGAATTTCTTATGGGCTATATGTCAGACACGCACGGTTTATTTTTGCCTCTTTTCGCGCCTGCGTGCCTCGGCCTGCGCCATTTCGCGCGCGATCTCAGTCACTGCTTCGGCCAGGTAGCTGTCGGGTTTGACCGGATAACAGGCATGGAAGTTCAGATCGGGCAAATTCTGTTCCGCCTTTACAACTCTCAGGCGTTTTTCTGTCAGCTCGCGTCGGATGATCAGCGGCGGAATCGCCGAGATGCCGATGCCGTCCAGTGTCATGCGTACGATGGTGGACAGCGATGCGTTGCCATACATCCGCAGCGCCGGCATATCATGCCGCGTCATCATCTCGCGGATCGCGATATAGGGCCGGGTGTTGCGCGGATAGGTGATGATCGGCCAGCGCGCCAAGGTCGACAGCGGCACCGGATCGGCGCCGAGATCGAGCGACGGGCTGGCCACCCAGGCGAGCGGATAGCTCGATAAAGCCACGTTTTTCATGCGTGGTTCGCTGATCGGACCCAGCACAAACGCGATATCGAGCTGATGCGCCAGCAGGCGTTCGCGCAACAGCGGCGAGACATCGACCTCGATTTCCAGTGTCAATGCCGGATAGACCGCATGCATGCGCTCGATCAGTTTTGATAGCCAGGTATGCACGATGGTCTCGGCGACACCGAGTCGCACGATGCCGCGCATCGCTTTCTTCTCGCGTGCCGCATGCAGCAGATCGGCATGCAGCTGCAGCATGCGTTCGGCATAGGGTAACAGCTCGTTGCCCTTCGAGGTCAACGCGATGCCGCGTGGTTCGCGGTCGAAGAGTTTGACGGCGAGTTCGGATTCGAGCTGCGCAATGCGCTGCGAGACGGCGGGCTGCGTGGTGTTGAGCTTGTCGGCCGCAGCGCGGAAGCCGCCGAGATGAGCGACCCAGACAAAAGTTTCGAGATTGCGCAGATCGGCCATGACCGGAAGCCCCATATTCAGCCGCCACACTATAAGCCGTTCTTATCGGCCCAGGACAAGGCCCCCGGCCATATCCTCATCGTCTGGCGATTGAAACATTCGTATCATTATAAATTTAAATAGAATCAATTGTTGCAAACCGCCCTGCCCTGCGGTTCAATCGCGTCATGCCGCAGCCGAGACCTACCGTCGATCCGTCGCTGAGCGACCGCATCGCCCAGGCTTTCCCTGGCCTGCCGCCGCAGCTGCAGGCGGCGGCCCGCTTCGTGCTCGACAACCCCGATGATGTGGCCCT
>JAGXRD010000136.1 GCA_018336035.1 Alphaproteobacteria bacterium | reverse complement strand
CTGAGCCTTCGAGATCGTCCGGACTTCAGATTGCAAGGACTGAATATGCCTCTTGAGAGCGGCGACCTCGCTCCTCTGGAGAGTGGCGATCTTTCGGAGATAAGCTATCTCGTCACGAAGCTCTTTGCGTGCAACACGAGCAATCTCGCGTTTAAGAGAATCTGCGAAGGTGGTCATCGAGGAGATCCGGGTAGGTTGACTAGTAAGTTCCTGTGAGTGAGGCTAACAATACCGCTGCCGCCGGAACAGGGCTCCACATGCCGAAAAGTTACTTTACAGCGGGCCGTCCAGTATGTGAAGCCATTGAGTCGGTCCTACCTTAGTTTTCGACGGGTGAGAACGTGATTGAGGGCGATCCAGGGCCTGACCCTTGCTGCTGAACCTGGTCACCAACCAAAAAAGGAAGGGCCGCTTTAGCGGCCCTCCTTACTCAATGAATCAGCTAAGTAGCCACCGCGAGCCATCATTGAACAGCCGGCAGGCCAGGCTCCGTTTGGGAAGTCGCCAAGAAGCCAACATGAACGTGGTGGAACTTCAATCCAGTACGAGCAGCAACCAGCCCCTCCATCATGGTGGGCTCCAAGAGTCGATGAAATCGGTCTAGGAGCTGATTGAGATAGTCCTGGTGTGCACTGGCCGCAAACGCTGTTTGGTAGGCCTGATGCAGGCTGAAGTCATCGCGAATCAAGCCGCACGGCCCGGCCTTGGTTTTGAGCCAGATTGGCATCACACCTGTCTTGTCCCAATGCGACATTGCGCTCATGACCTCGCGGTCACCGGCGCTAGCAACATTGCAGAAGTACTGCCCGCTGGCCACCACATCAAAGAAGAGCATGTCACATCCCTCGATAGCGGTGATACCGAAGATGGGGGTTATGTCCACCAGTGGGACGTCAACCGGCAAAACGAGAACCGGCCCCTTGGGAAGGCTGTTTGGGCCTGTGGTGTGCTTACGAAGCTTTTTAGAGTCAACGATGGCAGCCCTATTCACGTTGCGAGAGAAGGGAATGCGCGAAAAATTGGGAGTGTTCCTAGTCATGGTGTTTTCCTTTGTGGATGGCAGACCTCCTGCCAGTCAACACCTATAGCAACCGACTCTCGATTTAGCCCATCCTTGGGCACGATGGCTGTTTAGGCACGTAAACACAAGCCAGGACAGCTGCCCGCCATAAATCTTCCCGCCAAGCGCTGGAACCTCAGCATGACCTTGCTCATGAAGATTGGTCGGAGCTAGCTACTCGGCAATACAAGTAGCAGGCGGACGAAGCCCTGCTCCTTGCAGCGACTCCCGGGAAGCCGTGAGTCGCCCAGCCAGACCCTCGTGAGGGATAAAAACCGGTGTCTACAGGAGGTGACCACTCTGATCTACGCCCTCCCCAGCCCTTGCACCAATCCACTCCCGCTAAAGACATGAAAGAATCCGCTTTCCCCCTGCGCCCCATCCACGACTCATCACGAAAGCCCGCTACGCATTGGCAAGTGAAGGAAGTAAAGACCGAACAGGGCATTCACTACGATGTCGTTGGGTCAGACGGAGCCACAGTAGCGGCGCATATCCAGAGCCTGGAGCTGGCACGCCTGTTCGCACTATCTCCTCAGGTTTTCAATCAGTTCAAGTCGCTTCGTTTGGAAGCGGAGAGAGCCCTGCACCACATGGTCGACTGCGACGTGACGCAGTGCGACCTCGAAGAAATTGCAGAGGACGCCATGGGTGAGTGGGAGCGGGTCTCGCCTGGTGCGCCGGCATTCGCACAGTGGCTCTTGGGCCTCGAGCAGCTCGAAGAGACGGTGGGGCCACAGAAGTACCCACCTAAAGGCGTCTCGGTGCAGCGCGACTTGTTTGCGGACTGAATCAGGGTTCACGACACCCAGACCCGGCACAAGCAGTGCTTGACGGACTACGTCCCCAAGAAAACTTGTCAAACTTCGCCCATGGATCCGCCTTGTCAGAAAGCTTCAAAACAGAAGGTTGGGTAGTTAGGACGAAGAGGGTCAGCTTCAGGCTGACAGCGGTCTGCTGTATTTGTCGGCGAACGTCGGCGGCCGACGAGGGCTGACTTTCGAGGTTGCGTCAACTGGCCCGCAGCTTCGCGTCGGAAGAGGCTCTTCGAGAGGGGCGGCAGGCCCCTCTCGTATGCGAGCTCCTCTGCTCAATGCCCGATGAGCTTTCCAAGCCAAGACTTTCGGAGCATGACGCCAAGCACACTGTGACGGTGGCCACGCGTTGTTTCGAGGACTACCGTGCCGTTAGCAGTTCCAAGCATTTCTGGCTGGGACACCGGGTATCCTGCTTCCGCAGCGGCTTTCTCCAGGGCATGCGGGGACGCCGGCCGCGAGCCGAGCGCACGCGCCTCGGCTGTCGCACGGTTCATCCGTTTGACTGCGGCAACTTGCTCAGCGTTCAAAGCCATTCAGCTCTCCAGCATTCAAAGGAATCTTACACCTCCGGCCACTCTGTTCGCCAATAGAGTGAAGGTGGCTCCGGCGGCGAACAGTACCTCGTCCTCTTCAGGGAGCCATCCGAAAAGGGGTAGTTCAGTGCGTGCTGAGCGGCTCTTTTGGCTGCTGCGCGTTACGACTGGAACCGGGAGCTCCACGCAGAAGATGCAGCCTGGTAACGCGTCAATCTCTTGAGGCTGTAGGCCGATGAGGGCTTAGCCAAGACCACCGCTACGCGATCAATAGCCGATCTCCAGCGCTCAAAGGCGGCTGGATCTGATGCGCCTCGGCGTTCCCTGTGGCGCGCTTTTCACGACATACCTCTGGCTGCAGCCTTCTGTTGAAGAGAGACTTCATGGGCTTCCCCCAGTTTCCCGGACGGTTTGCTTAGCCCATTAGGCCTTGCTCAAAGTCGCCTGGGCTGAGGAAGTCTAGCTTTGAGTGTTTGCGTACCGGGTTGTAGAAGCGCTCGATGTAATCGAACACATCGGACCTGGCCTCTTCCCTTGTCCGGTGGACCTTGCGGCTGAGCCGTTCGGTTTTCATGGATGAGAAGAAGCTGTCCATCGCGGCGTTGTCCCAGCATTCACCACGACGGCTCATGCTGCAGGTGATGCCCTGTGCCTTGAGCAGTTGCTGGAAGTCGTCGCTGGTGTACTGGGCGGATTCAACCGGTCGTTGCAACACCGAGTTAAGCGACAGATTCTAGGTACTCGTTCAGCGCTTCTGCCGGCGTCTTCCAGCCCAACGTTTTGCGCGGCCTGTTATTGAGGGTCAGCGCCACCGCTTGAATCTCTTGATCACTCCACCGCGATAGGTCGGTGCCTTTGGGGAAGTATTGGCACAGCAGCCCATTCGTGTTCTCGTTCGTGCCGCGTTGCCATGGGCTGTGGGGATCAGCAAAGAACACCTGCACTCCCGACTCGACAGTGAAGCGACCATGGTCGGACATCTCCTTGCCACGATCCCAGGTCAACGATTGCCACAGATGGGTAGGCAGCTTGGTTACTGCCCTTTTCAAAGCGTTGGCCATGGTGACAGCTCCGTATCCTGCCAGCGGGGGGCCGTTCTTGGTTCGAGGAATCTGGCCATAGCCGGCCTCACGCGGGAGGTGCACGAGCATGGTGAAGCGGCTCGCACGTTCCACCAGCGTCCCAATGGCCGATCTGTCCAGGCCGATGATCAAGTCTCCCTCCCAGTGACCCGGTACGGCACGATCCTCTATCTCAGGTGGGCGGCTGGAGATCATTACCTCTTCACTGACATGTGCCCACGCTTTGGCCTGAGACCTGGCTCGAGGGGTGCGTAAGGCACGCCCAGTGCGTAGATAGCTCACCAGCTCGCGCTTGAGGGCGCCGCGGCCCTGGATATACAGGGCCTGGTAGATAGCTTCGTGCGAGATGCGCATTGAAGAATCATCGGGGAAGTCGATCCGCAATCGGTTGGCAATCTGCTCTGGCGACCAGCCATTGACCCACTTGCGATCGCCGCGGTGAGGTTTATTGCGGCCAATGAAAGGCGTCTGCCGGGGGCCTGAGACCTCGCGTCCTCGCGCATCGTGGATCGATCCCTCCAAGCGTTCTTGGACATACTCGCGCAGACGTGGATTCGTCACCAGCTTGGCTGGTTTGGGGCGTCGGGCCAGAAGCTCTGACTTCCACTGCGCGACTGACGCACGGTACTCGAGCTTGCCGCCGCGTGTCGCAGCGTTGCGTGTGAGCTCGCGCGACACGGTTGAGGGACTTCGACCAATGCGACGCGCTATCTCCCGTACGCCGAGATCTTGCGCCCGCAGCAGCCCGATCTCTTCTCGCTCGGCGAACGACAGGTACCTATCAGATACAGGTTGGGACATGAACAATGGCATACCGCCACGATGCCGGAACCAGCGAGATCCCACGGCCTGTGACACGCCTACGGCTTCGGCAGCCTTCTCACTAGTGATGCCGGTTGCAATCTCAATCCAGAACTGACGCTCAACCTCTCGCCGAAGCGATGGAGCCCCTGGAGATCGCAATGGACCTCTGCCAGTTAAATGCGTCATCCATCCCGCGGGTCGCCCCATAAACACCTCCTGGTTGAAGGTGTTGCAACGACCGGTTGAATCCGCCCTGACTCCCCTGGTCCGAGTGATGCATCAGCGAGCTGGGTTTGCCGCGCCGCCAAAGGGCCATCAACAAAGCGTCGCTCACCATCTTGGCCTGCATGGTGTCGCTCATCGACCATCCCACGATGCGAGGTGAGTACAGGTCCATCACCGCTGCCGCATACAGCCAGCCCTCAGCCGTCCAGATGTACGTGAAGTCGGCCACCCACTTCTGGTTCGGACCACTGGCCTCGAAGTCGCGTTGCAGATGATTGGGCGCGAAGCGGTTCTCAAGCCTGCTGCCCGTATCTCCTGGTAGCCTGCGCCGCACGTGGCGGGCTTGCAGCTCGGACAAGTGGATCAGCCGGATGACCCGGTTCATCCCGCAACCCTCGCCCAGCGCTCGAAGGTCGTGCCAGACGCGTGGACTACCGTAGGTGCGGTCGCTGAGCTCGAAGCTCTCTCGGATGAGGCGGGTGAGCCTGGCGTCGTCCTGGCTGCGTTGGCTCGGCGCTCTGCCCATCCATTCATAGAAGCCGCTGTGGGAGACCGCCAGAACCCGACACATGGTGCGGGTGGGCCAGACACTACGATGCCGCGCAATGAAGCCGTACTTCACTGCGGGTCCTTGGCAAAGTAGCCGAGCGCTTTTTTGGATGTCGCGCTCTGTGGTCACGCGGCGCAGTTCGCGTTGCAACCACTCAACCTCCGTTGCAGCCTCACTGCGAAGCGGTCGGTTTGGTCTGAGGTCCAACACTCCGCCACACTCCTGCGTCACCCGCCGTCTGAGTACGCTGGTCTGAATGCCCAGGTCCCGCGCAATGTGCGTGACGGTGGCGCCTGGCTGCTTGCACAGCTTGACTGCTTCACGTTTGAGCTCGTCCGTGAAGCTCCTTCGGGTTCTTCTCATGCCTATCTCCTGAACACATCATGTCATTGGATGTGTCCGGGAAACTGGGGGAAGCCCACTCCTCGAGTCATCGCGCTGACCCGTGGTCGCCTAGCACAGGGGTGTAGCCCCATCGGTGCGCTTCATGGTCGCAAGTGCATGGCTTCTGAAGGCTGGCCGGCTTTGGCTCGTTCGGACTAAATTTTTCAACAATGTAGCCGATACAGGGGACGTACTAAGTAGGAGACAGCTCTATGCACGCCTCATCCAACAGCCCCGCCCGCCGCGTTGAATCAAGCCTTGGATCGTCCGCCAGGCAACAGGCACTCTTGGGCGATCGCATCCTACTTGCCGCCATCAGCCTGAGCGCTGTGGCTGCCGTACCTATTGGCTTGACCCACGACACGCTCAATTTGGTCGGGGTCGTAGGAGTGCTTTTCTTCTTAGGACTTGGCATCGGTGCCTACGTTGGTGCTACTGCCACGATGCTCTCTCGTTGTGTGCTCACACTATCCCAGGTAGCAATGGTGGCTTGGCACATGCAGTTGGGACGAGGCGAACTCGAGTTTCACTTCGGTGTTTTCGCGACGCTCGCACTGCTTCTGGTCTATCAAGATTGGCGCGTCATCGTTCTGGGCGCTGGGCTCTTCGCTGTACATCATTTGGGATTCGATCGGCTCCAGGCAGCTGGATTTGGGGTGTATTGCGCTCCCAAAGCAGACTTCCTGCGGATCTTGTTGCACGCCACCTACGTCGTCATCCAGACAGGCCTGGAGGTGTTGCTGGCCGTCGGCATGGCGCGTGCATCAAAGACGGGCGAAGAGCTTTCTGAACTGGTTGGCGCTGTCGATCAGCCCGACGGAATCAACTTGGACATCGCACATGTTCGGGTGAAAACTCCTGGAGCCCAGGCGCTCAGTGGCGCGCTCTTGCGCATGGGTGAGGCGGTGGCTTCCGTCAAGGCCTCCACCATGCAGTTGGAAACATCCAGCAGCGAAATCGCGCAGGGCAACCAGGACTTGAGCAATCGCACCGAGAACCAGGCCAGCGCGCTGGAGGAGACCGCTGCTTCGATGGAGGAGCTGTCATCCACAGTGCGTCAGAACGCAGACAGCGCTGAACAAGCGAACAGGCTGGCACAGACCGCGTCTTCGATAGCGGCACAGGGCGGTCAGGTCGTGTCGGAGGTGGTTGAAACCATGAAAGGCATCGAGACCAGCTCAAAGAAGATCGCCGACATCATCGGCGTGATTGATGGCATCGCCTTTCAGACCAACATCCTGGCCCTGAACGCCGCAGTGGAAGCTGCTCGGGCTGGAGAGCAGGGAC
>JAGXRD010000135.1 GCA_018336035.1 Alphaproteobacteria bacterium | reverse complement strand
GGCGGCCGGCCGCCGGTCGGTGTGCCGTCTGTGGTTGGTGAGCGAGGGCCGGAGCTGTTTATTCCGGATCGCGCCGGCACAATCATCAGCAATGACAAGGTCGGCCGTATGGGTGGCGGCCCTGCGGTTGTGCATCAGAGCTTCAACTTCACCGGCGATGTAACGGCGCAGACCAGGGCAGAGATCCTGCGGTTGGCGCCGCAGATTCAAGCCAGCACCATCGCTGCTATGGAAAATCGCCAGCGCCGGGGCGTGCGGGTATGAGTTTCACCTATCCACTGACGCACCCGACCGCCCCCGGCTTCCGCCGCGCAGCATTCACTATGCTCAACGTCGTCGGTGTGTCTCGCTCGCCATTCACGCTGGTTACGAAGGCATTTAAGCACCAGGGCGAAGGTTGGCGCGTCGATATTCAGCTGCCTCCGATTAAGAACAGGGTGCGGGTTGGTCAGTGGCAGGCCTTCTTCGCCGCCCTGCAGGGCCGCGCCGGGACGTTCTATCTTGCGGATCCTGACTTCCTGACGCCGATCGGCAGCGTATCGGGAACGCCGGTCGCCAACAGTGCCGGCAGTCCGTCTGTCAATCTCGCGCGCACCCGCACCCTTTATGCAAAGGGCTTCAACTCCGGCGACCAGTTTCTTGCCGGCTCGCGCCTGTCTCTCGGGACCGGCGCCGCGATGCGCCTGCATATGCTGCTGGAAGATGCAGTTATCGCGGGTGACGGAACCGCCGCCCTAAGTGTATGGCCCGCGCTTTACGCAGATGTTGCAGATGAGGCGGCGATCACTATCAACAATGCACGCGGCTGTTTCCGTCTCGCCGGCGATGTCGGCTGGGATTCTGACGCCGCAAAGATATTCGGCTTTTCGTTTGTCGCGGAGTCCGAAGTATGACCCGCGACCTGACCGCGAGCATGCAGGCCGAGGTCGTCAAGCCTGTCCTGTATCCGGTCGCCTTCCTTGAGGGGCTTTACGAGTCTGGCCCCTTCAGGCTCTGGACTGGTCCCGGCACCATTTCATGGGACGGGAAAGAATGGACCGGGGCGGGCAACCTTCTCAGCTTGTCCGAGGTCACGGAAAGTCAGGAGCTTAAGGCCATTGGCGTGACAGCCACCCTTGCCGGCCTAAATGATGCAATCCTCAGTCTTGCGCTGCAGGAAGATTACCAGGGCCGGCCCTGCCGCATCTGGCTCGGCGCGCTGGATGAATCCGGCCAAGTGATTGCCGAGCCCTATCAGATATTTGGCGGCACCGCCGACGTTATGCAGATCAATGAGGGCGGCGATCAATCCTCTATATCGATGGCCGCCGAAAGTCGGCTGATCGACCTTGAGCGCGCGCGGCAGCACCGCTACGAGCATGAGGCGCAGCAAGCGTTTTACCCCGGCGATCTCGGTCTGCAATACGTGTCCAGCATTCAGGACACCGTGATTCTGTGGGGCCGGTCGTGAAGCCCCCACTTAGTTGGCTCAACTCTGGAGCGCGGCCTGCCGCGCCATTTGTGCCGCCAGAAACCGGCGACGCCTTGTTGGCTTTTTTGCAATGGTATTGCAGCAATGGCCCGGCTTGCCCGATGGCCCCGGCAACAGGCCTTGTATGGGCCGGCAACCTGCCGGGCGTTGCGCTGTATCGCAGTGGCGCGTTTCAGGTGCAGTTGTTCGTGTTTCCGCCGAATACTTACGTGCCCCGACACCGCCACCCCGATGTCGACACGATCGAGATTTATGTCGCTGGTGACTACGACTTTCGAGTCGGCGACATTTCCGCAATCCCCCTGAACCACCTTCATGACCGCCGGAACGGAGTCTCCCGTTGGTGGGGAAGGGGCGTGCGGGTCGGTCCCAATGATTGGCATGAGCTGCAAGTTTTCGAGGCCGGCGCGTGCTTCCTGTCAGTTCAGCACTGGTTGCGTGATGAACCGTCTAGCGTCGGCAATGACTGGGACGGTCAGCCCGTCAACGATGGCCACGCCAAGCAGCTATGCCGCTAAAGCGCTTCGATAACTGGCCTGCCCTTCAGGCTAGCTTTATCGAGCAGCGCCGCAGCATCCCAATCATCTGGGGGCAGAATGACTGCGTCCTGTTTTCGCTCGATCAGGTCGCGGCGATAACCGGACTGGATGCAGCCGCTGATATCCGCGGAAAGTACAACTCCGCAATGGGCGCGGCCCGCCGAATGAAGGCGCTCTATGGATCGCCCGATCTTTCCGTTGCCGCCACTAAATTCGCTGCCAGATGGGGCGGCATAGAGATTCCGACTGCGGTCTGTGGTCGTGGCGACCTTGTCTTGCACCGCAGCCCTGAAGGTCCGGCGCTGGGTGTTTGTGTCGGCCGGCAGTTTGTATCGCCCGGCGAGAACGGCCTTGTCTGGCTTCCGATGAAATTAGCCTTGCGTGGTTGGAGGGTTTAAATGCCGCAGGCCGCTCTGCCCTTAGTCGCCGCAGCCGGCGTACTGGGTGCGGGCTCGGCTGGCCTGCTGGCCGGCCTCACCGGCCTGCAGATGCTCGGCCTCAAGCTCGCCATCGGCGCGGCGGTCGCGCTTGGAAATCAGGCGCTGCTCAGCAAAAAAGCCAAGGCTCCGGACCTTGGGTCGTTCCGCGCGACCCTCCGCGATCGCTCCGTCATGGTGCGGCAGCCCATCGTCAGCCGCAAGCTGGTTTATGGCCAAGCGCGCGTCTCCGGTCCGCTGGTCAATGTCCAGTCGACCAGCAATAACGACTACCTGCACATGGTGGTGCCGCTTGCTGCTCACCAGGTCGAAGCAATCAATGACGTGTATCTTGATGATACTCTGTCGACTGATTCAAAGTTTAGTGGGCTGGTTCGGATCGAGAAGTATCTCGGAAGCGCCGACCAAGCGGCCAGCGCAACGCTGATCTCTGAATCAGGCGGCAAGTGGACGTCAAACCATCGACTGCGCGGCATCGCGTATCTTTATGTCCGCCTGCAGTGGAATAGCGACGTCTGGACGAATGGCGTTCCGTCTATCAAGGCCGACATTCAGGGCGCAAACCAGATCGAAGACCCGCGCGCTGGATCTCCGTCTCTCATCAGCTACACCCGCAATCCCGCACTGCTGATTCGTCACTATCTCAAAGACCCTGTTTATGGCCTCGGCTGCGCCGACGATGAGATCGATGACGATTACTTCATTTCCGCCGCCAATATCTGCGACGAGCAGGTCGAGATTGCCGACACCGGAAGCCCGGCCGAAACCGAAAACCGCTATTCCTGCGACGGCGTCATCGATACCGCCAACACGCCGAAGGAAATCTTGCAGGAGCTTTTGACGAGCTGCGGCGGCAGGTTGGTGTATTCCGGCGGCAAGTGGCGCCTGTATGTCGCGTCCTGGGATGCCCCCAGCCTGACATTTGACGAAGGCGATCTTGCCGGGCCTATCAGCATTCAGACTCGCGTCAGTCAGCGCGAAGCCTTCTCTGCGATCAAGGGCGTGTATGTCAGCCCGAAGAACAACTGGCAGGCCAGCGATTACCCGGCGATCAAGTCGGAGACTCAGCGCGAGGCGCTTGGTCTGGCCGACCACCGCTACAACGACCACGATCTACCATTTACGATCAGCTCTTCTACAGCCCAACGCCTCGCCAAAATCGAGTTGCTGAAGGCCAAGCAGCCGATCTCGGTTGAGACTATTTTCAAGCTCAATGCCCTGAAGTTCCAGGCCGGCGACACGATCCGCCTGACCAACGCGCGGCTTGGGTGGTCCGCCAAGGAATTCGAAGTTGTTGAATGGTCGCTCGCGGTTCAAGAAGACGAAAGACAGAATCCCATCATCGTCATTCCGGTAAAGCTGCGCGAGACGACAAGCACGATCTATGACTGGTCGACCGATGAAGAACAGACCGTCGATGACGCGCCGAATACTGATCTGCCGGACCCGTTCACGGTTGCCCAGCCGACCGCGATTACCGTGGCAAGCGGCACCGCCCATCTTTACACCCGCCTCGACGGCACCATCTTTTCTCGCATGCTGGTGCGCTGGACCGCGCCGACCGACGCCTTTGTTACCAGCGGCGGGCGCATTCAGGGCCAGAAGCGCGGCCCGACCGGCGAAAGCCCGACGCCTGACTGGGTCGACGCTTTCGAGGTGCCCGGCGATGCCACTGAGGCATATGTTCTCGATGTCCAGGATGGGCAGGGCTATGACGTCAGGCTGCGCTCGGTCAACTCAATCGGCATCAAGTCGGACTGGACCGAAGTGGTATCGCACACGGTTGTCGGCAAGACCGCCCCGCCGAGCGACGTTACCGGCTTTTCGGCACAGCAGAACGGCACGCGGTTAACTTTCCGCTGGAATCAGGTTCCCGATCTCGACCTCGCCGGCTACGAGATCCGCTACATGGCGGCCCCGTTCATTTGGGAGAATGCAACGGTCGTGACGTCGGTCACTCGCGGCACGCTGGTAACAAACGAATTTGTTCCGCCCGGCAATTGGGTGCTGGGCATCAAGGCTCGCGATACCTCTGAGAATTACAGCACCAGTGCCGCAACCTTCGCGCTCGCGGTCAGTAACAGCAACGACATCATCTATGACACCGAGGAAGCCCCGCGCTGGCCCGGCACGTTTGACGGGTTCCTCCGGCATGACGTGAGCGGCGCGCTGGTCCCCGAAAGTACGGTTTTAGCCAGCGCAATGTCCGATGCCGAGTTGTGGGATGAGTTCAACGCCTACCCCGTCACTGAAGCATG
>JAGXRD010000134.1 GCA_018336035.1 Alphaproteobacteria bacterium | reverse complement strand
ACAGCATATGCATGCCGGCACGTTCCAGCGCGGTGGCGTGGACGAACACGTCCTTACCGCCGTCTTCCGGCTGAATGAAACCAAAGCCCTTGGTGGAGTTGTAGAACTTAACAATACCCGTTTGCATGGGAATATCCTTGTTGTCGTGAATGAAAGACCCAGGCCGCAGCAAAGCTGCAGCCAGCGCCTGGTTTTCGATTTTTTTGGAGAGAAGTCAGTATATGCGCCCGGCAAAGCCGCGACGAACAGCCAGAAGGTCCGGCCAAAAAATGTCGATGGGCAGACCCTAAGCTTTATATATCGCAATAGCAAGGGAAATCGCCCGCGCTCGGTTCGCCATCACAGAAACGCCTGATATGACAGACGCCGCCTATATCATCCCCGACCTGCTGCAGCCCGACTTGCGCCTGGTCTTCTGCGGCTCGGCGCTGGGCGCGGCCTCGGCCCAGGCTAAAGCCTATTATGCAAAGCCCGGCAACAAATTCTGGCCGACACTGCATGCGGTCGGCCTGACGCCGCGACTCTTCGCACCACATGAATATCCGCTGCTGCTCAAACTGGGCATCGGCCTGACCGACATCAACAAGACGCAATCGGGCAATGACGATGCCCTGGCGCCCGAACATGATGATGTGGCCGGACTGGTGGCGAAGATCGAGCGGTATCAGCCGGGCATCCTGGCCTTCACCGCCAAACGCCCGGCACAGGTGTTTTTACGCGGCAGCTTCGGCCTGAAAGCGCCGCCGGCTTATGGCCTGCAGCCGCAGCGGATCGGCAGCACGCATCTCTTCGTGCTGCCCTCCACCTCGGGCAGCGGCGTGCGCTACTGGGATATCGCGCCGTGGCAGGCGTTGAAGACGCTGGTGGATGAATCCTGATGCGAAGCGGTGCTAAACTGCGCCGAAAGCACGGAGGCAGGGATGCGTGGTGGCGTTGCGGCAGGTTTGATCATGGTCTGGCTGGCCGGGTCGGCGGCGGCGCAGCCGTTTGGCCAGACCAGCACCGGCACTTTCGTTTTCGACGCGCCGACCTACGAGCATTACGGCGCGTTCCGCGGTGGCCAGTCACAACCGGGCAAGGCTTCACTGACGATATGGCTGCCGCCGATGCCGTCACCCACGATGCGCGACGGCCGCGTCGCCGCCGTTATGATCGGGCATTCCATCGGTGGCTGGAGGGATGGCTCGGAA
The DNA here is from genome assembly GCA_018336035.1 of Alphaproteobacteria bacterium. Lineage (GTDB taxonomy): Bacteria > Pseudomonadota > Alphaproteobacteria > Ferrovibrionales > Ferrovibrionaceae > Ferrovibrio. The sequence continues at coordinate 9,911 of JAGXRD010000134.1, read as the reverse complement.
GGCGTATATGTTAAGCCGCTGCTGGACTCCGGCTATGCCGTGCTGGGGCTCGACCATTTCGGCCCACGCGGCATCAAGCGCGCCGCCGATGTGCCCGGCGCGATCAGCCCGATCACGCCGGTTTCCGATGCATTGCTGGCGCTGAAGCTGGCCGCCACGCATCCGGCGATCGATCCGACCAGGATCGGCGTGATGGGACTTTCGATGGGCGGCATCACCTCGGAACATTCGGCCTATGAATTCGTGCGCCGCAAGGTGCTGGGCGACAGCAACTTGAAATTCGCCGCCCATGTTCCGTTCTATGCCCCCTGCGCCAATATGTTTTCCAACACTGGCGGGCCCCTGACCACCGGGGCGCCGATGCTGAAACTGTATGGCGGCAAGGATGAAACCACGCCGCGCGAGAAATGCGAGCGGATCGATGCCCTCGCCCGCGCTGCCGAACCCGGGCTGCGCTGGCAGTCGCACTGGTACGCGGACGCCTATCACGCCTGGGAGAATCCGGCGACGAAGCCCGCCTTCCACCCCAATCACGTCAATGCGCGCAAATGCCCGGTGACCGATGTCGGCAGCCGCGTCCGTTTCATCGATCCGGACGGGCGCGAGCGGCCGTTCGATGCGCAGGAACTGCAGGCCTGCATCAAGGCGAGCAGCGGCTATTCCATGGGCTACAGTCCGGAGGCTGCCGCGGATGCCCGCCAGCGCATGCTGGCATTCTTCGCCGTGCATCTGAAGCCATAAAGGATTGAACCAAAGCCGTCCTGCGGCATTTCTCTCTGAAAAGCAGGAGAAATCGCCATGACCGAAGGACGTCCAGCCCTGTTCCCCACCGTGGCCCGCATCTGGCGCGGACGCGTCACACGCGCACGCGCCGACGAATACGCCACCTATCTGTATGAACATGGCATCAAGCCGCTGGAGCGGAAGGCGATGGGTGTGCAGATGCTGCGCGAGGATGGCGACAGCGAGACTGAGTTCGTCACCATCTCCTACTGGGAATCAGTGGAGGCGATGTCGCGCTTCGCCGGACCCGACCCGATGCAGATCCATCATCTGGAGCGCGACGCGGAATTCCTGGTCGAATTGCCGAAGGGCGTGCAGGTGCTGCAGTTCCTGCACAGCCATGGCAGGATGGATCGCAACGGCGACTGACGCGCGCGTTATTCGTAGCGCTGCAGGATGCGGCGGATGCCGCCATTGGCCATGATGCGCCGCAGTGCCGCCTCCATCGCCGGAGCGCGCGGCAGCAGCGGCGAGGATCGCGCCAGCACGATATAAGAGTCGCTGCCCGGCAAGCGATACGGCGCCAGCCGCAGCACCGAGCCGCTGTTGCGCAGCAGCCAGAGCGCCTGCAGTTCCGGCATCAGGGCCGCATCGGCACGACCGGCCGCGACCAGGCGCAGGGCCGCGGCGTAATCATCCACGGCAATCTTTTCCAGCGTGGCATCGGCATCGAAACGGTCGAAATAGCGGGCACCGCGCAACACCGCGATGCTGAGCCCGGCCAGATCGTCATAGCCGCGCACCGGCGCGGTGCCCGGCAGCTGCAGGAAGATTTTCGGCTCGCGCGGCAGCGGCGGTTCGAGATAGCGCAGATAGGCCTCGCGTTCCACATTGCGGTTCGGCCCCAGCATGATATCGGCGCCGCCGCCTTCCATGACGCGGAAGGCGCGCGCGAATGGCAGTTCGGTGAATTCGAGCTGCAGGCCGACCTCCTCGGCGATCAGGCGCAGGATGTCGATATAGATACCGGAATAGACCGGCGCGCCATTCGCCATGCCAAGGATGCGATAGGGCGGCGCATCGTTGACCAGCACGCGCGCCGGCAGCGCGGCCGACTTGGCGACCGGCCTGGCTGCAGGCGCCGGCTGCGCGGCGGAAAGATGAGGGTATACGAACAATGCCGCGGCAAGCAGAGCCGACGCCAGACGTCGAGTGGCCGCGGTTGCGAACATGCCGCCAGGATACTACCGGGCGGCGCGGAGTGCAAAAAGAAGAAACGTGTTGTTTACTTGATCAGCGCCTTGAGCTGATACAGCAGATCCAGCGCCTGTTTCGGCGACAGCGCATCCACATCGGCTTTTTTCAGTGCGCTTTCGACTTCCGACGGCGGCGCCGCCACAGCGGCAGCCTTCGTTGGCGCAGCCAACGAGAAAAGAGGTAAATCGTCGACCAGCTTGGCCGATTTGCCGGTCTGGTCCGACTGCTCCAGCGCATGCAGCACTTCGGACGCGCGTTGCAGCACACCATCGGGAAGGCCCGCGAGTTTGGCCACCTGGATGCCGTAGGAACGATCCGCCGCACCCGGGCCGACCTCATGCAGGAAGACCAGTTCGCCCTCCCACTCCTTCACTTTCAGGGTGTGATTGCTGAGCTGCGGCAGCTTTTCGGCCAGCGCCGTGAGTTCGTGGTAATGCGTGGCGAACAGCCCGCGGCAGCGGTTCTTTTCATGCAGGTATTCCACCACGGCCCAGGCAATCGACAGGCCATCGAAAGTGGCCGTGCCACGGCCGATCTCATCCAGGATCACCAGCGCGCGATGACCCGACTGATGCAGGATCGCGGCGGTCTCCACCATCTCGACCATGAATGTCGAACGCCCGCGCGCCAGATCGTCGGCGGCGCCGACGCGGCTGAACAATCTGTCGACCACGCCGAGTTCGGCCTTCATCGCCGGCACGAAGCTGCCCATCTGGGCCAGCACCGCAATCAGCGCATTCTGGCGCAGGAAGGTGGATTTACCGGCCATGTTCGGACCGGTGAGCAGCCAGAGTTTCTGGCCTTCGGAAAGGTCGCAGTCATTGGCCACGAACCGCTCGCCCTGGCCGGCGCGCTCCAGCGCGGTTTCCACCACGGGATGGCGGCCGCCGGTGATGCAGAAGCGCAGCGAGTCATCGATCTGCGGCCGCACCCAGCGGCGCTGCACGGCCAGTTCGGCCAGCGCCGACGACACATCGAGGGCGGCGAGCGCGAAAGCGGCCCGCGTGATCGGCTGCGCCTGGGCCAGCACTTCGCTGCACAGGCGTTCGAAGATTTCGAGTTCCAGCGCCAGCGCGCGGTCGGCCGCCTGGCTGATCTTACTTTCCAGCTCGCCGAGTTCAGGCGTGGCATAGCGCATCGCATTCGCCATGGTCTGACGATGGATATACTGCTGGCCCATCTTCGGCGCATGGGCGGGCGTGATCTCGATATAATAGCCCAGCACGTTGTTGTGCCGGATCTTCAGGCCGGAAATGCCCGTGTCCGCCGCATACTTGTCCTGAAGCTGTGCGATATGCCGACGGCTTTCATCGCGCAGCACGCGCAGTTCATCCAGCGGCGCATGATAGCCGGCGCGGACGAAATTGCCGTCGCGCTGCAGCAGCGGCAGTTCATCTGCCAGTGCATCGCTCAAGGACTGCACCAGCGCGGCATGATCGCCGAGCGCATCGCGTAAGCCTGCAAGTTCCGGCGGCAGGATGGTTTCCTGCGCCAGACGCTGGCGCAACGCGCCGGCCTGGCTCAGGCCATCGCGTAAGCTGCTGAGATCGCGCGGGCCGCCGCGGCCAAGAGAAACCCGCGACAGGGCGCGCGCCAGATCCGGCACTTTCGACAGCGCGGTGCGGATATCGCTGCGCAGCCGCGTGGTATCGACCAGATACGCGACCGCATCATGCCGCGCGGCAATCGCCTGCGGATCGGTCAGCGGGGCCTGTAATCTCTGCGCCAGCAGTCGTGCGCCGGCACCGGTCAGCGTCGTGTCGATGCAGTCGAGCAGCGCACCGTCGCGGCTTCCTGACGTTGTTTCCACCAGTTCGAGATTGCGCCGCGTCGCCGGGTCGATCGCCATCACGCTGAGCGGTGGCTGTTTCACCGGCGGATCAAGGCGGGGCAGCCTGCCGCATTGGGTGAGATCGACATAGTCGAGCAGCGCGCCGGCGGCGCAGAATTCGGCGCGGCTGAAAGCCCCGAAGGCCTCCAGCGCCGAGACGCCCAGCGCGGCTTTCAGCCGGCGCTCGCCGGCCTGGCTGTCGAAGCGCACCGAGGGCAGCGGCGACAAGGCCGTGTCGACTTGTTCGAAAATCGCCCGCATTTCGGCGCGCGCCAGCAGGCCCTCGGGCAGCACCAGTTCGCGCGGGCTGACGCGGGCCAGATCGGCACCGAGATTGGCCTGTGTCGTCTCGGTCAGGCCGAATTCACCGGTGGAAAGATCAAGCCAGGCGAGTGCGAGCGCACCATCCGCGCCACCGGACTGTGCAAGTGCAGCAAGGTAATTGTTGCGCCGCGCATCGAGCAGGCTGTCTTCGGTGATGGTGCCGGGCGTGACCACGCGGACCACATCGCGCCGCACAATCGATTTCGAGCCGCGCTTCTTCGCTTCTGCGGGATCTTCGACCTGTTCGCAGACGCCGACCTTGAATCCCTGGCGGATCAGGCGGGACAGATAGGCTTCGGCGGCATGCACCGGCACGCCGCACATCGGGATCGGCTCGCCATCATGTTCGCCGCGCTTGGTCAGCGCGATATCCAGCGCCCGGGCGGCTTTGGCGGCATCTTCGAAGAACAGTTCGTAGAAATCCCCCATGCGGTAGAACAGCAGGCAGTCGGGATAGGCCGCCTTGATGCTCAAATATTGAGCCATCAGGGGGGATGTTCCGGGGGGAAGATTGAGTTCGGGTTTGTTCATGCCGGTGACGAAAAGGCGCGACTCGGATGTGAAATCGGGAAGGCCGCAGACATACCACAGCCGGCAGCCCTTTTAACCCCTCCGGCCTTGGCCTTATGATGCGGGCGGGAGCGAAATTCCTCGCAGAGCAAACCGGAAAACCGCAGAGAAAAATGAGCGACTCGAAAAGCCCGTCCCTTTACGACGACGCCCTCGAATTCCACAAGATGGGCCAGCCCGGCAAGCTGGAAGTCGTGCCGACCAAACCGATGGCGACCCAGCGCGATCTCAGCCTGGCCTATTCGCCCGGCGTCGCCGCGCCCTGCCTGGCGATCGCCGAGAATCCCGATCTCGCCTACGACTACACCTCGCGCGGCAACATGGTCGCCGTCATCTCGAACGGCACGGCGGTTCTGGGCTTAGGGAATCTCGGCGCGCTCGCCGGCAAGCCGGTGATGGAAGGCAAGGCGGTGCTGTTCAAGCGCTTCGCCGATGTCGATTCCATCGACCTGGAAGTCGACACCGAAGAGGTCGAGGAATTCATCAACGCGGTGCGCTATCTGGGCCCCAGCTTCGGCGGCATCAACCTGGAAGACATCAAGGCGCCGGAATGCTTTGTCATCGAGCAGCGCCTGCGCGAGCTGATGGACATTCCGGTCTTCCATGACGACCAGCATGGCACGGCCATTATCGCCGCCGCCGGCATGATCAACGCGCTGCACCTCACCGGCCGCGAGTTCAAGAATGCCAAGATGGTGGTGAATGGCGCCGGCGCGGCCGGCATCGCCTGTACCGAACTGGTCAAGGCGATGGGGATGAAGAACGAGAATGTCATCCTCTGCGACACCAAGGGCGTGGTCTATCAGGGCCGCACCGAGGGCATGAACCAGTGGAAGTCGGCGCATGCGGTGAAGACAGATGCGCGCACGCTGGAAGAGGCCCTGAAGGGTGCCGATATCTTCTTCGGCCTCTCCGTGAAAGGCGCGCTGACGCCCGAGATGCTGCGTTCGATGGGCCCGAATCCCATCGTCTTTGCCATGGCCAATCCGGATCCGGAAATCACCCCGGAAGACGCGCTGGCCACGCGCGGCGACGTGATCATGGCGACGGGTCGTTCCGACTACCCGAACCAGGTCAACAACGTGCTGGGCTTCCCGTATATCTTCCGCGGCGCGCTGGATGTGCGTGCCAGCACGATCAACGACGAGATGAAGATCGCCGCCGCCGAAGCGATTGCGATGCTGGCCCGCCAGGACGTGCCGGATGAAGTGGCCGCCGCCTATAAGGGCGACCGGCCGAAATACGGCCCGGGCTATATCATCCCCTCGCCCTTCGATCCGCGCCTGATCGTGGAAATCCCGCTCGCCGTCGCCAAGGCCGCCGTGAAGTCGGGCGTGGCGCGTAAACCCATCACCGACTGGGCCGGCTATGCCGCCAAGCTGCGCGCGCGCCTCAATCCCACCGTCGGCTCACTGCAGATCTTCTTCGACCAGGTGGTGCAGAATCCGAAACGCGTCGTCTTCGCCGAGGGCGAGGAAGAGACCGTCATCCGCGCCGCACTCGAATTCCGCGCCGCCGGCTACGGCACGCCGGTGCTGATCGGCCGCAGCGAGCGGATCGAAGCCACCATGAAGGCCATCGGCCTGAAGAACCTGGAAGGCTGCGAAATCCACAATGCCCGCCTCAGCGAGCATAACGGGGAGTATACCGACTTCCTCTACAGGCGGCACCAGCGCCGTGGCCTGCTGCATCGCGACGCCCAGCGCCTGGTCAATCTCGACCGCAACATCTTCGCCGCCTGCATGGTCGCCAAGGGCCATGCCGATGCGCTGATCACCGGCGTCACCCGCACGTATTCGGTGAGCTACGATGGCATTCGCATGGCCATCGATGCCCAGCGCGGTCAGCGCGTCATGGGCCTCAGCATCATCGTCGCCAAGGGGCGCACGGTCTTTGTCGCCGATACCTCGGTGACCGAGACCCCGACCGCCAACGATCTGTGCCAGATCGCCATCCATGCGGCGCGCGCGGCCCGCCAGCTCGGGGCCGAACCGCGCGTGGCTTTGCTGTCGCATTCCAATTTCGGCAACGCACCCGGCGGCGTGGTGGAAACCGTGCGCCAGGCGGTGATGGAGCTGGACTCGCTGGAAGCCGGCGGCCACAAGGTCGATTTCGAATATGACGGCGAGCTGAATGCCCGCGTGGCGCTGGATGCCGAGCTGATGAAGCTCTATCCCTTCTGCCGCCTGTCCGGCCCCGCGAACGTCCTGATCATGCCCGGCTTGCATTCGGCCCTGCTCTCGACGCAGCTGATGCAGGATCTCGGCGGCGGCACGGTGATCGGTCCGCTGCTGATCGGGCTGGAGAAGCCGGTGCAGATCGCGCAGATGGGCGCCTCGGTGAGCGACATCGTCAACCTCGCGGCCCTGGCGGCGTATAACGCCCGCTGATCCGCCGACTCATGGAAGCCCGCCGGCGAGAAATCCCGGCGGGCTTTTTTGTGTCCGCCCTGTATGATGGCGGGACTGATTCGTTGTGCCGCAGAAAGATGCCATGACCACCGCCGAAACCTATTCCAATACTCTGCGCGTGACCTTCAATCACATGGCGCAGCAGCATCCCGAGCTGCTGCCGATTGCGATTGCCCATGCGCGGCGCAACCTGTCGGAGCGCATCCGGCTGCATTATGCCAACACCATCGCCTATGGCCCGTTCAAGGGGTTGAAGCTGGTGGAAGACGCACATTGGGGCTCGGCCGATCTCGGCGGCATGATCCTCGGCCTGTATGAACAGGAGATTCTCAACGAGCTGAGCGCTCTGGGGCGCAAGCATCGCAGCTTCATCGATCTCGGCGCCGCCGATGGCTATTACGGCCTTGGCGTGCTGGTCGGCGAGCTGTTCGAAAAATCCTACTGTTTCGAGATCACCGAAAAGGGCCGCGAGGTGATCGCGCGCAATGCCGCGCTCAACACCCTGCAGGATCGCGTCACCATCCTGGGCGAGGCCAAGCCCGACTTCTATACGCAGATCGCGCCGCAGGATCTGGCCGACGCGCTGCTGCTGATCGATATCGAGGGCGCGGAATTCGACATCGTCTCGGCCGATACCTTCGCGGCCTTTGCGAAATCGACCGTCATCATCGAAGTGCATGAATGGTATCCGGATATCCAGGACAGGCTGACCCGCCTGCTGCAGCAATCGGCCGCGACGCACACCGCGCGGCGCTTCTCGACCGGTGCCCGCGACCTGTCGTCCTTTGCCGAGCTGAAGATCATCAACGACAGTGAGCGCTGGCTGCTCTGCTCCGAGGGCCGCCCCTATTTGATGTCGTGGTACAGGTTTGACCCGCGGGTGTGATTAGATTACCCCACCATGTCATGGCCGGGCTTGACCCGGCCATCCACGCCTTGGGTCCACAATGAATCCACTTCAAGCCGCTCGTGATGCTCTGTCGGAAATTGCCCGGCAGTTTCCGTCGCTGCGCATGGAGGAGCGACCGGACGATCCGGTTGAACTGAGCATTCTGCTGCCAGTCCAACCCGGACTTGCTCATGACGTTTGGCTTGGTTTCCAGAATGAGAATGAGCTGCATTTCAGTGTAGGAAACTTCTGGATGGAATGGTTCCCATGCACAGATACAGCCAAGTCCGCAGCTTTCATTGACGCAGTCACCGGTTTCATTTCTGGTAGATACAGAATCCTTGAACATTACCGCGGCCGGAAATGTGTAAAAGCTGACCTGCAAGGCCCAGACGGTCACGGCTGGCGGACGATCAAGTCATGGGCTCGTTTGTCACTGCCGTTTCCTTTGAAAAAGACTTTCCAAGAAATTCGCAATCATCAACGCCGCTAAAAAGGCGTGGATGGCCGGGTCAAGCCCGGCCATGACAATGTGGGGAATAGCCGCTCCCGGTTGAGCGTGTACGGATGTTATTCCTGCGCCCTGCGCCTTGTAACGCAGCAGGTTCGTCTTACCTTGCGGCCAGCTTCGTTTCGCTGAGGGCCGTCATGCGTAGTCTTGCTTTTGCCGCTGTGCTTTTCGCCGCCACCACTTCACATGCGCAGGTTCCCGTGCGTATCGCCTTCATCGATCCGCTGTCGGGTCCGGCCGCCGCTGTCACCGAGAATGCGCTGAACCATCTGCGTGTCATGGGTGAGCGCCTGTCAGGCCAAGATGCGCGCTACGAGATCACCGGCTTTGACAACAAGCTGAATGCGCAGGAAGCCATCATCCAGGCGCAGAAGGCCATCGATGCCGGCATCCGCATTTTCATCGCCGGCAATTCCTCGGCTGCCGCCGGTGCGCTGAACGAATTCGTCGCCAAGCATAATGAACGCAATCCGCAGCAGGCTGTGCTGTTCCTCAATATCTCGGCCATCGATCCGGCGCTGACCAACGACAAATGCAGCCCGGCGCATTTCCGTTTCGATGCCCATGCCGATATGAAGATGCTGGCGCTGGTGAAATTCATCGCCACCCAGCCGCAGATCAAACGCGTCTATCTGATCAACCAGGATTATTCCTTCGGCCAGGCGGTGCGCGCGGCGGCGCTGGCCATGCTGAAGCAGCATCGCCCGGATATCGAAGTCGTCGGCGACGAGTTGCATCCGCTCGCCAAGATCAACGATTTTTCGCCTTATGTGGCGAAGATCAAGGCCAGCAACGCCGACAGCGTGATTACGGGTAACTGGGGCAACGACCTCGCGCTGCTGCTCAAATCCGCCGCTGACGCCAACCTGCAGACCGGCTGGTATACCTATTATGCCAGCGGCATCGGCAGTCCGACGGCGGTGCGCCAGACCGGGTTGGCACATCGCGTGTTCGCCGTGATCGAAGGTCATTCGAACATACAGATGAGCGACAGCCTGGATGCCGACTATCGCGCGCGTTATGGCGGCAGCTTCAACGTGCCGCGCGCCCGCCTGCTGATGGACATGCTGCATGATGCCGTGGTGAAGACGAAGAGCGCCGAGCCCAAGGCGCTGGCCGCAGCCCTGAGCGGGGCCTCGCGCACGACGATGTATGGCGGCACGGCGACGCTGCGCGCGGCCGACCATCAGGTGCTGCAGGACCTGTATGTGACGTCCTTCGGGCCACTCGAAAGTGGCATGACGCTGGACGAAGAAAAGACCGGCTGGGGCTGGAAAACCGCCGGCATGGTGAAGGCGGTCGATACCGCGCTGCCGACAAGTTGCAAGATGGCGGCGTTCTGACAGCATTCGCCAACCCACAATGTCATGGCCGGGCTTGACCCGGCCATCCACG
>JAGXRD010000133.1 GCA_018336035.1 Alphaproteobacteria bacterium | reverse complement strand
GAATGTTGAAGAATTATAAAATTGTCATGGCCGGGCTTGACCCGGCCATCCACGTCTTCAGGCGAGCGTATCGTATAAATCAGTCCAGTCCGGATTCTGCGCCAGTATCAGTCTGATTTTCCAGGCGCGCGGCCAGTGTTTCATAGTCGCTTCGCGCTGCAATGCCAGTTGAATGTCGTCATAGGCCTCGGTGTAGACGAGGCGTTTTAATCCGTAGCGTTTCGTGAAGCCGGCAATCAGGCCCTCACGATGTTCATATGCGCGGCGCTGTATGTCGCCTGTCACGCCGACATAGAGAATGCCGTTCGGTTTATTGGTCATGATGTAAAGCCACGCATAGGCCATACGGCAACGCTGGCATGCGTGGATGGCCGGGACAAGCCCGGCCATGACATTCAATATTATGCTTGATGGTGTGCCATGGTTTTTTCTGTCATGCCCGGGCTTGTCCCGGGCATCCACGCCTTAACCACCCAGCGCCTCCCTGAACGCGCCGTCGAGGTCGTCGATCAGGTCGTCGGGATGTTCGAGGCCGATCGAGACGCGGATCAGGCCTTCGGTGACGCCGAGCTGATCCAGAATGGCCTTGCCGACACCGGAATGCGTCGTCGAGGCCGGGTGGCACATCAGCGATTCCGTGCCACCGAGGCTGACGGCCGACTTGAAGAGTTGCAGCGCGTTGATCACGCGGAAGGATTGCTGCCGCGTGGCGCCTTCCAGCGTGAAGGCAAAGGTCGAGCCGGGGCCGCTGCATTGCCGGCGGTAGACGGTCTGATAGGTGTTGTCGGTGATGAGGTCGGGGTGATGCACCGTGACTTTCATATGCGGATTGGTGTTGAGCCACTGCGCGACTTTCACGCCGCTTTCGGCGGCGCGGGTCATGCGGATCACCAGCGTCTCCAGCGAGCGGGCGATCATCCAGCTCGAATGCGGGTCAAGCTGGCTGCCAAAGGTATTGCGATAGCTGCGGATGCGGTCGAGATGCTTCTTCGCCCCCACCGCGCTGCCGGCGACGAGGTCGCTATGGCCGCCGACATATTTGGTCAGCGAATACACCGCGATATCGACGCCATGGCGCAAGGGCTTCTGGAAGATCGGCCCAAGCATGGTGTTGTCGCAGACGATCAGCGGGCGGTCGCCGTTCTGTTTCGCGGCAATCGCATCGGCGGCCTGGCCCACCATGGCGAAGTCGACCATCGCGTTGGTCGGATTGGCCGGCGTCTCGACGAAGATCATCGCGATCCGTCCAGTTGCGCTGGCAATCGCAGCGGTGATGTCGCGATCCTGCAGACCGTCATGGAATTCAATCGGCTTGATGCCGAATTCGGGCAGCACCTTGCGGATCATCGTCTCGGTGCCGCCATAGAGCGGCGAGGAATGCAGCAACGTGTCGCCGGGCCGCAGGAACGTGAGGAAGGCACTGGCGATCGCCGCCATGCCGCTGGAAAAGACGGCGGCGGCTTCGCCGCCTTCCAGCAGAGCCAGGCGATCCTCGACGATCTCGAGATTGGGATGGTTGAAGCGGCTGTAGATCAGCCCGGCTTTCTCGCCGGGCGGCAGCTTGGTACGGCCGGCCATCAGATCGAAGAAGGCGGCGCCGTCCTCGGCGGTCTTGTAGGCGAAGGTGGAGGTGAGGAAGACCGGCGGCTTCACGGCGCCTTCCGAGAGGAAGGGATTGTAGCCGTAAGACATCATCTGCGTTTCGGGATGCAGGTCGCGGTCGCCGCTGCGGGTTTTTGTTTCGGTGCGTTTCGCCATATGCCGGGCTCCTTTTCTGAAGCCCAGCATACAGCTTTGGCTCAGTCGGTGGGCAGCATCTTGATGTGACCGGGCTGTGTCGCGACGCGCTCGAGCCAGCGGCGCAGCGCGGGATAAGGCGTCAGGTCGTGATCACCCTCATGGGCGCGATGTGTATAGGCGTAAAGGGCGATGTCGGCGATGGAGTAGCGGTTGGCGACGAAGAAATCGGCTTTCGCCAGATGCTGCTCCATCACGGCAAAGGCGGCGCGGCCTTTTTCCAGCCGCTCGGGCAGCTCGGCCATGCGCGGATGTGTGCGGCCGAGATGGCGGATGATCCAGCGCGGCGTGGCCACGTAAGGCTCATGGCTGTACTGCTCGAAGAACAGCCACTGCATCACCTGGGCCCGCGCCAGGCGGTCGGTGGGCAGATAGGGCGAGCCGTCGGCGAGATAGTAGAGAATGGCATTGGACTCAGGCAGCACCACTGTACTTCCTGGGCCGTCGTCCAGTTCCAGCGCCGGGATGCGGCCATTCGGATTCCTGGCGAGGAAGTCCGGCGTGCGGGTTTCGCCCTTGTCGAGATCGAGGTCGATGCGGGTGTAGGGGATGTTCAGCAGCGCGAGGATCAGCCGGCATTTGTAGCCGTTGCCGGAATCGAGATAGTCGTAGAGCGTCAGCATGGTCACGCGGCCTTCTCGACCTGGCCGGGATCGCGTCCGGCGACAAAGGTGAAGCCCTCGTCGGCCCAGCCGGTCATGCCGCCGATCATGATCTTCACGGCATATCCGAGCTGCGCCAGTTTGAGCGCGCCGCGGTCCGCGCCGTTGCAATGCGGACCGGCGCAGTAGGTGACGAAGAGCGTATCCGCCGGCCAGGTCCGGGCGATGCGCTCGGCCGTGATATCGGCATGCGGCAGGCTGATCGCGCCGGGCACATGCGCGTCGGCATAGGCATTGCGGCCGCGCACATCGAGCAGCACGAAGTCCTGCAAGCCGTGGCTGAGGGCGTGATGCACGTCCCAGCAATCGGCCTCGAAAGCCAGCTTGGCGGCGTAGTGGCGGGCGGCCTCCGAGGCCGGGGCGGCGGGGGTGGCGGCGACGAAACTGGGCATGAGGGGGGCTCCTGAGTTGATGGCTGAACCCTGCCGTAAGTTTATCTGGGTCACAAACGAGAGTTTCTCGCTGGAAGGCTCAGGAAAGCTAAGCCATACTCAGGACTATGCGTCGCCGCCTGCCGCCCCTAAATGCCCTGCGCGCCTTCGAGGCCGCCGCCCGCCACAGCAGCTTTGCGCTGGCGGCCGAGGAACTGGGCGTCACGGCGGCGGCGGTCAGCCAGCAGGTGAAGGGGCTGGAAGAGCAGTTGCAGGTCGAGCTGTTCCGCCGCCAGCCGTGCGGGCTCACGCTCACCAATGCCGGCCGCGCCTATCTGCCCGGGCTGACGGATGGGCTGGATCGTCTGGCCGCGGCGACCTCGCATCTGAAGGAAGGCCAGGCCAGCGGCACAATCACCATCACCATGCTGGCATCGTTTGCGGCGGGCTGGCTGGTGCCGCGGCTCGGGCGGTTCCGCGCGCAGTATCCCGGCATCGACCTGCGCATCGACACTTCGCGGCGGCTGGTCGATTTCGCGCGCGAAGATGTCGATATCGCGATCCGCTTTGGTGCAGGGCCGTTCAAGGGGCTCCAAGCGGTGCATCTGCTGGACGAAGAACTGTTTCCGGTGGTCTCGCCGGCTTTGCTGCATGGCGGCCTTCCACTCAACCGCTTCGAGGATCTGGTGCAGCACCAGCTGCTGCATGACATGGACGCGCATCCGGAACAGCCGTGGATGAGCTGGTCGCGCTGGTTCGAACGCGAAGGCCTGCGCGCCGACGTAGCCGAGCGCGGCCTGTTCTTCACGGATTCGAATGTGCTGGTGGCCGCCGCTGTGGCGGGACAGGGCGTGGCTTTGGGCCGCGCACCGCATCTGGGCGAGCATCTGGCGAAAGGCCGGCTGGTGCGGTTGTTCGAGCAGAGCTGGCTGTCGGACTGGCGCTATTACATCGTCGGGCCGCAGACGCAGTTCAAACGTCCGCTGGTTAAGATGCTGGTCGACTGGCTGCTGGAAGAGGCGCGCGCTGGCTGACCACCAGCGCGCTTGCCTTTATTCGCCGCGATTGAGCAGTGCGAGCTGCGGCGTGCCGCGGAATTCGGTGTCGAGGCTTTCGGCCGCACGGCGGAAGCGTTCGAATTCCCGGCCTTCCAGCTTGCGGCCCGAGGGGAAGCGCACGCCGGTCGGATTGATCTGCTTACCGTTCTGCATCACTTCATAATGCAGATGCGGACCGGTCGAGCGGCCGGTGCTGCCGACGGCGCCGATCACCTGGCCCTGGCGCACGCGCTGGCCGGGCTTCACGCCCATGCGGCTCATATGCGCGTAAGCCGTGGCATAGCCGTTGCCGTGCTTGATGCGCACATACTGGCCGTAGCCGCCATTCCAGCCGGCCATTTCGACGACGCCGTCACCGGCGGCCTGGATCGGCGTGCCGGTCTGCGCACCGAAATCAACGCCCTTGTGCATCAGGCTGTAGCCGAGGATCGGATGGCGACGCACGCCGAAGCCCGAGGTGAGCCGCGCGCCGTCGATCGGCGTACGCAGCAGCGCCTTGCGCACGCTGGAACCCGCCGGCGTGAAGTAATCGGCATCGCCGCCATCGGAGGGCTGATAGAAGTAATAGCGCAGCTCGCGCCCCGACAGCGTCATCGATGCGACCGCGATGCGGCCGGTCTTCATCGTCCTGCCGGCATCGTCGTGATGACGCTCGAAGAAGAGTTCGAAGCGATCACCCGGCTGCACTTCGCGCTGGAAGTCGACATCATACGAGAAGATGCGGATGAACTCGCTGAGCAGCGTGTTGTTCAAACCGGCAGAGATACCTGCATTGTAGAGGCTGTCATCGATGGTGCCGCCGACGCGCGCATGTTCGATGTTGAATTCACGGATCACTTCATTGGCGCGGAAGCTGCCGCTTTCAACGCGCGTGACATTCACTTCGCGTTCAACGCTGGGCGACAGCGACATTTCAAACAGGCGATAGCTGTCGGCGTCATTGCGCTCGAAGGTGAGCGTGATTTCCTGACCGACCTTCAGCTTGCGCGGATTGAACTTCGCATGCAACGCGGTGATCGCGGCCTGACTGTCGGAAGGTTCTGCGCCAGCGTCAGTCAGCAGCTGCATCAGCGTGTCGCCGGGCGACACGGCGACCTTCTTCAGCACTTTCGCCGGCAGAAGATCGTCGGGATTCAGCGTGCCCGGCCACCAGGCATCAGGTTCACTGAGGAAATTCTCCAGTGCGGGCGCCAGACGATAGGCATCCAGCACCGCCTGTTCGACGGCACGGCTGGGATCCACCATCTCTATAGAGGAGAGACTGCGCTGCGCGGGGCTGTAGAGCAGGGAAGCAGCGGCGATTCCGGTCGCCAGAACGGCGCCGGTCAGAATCATTTTCGGGTTCCGCAGGGCCTTGGAGAGGCTTAAGCGGTTGGAATCAAACGACTTACTCAAAGGGAATCCCCCGTCTACGCTACGCGCGCCCGCTCGGGCGCAAAGACTATCGCCAGCGAAGAGTCGGGGGTCAAGAAATTATCTGCGCCGCGCGGCTCAGGCTGACTCGAAATTATCGACCGCCGCACTATCTCATCCACGCAACGACGTTACCAAATCTTGTGGATAAATGGGCACTTATCCCCATTTCGTGGGGTATGTATTTTTTTTGAAATTGGCTGTTGACGGGTCGGGGTGATCTGAATATAAACCGCCCCACGACGCGGTCGGACGGTGGTCCCAGAGTAGCGTACGGGACACACGGAACGGCAGCGTCTTTTCTGTCTCTAAAGGGTACGAACCCTGTGGAAGACAGAGACGCCGCAAGGCAGACAAGCCCACACTGGTGGGTGAGCCGGGAAACCGGTTTGTTGTTGGACATCGTAAATCGGAATGGAAGAGATGCGTGGGCGGCGGTGCCGATCACACTGATCGAAAGATCGTGGATCAAACCCGGTTGCTCAAGCATCACTTAGTAAGGTGTTGATGTTGTCTCACGACGACATTGACATAACGCTATGCGATCCATCATGACCCCCGGCCGCAAGGCTGATCATGATGGTACAGTGAGAGTAATTCGGGATATCTCAAGTCAACTTGAGAGTTTGATCCTGGCTCAGAACGAACGCTGGCGGCAGGCTTAACACATGCAAGTCGAACG
>JAGXRD010000132.1 GCA_018336035.1 Alphaproteobacteria bacterium | reverse complement strand
CACCCGCGCCAGCTGTTCATCCACCAGCATGTCCACGTCGCTGCAATCAGCCAGCGGCGCATCTACAAAACCCAGCAAACGGTTCACATCGGCCAGCGGCATGTCCAGCGCCCGGCAGTGCCGGATAAAGGACAGACGCTCCAGATGCTGCGCAGCGTAGTCTCGGTAACCGTTGTCTCGCCGCGCCGGCTTGGGCAGCAGGCCCTGCTTCTCGTAGTAGCGGATGGTTTCCACATCCACGCCAGTGGCGCGGGAAAGGTCCTTGATCTGCATGTTGAAGCCCTTAGTTCAAACAAGTGGTTGACACTGTAGCGGCTCCAGGGTTTCCAATACAGGCATCGAAAGGAAAAACCATGTCAGCCCATTGCTGTGACCACGAAACCCCCAAGGTTGATGCCATCGTCAACCTGGGCCGCTACCGCAAGATCCTCTGGATAGCCCTGATCGTCAACGCCGCCATGTTTCTCGTCGAGATCGGCGCGGGCGTGCAGGCGGGTTCGCTTTCGCTGCTGGCCGACGCGGTCGACTTTGCGGGCGACGCGCTCAATTACGCCGTGTCGCTGGCGGTGCTGGCCTCGGCGCTGGCGTGGCGCGCCCGCGCGGCCATGCTCAAGGCGGTCAGCATGATGGGCTTTGGCCTGTATGTGCTGGGCGCTGCCGTGTGGTCGGTGTTGTATGGCGGTGTACCTCAGGCCATGACCATGGGCGCGGTGGCGCTGCTGGCGTTGCTGGCCAACGTGGCCGTGGCATGGATGCTCTACGCGTTTCGCGAAGGTGACGCCAACATGCGCAGCGTGTGGTTGTGCTCGCGCAACGACGCCATCGGCAACGTGGCGGTGTTCATGGCCGCGCTCGGTGTGTTCGGCACCGGCTCGGCTTGGCCCGACCTGGCGGTGGCCAGCCTGATGGCGGCGCTGGCATTGCACGGCGGCTGGACGGTGTTGCGCCAGGCGCGCGGTGAGCTGGGCGAAGACAGCGCAAAGGAAGACCACCATGGCCACGTCCACTGAACCATCAGGCAATCGCCGATTTGATGGCGCCGCCCACGCCCAACTGATCCAAAGCGCAAAAACCGCAGCCTCCGCAGAGCAGTCTTGGCTGTACCTGGAGGCGGCCCATGTTGTGGGGCAGCTGTACGTCAAGCCGCACCTGCAGACCCACGCACAGATGTTGAATTTGTCCTTGCGCACCCGCGACTGGTCCGAGGCAGTAGGACAGGTGATGCGGCTGGCGCTGGTACCGCTGGGCCACCTGAGCGGGCGCCTACCGCTGGGCAACCCGGGCCGGTCCTCCGTGAGTGCCTTTGATCCCTTGCCTGTGCGTCCCGAGCTGGCTGAGCTGATAGCCCGTGCACGCGGCCATTGAGATGGCTGCCGCTTAAAATCCGTCGCATGCGCGCTTTTCTGATCTTGTTGATGCTCACGCTGCTGCCGCTGCAATTTTCTGCTGCAGCGGCTGCGGCGTGCTGCGGCCACGTTTCGGCCACGCAGGGGCCGCAAGCCACGCACCATCAGTCCAGGCATGGGCAGGCAGTGGAGGGCGTTGAAGACGGGGTCGTTGGCGACAGCGGCTTTGATCTAGATTGCGGAACCTGCCACGCTAACTGCGCCGCCGCTGTCACTGCGACCACCGCGTCCATGGCCATCTCTGCGGGCGCTGAACAGGTCGAACACCTCGCCGAACGCCGCTTGCCTTCCTGGCATGAGCAACCGTATCGTCCCCAATGGTCCACCCCGACAGGTTCGGGGTGGAACGATGTCGCCTGATGCGCTGACAGACACAACTTCCCCGATCCCCAGGCTTCAAGCGGCCGCCGTCTCAGACGGAGGCTGACCTCGGATCGTTTTGGAAGGACTCTCTCATGACCGCTCGCTGGACCCAGCGAAATCCCAGGTGGACATGGCTCGCCGCCGTGGCCATCCTTCTCTTGCTGGATCAATCCACCAAGTCGTATTTCTCCACCATCCTCGAACTGGGTGAAGCGGTTCGGGTCACCGACTGGTTCAACTTCGTGCATGTGCTCAACGCAGGTGCCGCATTCTCGTTTTTGGCGGATGCCGGTGGCTGGCAACGCTGGTTTTTCATCGGCGTGTCGGTGCTGGTGGTGGGCTTCGTTTCAGTGGTGTGCCTCGCGCGGCAAGCCGAACCGCTGGACCGCTGGCTGGGCGCCTTTGTGGCCGGCGGTGGTGGCGGCAACCTCGTGGACCGCGTCCAGATCGGAGCTGTGGTGGACTTCCTCGACTTTCACTGGCGCAACATCCATTGGCCGGCCTTCAATCTCGCCGATGTCTTCATCGTCTGCGCCGCGCTGACCTGGTGCCTTGCTTCATTGAAAGCGTCACCGCGCCAACCGACCCGCAGAACCTCTGAGGAGCTTCCTTCATGAAGCATGGCTGGTTTTGGATCCTGGGCGCCTGGGCCTTCGCTCTGGTGTCCACTCTCGGGGCGCTTTTCATCGGTGAAGTCATGGGCATGACGCCCTGTCTGCTCTGCTGGTATCAGCGCATCTTCATGTTCCCGTTGGCCATCATCCTAGGCATGGCCGCGTTCGCCGAAGACCGCCGCGGTGCGGTGTACGCGTTGCCGCTGGCCTTGGGTGGTGCCGCCATCGCGGGCTACCACACCGCGCTGATCGCAGGGTGGGTGCCCCAGTGGTGGGTGCCCTGCGGCGCCGGGCCTTCGTGCAGCGAACAGAGCCTAGAGATCCTGAACGGCATCCAGATTCCCTGGTTGTCTCTTCTAGCCTTCATCGCCATCGCCTTCCTGCTTTTTGTCTATTTGAGAAAGTCCCGTTCATGAACGCCAAAAAATTCACCGTCATCGGTCTGGTGGCTATCGTTGCCTTGTTCTTTTACCTGGGCATGAACGCCTACCAATCGCGGGTGCAGACCGCGCAAGACGTTCAGGTCAAGGCCGAGCAGACGCGCTTGGTGCGCATGCACTCGCCGGTGTTCGGCCCGCAGAACGCGCCGGTCACCATCGTCGAGTTTTTTGACCCCGCCTGCGAGACCTGCCGCGCGTTCTATCCCATCGTCAAGAACCTGATGGCCCAGTACCCCGACGACGTACGGCTCGTGATCCGATACGCGCCGTTTCACCAAGGTTCAGACGTAGTGGTCAAGCTGCTGGAGTCGGCCAAGAGCCAGGCCAAGTACCAGCCGGTGCTGGAATCGTTGTTGGCCGCGCAGCCCGCCTGGGCCGACCACGGTCAACCCAGCATCGAGACCGCATTCAAGGTAGCCGAGCAGGCCGGGCTGGACCTCGTCAAGGCGCGGCAGGACATGGAAAAACCCGGTATGCAGGCCGTCCTGCAGCAGGACATAGAAGACCTTACCGCGCTGCAAGTCACCAAGACGCCCACCTTCTTCGTCAACGGCCGCAGCCTGCCCAGTTTCGGGCCCGATCAGCTTGCCGCACTGGTGGCAGAAGAAGTGGCCAAGGTGAAGAAATGAGAGAGATGGCTCCCGTACGTCCTTTCAACCGACGCAAGGTGTTGGTGTTGAGCGCTTCGTGGTTTGCGGCAGGTGGTCTCCTGGCGGGCTGTTCGCCCCAGGTGCCCACCTTCAAGAGCACCGACATCACAGGAGCTGCTTTTGCACGGGACCTCAAGCTCACCGACCACACCGGGCAGGTGCGCACCATGGCCGATTTCCGCGGTAAGGCTGTGGTAGTGTTTTTCGGCTTCACGCAGTGCCCCGATGTGTGCCCCACCTCCATGACCACCCTGGCCGAGGTCAAGCGCCTCATGGGCGATCGGGGCAATCAGCTGCAGGTGCTCTTCATCACGGTGGACCCGGAGCGCGATACGTTGCCCCTACTCAAGGAGTACATGACCAACTTCGACCCGAGCTTTCTGGCGCTGCGCCCTGAACCGACCGAGCTCAAGGCTGTGGCTGACAGCTTCAAGATCTACTACCGAAAAGCCGAGGGCTCGACACCCACTTCGTACACGATGGACCATTCGGCGGGCAAGTACGTGTTCGACACCAACGGCGCCGTAAGACTGTTTTCGAGTTACGGGACCGAGCCCGCCGTGATCGCCGAAGACATCCTGGCCCTGCTGAAATCCATGGACGCCTGACTACCCGTTGCCGGTATGAAAACCCTGCTGCTCTACCTGGCCACCGCCATCGCCGAGATCGTGGGCTGCTACTTGCCGCTGCTGTGGCTGCGCGGTCAGGGGTCAGGCTGGTTGTTGTTGCCCGCAGCGGCCGTGAGCCTGGCTACCTTCGTCTGGCTGCTGACCCTCCACGCCGCGCCCTCGGGGCGGGTCTACGCGGCCTACGGCGGGGTCTATGTGGCGGTTGCGCTGGCATGGCTCTGGACGGTCGATGGCGTTCGCCCGTCGATCTGGGATGGGGTGGGCGTGGTGGTCACGCTGGCAGGCATGGCGATCATTGCGTACCAACCCCGAGCATGAAACCAGAGGGCCTGCTGACCATGAAAGAAGCCAACGCGTCTGTCTCTCACCGAGCGTCGGTATCAAACGCGTTGGGTGCCACTGTATGACCCGCCGCCACATTGTTTTCCTCTCGGCGCTGGCCGCCCTCGCGGTGTTTGCTGCCGCCGTCTTTTTTTATCAGCGACATACGCTGCAGATTGCGACGTTGCAGGCTTCGGAGCAGGCCGGTGCGATGGTGCGACCGCACTCGCCGATCATTGGTGCCGAGGATGCGCCGGTCACCATCGTCGAGTTCTTCGATCCCGCCTGTGAGGCGTGCAAGGCCTTCCATCCTCGCGTGAAACAGATCCTGGCGGCGTTTCCGCGTGAGACGCGCTTGGTGATTCGGTACACGCCGTTTCACAGAGAGGCTTCTGTGGAAGCGGTGAGGATTCTTGAAGCAGCGCGTGCACAGCGGAAATTTGAACTTGTGCTTGACGCCTTGCTGGACGGGCAGCGGGCGTGGACGGGTCAAGGCACGAACGCCTCCTTGCGAGCGTGGGCCATTGCGCAATCGGTCGGCCTGGACGTGGAGCAGGCACGCCAGTACATCGCCTCTGGTTCGGTGGATGCCTTGCTGGCGCAAGACGTCGTGGATCTGAAGGCGATCGGGGTTCGAGCCACCCCGACCTTCTTCGTCAACGGTAAGCCGCTGTCTTCGACCGATCCGGATCAGCTCTTCGAGCTGGTCAAGAGAGAGGTGGAGCGCCTTCGGTAGTCGCCGTGAGCATGAGCGATCGCCTCGTGCCTTTGGTGCGAGGGCGCAGCACTTGACGGCGATTTCTCGCGCAGGGCGACGCATTGGACAGCGCGCGTTGGTGCTCAGCGCCTTTGGTCGCGCGCCAGTGCGATGAACCCTGTCTCTCGGAACACCACGCCGTCTTTTTCCAGCTTGGCAACAGTGGGGTAAAGCGCCTAGTGGGTCACGGCTAGTTCGGTTACCACGGACTTCAGACCGGACCCGATGCGCAGGTGATCTCGACCTCGTGTAAGCGCTGCACGAATGGTTTGACGCCCAACTCGCCGATCACGGCAAGGAGGCCATGCTGGGCACGGCGATATGAAGAAGCAGTGAAGCTGCTTCAGATCCGCAGGAGCCTCGCCTTCAACCCGAGCTCAAGCAGCTCCCTTAACCACCACACCCACACCCACGCCCGCGTTTCACTCCGACACCGCAGCGGTGGTGGTGGTGAGTAGTCCGGGGCATCGCTGGGCTCGGTGGCGGTTGTCATGCGGTCGAGTTTGCGGTGTCGCCGAAAGCCGGGCTCAGGAAGATTGCTTCATGAAGTCTCGATGGGAAATAAGGCGGAAAAGACTGATGCCGTGAAGCGCCTTCAGTGCCCGTCCAGTGGCTTCAACTGCTGCAGCAGCGTGGGCAGCAGCTCCGACACCGTGGGGTGGATGTGCACGGTGCGCGCCATCACGTCGCAGGGCTGGCCGGCGGCCATCTGGTTCAGCAGGCTGTGCACCACTTCGTCGCCGTTGAGGCCCAGAATGGCTGCGCCCAGCAGAAGCCGCGTGTCGGCGTCCACCAGCACCTTCATGAAGCCCTGGGTCTCACCCGCTTCGCGCGCGCGACCCACCTTCTGCATCGGCATCTTGCCCATCAACACCCGCCGCCCGCTCGCGCGGGCTTCGGTCTCGGACATGCCCATACGCCCCAGCGCCGGGTCGATGAAGAGCGCATAGCACGGGATGCGGTCTGAAATGCGGCGTGGGTCGTTATCGAACAGGTTGGCCACCACGATCTCGTGGTCGTTCCAGGCGGTGTGCGTGAAGGCGCCTTTGCCGTTGCAATCACCCACCGCCCACACACCCGCAGCGCTGGTGCGGCACTGGTCGTCCACATCGATGTAGCCCTTTGCGTCCATGCGGATGCCAGCGTGTTCTAGGCCGAGCCCGTCGGTGTTGGGCCGGCGGCCCACGGCCAGCAGCACATGGCTGGCGATGATGGGCGCACTTTCGCTGGCGCACTTCGCGCCCACCGAGATGCCATCCTCACCCTGCGCCAGCGACAGGCACTCTGCCTCCAGCTCGAAGCGCAAACCTTCTGCCTGAAGAATCTCGCGGATGCCGTCCGACACGTCGGCGTCTTCGCGCGGCAGCAGGCGCGCCGAACGCTCCACCACCGTCACCTGGGCGCCGAAGCGGCGCATCATCTGCGCGAACTCCAGGCCGATGTAGCTACCCCCGACAATGACCAGGTGCTCGGGCACTGCCTCCAGCTCCATGATCGACACGTTGTCCAGGGTGGGCACTTCGTCGATGCCTTGGAGTTCCGGGCGCACCGAGCGCCCACCCACGTTGAGAAAGATGCGCGGGGCGGTCAGCTGGCGGCCATTGACCTCCAGCGTGGCAGTCGCCACGAAGCGCGCCTCACCGGTGATCACCTCGGTGTGGGCCAGGCCCCGCATCCAGGCTTCCACCGCCTGGCGCGAGTGCAGCACGATGCCTTCCTTGCGCGCCTTTACCCGCGCCATGTTCACCCGGATGTCGCCCGCATCAAAGCCGTACTCGGCGCCGCGCTGCGCCTGGCGCACGGCACGCGCGCTGGCCACCAAGGTCTTGGTGGGCACGCAGCCCACATTGACACAGGTACCGCCGAAAAGATGGCGTTCGATCACGGCGGTGCGCAGCCCTTCGCGTGCACAGCGCGCGGCCAGGGCGGGGCCAGCCTGGCCAGCGCCGACGACAATGGCATCAAAGACTTCCTTGGGCATGCGAGGAACCTCCGGGGTTTGTGTGAGCGATCCGGTCGATCATGTTCCTTAGCACAGGCGCTGTCGACCTGTCCAGGCGTACCATGCCCAGCGCATCCGAACCCACCAGAGAGACACCCATGAGCAACAACCGCAGTGTCGAGTTTTTCGACCGGCAGTTCGAGCAGCAGATTCACCAGACCGAAGGGGCGCTGAACCCGTTCGAGCAGGCAGCGCTGCCGCACCTTCGGGGGCATGTGCTGGACTTTGGCTGTGGCATGGGCAACTTGGCCTTGGCGGCTGCGCGCGCCGGCTGCTCGGTGCTGGCATTGGACGCCAGCGATGTCGCCATTTCGCACTTGATTCAGATGGCCAGCGCCGAAGGCCTGCCAGTGGAGGCTCAAGTGGCCGACCTCGGCCATTACGACGTTACCGGGCACTTTGACTCGATCGTCTCTATCGGGCTGCTGATGTTTCTGGACTGCGTCACGGCGAAGCGGGCCCTGACTGATCTCCAGGTTCACCTAGTGCCGGGCGGCACGATGGTGGTGAATGTGCTGGTGGTGGGAACGACCTACATGGACATGTTCGACCCCAACAAGCACTGCCTTTTTCCGAGGGACTTTCTGCAGACCCAGTTTGCCGGCTGGCAGGTGATCGCCTCCGAACACCAGGACTTTGCAGCACCGGGGGACACGGTAAAGTCGTTCGCGACCATCGTTGCGCGCAAGCCCTGACACAAGGCAATGAACACCCGCTGGCCTCTGAGATCGTGGCCGTGGCAAAGCAATACGGGCCTCGCTGGTGACACCGACCCAAAACTGACCAGTTAGAAGTCGGAGCAAACAGACCTGAAACGTCTTCAGCACCACCATGAGCTGACGCTCAAAACCGGTATCTGCTAAGACTTTGACGACCGCAATGTAGCAATGAGTTTGGGATTGGCTCTTCATCCACACCAGCGTTTACCTCCTCTGTACGTTCCCCCAAGTTTCGAAGTCCGCTCAAGACTGATTGCTGCCACTTAGGTTCGACGGCAGAGTCCATGGGCGCCAACGCAAGCGGTCGCTTACCGGTCAGGATCTCAAGCGACCGATCGATTACCTGTACCGGTCGTTCGGCACTGTAGCGAAGTGCAAAGTTCTGGAATGGCCCTTTGCGTCACGGACGAAACGGTGTTCTGGACCATGGGCAGGCCTTCTTCAAGCGCCAGCAGGGAGGGCGAATCACTTCTTTTGGTCCTTCAGTGTCCGTAGCGCAATACCCGCCACCCGGGTTCCCAGTGCTCCTCAAAGTGCGTGATAGACGGGCAATAGTTCACTTTGACCTGATGCTGTTGCAACATTCTGATCATTGCTCTCGCCGCAAATAAAGAAGGAGACAAGGGGTGGCCGTTGGATCGCAATGCCCAAGACATCGCGCGCGGTATGTGGATATGCGGCAGTCTTGACCTCGCCATCCGCATCCGGCATTTGTGCAGGTGAGCCTGCCGTGAATCTCGTTGAAGGTGCGTGGATAAGCTTTGAGCGCCGACTGGCGAGCTGCTCAGGCCTGACCTCGATGGAGTCACATTTCATGGCGCCGTGTTCTCGGCGCCAGATACCTGGTCGACAAATGCCAGCAGCGAAGCGGTGGGCTGTTTGTCGCGATGCACGACCAGGTGAGATTGTCGGAGCTGCCGCGGCAAGGTCGTGGCGATGCGGCACAGGCGGCCGGCCTCCAAAGCGTCGCTCACGACCCACGACGAAAGGCAGGCCACGCCCATACCCGCCTCGGCCGCATGTTTGATCGCCTCCGAACTTCCCAGCTCGATGCTTCGACGGTAGGAGCGCAAGTGGGGCAGCAGACTTTGGTCGGTGGCCTCGCGCGTTCCCGAGCCCAACTCACGCACCAGCCAGACCCCTTCACGCAGTGTCCGCATTGGCACCCGCTCGCCGGCCAGGCTCATTCGTGCCCACGCGCTGTCAGGCGATGTAACGACCACCATCTCGTCCTGGTGCCATGGCGTGACGGCCAGCGCCGCTTGGTGGCAAGGCCCTTCGATCAGGCCCACGTCCAGTTCAAACGCAGCGACCGCGTCACAGATGGCCGCCGTGTTTCCGATCACGACCTTTGAGCGCCAGGCACTGGCATGGCCCGGTTGCGCTGCGACAAAACGGGCCAGCAGCCTGGGCAGCACATAGTTGCCGATGGTGGTGCTGGCGCCGATGCGCAGCGACTGCGCCTGGGCGCTGCCATCGCGGGACATCAGCTCGATGCCGGCGGCACCGTCCAGCAGCGCCAGGGCCCGCGGCAGTAACGCACGGCCGTTGTCGTTGAGCAGCAGGCGCTTGCCCGCGCGGTCGAACAGGCGCAGCGACAGCAGCCGCTCAAGTTCATTCACGGCCGAGCTGGTGGCCGACTGCGACAGCGCGATCTCGGCGCTGGCTGCCGTGGTAGTGCCGCTGCGCGCAACCGCCACGAAGATCTGCAGCTGTCGCAGCGTGAGGCGAAGGGTATTCATGGCGGATTCGTTTGCAAAGCGATTAGATGGGTACATCTTAGCGATACAACCCGTTTGACGGGTCATCCATGAAGCCGGAAGCTT
>JAGXRD010000131.1 GCA_018336035.1 Alphaproteobacteria bacterium | reverse complement strand
GACGCGGCCCGCCGGTCGCCCAGTCGAGCAGCTGCACGGTATGCAGCACCGGCTTGTCCATCCCGCCTGCAATCTGCACCAGACAGCCGATATTGCCGGCCGCCACGGCATCGGCGTTGGTCGAGGCGATATTCTTCACCTTGCGGTCGCGCAACTGCGCTGAAAGCTCCGGCTGCAGCAGGTTGTAAGTCCCGGCCGAGCCGCAGCACAGATGCGCTTCCGGCACATCCTTCACCGTAAAGCCGGCCTGGCCGAGCAGCTGCTTCGGCAAAGCCGTGATCTTCTGGCCATGCTGCAGCGAACAGGCGCTGTGATAGGCCACCGTCAGCGGCGGCAGGCCATCGACAGGCTTCAGGCCCAGATCCCGCATCACCTCGGTGATGTCTTTCGCCAGCGCGCCGATCTTCGCAGCTTTGTCGGCCCAGGCCGCATCGCTGCGCAGCATGAAGCCATAGTCCTTCACCGTGGTGCCGCAGCCCGAGGCATTGATCACCACCGCATCCAGTCCCTCGCCTTCCAGTTCACTATGCCAGGCGGCGATATTGGCTTTCGCCTTGGCATGGGCATCGGCTTCCTTGCCCATATGGTGCGTCAGCGCCCCACAGCAGCCGGCACCCTGCGCCACGACGACTTCGCAGCCATGCCGTGTGAGAAGCCGGATGGTGGCGGCGTTGATTTCGGGGTCGAGCACGCGCTGGGCGCAGCCGGTCATCAGCGCCACGCGCATGCGCCGCGCGCCTTCGGCTTTGAACACCTGCGGCTGATCCAGCGGAGACGCCGGCGGCAGCGCGGTCGGCGCCAGCGCCACCATGGCTTTCAGCTTCTTCGGCAGCAGGAAAGAAAACAGCTTGCCGATCTTCGCCAGCCGCAGGCTGAAGCGGAACAGGCCGGGATTGGGCAGCACACGCGCCAGCACGCCGCGCAGCAGGCGGTCCATCAGCGGGCGTTTGTAGGTCTCTTCGATATGCGCGCGGGCATGATCGACGAGATGCATGTAGTTCACGCTGCTCGGGCAGGTCGTCATGCAACTGAGGCAGGACAGGCAGCGATCGACATGGCGCACGGTTTCTTCCGTGGCGTCATGCCCGCCCTCCAGCATCTGATTGATCAGATAGATGCGACCGCGCGGACTATCGCGCTCATCCCCAAGCAGGACATAGGTCGGGCAGGTCGCCGTGCAGAAGCCGCAATGCACGCATTTGCGCAGGATCTCGTTCGAGGCGGCAATGCCGGGATCGGCGAGCTGGGCGAGAGTGAAGGAGGTTTGCATGTTAGGTTCCCGCCACCATGCGGCCCGGATTGAGGACATTCATCGGGTCGAAGCTCTCTTTCAAGCGACGAGATAGCGCAGCCAAGGCTTCCGGCTGCGGCTGGAACACCGGCACGGCAGCGCGCGTGGCGGCATCGGCGCGGAACAGCGTGGCATGGCCGCCGCCCTGCGCGGCCACCGCACCACGCACCAGCGCGGCATGGGCGTCCTGCGCTGGCGGCAAGGTCAGCCAGACCAGGCCGCCGGCCCAGTCGTAGAAGAACTGTGCGTCGGGCTCTGCCGCCGCGATGGCGGCAGTGACACCCGGGCCATTCATGGGCGCCACCGACAGTCGCCACAGCACGCGATCCTGCGGCAGCGCGAAAGCGGCCACATCGCGGATTTCGCGCCACAGCCAGGCCGAGTTCATCGAATGCAGTTCTTCCAACTGGCCGAAAGCACCGAGCAGGTCGCGCAGCGCCTCGCAGCGCGCCCGCACCGACACATCCGCGCCCTCGATGCGGATCGCGGTGACGGAAACGCCCGCCTTGGCGACATAGCCGACGCCGGACTGTGCGGCGATGCCGGCCGGCAGATGGGCCAGGCCCGCCACTTCATGCGGCGAGGTGGCGGCGGCCGACAGCGCCTGGATCGCGCGCGCATCATCGAGGCCGAAGACCAGCACGGTGCGGGTCTTTTCCGGCGCGGGCAGCACTTTCACGGTCACCTCGGTCAGCGCCACCAGCGTGCCATAGGCGCCGCAGACCAATTTCGGCAGGTCGTAGCCGGTGACATTCTTCACGACTTTCGCGCCGGCCTTGAAGATTTCACCACGTCCTGACACGCCGGCAAAGCCGAGCAGATGATCGCGGATCGCGCCGGATTTGAAACGGCGCGGACCGGCAAGATTGCAGCCGATGGCGCCGCCGATGGTGCCACGCGACGCCGGACCGCCCCAGAGCGGGCCGTAATCCGGTGGCTCAAAGGCCAGCATCTGGTGGCTGGCACCGAGCAGCTTCTCGACATCCGAGACCAGCGTGCCGGGCCGCAAGGTGAGCACCAGCTCGGCCGCTTCGTAATCGAGGATGCCGCTAAGCCGGCTGATATCGAGCGCATATTCGGTCTGCGCCGGGCGGCCGAGGCCAGCCTTGCTGCGATGACCATGCAGGCTGAGCGGCTTGCCTTCGGCGGCGGCCCATTTGACCAGATCGGCAACATCGGTGGTGCCGGAGGGGATGAAGGTTTCAGGCATCACGCTTCTTCCATATCGTCATGCTCGGGCTTGACCCGAGCATCTCGGGCAGTACGGCCTGAGGTCCTCGGATCAAGTCCGAGGACGACGACTTTGTATGAACGTCGCATCACTTCAAAACCTCGGCAGGTCCGGAAAGGCCAGCTGGCCCTTATGCACATGCATGCGACCGAGTTCGGCGCAGCGATGCAGCACGGGGAAGACCTTGCCGGGATTGAGGCGATGGTTGGGATCGAAGGCGCATTTGACGCGCATCTGCTGCGCCAGGTCGGCCTCACTGAACATCGCCGGCATCAGGTCGCGCTTTTCCACGCCGACGCCATGTTCGCCGGTCAGCACGCCGCCGACCTCGACGCAGAGCCGCAGGATATCGGCGCCGAATTCCTCGGCGCGTTCCAGCTCGCCCGGATTGTTGGCGTCATACAGAATGAGCGGATGCAGGTTGCCGTCGCCGGCATGAAACACATTCGCCACGCGCAACCCGTGTTTTTCCGACAGCTGGCCCATGCGGGTCAGCACCAGCGGCAAAGTTTTGCGCGGAATCGTGCCATCCATGCAGAGATAGTCCGGCGAGATGCGACCGACCGCGGGGAAGGCCGCCTTGCGTCCGGCCCAGAAGGCCAGCCGCTCGTCTTCGCTCTGCGACACGCGCAACGACACCGAGCCGCAGCGTTCGGCAATCTCCTTCACGCGCAGCAGCAGGTCGTCGACTTCCGCCGGCGGCCCGTCCAGTTCGATGATCAGCAAAGCCTCGACATCGCGCGGATAACCGGCATGCACGAAGTCTTCGGCCGCATGAATCGCTGGACGATCCATCATTTCCATGCCACCGGGGATGATCCCTGAGGCGATGATCCGCGCCACGCAGTTGCCGGCAGATTCCGATGTCGGGAAACCGGCCAGCACGGCGCGCTGCGTGGTCGGCTTAGGCAGAATGCGCACCGTCACTTCGGTGATGACGCCGAGCAGGCCTTCCGAGCCACAAATCAGCCCCATCAGGTCATAACCCTCGGCATCAAGATGCTTGCCGCCGAGCCGCACGATGTCGCCGTTCATCAGCACCATTTCGACGCCGAGGATGTTGTTGGTGGTCAGGCCGTATTTCAGGCAATGCACGCCGCCGGAATTCTCCGCCACATTGCCGCCGATGGTGCAGGCGATCTGGCTGCTCGGGTCTGGCGCATAGTAGAAGCCGCGATGCTCGACGGCGCGGGTGATGCCGAGATTGGTGACGCCGGGCTGCACGACCGCACAACGATTGTCCCAGTCGATATCCAGCACCTTATTGAACTTGCCAAGACCCAGCAGCACGCCATCGGCCAGCGGCAGCGCGCCGCCAGAGAGCGACGTGCCGGCGCCGCGCGGCACGATCTTCACGCCGCGCGCGTTGCACAGCTTCATCACCTCTGACACCTGCTGCACGTTGCTGGGCAGCACGGCGACCAGCGGCAGCTGGCGATAGGCTGTGAGCCCGTCGCATTCAAAGGCGCGCAAGGACGTCTCGTCGGCGATCACGCCCTCGCCCGGCACGATGCGGCGCAAAGCGGCGATCAGGTCGAGCCGCTGGGCGATGATGTCCTGTTCGGGTGCGGGCATCAGCATGGCGTGCGCTATCCTTTTTTCTTTTGCGCGGCCTGATAGCGCGCGGCAGCATTGGCGACATGGCGGCGGGCGGCGAAGCCTGCCGCTTCGGCATCGCCGCGCAGAATGGCTTTGACGAGATCAAGATGTTCGGCCTGCGCGGCCAGGGTGCTGCCGCTCGCGCGCGCCTCGGGCTGCCAGGTGACAGCGCGCGTGGCGGAGAAATGCTGCGCCAGAAACGCGGCGAACTGCGCCAGATAGGGATTATGCGCCGCGGTGGCGATGGCGGCATGGAAGGCGTCGTCGGCGTCGGCGCCGTCCTGCCCGCCTTCCAGCGCCTGCTGCATCTGCATGAAAGCGGCGTCCAGCGCGGCGATATCAGCCTTGCTGCGGCGCTGCGCCGCCAGTTCCGCCATGCCGACCTCGATCACG
This sequence comes from Alphaproteobacteria bacterium, assembly GCA_018336035.1. Taxonomy (GTDB): domain Bacteria; phylum Pseudomonadota; class Alphaproteobacteria; order Ferrovibrionales; family Ferrovibrionaceae; genus Ferrovibrio. Next base: position 8,415 of record JAGXRD010000131.1, on the reverse strand, counting down.
CCGCGCAGTTCAAAGACATGCGCCAGATCGGCCGCAGCCAGCTGGTTCGCGATGCGGAAATTGGCCAGGCCGGGTTTGGCGGAAACGAAGGCGCCCGAGCCCTGCCGGCTTTCGACGAAACCGTCGGTCTTGAGCCGGGCGATCGCCTCGCGCACCACGGCGCGGCTGACCGAGAAACGCTCGACCAGTTGCATCTCGGTCGGCAGCCGGTCGCCGGGTTTGAAGTCGCCGGCGCGAATCGAGGCGACCAGCCGGGCGGCCAGGGTGGCGCCCAGGCCGGCGCGCGGCAGGTCAGAATCGGAGGATTGAGGGTGACTCGGCATCGGGCAAATTTGTCAGGTTGTCAGACAAATTTCCAGCCCGATACGGCGGCCAGGACAAAAGAAAACGGCCCGGCTGCGTGAGCAACCGGGCCGTTTAAATCACACCAAACCGGAGGGGTATTAACCCCAGTCTGATTAACCCTGGCGCGCCTTGAAGCGCGGGTTGGTCTTGTTGATCACGTAGACGCGGCCCTTGCGGCGCACGACGCGGCAATCGCGATGACGGCCCTTGGCCGACTTGAGGGAATTCACGACCTTCATGATACCTGACCTTCAGAAACAGTAAGCCGGACGCAGTCTGACCCGGCCCGGCGGAAAAGTGGGGCGGACCATACCGGCGGGTCCCCAGCCTGTCAACCGGAAAACCCGCCTGAAATCAGTCCCGTGCCGGACCCGCTAAAGCCTTAGAATTCCTGCCAGTCTTCGGCAGACGCGGCGGCCGGCGCCGGGGCCGGCGCAGCCGGTGCGGCGGCCGGTTTGCGGGGCGCTGCAGCCACCGGCCGGGGTGCCGGAGTCGCCGCCACCAGCATGCCACCCGCCACCTTGAAGAAGGCGACCAGTTCGGCCAGCTGCCCCGCCTGGGTATTCAGGCTCTGGGCCGCCGCCGTGGTCTCTTCCACCAGGGCCGCGTTGCGCTGGGTCATTTCATCCATGCTGCCGACCGCGGTGTTGATCTGGTCGAGGCCGGTGGCCTGTTCGCGCGAGGCCGCCGCGATTTCGGCGACGATATCCGACACCTTTTTGATCGCATTGACGATATCGGTCAGCGAACCGCCGGTCTGGTTCACCAGTGCGGCACCTGTCTTGACCTGCGCATTGGAGTCCGTGATCAGCGCCTTGATGTCCTTGCTCGCATTCGCGGAGCGCTGCGCCAGCGCACGCACTTCCTGCGCCACCACCGCAAAGCCCTTGCCCGCCTCGCCCGCACGCGCGGCTTCGACCGAAGCATTCAGCGCCAGCAGGTTGGTCTGGAAAGCGATCTCGTCGATCAACCCGACGATATCGGAGATCTTGCGCGCGCTTTCCTCGATCTGCGTCACCGCCTTCACGGCATCGGCGACCACGCTGCCGCCCTTCTCGGCGGTGTCGCGCGCCGCGACCGCCAGCTGGTTGGCGGCCTGCGCGTTGTCGGCATTCTGTTTCACCGTGGTGGTGATCTCGTGCATCGACGCTGCCGTTTCTTCGATAGAGGCGGCCTGCGATTCCGTGCGGCTGGCCAGATCCTGACTGCCGGTGGAGATTTCGGTCGATGCCGCCTTCACCGACTGCGTCGTCTGGGTCAGACGGCCGGCGAAGTCGCGCAGGCGTTCGGCCATGCCATTGGCACTGGATTTCAACTGGCCGAACACGCCGTGATATTCGCCGCGCACGCTGCGCGTCACGTCGCCCTGCGCCATCGCGCCCATCACCTCGGCGAGTTCGCCGGCCATGGTCTGCAGCGTGGCCGCCAGACGATTCAGCTCCTGGCTGGTGGAGAGGAAGAAGCCATCCTTGCCGCTTTCATTGATGCGGCCGGTCAAATCGCCATCGGCCACCTTGTTGACCAGCGCGGCAATCTCATCGCCGGCCGCCTTTTCACGCGCGGCCTGTTCGATGCGGCGCTGCTCGGCCTGTTCGCGCTGCTGCGCGATCTCGCTTTCGGCCGCTTCGCGGGCGATCATGCTGTCCTTGAAGACCTGCACGGCCTTGGCCATCTCGCCGATCTCGTCGCGACGCTCGCTGCCGGTGACGGCCACGCCGGTATTACCGGTCGCCAGCGTGTTCATCACGCCGGTGATGCGGCTGATCGGCCGCGTCAGGGTGGCGATGACGATATACAGCGCCAGCGCCACCGACACCGCAATCGCAGCCACCGTGATCATGATCAGCAGCGGGCGCTGCGTGTTGTAATAGGCCGTCAGACCGCTGCTGACCTCGATCACCCGTTCGGCATTGCGCTTGGTGACGCCGTCGATCAGGCGATTGACCGCCTGACGGTTGGCGCGGTTGGTGTCGTTGTCGCCGTATTCGCGCGCCTCGCCCGGCTTGCCTTCAAGGCCGAGACGGGCCAGTTCGCGACGGAACTGGATGAACTGGTTGACCGTGGCGATGAACTGCTTCGCCTCGTCGGTGCTGCCGGCCTGCGGCCCGATCAGGGCCGTCCAGTCCTTGAGCACGGTTTCCATCTCGCCGGTGAAGCGCACGATGCCGGCCGAAAACGGCCGGGCGGCGGCGGCATCGGCCGACATGTAGACACCGCGCGAATCCATCACCACCGCATAGACCAGGGCATTGAGCCGCTCGCCATACTGGGTCTGCTTGGCGATGCTCTCCATCACATTGGTCTGGCGCTCGAAGCGGTCGAGGGAAATGACACCCATTGTACCGATGGCGGCGGCGGCGATCGCCAGCAGCGCAACGACAGCGAGTACCCGGGGGCCGATCTTGAGATTTGATGCAAGCGACATGGATTTCCCCTCTTATTCGTCGGCTAGAACTGCCTGGCCTTATATTCGCATAAATAATTGATATGTGAGGTTAATAAACGCACACCCCCATAAGCACCTCCTGGGGCGGGATTAACGGGCGCCCGATTTTTGCTGCACCTGCACAGTTAAGGATTGAATTCCATGCGGAGCATATTGCGGTCACGCCTCGTGGGCACTGCGGCCCGCATGGGTGAGGCCTGCAGACGGTGGAAAAACACGGCGGACGACACGTCCGCGCCTCCCCATCGGGAACAATCACCTATACATTTCAGTCACTAGACCAGAATTCAGCGCCGCAGCGCCCGCCCGACCACCCGCTTCGTCTTTCACGCCGCCCTGGCGCCAGCACAGCAAGCCATGACCCCAGCCCCTTCGCCGGTCGGTACTTTCGCCCCGTTCCAGCACCGGACATTCCGGCTGTTCTGGACCGCCTCGCTGATCTCGAATATCGGCGTGCTGGTCCAGACCATCGGCGCCAGCTGGGTCATGATGACCATCGGCGGATCGGCCAGCCTGGTGGCGCTGGTGCAGGGCATGAATGCGCTGCCGGTCATGCTGTTCGCCCTGGCTGCCGGCGCACTGGCCGACAATTTCGACCGCCGCATCGTCATGCTCAGCGCCCAGGCGTCGATGCTGGCGCTGTCCCTCCTCCTGGCTGCCGCCGTCTACTTCGACTGGATCACGCCCTGGATGCTGCTGGCGCTGACCTTCCTGATCGGCACCGGTGCTGCGATCAACAACCCGTCCTGGCAGGCCAGCGTGCGTGACACCGTGCCGCGCGACACCATTTCGGCCGCCGTCGTGCTCAACAATATGGGGTTCAACGCCACCCGCAGCATCGGTCCCGCCATTGGCGGCACCATCGTGGCCACACTCGGCGCCACGCTGTCCTTCATCTTCAATGCTTTTACTTACCTGCCGATCATCTGGGTGCTGGCGAAATGGAAGCCTGAGACGGCCAAGTCCGATCTGCCCAGAGAAGACTTCCTCAGCGCCATGTCGGCCGGGCTGCGCTATGTGGCGATGTCGCCGCATATCCTGGTGGTGCTGTTCCGCACCGTCCTGTTCAGTTTCTGCGCCGTGGCTGTGCTGGCGCTTCTGCCCATCGTCGCACGCGATCTTCTCGGCGGTGGCCCGCTCACCTATGGCGGCCTGCTGTCCACATTCGGTGTGGGCGCCATCCTGGGCGCCATGCTCAATGCCCGCATTCACCGGATGCTGACCGATGAAACCATCACGCGACTGGCCTGCCTGATCTTCATGGCCGCGACCGTCACGCTCGGCCTCAGCACCAATCTCTATCTCAGCTTTGCAGCCCTGATTCCGGCCGGTGCCTGCTGGGTCGTCACGCTGTCGCTGTTCAATATCTCGGTCCAGCTTTCGGCGCCGCGCTGGGTCGTCGGTCGCGCCATTGCGCTGTACCAGATGACCAATTTCGGCGGCCTGGCGATCGGCAGCTGGGTGTGGGGCGCGATGGCCGATGCCCAGGGCGTGTCGGCCGCACTTGTCGTGGGCGGGCTCGGGCTCCTGGTCTGCGCGGTTGCAGGGTTGCGCTTCACATTACAGAACGTCGTTTCGGTCGATCTCGATCCGCTCGGCCAGTTCCAGGCGCCCGCAACCAAACTCGACATCAAGCCGCAGAGCGGGCCGATTTTCGTGATGGTGGAATATCGCATCCGCCAGGAGGACGTGAACGAATTCCTGGCCGTGATGACGCGGCGGCGCCAGATTCGTCTGCGTGATGGCGCGCAGCGCTGGGCATTGCTGCGCCATGTCGAAGATACCGAGTTATGGACCGAGTCCTATCACGTGCCGACCTGGCTGGAATATATCCGGCACAATTCGCGGCGCACCAAGGCGGATGCCGAAGTGATGGAGCAGCTGCGCAAGCTGCATCAGGGCGACGGCCCGCGCGTGCATCGCTGGATCGAGCGCCAGACCGTGCCGCCGACCGAAGACATCCTGCTCAAGCACACTCCGGAACTGCACTAAAAAACAGAGGCGCCTTTCGGCGCCTCTGTGCAAAGGAAATGGAGGCTGTGACCGCTCAGGCGGCAGCAGAGACCGATGGCACGCCGCGGCTGAACAGGCGGTTCACATCCAGCAGCGCGACCATGCGGTCTTCATGGGTCGCCAGCGCGCTGAGGAAGGTGTGTTCTTCATCGGCGGCCGTGGCCGGCACCGGCTGCAGCGCCGAGGCATCGAGCGCCAGGATATCCGACACCGTATCGACCAGCAGGCCGACAGACTCACTGCCGATCTCGACCACGATGACGACATTGGCGCTGGTGGCCTGGGTCACGCCGCCACCGAGGCGGACGCGCAGATCGAAGATCGGCACCACGGCGCCGCGCAGGTTGATGACGCCGCGCACGAAGGGCGGCGTGTTGGGCAGCGGCGTCACATCGGTCCAGGCGCGGATTTCGCGCACGCTGAGCAGATCGAGGCCATAATTCTGGTCGCCGATGGTGAAGGTGAGCACTTCCTGGCTGCCGCCGAGAACGGCACCGGCCTTGTCGGCGGTGGCGGGCAGAGCGGGCGCCGAAACGGTCGCGGGCATGGACATGGACTTGCACCTTCTGTTGTCGCGCGGGTCGCTGTTCTGCGGCGGCGCCTCGAAATCTGGTTGGAAACGCCGTCCCCGGTAACAAAGGACGGCGCATGCCCGGTGGGGGCTGATACTGCGGCTGCCCTTCGGTGATCGGAACCGGCAGCAGGCCTGACCCGCCTGCCACTTCAGGGCTACCGGAGATATGATTGGCAAATTTCCGGCCAAGCTGCAAACGGAATCGGGTTTAACAGCCGAGTGTTATCAAGTGTTTAGCACTCTGGCCCGGCGCTCCTACCAAAACTTGTGGCGAATTCAGAAAACCAGCTCAACGAGTTGTGGTCCCCGGGTTTCGAGCGCGGCGGCAAACGCCCGGCTGAAATCACCCATCTCGGTGACGCGGACACCGGAAATGCCATGCCCCTTGGCCAATGCCACCCAGTCCGGGTCGGGACGGTCGAGCGTCAGCATGTCGACCGCACGCGGGCCGGGATTGGAAACACCGACATTGGTGAGTTCGCCGCGCAGGATGTTGTAGGTGCGGTTGGCAAACACCACGACGGTGATATTGAGCTGCTCGCGCGCCATGGTCCACAGCGCCTGCAGCGTATAGAAGGCGCTGCCATCGCCGGTCAGCACCACCACTTTGCGGTCCGGGCAGGCCACGGCGCAGCCGACGGCCATCGGCATGCTGTAGCCGATCGAGCCGCCCATATTCTGCAGCCAGTCATGCGGGCCTGCGGCTTCGGTGGCAGCGAAAATACCGCGCCCCGAGGTGAGCGATTCATCCAGCACGATGGCATGATCGGGCAGCAAGGCGGTGATCGCGGCGGCGATCTTCTCCACGCTGACGCCACCTTCGGGCAATGCCGGCTTCGGCAACTGCGCCGGACCCGCGACCTTGCCCTTCGGCGCCTTCAGCATATCGGCCAGGCGTTCCAGCGCGTCGAGCAGATCGTCGTCGACATCGGCGACCGGCGTGATGTTGCAACTATCCGGCGTCAGCAGGCTCGGCTGGCCCGGATAGGCGAAGAAGGCGACCGGGCGGCGACAGCCGACCAGCACCATCTCGTCGGTATCTTTCAGATAGGCGAGCGCCTGCGACAGGATATAGGGCACGCGGCCGACGCGCGGCAGGTCGCCACCGCGTTCCATGCGCGCGCTGGCGCCGGGATTGGAGAGCTGGCAGCCGGTGACCGCCGCGATGCGGGCCGCCACTTCCAGGCAGGGCCGCAGCAGGCCATGGCCGCCGAGCACCAGCATGCCGCGTGAGCCGGCCTTTTTCAGCGCGGCAGCAGCGGCGGCAATCGCACTGTCATCGACCTTGGCGCGCGGCGGCGGCGCCATGGCCGGCGCCGGGCCGGTCACTTCGGTCCAGGCAGTGTCGGCCGGCAGCACCATGGTGGCGATTTTGCCAGACCCGCTGCGCGCCACCGTCACGGCTTCAGCACCGAGCTTGGCCACGTCATGCGCGGCCTTGGCGCGGCCAATCCATTGCGAGACCGGACGGGCGATGCCGTCGATATCCGAGGTCAGCGGCGCGTCATACTGCAGATGATAGGTGGCATGTTCGCCCACCACATTGACGATGCCGGAATTGGCCTTGCGTGCGTTGTGCAGGTTCGAAAGGCCATTGGCGAGGCCGGGGCCGAGATGCAGCAGTGTCGCGGCCGGCTTGTGCAGCATGCGCCAGTAGCCGTCGGCGGCGCCGGTCACGACATTCTCCTGCAAGCCGAGCACGCAGCGGATGCCGGGCACATGATCGAGTGCGGCGACGAAATGCATTTCCGAGGTGCCGGGATTGGCGAAGCAGGTATCGACGCCGGAGACAACGAGACTGCGGACGAGGCTTTCAGCGCCGTTCATGGAAACTCCTGAATGTATTGCAGGCGAAGACGCGACGCGTCTACACCGTGGCGATGGGGGAGGCCGGCGAACCGACTGCGCCGGTCAGTCTAAGCGGTGGCGCGGTCAGCAGGAAGCGGTTGCGCTTATGCTCTTTCAGATAAGCCGCGAGTTCGGAGAGATACCACAGCTCGCCGAGCGGCACGCCCAGCTTGAACAGGCAGTGTTCGTGCAGCGGCAGCATGGCATGGCTGCCCTCCACCGCTTTGGCCGGCAGACCCTCGACGGCATAGTTGTCGGCGATCAGGCAGCTCACCTTGGAGTCGGTGATCCAGTTCCGCAGCTTCGCGTCGCGGCCATCGAGCACGGCGCAGGAATTTTCCAGCCGGTGATGATCGGGCTTGCGGCCCATCGACATCAGCACATCGCCGAAGCCGGTATAGAAACAGAGCATGTCGCCCTGCTCGACTTCCACTTTCTGCTTGTCCATCGCCTTCATCAGCAGATCGTAGCCGACCCAGCTGCGGGTATCGCCGCAGTCGTCATGCAGGTTGACCAGCACACCGCGGCCCTGCAGGCCATGTTTGGCAAAATTATGGATCCCGAGCGGCTCGGTGCCTTTCGAGGGGAAGCGCTCCAGCCGCGGCTCGCCGACATGGCGATCCTCGACATCGGGAATGTCGCTGCCGCCGCGCCAGCCATTGTAGAAGACGCGCTCGGGCTGGCCGTCGCCATCGGCATCGAACATCGAGCCAATATGGGCGAAGCTGTCCCATTGCGTGGAATACTGCAGGTACAACAGCGCGGCATCGTCGCTGGACACGTCCGTCACTTTCGGATCGTAGATCGACAGCGGCAGCGCCATGTTCGGCCGGCCCTCGCGCACCACGGCAAACAGCTGCGGCGGGAAGCGACGCGGATTGAGCAGGTTGCCGCCGGGATATTCGAGCGGGAGCGACAGGCAGAAGCTGCGGCCCTCGCGCACTTCGGCGACGCCCTGCTTCACCTTCTCGGCCGTGATCCAGTTGACGCGACCGATGCGGTCATCGGCGCCGAACTCGCCCCAGTTCGACCCTTCGGGCCGGTTCTTCCAGCGCTGCGTCATGAACAAAGCCTTTTAAGAGGTGGATGCCCGGATCAAGTCCGGGCATGACACTGTTTCTCTGTCGTATGTCTTTTTCAATTGTCATGGCCGGGCTTGTCCCGGCCATCCACGACTTTTCTATGCGGC
>JAGXRD010000130.1 GCA_018336035.1 Alphaproteobacteria bacterium | reverse complement strand
ATCCACGCCTTTCTTTTTCATGCAGCGCCAATAAGACGTGGATGGCCGGGACAAGCCCGGCCATGACACAGAGGAGTTATCCGGCCGTTTCCTTTGCTGTTCCTCCGCCTTAAGTTTTGTCGATGTCCGATCAACCTCCGCCCGATCCCCGCCGCCATATGCCCGCCACCCTGCGCAACCGCGAGGCCATCCTCGCCGTGCTGCAGGATGTCGTACCCCGGCAGGGCATGCTGCTCGAAATCGCCAGCGGCAGCGGCGAGCATGCCGCCTTCATGGCGCCGCAGCTGGCGCCGCTGGTCTGGCAGCCCAGCGATTATGAGGCGGAGAACCTGCCCTCCATCGATGCCTATGCAGCCGACAGTGCAGCGGCCAATATCCGCCCGGCCGTGCGGCTGGATGTGACGCAGCAGCCCTGGCCGGTCAGCGCCTGCGACGCGCTGCTCTGCTGCAACATGATCCATATCGCGCCCTGGGCAGCGGCCGAGGGGCTGTTCGCCGGTGCCGCCGCGATCATGGCCGCGAAAGACGCGCCGCTGATCCTCTACGGTCCGTTCCGCCGCCACGGCGCCCATACCGCACCGTCGAATGCCGCCTTCGACGACAGCCTGAAAAGCCGCAACGCTGAATGGGGCGTGCGCTGCCTCGATACCGAGGTGGTCCCGCTGGCGCAACGCGCCGGCTTTGCGCTGGACCGCGTGATCGAGATGCCGGCCAACAACCTCACTGTCATTTTCCGCAAGGCATGACCGCCACCCTGCGGATTGTCGCCTACCTGCTCGTGCTACTTGGCACAAACGCAGCGGCGCAGGCGGCAGACGGCCCTTTCTCGGTGGCCGGCGTCGACGACGAACAGGAGGCTTACGCTTTCCTCAATGACCTTCAGGCGGCGATGCGCGCGAAAGACCGCGCCGCCATTGCGGCCATGTTGTCCAAGACCGTGAAAGTCTATCGTGACGGCAAGCAGGTCAGCAGCACCGACCGCGCAGTGATGGCACGCTTCGACGCGGTGTTTCACCAGTCCGTCGCGGCCGTCATCCTGTGCCAGCCGCCCGGCGGGCTGCGGGCGAACTGGCGCGGCATCAGTATCGGCCGTGGCACCTTGTGGTTCGGACCCGAGCTTCAGGTCAGCCAGAAGGTCTATGACCGCAACCCGGACGCCTATAAGGTCAGCGACCGGCAATACTGGAAACTGAAAATCCTGACCATGAATATCGGCGCGCATAGCGAGCAGCAGGCGACAGAATGCCCATGACCCCCACAGTTGCCGGAGCGCGGCATGGATAGCGTTACCCAGATCCTGTTCGGCGGTGTGATCGGCGCGGCGGGCTTCCGCACATCGCTCGGCCGCGGTGCGGTGGTGGCCGGCGGCGCGATTGCCACTTTGCCCGATCTCGATGTGCTGGCCGATCTGGTCACCGAACCCTCGGTGATCAATGTCTGGCTGCATCATCGCGCCATCACGCATTCCCTGCCGGTCACGCTGGTGGCGGGTGCCGTCCTCGGCGCCGGCATCTGGGCCATCGAGCGCCGCGTGGCGCGGCGACCGCGCATCCTGCCGAAGGATGCACTGGACGACAGCGGCCGGCGCAGTGCCTGGATGTGGCTCGGTGCGCTGGCTGCTGTCACGCATCCACTGCTCGATCTCTTCACGTCCTACGGCACCCAGCTGCTGGCGCCGTTCAGCAGCGCGCGTTTCTCTGTCAACGCGATGCCGATCATCGATCCGTTGTATTCGCTGCCGCTGCTGGCGGTGTTTCTCTTCGCGCTGCTGACGCGCCGCCATGGCGAAACCGCGCAACGCATGGCGCAGCTGGTGCTGCTCTATGTCGGGCTTTACACCGCGATGGCCTGGGGCGTCGGCCGGCATATGGAGGATCGCGCGCGCGAGGAACTGCGCGCGATTCACCCGGCCGCGTCGGCGGCGGCGCGCGTCGATGCCTATCCAGTGATTTTCCAGATCTGGTGGCGCCGCATCGTGGTCGATCTGCCGGATGAAATCCTGGTCGGCTTCGCCTCGCCGTTCCGCGCCGCGCCGATCGAATGGACGCGCATTCCGCGCAACGAAGAGACGCCGGCGCTCGCGGCGATCCAGTCCAGTTATGAAGCCCGCGTGTTCCGCTGGTTCGCCGATGGCAGGGTGCATTGGCGCCAGCTGCCGATGCGCGAGGGCGGCTTCATCTTCGAGGCGCGCGATTATCGCTACGGTCTGCCGGGCGACAGTGTGCTGGGCTTCTGGGGCCTGCGGTTCCGCACCGATGCGCAGGGCCGCATCACCGAACCGCTGAAACCGCTGGCGGAACGTCCGCCCTTCAGCCGCGCCGGGCTGGAACAGCTGTGGACTGGCATGCTGGGCGAGTAAAGCGGCGTTATTCTCTCGATCCGGTACCGATTTTCTCCCTTTTAACCGGATATTCGTCTATACTTGGTGCTTGATTCACCGGCTCCGGCCAGAACCAAGGAGCCGCTTCCATGACAGCCCGCAGCCAACAGGCAGAACTCGAACGCCATCGCGCCGAATTGCGCCACGAAACCCTGCAGCAGCGCCAGCAGGCGGCCGTGGATGCCGCACGCGAAGCCGAGGATCTGCGCGCCATCGAAGCGCAGAAAGTGGTCGATCTGCGCAACATGCGCCTGGCGCGCGATGCGCGTCGCGCTGCGGCCAAGGTTGCGGCTGGACCAGCCTGAACCCTTCGGCAGGGCGGCCTTGTAATCCGGGCTTCCGGGCACCATATATAACAGCGCAGCGCTGCTGCGGGCCCGATGAAGCCGGGTCATGCCGACGCAGAACGGATTCATCCGTTCAGCCGCGGTGACCACGCAATTCCGGCGCAGACTGCCGCATTTTCGCTTTCCGGGGGCAACCCCCTCATCGCTGCGCCGTTACTCTCACTTCCGCCTGTCCTCAGCTTTCTGACTGCAGGGACAGCCGCAGCCTGACTGGAGGCCAGTCACATGACGTCACGCACGATTACATCTGAAGACGCGCGCGCCCGCGCCGAACAGCGATTCCAGAAAACCGCGCAGCGCGAGCGCGATGCAGAAGCTTCGGCCAAGGCGGAAGCCGATAAATACAAGGCGACGGCCGCGAAGATGGAACGGCTGCGTGCCCTGCGCATGGCGCGTGAGGCGGGCGAAACCACGGCCGACCAGGCCGAGGCCGCCGCCGAGAATGAAAAACGCCGCGCCGACCTGCTCGGGCTGGAAAAGGCGCCTGCACCCAAGCGCAAGGCCAGCATGCGGCCGAAAAAGGCCGCCCCGGCGGCGTTTGACGCAAACGCATAATTTCTATGTGAATTCAGAGGCATAGACGCAGATACCAGGCCGGCCCTAGTCATGGGGCCGGCCTCTGCTTATAGTGCCGCCGCTATGCCAGACCGACCTAGCCTGGGCGCCAAGCCCACCGGCGGTTGCCGCGAGATCGCGGAAGCCGCTCCCGAAAATCCCCTGATATCACCGGCTTCTTCCGCCTCCGGTGTCCGAACTGCGCGAGGCTTCGATGTCGCTCGCGCTTGAACTGCTGCTGATCGTGGTGCTGATCCTGATCAACGGCATGCTCGCCATGTCGGAACTCGCGGTGGTGTCGGCACGCAAGGCCCGCCTTGAAGCCATCGTGCGCAAGAAGTCGCGCGGCTGGCGCGGGGCACGGCTGGCGCTGCAGCTCGGCACCGAGCCGGGCCGCTTCCTCTCGGCAGTGCAGATCGGCATCACGCTGGTCGGCATTTTTGCCGGCGCCTATTCGGGCGCCACGCTGGCCGAGCGCCTCACCGGCTGGCTGATGCTCAACTTCGAGCTGGAGCGCACGATTGCCGAGCCGGTTTCCTTTGCCGTCGTGGTCGGTATCGTGACCTATCTGTCGCTGATCATCGGCGAACTGGTGCCCAAGCAGCTGGCGCTCAAAAACGCCGAAGGCATCGCCGCCGCGATGGCGCCGGTGCTGAACCTGCTGGCGAAGATCGCCGCGCCGCTGGTCTGGCTGCTCGATATCTCGTCGCAGGCGGTGCTGCGTCTGCTCGGTGCGGGCGCGGGCAACAGCGGCGCGGTGACGGAAGAAGAGATCCATCATCTCGTTGCCGAAGCCGAAAGCGCCGGCACGGTGGAGCCGGCCGAACGCCAGATGATCGCCGCCGTGATGCGGCTCGGCGACCGCCCGGTGCGCAGCGTGATGACGCCGCGCCATGATCTCGACTGGCTTGACCTGTCGCTGCCGCATGAAGAGCAACTGCTGCGCCTGCGCGAAACCACGCATCTGCTGCTGCCCGCCGCGCGCGGCTCGATCGACGAACCGCTCGGTAGCGTCAATGTGAAGGATGTACTGAACCTGCTGCTCGACAGCGGCCGCGACGGCCTGGCGCAGGCCGGCATCGGCAGCTTCGTGCGCCCGGTGCCTGCATTGCATGAAAGCGCCGATATTCTCGATGCGCTGGCGCTGCTGCAGAAGTCGCCGGCCGGCATGGCTTTTGTCGTCGATGAATTCGGCAGCCTTGAAGGCGTGGTGACGGCGAACGACATTCTCGAAAGCATCGCCGGCAATTTCGCTTTGCCCGATGGCGAGGATCTGCCGGGCGCGACCCAGCGCGAAGACGGCTCCTGGCTGCTCGATGGCCTGCTGGCACGCGACGACTTCGCCGCCAAGCTCGGCGTCACGCTGCCGGCCGAGGAAGACGACTATCACACGGTGGCCGGCTTCATGCTGGCGCGCTTCGGCCGCCTGCCCGAAACCGGCGACTATGTCGAATGGCATGGCTGGCGCTTCGAGGTGGTCGACATGGATGGCCGCCGCATCGACAAGGTGCTGGCGCAGCAGAGCGCTCAGCCCGAAGGCGCGCACGACTCCTGAGGCGTCTGCGGATACGTCCATGCTGCTGTGCCTCAGATAAGGCACGCCTCAAAAACGCTCTTGTATGACAGGGTGATTCTGTCGCCTGGACAAAAAAAGGGGCCGCATCGAAATGCGGCCCAAGTCTAGGGAGGAAACGCCCGAGAAGGGCATGCAACAAACCCGGAGGCTTGTTGCAACGCACAATCTATAGATCGACCGTGTGCAGCGCAAGAGGAAAGTTGGGCCAGATTGTCGCACCAGCAATTTCAATGACTTGTAATAAAGTGATTCAGATTCCGGCCCTGCGGGACAGATTGTTTGCTTACATCCTTTTGTGCAGGCGCGAAAAATCCGGGACTGTTGCGCCCGGAACACAGGCAGCCGCTTTTTTCAGCCAGAAATTTGGGCAAAGCCTATTTCACAGTCAGTAACCCGGACGGCCGGGTAGTGTGAAGTTTTTGTGTAAATCTGGCCCGGCGTCAGACCGGGCTCACACCGCGCGGCTGAGCCAGCTGGCAATCCAGCCCGGCAGGGCGTCGGGCTTGATCGGGGCGGAGATGAAATAGCCCTGCGCGATGTCGCAGCCCAGCCCGGCGGCGCAGTCCCAGTCGGGCTGGCTCTCGATCCCTTCGGCCACCGTGGTCATGCCGAGCTTGCGCGCCAGTCGCACCGACGAGCTGACGATGGCGCGCGCCGCCTGGTCGGTGACGGCCATGCCGACAAACTGGCGGTCGATTTTCATTTCCTCGAAGGGGAAGCGCTGCAGCTGTTCGAGCGATGAATAGCCGGTGCCGAAATCATCAATGGCGAGATTGAAGCCTTTCAGCTTGAGCCGCGTCAGCACTTCGAGTGCCGCGGTCTGGTCGTCGATCAGCCGGCTCTCGGTCACTTCCAGCACCAGATCGGCCGGCTTCAATCCGTGTTCGCTCACCGCAGTCGCGATCCGCTGCGGCAGGTCGAGCCGCGTCAGATTGGCCGTGGAGAGATTCACCGCCATCTGCAGCGACAGGCCTTCCGCGCGCCACAAAGCGGCGGCGCGCAAGGCTAACCCTAAGATCGCTTCGAATAACGGCTCGGCGGCGGCGCCGTTCTCGGCGAGCGGAATGAACTGTCCTGCGCCGATCACGCCGCGCTGCGGATGGCGCCAGCGCGCCAGCGCCTCGACGCCCATCGGCTGGCGCGTCTGCATCGACACTTTCGGCTGCACCATGATCTCGATCTGGCCCAGACGAATGCCATCGAGCAATTCCGCTTCACTCAGCGGTTCGGCGGTGTTGATCGCGGCCTTTGCGCCACCCTGGCTGAGCTTGCGCAGCAATTCGCCGATGGCGGAGTCGGTCAGCGGTTTTTCGACAAAGCCGAGGATGTTGAGATTATGCGCGCGCGCCAGCGTCTCGGCGGTGCGCAGCACGCGCGCGGATTCGGCACTGAACAGCGCGATCTGGCCTTCATAGCCGCGCTCGGCGAGATGGCGCAGCACCTCGATGCCATCCATGCCCGGCATGTTGAGATCGAGCAGCATCAGGTCGCAGGACAGCGAGGCGGCGGCGAGACGGTCGAGTGCGGCCAGTGCCGTGCTGCCGTCGTCGCAGGCCTCCACGGTGCCAATACCCTGCGCGCGCAGCATGGCCGAGGCCATCTCGCGAATCAGCTTCATGTCATCGACCACCAGCACGCGCAGGCGGGCCGGATCGATGAGGGTGGCAGCAGTCTCGGTGGTCTCTGACACACCATCACTCTCGGCTGCCCCAGGGGCAGGGTCAAGAAAAACTGGATTTGCACGCCGGGACTTGGATCGCGCCCGAACTATCGCGGGTGTCTCAGGTCTGATCCGGGGAGGACTCGCCCTCGATCTCGCCGCGGCGCTGCAGCAGCACTGCCAGCGTCCAGCAGCCGGCCGCCCAGGCGCTGCCAATCATCCAGCCGCCGAGCACGTCGCTCGGCCAGTGGACGCCGAGATAGACCCGGCTGATACCGACCATCAGCGTCACCGAGGCCGCCAGCAGCAGCAGGAAGGTCTTCAGCCGCCTGCGGCTTTCGCTGCGCGCCAGCAGGGCCGCCAGCGTGAGATAGACGATGGCGGTCATCATCGCATGGCCGCTCGGGAAGCTGGCGGTGTAGACGGTTGCGCCATGCGGCACCAGATCGGGTCGCGGCCGGTCGAATCCCAGTTTCAGCAGCGATGACAGCAGCTGCCCGCCGGCAATGGCGACAAAGAGGAACAGCGCGGTGCGCAGGCGCTTGCGCAGCAGCAGATAGAGAATGCCCGCCAGTGTGATGAAGGCGAGCGGCCCGGTGCCGCCAAACGCCGTGATGTCGCGCATCATCTCCTCGAACCAGTGCGGCCCGAGCGGGTCGGAGGCATCCTGCGGATTGCGCAGGCTCAGCAGCAGGCGGCTATCGAGATCGCTGATCTCGCCTTCGAGCACTTCGTCGACCAGCGCGACGAAACCCCAGAGGGCTGCCGCGGCGAGGCCGGGCAGGATCAGCAGCGGCAGTTCGAAACGGCCGAGACGGGTGAAGAGGGCAGAGAGCAGGTGGGGCATGGTTTTTACGGGGGCGTCATGGTCGGGCTTGACCCGACCATCTCTCTCAGGTCTGGCCGAGATCCTCGGGTCAGGCCCGAGGATGACGTATCAGTATGGAGGTCGGTGAGCATGATTGTGGTAAACGCTCGAGATCAAAAATAATCGTCATCCTCGGGCTTGCCCCGAGGATCCATCTGCACCATCCCGCATGCGATAGCCATGGGATGGACCCTCGGGACAAGCCCGAGGGTGACGATCTGTGGAGTTTGAGTACCGGCACTCAAACTCTCACCGGAAGGCGCCGTGATACTCATCGTTCGGGTTCATCTCGATGGCGGCGGCCATGCGGTTGCTCATGTTGAAGAAAGCCGCCGTCGAGGCGATGTCCCAGATATCCTTGTCGCTCCAGCCGGCCTTGCGCAACGCTTCGCGGTCGCTCTCCACGATCTTGTCCGGCGTCTCGGTCAGCTTGGCGGCGAAGTCGAGCGCGGCCCGCATCTTCGGCGTCAGCTCGGCGACGCGGTAGTTCATCACCATCTGCTCGCCCAGCTTCGGGTCGCCCGAAAGCTGGCGCACCGCGGCGCCATGCGCGGTCAGGCAGTAGAAGCAGTGGTTGATGCTGCTGACGGCGACGGCGATCATCTCGCGCTCGAGCTTGGTGAGGCCGCTCTCGCCCAGCATCAGCTCGTTATACATCTCGGTGAAGCCGCGCAGCTTGCGGGCGTCGAAACTGTAGCTCAGCAGCACATTGGGTACGAAGCCGATCTTCTCGTCGCATTTGGCAAAGTAAGCCTGCGTCGCCGGGTCGAGTTTCTCGCGCGGCGGCACCGGAATTTTCAGGGCATGTGCTTTTTGGGCATGTGCCCTTGGGGTTTTACGGGCGGCAGGTTTGGCGGTTTTCTGCTTCGGCTTGGCCATGGGTCGTCCTCCTGAGATGACTCCAGACTAGGGCGAAGTGGCGCCGGAACAAAGCCTCGGATGCCGGGTTGAGCGCGAGACACATATCAGGGAGAGGGGCCATGCATACCCAGATGATGATCCAGACCCATCCGGACGTGGACGGCGATGTCCAGGCCGACCAGGCGCTGATCGACTGTATCGACGCCTGCTTCGACTGCGCGCAGACCTGCATCGCCTGTGCCGATGCCTGCCTGGCCGAAGACGAGGCGCATCACCTCAAGCAATGCATCCGGCTCGATCTCGACTGCGCCGATATCTGCGAAGCGGTGGCGAAGGTCGCCACGCGGCGTACCGGCAGCAACATCACGACGCTGCGCGTGCTGCTGGCCGCTTGCGCCGAAGGCTGCCGCGTCTGTGCCGAGGAATGCGAGAGCCATGCCGAGATGCACGAGCATTGCGCGATCTGCGCCGAGGCCTGCCGCCGCTGCGAGCTGGCCTGTCACACGCTGGGCGATCTCAGTTCGCCGGTGGTGCAGTGAGGCAGGGTTCTATATTATTTGTCATGGCCGGACTTGTTCCGGCCATCCACGCCTTTTCTCGGACGCAGCAGTAAGACGTGGATGGCC
>JAGXRD010000129.1 GCA_018336035.1 Alphaproteobacteria bacterium | reverse complement strand
AGATGAAGGGCGGCCGCGCCCACTGAAAGACGGGGTGTATGATCAGGCGATGAATATCGCCCGCTCCGCGCTCCAGCCCGAACAGGAGACAGCATGAGCGACCGCAATCAGCTTTGGGAACTGTGCCAGCGGTTCATTCGTGAACAGAGAATCACCTGCGACGAAGCGGTGTACCAGCAAGACAACGTTATCGCAAATGCCTGCGAATTTATCGAGGGCGTCTGCGAAATCGTCGGCTATCACGACGAGGATAAACCGCAATGACTAGCGCCACAGAGACACTGGTAGCGGAGTTGCGGGAGGCATCGGGTGACGACAAGTGGTCCCTCTTTCCGCTCAGTGCCGAGGCGCGAGCCAAAGAATTGCTTGCCGAAGCCGCTGACCTCCTCACCACCCAGTCAGCCCTGATAGAGACACTGACCAGGGAACGGGATGAGGCGCGTGAACGTGCTGGCGAACTCGAAAAGCTGGTGATTTGGTCGGCCGACGAGAAGCGAGCAGCCGAGGCTGCGCTTGCTGAACGCAATTTTAAGCCAGTTTCAGAAGCGCCCAAGGACGGCACACCCATCGCTGGCCTAGAGGCGTATCGGTATCAGCCGTACAAGCCGGATGGCACGCGGCAGATGAATAAAGACGGCCGGTGGCAGCGCTGGAATGGCTTCGGCTGGGATAATTCCCCCGAGCCGGAAGCGTGGTTGCCGATGCCTTCAAATAGCGCGCTCAAGTCCACATAGAGGTGGAAGATGGGCAGTGAAGCAAAAGCGTGGGTCTGTGTCGTGGCGATTATCGCTGTTGCCGTATCCGTCTGGGGCGTCATGTCGGCTGCCCGCGATGTTGGTATCGCACGAGCCAAAGCATGTTAGGAGCATCGGCCATGACCACCGACCTTATAAAGCGGCTGACGGAAGCGGGAGAGGGGTCGAGGGAGCTGGATTGCGCCTTCGGTATCTCTATCGGCCGGTTTGTGGAAGAGCCCGAACGTT
The DNA here is from genome assembly GCA_018336035.1 of Alphaproteobacteria bacterium. Lineage (GTDB taxonomy): Bacteria > Pseudomonadota > Alphaproteobacteria > Ferrovibrionales > Ferrovibrionaceae > Ferrovibrio. The sequence goes on along the minus strand of JAGXRD010000129.1, from coordinate 11,223 downwards.
TCCCTGGTGGTGGCGCGCGCTATCGCGACGTTGTGCGCAATGCGATGCCAGGTCAGGCCGGAGATATGCTGGTCCCACACTACACGACCAACCTACAGGACGCGGTGTCAGCTATGCCGGAGGGCTGGGGCATCGCACAGCTTACGCAGATGGACCCCACGCTGAAGCACTCTCCGCATTTCTGCGAGTTGCGGCCATTCAATGGAAACGACACAGAATGGGCGCGAGTGTCCGGGCATCTGCCGAGCGGCATGAGTCGCGCATCCATGGCGGTAGCAACCTGCATCGCCATTTTACGAGCACTGGAGACCAAGGATGAGTGAGCTACTGCCGTGCCCGTTTTGTGGAGTGTGGAATAATCTGTCCGTCAAACATGATGATGGATTGTCGTGGGTAAAGTGCCACGGCTGCGGCGCGACCGGCCCGGAGACCACCAAGTATTCCGGCGATGATGGTGAGCCGGTGACAGACTGGAACACCCGCGCCCAGCAGGCCAAGCCGGTGGTGGACGATGCGATGGTGGATCGGGCGCTTATTGCTTGGATCGGCCCCTTATGGTCACTCCTGAAAGACCATACGGTAAAGCGGCTAAAACGCGACATGGCTATGACACTCACCGCCGCACTCAGCACAGGAGAATGAGGGATGGGAAAGCCATTCGATGAATTAGATCGCGCCGAAACCAAGCTGTGGTTTGATCTGGCAAAGAGTCGCCTGTATCCGGGAAAAGACGCCGTCACCTCTGGCCCATGGCAGAAGTGCATGGATGAAGCCCGGCGGCTATACACGGAGTCCACCCCATGACCGACACGACACGCAGCGAGGCGCTTACGCCCAATGTACTGGCGGAAAAGATGAAGGCGGAGGCCAAAAATCTTGATGCTTTTCGGGAAGCCGCCAACTTTGGCAAATTTCATGTCACGGCGCGCGTAGCTGATTTAATGGAAGATGCCGCCGAGGCCCTCCGCAGCCAGTCAGCCAGCGGGCAGGCAGAGCCGACAGAGGCGCAGGCAGACGCTGCGCTTGAGGCCTTTCACGGCACGCCGATATGGGGGCACGGCTGCTCGCAAGCCTATGTTCTGGATCAGCAGGAAAGCATGTTGCGAGCCCTGAAAGCCGCGCGTATGCCCGCTCCTGTGGCGGAGCCCGGTGGTGTCCTGTCGTCGCCTGCCGCAAAACGGGCGGGTCTGGAGGCTGCTGCAAATACGCGCTGGCGCGATGCGGTGCCGAAAATCCCCAACGGCGTGCATCAACTAGACGCCCCGGCTGCAATCGACCCGAAAGGCTGCGTTCTATTTTTTGACACGGAAGCGGAATGCGGGGCGTTCATGGACTGGCTCGCCGCATCCCCTCGCGCTACGGGGGAGACGGACAATGGATGAGCGTAGGTTTATTGGCTCTACCCTGCGCTCTAATATGGCGGCTATGACGTTGCGTAGCATGCTGGAGGCGCTCCCAGCCGTTGAGATTAAGGACGGCATCACGGGCAGCCATATCAATCGTTTGCCGCGCAGCAAGAAAGATCGGCAGAAACTGAAGGGCAAGAAGCCATGACCACCCAGCAGCCTAGGGGCGGAGAATGAGCGAAACAGTGTGTCAGCGCGCGGACAGGGGGTGAGGGATGGAAGGCCGGCCATACTCCCCCGAGTCCCTGGCGAAGCGGTGGGACTGCAGCTCGCGGCATGTGCGGACCCTGCTGAAAACAGGGGGCTTGCGTGGCTTCCAGCTTGGGGGGAAGCTATGGCGAATCAGCGCGGCCGAAGTCGAGAGGTTTGAGCAATGTCAGGGGCCTGGCGACTCGTCAGATACCGGGGCACCTTCTGCGCCTACCGGCGAGAGGGCGAGCAGCCTGTCCGCCGCTCGCTCGGCACGGCAGACCGGGGGATAGCAGATGCCAGGTTCACCCGGTTTCTGGCGGACCTGAAGCGCGACAATCAGTCTCCCCTGAAGACAGTCGGCGACGTCCTGAACGCCTATATCGAAGCCAAGCCGAAGGGCAGCTACGCCCGGAAACGGGCAGAGTGGGTCAAGCGGGCGGTCCTGAAGGTGACGGCTCCGGCGCTGCTATCCCTCCCGCCGGATGCGATCGACAAGCTGGTATGCCGACAATACGCCGAAGCGCGGTATAGGCAGGGCATCAAGCCCGGCACCGTGGCGACGAACCTCGGGATCGTCCGGGCGGCGTTGAACTGGGCGGCCGGCGAAAAGATGCTGCCAGCTAAACCGATGATGGAACTGCCGCAGTCCGCGCCGCCGCGCGACAGATGGCTGACCAGCGAAGAGGCTGGCCGGCTGATCGAGGCGGCAGGCGCACCCCATATCCGCCTGTTCGTGATCCTCGCCCTGCACACCGCGGGGCGAGCGGCGGCGCTTCTGGATCTGACATGGGATAGGGTCAACGAGAAATTCATCGACCTGAACCCTGCAGGCAGGGTCAGGACGCGCAAGGGCCGGGCTGTGGTGCCGATGAACCCTGTTCTCTGGGAAGCCCTCGCAGAGGCCCGCAAAGGGGCAATGACGGACCATGTGATCGAGTGGGCTGGCGAGCCAGTCCTGTCGGTCAAGAAGGGGCTGGGCCGCGCCGTCGAGCGGGCTGGGCTGGAATACGTCACCGCACACACCCTGCGCCACACGGCGGCGACCTGGATGGTGCAAGGCAACGTCCCGATTCCGAAGGTGGCAGCGTTCCTCGGGCACCGCGACAGCCGCACAACGGAGCGAGTCTACGGCCATCATGCGCCGGATTATCTGACCGAAGGCTCTGACGCCATCGTGGCCAGGCTTCACGCGCTGCGCTCCCCCGGTTCAAATGAACCTGTGCAGGGGGAACGAACCGGAAAGGCAGGCCGCAAATGACGCGGCTGCGCCACGAATAAACGCTCCAATCCTAGCAATCCGTGAGGGGAACATTTTTCACATTGCTGGGGTCACTGGTTCAATCCCAGTACCGCCCACCATTTCCTTCTCCTGCCATTTCCTCTGCCCTGCTCCGCTTGCGTCACCGCCGTGACGCAGCGCTGCTGCAGATCATCGGAACATCCTCCGCACCCGTCGTGTTTCACGGGCGGAAGGCATGCGTCATCAGTAACGGAGGTGAAGGATGACAGACGATCTGTTCGATCGCGGTCCGCAGGATCGTGCGCGCGTCAATATCGGCGAGGATTACGAACGCCGCTGGTGGTCGGAGAAATTCCGCGTGCAGCCCGAAGTGCTGGAGGCCGCCGTGGAATCCGTCGGCACCAGCGTAGAAGACGTCGCCAAGATACTGGGCAAAGAACCCCGGGATTAAGTCACAGCAGCGAGATACAGACGGTAGGCTTCGCGGGTCAGCGGCCCCGGCCTGCCGTCCCCGATCACCCGGCCATCGATGCGCGTGACCGGCGTGACGCCGCCGAGCGTCCCGGTGACGAAGGCTTCATCGGCTGAATAAACCTGCGCCAGCGTGAAGTCGCATTCCCGGCCCGGGCGACCATCGGCCTGCCAGGCTTTCAGCACGCTGGCCTGCGTGATGCCGCGGAAGCTCCAGCCCGGCGTCGAGGTCCACAATTCCCCGCCGCGCAGAATGAAGAAATTGGTCGAGTTGCAGCTTGCGACGAAGCCGCGCGGATCGAGCATCAGCGCTTCGTCGGCGCCGGCATTGATCGCCTGGATCAGAGCCTGGATCAGATTAAGCCGGCTGTGCGAATTGAGCCGCAGGTCGAAGACATCCGGCGCACTGGTGCGGAAGGTGGAGGTGAACAGCGACAGGCCGCGCTCGCGCGCTTCCGGTTTCGGCGTCTTGTATTCGGCGACGATGACGACCGTGGCATCGCCGATCACGAAACGCGGGTCCTGGTTCGGTGTCTTCTTGGTGCCGCGCGTCACCATCAGGCGGATGTGAGCCCCATCCTGCATGTTGTTGCGCTTCAGGGTTTCCAGCAAAGCGGCGCGGATGCCGTCACGGCCCAGCTGAATCTCCAGCGCAATCGAACGCGCGCCTTCAAACAGGCGATCAAGATGCGCCTCCAGGCTGATCAGTTTTCCGTTGACCAGACGCAGGCCTTCCCAGACGCCATCGCCGAGCACAAAGCCGCTGTCGAAGATCGAGACGCGGGCCTGGTCGCGGCGCACGAATTCGCCATTCACATAGACCAGCACGTCGTTATTGCGGGGGTCTTCGATATAGCCCTGGGCGCTCTGGTTCGATGTCGCTGTCATGATCTGCAATCCAAATACTGTTAGAGACTGAATTCGCGGTGGCGGGCCAGGAAGGCCCGCGTACGCTCGCGCTGCGGATGCTTCACCACCTCGTCGGGCGTGCCGGCTTCATGGATTTCGCCATCGGCGATAAACAGCACGCGGGTCGCGACATGGTAGGCAAAGCCGAGTTCATGCGTCACCAGCAACATGGTACGCCCCTCTTCAGCGAGCGAGCGGATCACGCCCAGCACCTCGCCGACCAGTTCGGGGTCGAGCGCCGAGGTCGGTTCATCGAACAGCAGCAGTTCAGGATCCATCGCCAGCGCACGGGCAATCGCCACACGCTGCTTCTGGCCGCCGGACAGCCGCGCCGGATACTGTTCGGCGTGATCGGCCAGGCCGACGCGCGACAGTTCGGCCATGGCGCGTTCGCGCGCCGCCGCCGGCGCCACACCCTTCACGGTGCGCAGGCCTTCCATCACATTGCCAATCGCCGTCATATGCGGAAACAGGTTGAACTGCTGGAACACCATGCCGACGCGCTGGCGCAGCTGGGTCAGTTCCTTTTCGGCATAGACGCGCGCGCCATTACGGCCTTCGCTGCCCAGCATGCGCCCGCCGAGTTCGATGCTGCCGGCGCTCGGCGTTTCCATGAAATTCAGGCAGCGCAAAAAGGTGCTCTTGCCCGATCCCGACGCGCCGAGGATGGCGATGCGTTCGCCGGGTTGCACGGCAAGATCGATGTTGCGCAGCACCTGCTGGGTGCCGAAGGACTTGTGCAGGCCGGTGATGTTGAGCAAAGGCTGCGTCATGGACTATCAATCACCCCCGGAATCGCTTCTGGCCATCTGGCGTTCCAGCGCATAGGTCGCGCGCACCAGCGGATACAGGAACAGGAAAAATGCCAGGGCGATCACGGTATAGACTTCAATCGGATTGAAATTCAGCGACGCGATCAGCTTGCCCTGCTGCAGCAGTTCGACATAGGCCACGGCAGAAGCCAGCGTCGACATCTTGAAGATTTCGATGGCGCGGTTGGTCAGCGCCGGCAGCATGCGGCGGATCGCCTGCGGCAGGATGATGCGCCGCATGGCCTGCAGGCCGGTCATGCCGAGCGCGCGCGAGGCCTCCCACTGGCCGGGCTCGATCGACTGGATGCCGCCACGGAAGATTTCCGCCGAGAAGGCCGCCGAGTTCAGCGAGATGCCCAACGCCGCCGCCATTAGCGGGCTGATCTCGAACGGCACCAGCATCGGCAAAGCGAAGTAGAACCACAGGATCTGCACCAGCACCGGCGTATTGCGGAAGAATTCGACAAAGGCGGTGGCCGGCCAGTTGAGCAGGCGGCGACGGGAATAGCGCATCAGGCCCACGACCAGCCCGAAGCTGAGCCCCAGCACCAGGCAGATCGCGAAGATGCGTAGCGTGCCGACCGCACCATAGAGCAGCGCATCGGCATGCTCGAAAACGGGTGCGAAATTCCACTGATATCCCATCAATGCACCGTGGACTCGCCGCTGACCGCCAGACGGCGCTCAAGCCGGCGCGCCAGCAGGCTGATCATCAGGATGACGACGAAATAGATGCCGGCGACGACGGTGAAGACCTCGAGCGGCCGGAAGGTTTTCTGCGCGATCTCGTTGGCCTGATACAGCAGGTCGGCATAGGAGACGATGGCGACCAGCGTGGTGGTTTTCATCAGCTCAATGGCGCGCTCCATGAAGGCTGGAATCATGCGCTTGACCGCCTGCGGCAGGATGATGCGCCGCATCGACTGCGACGGCGTCATGCCAAGGGCGCGCGACGCTTCCCACTGGCCGCGTTCGACCGAGACGATGCCGCCGCGAAAGACTTCGGCGAAAAAGGCCGAAGACTGAATCGAGAAAGTGAGCGCCGAGGCCATGAAGGGCGTCATCTCGACCCGGATCAGTACGGGCAGAGCAAAGAAGAACCAGAATAGCTGCACCAGCGGCGGCGTGGTGCGGAAGAATTCGATCACAAAGCCGGCCGGCCAGGCGAGCAGGCGCCGACCCGAAAGACGGGCCAGCGCCAGTGCCAGGCCGAGCGGAATGCCGAAGGCCAATGCGGTGCCAGTGACGGCAAGCGTATTGACCAGCCCCTGCAATAGCAGGTCGGCATTCGCCAGAACCGGTGCGAAATCCCAGCGGTACATGGCCGGGACTTAGAGCATTTCCTTCATCACCGGCGGTGCCGCTTTCGGATCGAGCCCGAAGTAACGCAGGAATTCCTCATACCAGCGCTGGGTCTGACCACTGGTGTAGTAGCCGTTGATGGTCGTATCGACCCAGGTGACGAACGCCTTGTCGTCTTCCTTGCGCACCGCAACGCTGGAGGGCTGCGACTGCGCCGGGGTCGGCACGATGATCTTGCCGGTACCGAGGCGCTGGCGTGCGGCCAGCAGCGGCGGATGGAACAGGCAGACGGCATCGACGCGGCCGGCCTGGAAAGCGGCGATAGCTTCCGGATTGCCCGGGAAACGCTGGATATTGGCGTTCGGCACGGTTTCGGTCAGGAACTTGTCCATGCTGCTCGCCTGCGGCACCGCGATGCGCACCGCCGGCTTGTTCATATCCTGCCAGGTCTTCACCTGCAGGTCGTCGCGCGCCAGCACGGCCATCGAATAGAACAGCAGCGGGTTCTGCGGGAAATCGACCGCAGCGGCGCGTTCCGGTGTCGCATCCAGCATATACATCAGGTCGATCTTGTTGCCCTGCAGCGCGGCAATCGCCGTGCCCCAGGTGACCTCGACCGGCTCGAACTTCACGCCGAGCACCGCGGCCATCGCCTTGCCCATCGCAACCCCGACGCCGGAATTCCATTCGCCGGTCTTCGGATCCTTCGAATACCACGGCGGCGCCTGGGTCACGCCAACGCGCAGCGAACCGCGCTTCTTGATTTCGGCCAGCGTGCCGGCGGTCTGGGCAAATACGCGGCCCGGCAGGCCGAGCGCGATGCCGGCAGCCGCGAGGCTGGTCAGCGCCATACGTCGATTGATGATCATGTCGTTTTTCCCCTTTTCATGCCTGTCATGGATCTTGTGTCCTGCCGGTGATCCTGCAGGAATTTCTCGGTCTGCTGTCCGCCGCGCTGCATATGCGAGGTGATCTCGGCGCGCATGGCCTCCAGGCTGTCGCCTAAAGCCGCTGCCACATAGCTTTCATGGCCGTCGCGGCGCGGCCCGCGAATCGCATGCGCGCGATGATGCGCCGCCCAGTAGAGCTGCAGGCGTCCGCGCAGGCTGCTCCAGGTCCGCTGCAGCAGGCGGTGGCCGCTGGCCTCATAGACCAGGCCATGCAGTTCCAGCTCAGCCAGGATGGCGGCGCGGTCGTCGCCCTCGTCGATGGTGGCAATCAGCGCCGCATGCCGGCGCTGCAATTCGGCGCGGAAGGCGGCATCGCGTTTGTCCCAGGCCTGTTCAAAAGCCATGCATTCCAGGGTGACACGCATCGAATGGATTTCGCGCACATCGTCGACCGACAGGGTGATCACATGAGTGCCGGTATAGGGCACCGTGATCAGCAGGCCTTCCTCGACCAATTGGCGCAGGGCTTCCCGCAAAGGCCCGCGGCTGACCTGGAACAGGCCGGCCAGCGCGGTTTCCACGATCTGCGCACCGGGCGCGATCTCGCCCGACAGGATGGCGGCCCGCAGCTGCTCGGCGATATGCGCCCGGAAGGTGCTTTTCGGCAGCCGTCCAAGGCCCTGAGCCTGGATTGTCTCGGAATTCAGCACGAAAACCCTGCCTCATTGTCGATTGTCAACAATGTGGGCGCAGAATCGACCCGGGGTCAACTGAATTCGACTCACCCCCTCTTCTCGAAGCGACAGGATAGGCCCGAGCCCGCCCCCTAAGGCCGAACGGCCGGCGTTTCCACCGTCATGCCGGCGGAACGGCTGTTGAGATACAGTTCGAGCTGCACCAGCTCATCGGCGCCATAGGGGAAGGGCTCGGCCCGCACGCCGGTCATGCAGTTGCGCAGGCGGCGCTGCAGCGAGCCCATATCCTGCCATTCCAGGCGATAGATCGGATAACCGGTGGCATGCGCCTGCGGGATCGGACTGCCGGCGAGCCGCTTGCCCCAGTTGGCATCATGGCATTGCGTGCAGGAAAAATTCAGCTGGCCCATCGCGGTGTGGAACAGTTTCTCGCCCCGCTGGAGCGCGGGCGCCAGCCGCGGATCGTCCGGCGCCTGCACCGGCAGGCCGCGCGACTGCAGCCCGAGATAGGCGGCAAGCCCGAGTAAAGGCCGGCTTTCGGCGGCAAAAGCCGGCTGCTGCTGGTGCGTCACGCGGCAGGCATTGATGCGCTGCTGCAGGTCGATGGCCTTGCCTGTGCGTTCATCGAAGGCGGGATAGCCGGCGGCGACGCCGCGCATGCTGGCAGTTGCATCGCCATGACAGCCGGCACAGGGTTTCGCCGCGGAAGATGGTGCTTCCTGCCACTGAGCCTCGCCTTCCGCCACCCAGAGCATGGCGGGGTTGAGCGCATCGTCGCGTTGCATCTCCTGCGTGGCCGGACTCATGAAGTCGTAGCCCGAGCGGCGTTCGCTCGCCGGAATATCGGCGGCAGCGGCAGGCAGGGACAGCAGCAGGAGAATGGCGATGAAACGGATCATGTCACCGTGATCGCCGCCGTCTCGGTCTGCGAGAAGCCGTTGTCGCCGGTCCAGGTAAAACTGAGCGTGCCGCTGGCGGTGGCGACGGTGGTGAAACTGATGAAGGGATTGGCGGCGATGGCCTGCCAGAGTTCGGCGCTGAACACCTCTTCGTCGTTATAGCGGCAGGTGAAGCGGCGCAGGATGTCGCGCGGCGCCACCTTGCCGGCGGCATCCGGCCGGTAGCCGGTTTCCATCACATGCGAGATCAGCGTCTTGATCTCGATGATGTCGCCCTTCTTCGCGGTCTTGGGAACACTGATCAATGCGCGTGCCATGATCGTTACTCCACACAGGCCGCGAGCGTCACGATCACATCGACCTGATCGGACCAGAAGCTGCCATCGCTGAAACCTGCCACCGCGATCACCTTCTGCGAGGTGGCGAGCCGTATGCGCGTGTTGAGGAAAGCCCGGCCGGCGCGTGGCCCGAGCCGCGCGGTGATCACATTGGGCTGTGGATTGCGTTCGGTGAAAATCGCGATGGCCCGCACATGGTCCTGGTCGGTCATCGGGCTGTCGGCACGCACCGTCACCGAGACTGAATTGCCGTTCTCGACCAGCGGCGGCAGGTCGAGCTTGACGCGCGCACCGCGCTGCACCGATGCATTGCCGGTGAATTCAGCAACCGCGCCGGCCATTTCCGTGGGCGTCGCAAAAGCCGGCACGCGCAGCACCAGCAGGCTGGCGGCGCCGATGCTGCCGGCAATCGCTATCCTTCGTGTGATCAGCCCTGTCATATACGCTACTCCTTCAGGGTCAGCAGAAACGCCACTACGTCTTCGATCTCTGCCGCCGTCAGCACCGGTTTGCCCTGCCAGGCCGCGCCGACGCGGTTGAGGCTGTCGATACGATAATAAGATGGCATGATCGTATCGGCATTCACGCGCCGGGAATCCACGATACGCAGCCGCAACTGCGCTTCAGTCCAGCGGCTGCCGGCACCGGCCAGTGTCGGCGCCAGATCGCCCTGGAAGCGTTCCTCGGCGAAAGGCCCGCTATGGCAGAGCAGGCAGAGGCCTTTCTGCCGGTTGGTGACAATCGCCCGGCCGCGCTGGACATCGCCCGGCTGCCCGGTCAGCGAGTTTGGTATGGCATCACCGACCGGCGTGTAGGAAACGAGGGTTTGTGCGGAGGCAAAAGACGCAAACGCCACCAGAAGCAAAGCCGTCATCCCGGCCAAGCGCCGCCCAGTCTTCATGACAAGACTTGGCGGCGCGCGAGCCGGGATCCCATTGCCGCTGTGTGTGGCAGAAAATGGGATCCCGGGTCTCGCAACTGCTCGCCCGGGATGACGAGTCAACAGGTTACCCAACGCCGAAGACTTACGCCGATTTGAGATCGGTGTTCTTCATCGGCAGGTCGCGGATACGTTTGCCGGTGGCGGCGAAGATCGCGTTCAGCACCGCGGGCGCCGCCACGGCGATGGTGGGCTCGCCCACGCCGCCCCAGAAGCCGCCCGAGGGCACGATCACGGTCTCCACCTTCGGCATCTGGTCGATCCGCATCATCTGATAGGTGTCGAAATTCTCCTGCTCGATGCGGCCATTCGCCACCGTGCATTCGCCATAGAGTGCAGCGGTGAGGCCGTAAACGAAGGAGCCTTCCACCTGCGCCTCGATCTGCTGCGGATTGACCGCATGGCCCGGATCGGTGGCCGCCACGATGCGATGCACCTTGATCTTGCCGTCCTTGGCGACCGAGACCTCGGCCACCGCCGCCACGTATGAGCCGAAGCCCATGCATTGCGCCAGGCCGCGGAACACACCGGCTGGCGCCGGCCTGCCCCAGCCGGCCCGCTCCGCCGCCGCATTCAGAACGGCGAGATGCTTCGGGTGATTGGCCATCAGCTTGCGACGCAGTTCCAGCGGATCGGCCTTGATCTCATGCGCCACCTCATCGAGGAAGCATTCGAGATAGATCGTGTTCTGGTTCAGGTTCACCCCGCGCCAGAAGCCCGGCGGCACATGCGGATTACGCATGGCATGGTCGATCAGCAGGTTCGGGAAAGTATAACCGATCGAGGCTTCCGGTCCGGGTGGGTTGAGGCCCTGGAAGACAACGGGATCCAGCCCGTTACGGATATTCTGCGGGAAGATGCCGGCAAGGATCGACTGGCCGGAAATGCGCATATGCAGCCCGGTCACTTCGTTCTTGTCGTTCAGCGAAGCGGTCAGCTTGCACTGCGTGATCGGGTGATAACGGCCATGCAGCATGTCTTCTTCGCGCGACCAGATCAGCTTGACCGGCGTGCCGGGCATTTCCTTCGCAATCGCCACGGCCTGGCGCACCCAGTCATGCACCGCGCCGCGCCGGCCGAAGCCGCCGCCGAGATGCAGCTTGTAGACCTCGCATTTCGCCGGCGGCAG
>JAGXRD010000128.1 GCA_018336035.1 Alphaproteobacteria bacterium | reverse complement strand
CCATCCACGCCTCTTCTTGAAATCAAAAGTGAAGGCGTGGATGCCCGGCGCAAGGCCGGGCATGACAAAAAAGGGACTGTGGTAAAATTCCACTCCCATACCGTCATCCTCGGGCTTGACCCGAGGATCTCATGCCGGATGAACGAAAGAGTTCATGGCAAGCCGGGAGTTTTGTCTCACAGCGAGAGGGGATGGATCCTCGGGTCAAGCCCGAGGATGACGGTGGGATGAGGCTTCGCGTGTGGCCTGCCCAACATCAGCGAAGCGTTGCCGCAGTTGGGCCTGCGACACGCCTATCCATAATTTTATCTCGGCTTTTTCCGCTCGCCCGCTATGCTGAGCACAGGCAGGTTCAGCGCCGCGCATCGCGGCGCTCAAGGGAAGGCAGTCATGCTATTTCGTGAAGTGCCGGCGCAGCCCGGCAACAAGAAGCTCGTGCTGATCGGTATCGTCGCGGCGGTCATCGCCGCCATCGCCATCGCCGACCATGACCGCCTGTCGGCCGTCCTGGCAGGGGCCGCCCTGCTGGGGGTCGGCCTGCTGCTGGTGCTGCCGGTTCGCAAGCCGGCCTGAGCCGACCGACCGGGACCCTGCATTCTCTGTGGGATTGAAAATCCGGCTTTTCTATTGTACGCTATATGTTCTTGTGCTGCCCGGCGGTCGCGCCGCGCGGCCTGATTCCTGTTGGTCATCGTGAAGCAGGCGAAAGCTCCGGATCAGAGCGCCGGACAAGCTGGAATAAGGGTCAAATAAGCAAAAATAAGCACCGTATAAGCCGATATAAGACTCAAATAAGGGTCGCTTAAGCCCGGATCAAACTCGCCGTAAGCCAGATATAAGATATATAAAACAACAGTTTAGCTAGTTACTGCCTTACGGCCGCAGGCGGTAGCCGCGTTTCAGCAGGGCATAGCAGCCGAGCCAGAGCGCCACCGCCACCGCGCCCAGCGCGATACCGCCGAGCAGCACATCGCCATCGGTATGGCCGGTCAGGCCGTAGCGGAAGCCGTCGATCATGAAGAAAAACGGGTTGGCATGGGCGGCGGCATACCAGAAGGGTGGCAGCGCCTGCACCGAGTAGAAGGTGCCCGAGAGGAAGGCGAGCGGCGTGACGACGAAGTTGGTCACCGCCGCCATATGGTCGAATTTCTGGCTCCACAGACCAGCGATCACCCCGGTCAGGCTCAGGATCAGCGCGCCGGCAAAGGCAAAGTAAACCGCAGCGAACCAGTCATGCAGCTGGATCGGCGCAAAGGGGAAGATCGCGGCAGCGACGGCCAGCGCCACCAGCAGGCCGCGGGTCACGCCGGCCAGGGCATAGGCGACCAGCAGCTCGCCTGGGCTGATCGGCGGCATCAGCACGTCGACGATATTGCCCTGCACCTTCGAGATCATGATCGAGGAGGAAGTGTTGGCGAAGGCATTCTGGGTGGTGGCCATCATGATCAGGCCGGGCGCCAGGAAATCGACAAACGGCAGGCCGGCGATATGGCGCACCGCGCCGCCCAGCGCCAGCGCGAAGACGGCGAAGAACAGCAGCGTCGTCACCATCGGCGCCAGCACGGTCTGGGTGATCACCTTGAGGAAGCGCTGCACTTCCTTGACGTAGAGCGTCCACAGGCCAAGCCAGTTGACCGGGCCGTATTCGCGGGGCGCTAGCCCCTTGTCAGGCGTAAGGCTGGGTGTCGACATGCGGGACTTTCACCGGGCGGCTGTTGTTCGGGCGTCTACATAGCGCGTATGGTGCGGCTATGCAAAAGCCTGCCGATTCAGCCGCTGCCGAGGAGAGTTCCGGGGCCGTCCTACCGGACTGGCTGCCGGCCTTGCTGGCGGGCGAACGTGCGGCGCTGGCGCGGGCGATCACGGCGGTCGAAAACGAGACCGACGAGGCCCGGCTGGTGCTGCAGGCAATCCGCGGCCGGCTTGGCCATGCGCTGGTGGTCGGCTTCACCGGGGCGCCGGGCGCCGGCAAGTCCACCTTGGTCTCGGCCTATGTCGGCGAGCTGCGCAAGCGCAACCAGAGCGTCGGCGTCGTGGCGGTCGATCCGTCGAGCCCCCTGACGGGCGGGGCCATCCTGGGCGACCGTATCCGCATGACGCAGCATGCCGCCGATCCGGGCGTCTTCATCCGCAGCCTGGCCAGCCGCGGCCATCTCGGCGGGCTGTCGCGCACCGCCGCCCGCGTGATCGATGTGTTCGACGCTTCCGGCCGCAATGTCGTGGTGGTGGAAACCGTCGGCACCGGGCAGTCGGAGGTCGAGATCGCCGAGATTGCCGATGTGCGCGTGGTGGTGAATGCGCCGGGCCTGGGCGACGACGTGCAGGCGATCAAGGCCGGCATCCTCGAAATCGCCGATGTGCTGGTGGTCAACAAATCCGATCTTCCGCTGGCCGAACGTTCGGCGCGGCAACTGGCGGCGATGACGGCCCAGAGAGGACATGGACCGGGGGGCGGTCATCCGGTGCCGGTCTTGCAGACCAGCGCCAGTACCGGCAGCGGTGTGGCGGAGCTGGCCGATGCGATTGCCGCGATCGGCCGGCGCAAGCGGCCCGATCCGCGCGCCCGCACGCGGCGCCTGCTGCAGAACCTGGTGCTCGAGCGCCTGCGCCGTGCGCTCACCGACCTGCCGGTCGCAGACCTCGATAGCCTGGCCGATGGCGTGCTCGCCGGCCGGGTCGATATCGAAACCGCGTCGCATCAGATCATCGATCAACTCCTTTCTTCACTCCCGAAACAGAAGTAGCCACATACGATCATGTCCGAAGCCGTCATCTGCCCGAATATCCTCGACCTGCCCGGTTCCCGCATTCGCGTCGTCACCCGCGCCTCGGCCGATATCCCCAACATGATCAAGCTGTGGTTCGGCGAAGGCGACGAGCCGACGCCGGAATTCGTGCGCGAGGGCGCCAAGGCGGCGCTGGATCGCGGCGAGACTTTCTACGCTGCCAATCGCGGCATCGCGCCGCTGCTGCAGGCGATCAGCGACTACCTCAAGCGCGGCTACGATGCCGAGATCGGCGCCGACCGCATCGTGGTCACGGCGTCGGGCATGAATGCGATCATGATCACCATCCAGTGCCTGATCGAGCCGGGCGACAGCGCGGTGATCATCGGGCCGCTCTGGCCCAACGGCCGCTCTGCGGTGCGCGCCATGGGCGGCGAGCCGCGCGATGTCTACCTGCAGCCGCAGGAAGATGGCCGCTGGAAACTGGATATGCAGCAGCTGTTCGAGGCCTGCGACGAAACCACCAAGCTGATCATGATCAACAGCCCGGGCAACCCGACCGGCTGGGTCGCGACCGAGGAAGAGCTGAAGCAGATCCTCGAGTTTTGCCGCGAACGCGGCATCTGGATCCTGTCGGATGAGGTCTATGGCCGCATCGTCTATAACGGCGCGAAACATGCACCGAGCTACTACACCATCGCGCAGCCGGAAGATCCGGTGGTGATCGTCAATTCCTTCTCCAAGAGCTGGTCGATGACCGGCTGGCGGCTCGGTTGGATCGTGGCGCCGCCGCGGCTCTGCGCGGCGGTCGAGAAGATGACCGAGTTCAACATCTCGCATCCCACCACCTTCGTGCAGTGGGGTGGCGTCTCGGCGCTCAACGAAGGCGACGAATACATCGACGGTCTGGTCGAGCGATACAAGCGCGCCGCCGACATGGTGTATCAGGCGCTGGCGCCGCTGCCGCGCGTGACACTCGGCAAACCGGAAGGCGCCTTTTATGCCTTCTTCGCGCTGGATGGCCTGACCGACAGTGTCGAACTCTGCAAGACAATCGCGCGCGAGGCCCAGGTCGGCCTGGCGCCGGGCGTCGCCTTCGGCCCGGCCGGCGAGGGGCGTATCCGTCTCTGCTATGCCGCTTCGCTGCCGAAACTGTCGCAGGCGCTCGAACGGCTGGTGCCGCTCCTTAAATAAAAATACGGAGGATGAATGCGAACGATCTATGAGAGCGACGATCACGCCGCCCTGCGTGAGCAGATCGCCCGTTTCATCGATAACGAAGTCCGCCCGCATGGCGACAAGTGGGAAGAGCAGGGCATGGTGCCGCGCGAGACCTTGCGCAAAATGGGCGCGCTCGGCTTCTTCGGCATCCGCTATCCGGAAGCCTATGGCGGCAGCGAGCAGCTGCCGATTGCCTCCGCTATTCTGGCGGAAGAATGCGGGCTTTCAGGCTTCGGCGGTTTTTCCGCTACCGTGCTGGTGCATACCGACATGGCCTCGCCGCATCTGGCGCATGCCGGCAGCGCGGCGCAGCTGGATCGCTGGTTCGCCAAAGTCATTGCCGGCGAATTGATCACCGCCGTCGCTGTCACCGAACCGGATGCCGGGTCTGATGTGGCTGCGATCCGCACCCGGGCGAAACGCGACGGCGACCATTATCTGCTGACCGGCAGCAAGATGTTCATCACCAATGGTGTGCATGCCGATCTGTATTTCGTGGCGGCCAAGACCGACCCTGACGCCAAGGGCTCGCGCGCCATCTCGATCTTCGCCGTCGAGAAAGGTACGCCGGGTTTCAGCGTGGGGCGCTCCTTACGCAAACACGGCTGGCTCTGCTCGGATACCGCCGAGCTGGTGTTCGACAATTGCCGCGTGCCGGTCGAGAACCGGCTCGGTGAGGAGAATCGCGGCTTCTACGCCATCATGCGAAACTTCCAGAATGAGCGTCTGGTGCTGGGCGCCATGGCGGTGGGCGAATGCCGTCGCGCGCTGCAGATCACCCGCGAATATGTCACCACGCGTAAAGCCTTCGGCGGCGTGCTGGCCGACAAGCAGGTGATCCGCCAGCGGCTGGCCATGCTCGAAGCCCGCACCGAAGCGGCGCGGCAGCTGGTCTATCATGCTGCCTGGCTGATGGGCGAGGGCAAGGATGCCGTGCGCGAGGTCTCGATGGTCAAGGCGCTGTGCGGTGAACTGGTCAACGACGTGACCTATGATTGCCTGCAGTTCCATGGCGGCGCGGGTTACCTGCGTGACAGTGCCATCGAGCGTATGGCGCGCGATGCCCGCATCCACCCCATCGGCGGCGGCGCCACCGAGGTGATGCTGGAAGAGATCGCCAAGCGCTGGCCTACTTAACGTACGCGTAAAGTCCTGCCGTAGCGGCAGGTTTGCGTCGCAATAATTTTGGGTCTAGCTTTCGCGCGGACCAAGTCTTGGGAGGACATAACATGCGTGAAGCCGTCATCGTTTCCACTGCCCGCACGCCGATTGGCAAGGCCTATCGCGGGGCTTTCAACAACACCGATCCGGCCACCTTGGGTGCCCATGCAATCCGCGAAGCCGTGAAGCGCGCCGGCATCGACGGCGCCGAGGTGGATGACGTGATCATGGGCGCGGCCCTGCAGCAGGGCGGCACCGCCGGCAATATCGCGCGGCTCTGTGCTGTGCGCGCCGGTCTGCCGGTGTCGGTCGCCGGCATGAGCCTCGACCGCCAGTGCGGCTCGGGTCTGATGGCGATTGCCACGGCGGCCAAGCAGGTGATCCAGGATAACGCGCCCATCGTGGTGGGCGGCGGCCTGGAATCGATCTCGCTGGTGCAGAACGAGCATATGAATACCTTCCGCGCCCGCGATGAATGGCTGATGAAAAACAAGCCCGCGATGTATATGGCGATGATCGACACCGCCGAGACGGTGGCCAAGCGCTATGGCATCAGCCGCGAGGCGCAGGACGAATACGCGCTGGAAAGCCAGCGCCGCACGGCAGCTGGCCAGGCGGCCGGCAAGTTCGACGACGAGATCGTGCCGATGCAGAGCAGCATGGCGGTGGTCGACAAGGAGACCAAGCAGGTCTCGTACAAAGATGTCACCCTGACCAAGGACGAGGGCAACCGCGCCGACACCAAGCTGGAAGGCCTCGCCGGCCTGCAGCCGGTGCGCGGTCCGGGCAACGTCATCACGGCCGGCAATGCCAGCCAGCTGTCGGATGGCGCCTCGGCCTGCGTGGTGATGGAAGCCAAGCTCGCCGAGAAGAAGGGCCTGTCGCCGCTCGGCATCTATCGCGGCATGGCGGTGGCTGGTTGCGAGCCCGACGAGATGGGCATCGGGCCGATCTATGCCGTGCCCAAGCTGCTGCAGCGTTTCGGCCTCAAGATGGACGATATCGGCCTGTGGGAGCTGAATGAGGCATTTGCCGTGCAGGTGTTGTATTGCCGCGACAAGCTGGGCATCCCGAATGAGCGGCTGAACGTGAATGGCGGCGCGATCTCGATCGGCCATCCCTATGGCATGTCGGGCGCGCGCATGACCGGCCATGCCCTGATCGAGGGCAAGCGCCGCGGCGCCAAGTATGTGGTGGTGACGATGTGCATCGGCGGCGGCCAGGGCGGCGCCGGGTTGTTCGAGGTCGCCTGATTATCTGAGCGCGAGGCGCGTCAGCAGTAGTTCTGCGACGCCGCCGCGCTCATACCGAACCAGACCGAACTGGCCATGGCGCTGTGCAAGTGCCATGGCCTTTTCCGTTTCCAGATCCAGCACGGCAAAGCCCGGTTCCGGCCGCCAGGTCGGGCGATCCGGCACGCCGAGCTGCGGCAGGGCGATGTAGCCCGCCAGATCACGCCGCAGGCGCTGATGCGCAGCCATGTTGCGCGTCACGTTCAGCACGCGACTGCGCGGGTTCCAGGCATTCAGGCAGGTGATCGAGGTTGCTCTGGCGCGGCGCAGAAACGCGTCGGCCTGCGCGCTGGTGTCGTCCAGCCGCAGGCCGAGCAGGTTTCCGTCAGGCAGCGTCACCGCATAGGTGGTGGCGCGGTAGCCGCGGAGCGTGGCAGCTGAGATCACCGCATCTCCGCATTCGCCAGCGACTGACGCAACGCCATGGTGCCGGGATTGCTCACCACGTTGTCGTAGAGGATGTTGCGCGGATGCGCTTCCTTGCCGTAGTAGGCCGTGTTGCGACCGTGGCGCGCGGTGATCACGGCGCCCTCGACCGAAATACCGGCGGCCAGACCCCTGGTCTTGGCGAAGGAGTAAATATCGGCGCCGAGGTTGCTGGTGGTGGCGGCTTCCACGCCCATGCCGACCGGGCCGGCGGCGACAGTGGCATCGGCACCCAGCTTGAACTCGTTGCGCAGGATGGCATTCACCGCCTTGTCGTTCATCAGCACCAGCATGACCTGCGAGGCTTCGCCGCCGATCTGCAAGCCAATCGAGCCGGCGCCCATCGTGTAGATGCTGGGCTCGCTCCAGCCATTGGCGGTTTTGGCCAGCAGGACGCCCGAACCGCCTTCACCGCCGATGATGAAGCTGGCTTTCAGCAGCTGCGGCACCACGAAGACGCCCTTGGCCTGGGCCAGCTTGCGGCGCAGGTCGCTCATCTGGCCGTCATTGGCGAAGGCATCCACGGTGATGCGGGCCGAGTCGATCAGCGACTGATCCTCAGAGGCTGCCAGTGCGGGCAGGGAGCTGAAAACAGCAGCACCGGCGATACCGGTCAGCAGGGTACGACGCGAGAAGGTGAGGCTGGACATATGGTGTCTCCCGTTATCTGGCCCGTTGTCTGGGTCGGGGTTGGCAAATCATAGCCTGCGCTATATTGCTTCGGCCACGCCATATCCGGCCTCGAATCGGCCGGCGGCGCGGGTTGTTGGTATCATAGCTAGACCGTAAACTATGGCGGCTTTGTGGAACGGAGGCGGCATGTCCAAGGCTGAGACAGGATCCAGTCAGGAAGCCATCCCGGCGGATATCGCCGCGATGAGTTTCGAAGCGGCGCTGAAGGCGCTGGACGAGATCGTCGCCAAGCTGGAAGGCGGGCGCGTCGACCTGGAAGATTCGATTGCGCTCTACGGCCGCGGCGCCCTGCTGAAGCGGCACTGCGAGGCCAAGCTGAAGGCCGCCGAGGAAAAGATCGAGAAGATCGTGGTCGGCGCCGATGGCCAGGCCGCCGGCACGCAAGCCTTCAAGGCAGACTGACATGAGCGAGCAGGCGTCGCCCGCACTCGCGGCGGCGATGCAGGAGGTGGGTGCTGCCGTTGAGGCCGCGCTGGATCGCCTGCTTCCGCCTGTGGCTGAAGGCGGCACCGCCAAACTCGACGCGGCGATGCGTTATGCCAGCCTGAATGGCGGCAAGCGCCTGCGCGCCCTGCTGGCTGTGGCATCCAGCGATCTGTTCGGCGTGCCGCGTGCGCGCAGCCTGCGGGTCGCGGCAGCGATTGAGATGCTGCATGCCTATTCGCTGGTGCATGACGACCTGCCCTGCATGGACGACGACGACCTGCGGCGCGGCAAGCCGACCGTGCATAAAGCCTTCGATGAGGCGACTGCCGTGCTGGCGGGCGACGGCCTGCAGACCCAGGCTTTCCTCACCCTGGCCGATGCCGCCACGCATCCTGATGCTGTTGTTCAGGCCGGGCTGGTCGCCGGGCTGGCGCAGGCTTCGGGGGCGCGCGGCATGGTGGGCGGGCAGGCCATCGACCTGGCTGCCGAGGATCGTACGGCTGCCGGCCAGCCGCTGAGCTATGACGAGATCGCCGATCTGCAGGCGCTGAAGACCGGCGCGCTGATCCGCTTTTCGGCCGAGGCCGGGGCCATCCTGGGCGGGGCGGGCGAGCCGGACCGCGCGGTTCTGCGCGAATATGCCGCAGAGCTGGGTCTGGCCTTCCAGATCGCCGACGACCTGCTGGACCATGAGGGTTCGGCCGCCGAGGTTGGCAAGGCCGTGGGCAAGGACGCTGCGGCAGGCAAGGCCACTTTCGTGGGCCTGCTGGGGCTGGAGCCGGCCCGGGCCAAGGCGCGGGCGTTAACGAATTCCGCCAAAAGCCGGCTGGCGTCGCATTTTGGCCCCAGGTCCATGGTTTTACAGGAGCTGGCCGAGTTTGTTATAACCCGCCGCTCGTAACCCGCTTAACGCCTCCTGACAGGCAGCAATGATCAGCAATCGCACGCCCCTGCTGGATACCGTGACCAAGCCGGCGGATATCCGCCAGTTCGATCTCGACCAGCTTAAGCAACTCGCCGACGAAGTCCGTCGCGAGATGATCGATGCTGTCTCGGTGACGGGCGGTCATCTTGGCGCCGGCCTCGGCGTGGTCGAGCTGACCGTGGCGCTGCATCATGTCTTCGCCACGCCGGTCGACAAGCTGATCTGGGATGTCGGCCACCAGGCCTATCCGCACAAGATCCTCACCGGCCGCCGCGATCGCATCCGCACCCTGCGCCAGCCCGGCGGCCTGTCGGGTTTCACGCGCCGCAGCGAGAGCGAATACGATCCCTTCGGCGCCGCGCATTCTTCCACCTCGATTTCTGCCGGCCTCGGCATGGCGGTGGCGCGCGACTTCAAGGGTGAGGCCAACAATGTGATCGCCGTGATCGGCGATGGCGCGATGTCGGCCGGCATGGCCTATGAGGCGATGAACAATGCCGGCGCGATGAACAGCCGGCTGATCGTCATCCTCAACGACAACGACATGTCGATTGCGCCGCCGGTCGGCGCCATGAGCGCCTATCTGTCGCGCCTGATGTCGTCGCGCTCCTATATCGGCCTGCGCCAGATGGCCAAGCAGATCGGCGAGAAGATCCTGCCTCGCACGCTGACCTCGATTGCCGAGAAGGCCGAGGAATATGCGCGCGGCATGGTGGCCGGCGGCACGCTGTTCGAGGAAATGGGCTTCTATTATGTCGGCCCGGTCGACGGTCACAATCTCGACCATCTGGTGCCGGTGCTCAAAAACATCCGCGACACCGACAAGGGCGGCCCGATCCTGATCCATGTCGTGACGCAGAAGGGCAAGGGCTACGGTCCGGCCGAGGCGGCCGATGACAAGTATCACGGCGTGTCGAAATTCGACGTCGTCACTGGCACGCAGGCCAAGCCCAAGGCCGGTCCGCCGAGCTATACCCGCGTCTTCGCCGACAGCCTGATCGCGGAAGCCACGCGCGACGACAAGATCGTGGCGGTGACGGCGGCGATGCCGTCAGGTACGGGCCTCGACCTGTTTGCCAAGACATTCCCGAACCGCTGTTTCGATGTCGGTATTGCCGAGCAGCACGCCGTCACCTTTGCGGCCGGCCTCGCCTGCGAAGGCTACAAGCCGTTCGTCGCGATCTATTCCACCTTCCTGCAGCGCGCCTACGATCAGGTGGTGCATGACGTGGCGATCCAGAAGCTGCCGGTGCGTTTCGCCATTGACCGCGCCGGTCTGGTTGGCGCCGATGGTGCGACGCATGCCGGCAGTTTCGATATCGCCTATCTCAGCTGCCTGCCCGAGTTGGTGGTGATGGCGGCGGCCGACGAGGCCGAGCTGATGCATATGGTGGCGACCTCGGCCGCCATTGATGATCGCCCGTCTGCCTTCCGCTATCCGCGTGGCGAGGGCACCGGGCTGCTCATGCCCGAACGTGGTTCGGTGCTGCAGCTCGGCAAGGGCCGTATCATCCGTGAAGGCAGCAAAATCGCCATTCTTTCCTTTGGCGCACGCCTGCAGGAGGCCCTGAAGGCGGCCGACGATCTGGGCGCGCGCGGCCTCAGCACGACTGTTGCCGATGCGCGCTTCTGCAAACCGCTCGACGTTGACCTAGTGCGTCAACTGGCGCGGCACCACGAAGTGCTGATCACGCTGGAAGAGGGTTCGGTCGGCGGCTTCGGCAGTCATGTGCTGCAGTTCCTCAGCCATGACGGCCTGCTCGACAACGGGCTGAAGATTCGTCCGCTGGTTCTGCCGGATCGCTTTATCGATCACGAAGCGCCGATGAAGCAGTATGACGAGGCGGGGCTGAATGCGCCGCAGATCGTCGCCATGGCCCTCTCCGCACTCGGTCGGTCGACCGACAGCGCCGTCACCAGCGCGTAAAGCAGGATTTCACAACATGATCCTGACCGAAGCGCGAGCGACGCTCACGCTGGCGCTGCCGATCATTGGCACGCAGCTGGCGCAGATGGCGATCCACACCACAGATGTCTGGCTGCTGTCGCATTACACGCCCGAGGCCCTGGCTGCGGGCGCGCTCGGCGTCGCGATCTTCAGCTTCCTGTGGATGATGGGGCTCGGCCTCGCCATGGCGACGCCGGCGATTGCGGCGCAGGCGCGCGGGCGCGATCCCAACGATATCGAGGGCGTGCGCCGGGCCGTGCATGACGGACTGGTCGCCACCGGCATCGTCGGCGTGATCTGCACCGGCATCCTGCTGGTGATGGAGCCCTTCCTGCGCCTGATCGGTCAGCCCGAAGAACTGGTCACGCTGGCGGCCCAGTTCATGCAGGCGGTCAGCGGCATGTTCATCCCGGCCATCTGGTTCATGGTGCTGCGCGGTTTCGTTGCCGTGCTGGAACGGCCGCGTTCGGCGCTAGTGCTCACCATCCTTGCCGTGATCCTGAATGCCGCGGTGAATGCGGCGCTGATCTTCGGCTTCTGGATCGTGCCGGAAATGGGCGTGGTCGGCGCCGGCCTCGGCTCCAGCCTCGTCAACCTGATCGTGCTGCTGCTGTTCTTCTGGTATATCGCGCGCGATCCGCAATTCAGCAGCTACCACCTGTCGCGCGGCTGGTGGCGCACCACGCCGCAGCGCCTGATCGCCTTCCTGCGTATCGGCGCACCGATCTCGCTGGCGCTCGGCGCCGAGATCGGACTGTTTTCGGCCGGTGCATTGCTGATGGGCCGGCTCGGCACCGTGGAAGTCGCCGGCCACCAGGTGGCGCTGCAATGGGCCGCGCTCGCCTTCATGATACCGATGGGTCTGGGCCAGGCTGCCACCGTGCGCGTCGGCCTTGCCACAGGCGCCGGCGATATCGCGGGCGCGGCGCGTGCCGGCTGGATCGCCATCCTCATGGGCATGACTTTCATGGCCTGCACGGCGCTGAGCTTCCATTTCTTCGGCGGGCAGCTGATTTCAGTCTTCCTCAAGGATAGCGCCGCACCGGTCTATGCGATGGCATTGTCCTATCTCGGCATGGCGGCTTTGTTCCAGCTGGTCGATGGCGCGCAGGGTGTGGCCAATGGCGCGCTGCGCGGGTTGAAAGACACCGCGATCCCGATGGTGATGACGCTGGTTGGCTACTGGCTGATCGGTTTCCCGGTGGCGATCTGGTTCGGCTTCTTCACGCCGCTGCGCGGCGTCGGCGTCTGGGCCGGGCTGGTGGTCGGCCTGGCGGTGGTTGCCGTCATGCTGCTCTGGCGTTTTGCGGTGATGACCCGTAGGCTGGCGCGCAGACAGGCCATGGCGACATGAAAGCCCCGAAGCTACGTCTCGATCAGATGCTGGTGGAGCGCGGTCTGGCGGAAAGCCGGGCCAAGGCGCAGGCCGCCATCATGGCCGGGCTGGTCTTCTCGGGCGAAAAACGCCTCGACAAGCCCGGTGTGGCGCTGGCCGCCGATACGCCGCTCGAACTGCGCGGCAAGCCGCATCCCTGGGTCAGCCGTGGCGGCATCAAGCTGGCGCATGCGATCGACCATTTCTCGCTCAAAGCCGAGGGCCGCACCGCCGTCGATGTCGGCGCCTCCACGGGTGGCTTTACGGATGTGCTGCTGCATCATGGGGCAGCGAAGGTCTATGCTGTCGATGTCGGTGAGGGCCAGCTCGACTGGCGGCTGCGCAATGACGACCGCGTTGTGGTGCTGGAAAAGACCAATGCGCGGCACCTGACACCTGAGATCATCCCCGATGCCATCGACTGCGTGGTCTGTGACGCCAGCTTCATCGGACTACAGACCGTGTTGCCGGCCGCGCTTTCACTGGCGCAGCCCGGTGCCTGGGCGGTGGCGCTGATCAAGCCACAGTTTGAAGTGGGGCGTGGGCGCGTCGGCAAGGGTGGCGTGGTGCGTGATCCCGCCTTGCATGACGAAGTCTGTGCCACCATTCACGACTGGTGGTCGAGCCTGCCGGGCTGGCGCGTGCTGGGTATCGAGCCGAGCCCGATCACCGGCCCGGAAGGCAATCGCGAATTCCTCATAGCTGCCCAGAAAAGCAATATAGAGAAACATGATGCGTGACATCGAGGGTGTGATCGAGCGCATGGGCGGTCAGGGCCATGGCGTGCTGGACCATGAGGGCGAGCGTTTCTATGTGCCCTTTACCGTGCCGGGCGACCGCATTGCCGCGAAAGTGGGCGAGAAGCGCGGCGACGGATTTGCCGCTTCCTTAAGCGTGCTGGAAGCCGAAGGGCCGGACCGTGTCGAGGCGCCATGCCCGCATTTCCAGGCCTGCGGCGGCTGTACGTTGCAGCACTGGAGCGATGTGGCCTATCGCGGCTGGAAACGCGACAAGCTGGGCGCGGCGCTGGCGCGACGCGAGATCCAGGATGTTGCCATCGGCGATCTGGTGGCGGTGCCGGATCAGTCGCGCCGCCGCGCCGAATTCAGCACGCGACGCGTGAAGGACAAGGTGCTGATGGGTTTCCACGAGGCGCAGAGCCGCAAGATCGTGGATCTTGAAACCTGCCTGGTGCTGAAGTCGGAATTGTTTGCGCTGCTGCCCACCTTGCGCGCCATGATGATGCCGGTGCTGGGCGATGGCTGGGCGGTCGACTTGAAAGTTACCGTCACCGAAACCGGACCTGACATATTGATCACCGGCAAGCTGAAGATGCGCGTGCAGGAACGCATCGAACTGAGCAAGGCGGCGAAAGCCGCCGGTCTCGGTCGGCTGAGCGCGCGGTTCGATGAGCGCAGCGATCCCGAACTGCTGTATCAGGGCGTCGAACCGCCGCGCGTGCGTTTCGGCAGTACGATGGTGACATTGGCGCCGGGCGGCTTCCTGCAGGCCACGTCCGAAGCCGAACAGGCGATGGCCGATTTTGCGCTCGAGGCGCTGAAAGATACCAAGCGCGTCGCCGATCTTTTCTCCGGTTGTGGCGCTTTTGCATTGAGATTAGCCGAGGCCGGCAAAACCGTCTGGGCGGTGGATGCCGACCGCCCAGCGATTGCCGCGCTCACCGCTGCTGCCAAAACGGCAAACTTAAGCCGGGTGACGGCAACCGCGCGCGACCTCGAGCGCCAGCCGCTGACCCGGGGCGAACTCAAGAAGCTGGATGCCCTGCTGCTCGATCCGCCGCGCGCCGGTGCCAAGGCCCAGGTGCAGCAGATTGCCGAGGCCGCGAAGTTTGGCGAGGCACCCGGCCTGATCGTGATGGCCTCCTGCGACCCCTCCAGCTTCGCCCGCGATGCCAGGGTGTTGCTGGATGCGGGCTATGGCCTCGAAAAGGCGGTGCCGATCGACCAGTTCCGCTGGTCGCCGCATCTGGAAATCGTCAGCCTTTTCAGGCGCTAGGCCTGGCTGGCCAAGTCCTCGGCGGACGGCCAAGAAGGGTTGCAAAGCCCCCCGGGACGGGCTATATCCCGGCCCGATCCCTGCTGGGGGATCGTCTAACGGTAGGACCCCAGACTCTGACTCTGGTTGTCTAGGTTCGAATCCTAGTCCCCCAGCCACTTTCTCCAAAATACGGCTCTTGTAACGGCTATCCAGCCGTCCCAGATGTTTTGCTCATGAATGGGGTAAAACATGAACATGTCTGTCCTCACCCGATCCGTCTATGCGCCGCTGGCTTTCGCGTATGACCGCGCCGGAGTGGAGCGCGAATTGCTGGCATTGGTGCCGTTCTTCAAGCCGATCCTGATCGATGAAAGCTCGACGCTGCCGGAAAAACGGCGACGCTGGTTCATGGTGGCCGATGACGAGCATTACGATCAGGTCGATCGGCATCGCAATGGCGAGGCGGTTTTCGGCAGGTACCGTTCACTCGAGGGGCTGGGTCTGCGGCGCGGACCTACCGGCACAACGGTGGATGATAGCGTCGCGCGACGCAGGGCCGATGATTGCGCCGGCTGGGACTGGGACCTGCGCTACGATGCGCCGCTGACCCGTGCGACCGTCGAGCGTCTGCCGTTCACGCGGCTGCGCGGCGTGCGCCTGCTCAGTGTGCCAGCCGGCGGGTTTCTGCCCACGCATCGTGACGCCGCGGATGACAGTTACTGGGAGGCGGGCCATGCCACGCTGTCGCTGCTGGTGGCCGATGGTGGCCAGCCGATGCTGATGCAGGTGAAGGATGAAATCAAAGCCGTATCAGATCCAGCCTTCCTGTTCAGGGATTCCGTGCCGCATGGCGTGGCGCCGGTGACGTCGCGCCGTCTGCTGCTGCGGATCAGCGGCATCTGCGACCAGGCGGCGCTCGCAGCCCTGGTGCAGATGCCGTGAAGGCTTAAGCCGCCGAGCGGGCCTCGTCTTCTCCCAGCGCAGACGAGATCACTGCGGGCGGGACGCCGCTGGCGCTGAGTTGTTCGCCCAGTGCATGTTTCAGTCGGGCCAGGCCGGCTTCGTCATTGGCCTCGCAGCGCGCCACCAGCACATTCTGCGTGTTCGACGCGCGCAGCAGCCACCAGCCGTCCGCCGTCTTCACGCGCACGCCGTCGATATCATTGACTGCGGCGCCGGCCTTTTTCAGGCGCGTCTTTACTGAGTCGACAATCGGGAACTTGTCCTGCTCGCTGCATTCGATGCGGAGTTCCGGCGTATTCACCATCTCGGGCAGGCGGTCGCGCAGATCGGCCAGGCTGCGCGGCGAACGCGCCACGATATTGAGCAGGCGGATCGCTGCATAGAGCGCATCATCGTAGCCGAAATAGCGGTCGGCGAAGAAGATATGACCGCTCATCTCGCCGGCCAGCTGTGCGCCGGTTTCGCGCATCTTTGCCTTGATCAGCGAATGGCCGGTGCGCCACATGATCGGCTTGCCGCCCAGCCGCTCAATGGCGTCGAACAGCGACTGGCTGGTCTTGACGTCGGCGATGATGGTGGCGCCGGGCTGGCGCCGCAGCACTTCCTCCGACCACAGCATCATCAGCTGGTCGCCCCACAGCACGCGGCCCTTGTTGTCGATCACGCCAAGACGGTCGCCGTCGCCGTCGAAGGCGATGCCGAGATCCAGGTTCTGGCTCAGCACAGTCTCGCGCAACTGCTCCAGGGTTTCAGGCAGCGTCGGATCGGGATGATGATTGGGGAAAGTGCCATCGACATCGCCGTTCAGCACGACATGCCGGCCGGGCAGCCGCCGGATCAGCCGCTCCACGATGGGGCAGGCGGCGCCATTGCCCGGATCCCAGGCGACCGACAGCGGTCGCGCCAGATCGGCATCCTGCAGGATGCGCATGGCGTAGTTGCCGGCCACCGCGCGGCGCAGCACCTTGCCGGCGCCGCTGCTGAAGCTGCCGTCGCGGATGATCGTGCCAAGCGTCTGGATCTCGTCGCCGTAAATGGTCTTGCCACCGATGGTCAGCTTGAAGCCGTTATAGTCGGGCGGATTGTGCGAGCCGGTGATCATGGCGCCGGCATCGGCACCCAGATGGCGTTCGGCGAAATACAGCATTGGCGTCGGACCGATGCCGACACCAAGCACGTCGGTGCCAACATGGCGCAGGCCCTTCGAGAAGGCGCGGCTGAGCTGCGGCGAACTCAGGCGTCCGTCGCGGCACAGCGCCACGCTGCGACCGCCGGCCTTGCGCACCAGTGTGCCGAAAGCCTGGCCCAGCGCATAGGCATCTTCCAGCCGCAGGGTTTTTCCCACGATGCCGCGAATATCGTATTCGCGCAGGATTTCCGGATTGAACTTTTCCTTGGCCATCGTCGTTACAACCTCCTTGAACGTGATTTTCGTACCCAGCGGCGCGCGATGCGGCAGTGAACCTGATGATGGAAAATGCCCGCGGATTTGGGTGTGGTAAAAGCGTGGCCTTGCCGCCGGCATGAATGCGTGGGCCAGGGCTGTGACTATTCCGTGGTTCGGCCACAGGACTGACGCACGGAACTTGAAGGAGATCAGTGGCAGCCTAGAATGGCGTTGCTCTCACCATGCGCTGCTGTCTCGTAATCCGCGAACTGAATTCGCCCGGCAACGTTAGGAGCGCACCAGTTACCCGGCTGCAATGACAGTTGGGTTCGATGAACGGGGAAACACGAGAAGGCAGCGGCAGGCCTTTAGGCCTGCCGCAACGAATATCAGAACGGATGTAGCCTGGCCGCGGCAATGCGGCCGGCTGCAGGCCGGGAGGCTATGTGTGAGAAAGCGGTCCGAACGGGACATGATATGAAGCGCACCTTGAGCCGGTTTGCGATGGTGCCGTATCTGCTGGCCGTGAGCGGGTTGCTGGCAGCCTGCGATGCGCGCTATGCGCCGCTCGCTGACTACAGATCCGGACAGCCGAAGGCCACTGCCTGGCGTGAGCCATCCGGCGCGCAATCCACACCGGTCACGCCGCGGCGGCAGGCGGCGGCGAAGCCGGCGAGTCAGCAGGCTGCGCCGGCGAGTGGTCCGGTTGTCGCATCGACAGCCTTGCCGGGACCGGTTGAAGACAGCGGCGATGTCGCGCTGGTCGGACTCAATATGCAGCAGACCCGCGACCGGCTCGGCGCGCCGACCGAAGAGATCGAACAGGCGCCGGCAAAGGTTTGGCGCTATCGCACCACCCAGTGCAGCCTGGATGTCGCGATGTATCCCGACGTCCAGACGCAGGTTTTCAGGGTCCTCAACTATGAGGTGAAAGGCAATGACGGTACTGAACAGGGAAGACGCAAATGCCTCTCCGGCTTACGCTCCGGCGCTCTCAACCGATGAAGGGGCTGCACGTGGCGACGGGATCAAGGTCGTTCTCGTCGATGACGATGAGGATTATCGCGAGGCGGTTGGTGGAGAACTGAGCGATCTGGGGTTTCAGGTCGTCAGCCTGCCCGACGGCGCCGCGATGTTCGAGTATTTCGCCGGCGGCAATACCAGCGACGTGATCCTGCTCGACTGGCGCATGCCGGGCGCTTCCGGGCTCGACCTGCTGGGACAGGCGCGGCGGCGCGGCATCATGGTGCCGGTGGTGTTTCTCACCGGTATGCTGGCGGCATCGTATGAGAATGCGGCGCTGGATGGCGGCGCACTCGACTTCGTCAACAAGTCGCGTGGTGCCACGATCCTGGCGAAGCGTCTGAACCTGATCGTCAAGGCCGGCAAGCGACCGCCGGAGCAGCAGCAGGAAGAGGTGCTGGAATGCGGTGCGCTGCAGCTGCGGCCGCAGATCAGCCGCGCCTTCTGGCATGGCACCGATGTCAATCTCACCGTCGTGGAATTCAATATCGTGAACCTGCTCGTCCGTACTGCCGGCGAGTATGTCACCTATCGCGCAATCTACGACTGTGTTCACCATGTCGGCTTCATAGCCGGGGCAGGCGAGGATGGTTATCGAACCAATGTCCGGTCCTCTATCAAGCGGATCCGCAACAAGTTCAGGGCCATCGATGGCGACTTCAGCGAAATCGAGAACTTCCTCGCCTTCGGATATCGCTGGCGCGGAGCAGTTCGCGACACCGCTGACTGAGGCGCGAACCGAGCCATTTGGCCGGCGTCTGCGCCGCATCAGTGCGTCGCTGACGATCAAGCTGGTTGCGCTGATTATGGTTTTCGTCGCGCTGCCCGTCGTGCTTTACGGGCAGTTCGAGGCAGCCGACCAGCAGCGCCGCGAACTGGTCAGCCGTGGCATTCAGCAGCGCAGCTGGCTGATCGCGCAAGCCTTGGCGCCGATCCTCAATCAGGCTGATACGCCGCCGCACAAGTCGCTGAATGCCGAGTTGCAGCGCTTCAGCGGGGACGACCGCACGCTGCTGAAGCTGATGTTTCGCCCGACGAATACGCCGAGCGGCAACAGTTTCTACTATATCGCTTCCGCACCGGAATCACGCATAGAGCGCATCGGGCCCGAGCTGGAGACGCTGGCGGAACGCGGTATCCTGCACCAGCTGGCCGAAAGCTGTGCCTGGGACAAGCCCATAGATATCCGCTACCGGCAGAGCGATGGGCATGAGGAAATCATGACCTCGATCCTGCCGATCCAGTCGCGTTGGGGCTGTTGGGTGCTGATTTCGGCACATCCGACCACCGAATTCCTCAATATCTCCATCGGCCGTTCTTATTGGCAGACCCGGGAAATCCGCATTGCGGCGGCGATCTATTTTGCCTTCGCGCTGCTGGCGATCCTGATCGCGCTCAGTGTGTGGCGCAGCCTGCATCATTTCCGCAAGGTGGCCCGCGAGGTGCGCCAGGGTCGTGTGACGGAATATGCCTTCGCCGACCGTAATATCGTGCCTGAACTGACCAGCGTGGCGAAGGATTTTGACTATCTGGTGCGCGATCTGCGCAACATCGCGCAGGATATCCGCCAGACCGCCGAGGATAATGCGCATTCCTTCAAAGGTCCGCTGGCGACCATCCATGCCTCGCTGGAGCCGATCAAGCGCACCCTGCCGGAGGGACATCCGCGTGCCAATCGCGCCGTTGCCCTGATTGAAGCCTCACTCAACCGGCTCAACATGCTGGTCAACTCGACGCAGCGGCTGGATCTGAATACCGCCGACATGATCGATGCGCCGCGCCTCCAGATCGACCTTACCCGGCTCGTGGCCGATGTTCTGCTGCGCTATCGCGACATCCTGCAGGAGCGGCAGATTCGTCTGGTCCGCACGCTGGAAGAAGATACAAAGATCCGTGCCGCGCAGGGTGTGGTCGATATCGTATTCGAGAATATCCTCGACAATGCGATCAGCTTCTCCTCGGCGGGCAGTACCATTGCGGTTTATCTGTTCCGTGAAGGCAATGCCGTGCATCTGCATGTCGATGATGAGGGTCCGGGCATAGATCCGCGCAAGATCGAGCATATCTTCGACCGTTATTTCTCGGTGCGGCCGAAGGAACACAGTCTGCAGCATGATTCTGCGAATGGCGAAGGCACAAAACATGCTGGGCTTGGCCTATGGATCGTTCGTCGCAATATCGAAGCGATCGGCGGCAGCATCAGTGCGGTAAACCGGATCGGTGGCGGACTGAGCGTGCGTATCGTGCTGCCCTATGCGCGCTGACACTTATGTGTTGATTCGATTGCACTTCCCGCGCTGGCAACCACAGTTTGATCACTGGCTGCTGTAAGACGCTGTCGACATAGTCGGCCTCAGTTCACGCAGCCACGAGGTCGACCATGAATGCCATCATCGAGCAGCGCCAGACTCTGCAGCAGGGTGCTTCGCGCATTCATCCGGTGATCCTTGCCGGCGGCTCCGGCACACGCCTGTGGCCGCTGTCGCGATCCGCCTTCCCGAAACAGCTGCTGTCCCTGGTTTCGGAGCGCAGCCTGCTGCAGGAAACCGTACAGCGCAGCGGCAGCGATTTCGGCTTTGCCGCGCCGGTGCTGATCTGCAATGAGGATCACCGCTTCCTGATCGACGACCAGATTCGCGAACTTGGTATCGAGCCGCAGAAAATCCTGCTTGAGCCGGCAGCGCGCAACACGGCGCCGGCACTGGCCGCCGTGGCCCACTGGCTGCTGACGCAGGACCCGAATGCCATGATGCTGGTGCAGCCTGCCGATCACGCCATCGGCGCGCCGGACCAACTGCATCGCGCCGTGCAGGCCGGCATGATGGCGGCTGAGAAGGGCCATCTCGTCACGTTCGGTATCCGTCCGGACCGACCGGAGCCGGGCTATGGCTATATCAAGGTCGGGCCGATGATGGAGCCGTCCGATCATGTCCGGGTGGTCGACCGCTTTGTCGAAAAACCCGACGCGGCCACCGCACAGCAGTATCTCGACAGCGGTGCCTATTGCTGGAACAGCGGCATCTTTCTGATGTCGGCACAGCGCTATCTGGAAGAACTCGAGCGCCTGCATCCCGAAATTCATGCTGCGAGCGCAAGGGCGGTGACGGATGGCAAGGAGGATCTCGGTTTCTTCCGTCTTGATGCCGCCGCTTTCGCCGAGGCTGCGGCACTTTCGATCGACCATGCGGTGATGGAACACACCAAATATGCAGCGGTCGTGCCGGTCGACATGGCCTGGAGCGATCTCGGCTCGTGGAAAGCACTGCGGGAGAACGCGACGAGCGACGGCGACGGTAATGTAATCTGCGGCGACGTGGTGACGCGCGATTCGCATAACTCCTACCTGCGTAGCGAAGACAAGCTGCTGGCAGTGATCGGCCTGGATGACGTGGTGGTGGTGTCGACCGATGACGCTGTGCTGGTTGCCAGGGCTGACCGGGTGGATGAAGTGTCGCGCGTGGTCGACCAGCTCAAGCAGCGTAACCGGTCTGAATCGGTGTCGCACAGCACCTGCTATCGCCCCTGGGGCAGCTATCGCTCCGTCGATTCAGGTGACCGGTTCCAGGTCAAGCGGATTACCGTGAAGCCGGGTGCAAAGCTCAGTCTGCAAAAGCACTATCATCGTGCCGAACACTGGGTGGTGGTGCATGGCACCGCACTGGTGCAGCGCGACGATGAAAGCCTGCTGCTGCGCGAAAACGAGTCGGTCTATATCCCGATCGGCGCCACGCACAGGCTGGAGAATCCGGGTAAGTTGCCCTTGCACCTGATCGAGGTGCAGTCGGGCTCGTATCTCGGCGAGGATGATATCGTCCGCCTGGTGGACACCTATGGTCGCGCCTGACCGGCCGGCGATTCTGGTCACTGGTGGCGCCGGCTATATCGGCAGCCATGTCTGCAAGGCGCTGGACGGGGCTGGCTATCTGCCGGTGACCTACGACAACCTGTGCTCCGGGCATCCCTGGGCGGTGCGCTGGGGGCCGCTGGAAGGTGGCGATCTGGTCGATGCCGCGCGGCTGGATGAGGTGATGCGCAAATACAGACCGGTCGCCGTGATTCATCTGGCCGGACTGATCGTGGTCAGCGAGTCGGTGAAAGACC
Source organism: Alphaproteobacteria bacterium (assembly GCA_018336035.1). Classification (GTDB taxonomy): domain Bacteria; phylum Pseudomonadota; class Alphaproteobacteria; order Ferrovibrionales; family Ferrovibrionaceae; genus Ferrovibrio. The sequence continues at coordinate 17,703 of JAGXRD010000128.1, read as the reverse complement.
CGGCGCAATACTATCTCAACAATGTCAGTGGCAGCATCGGCCTGCTGGACGCCATGCGCCGCAACGGCATCGAGCGCATCGTGTTTTCCTCCAGTGCTGCGGTCTATGGCGAGCCTGAAACCACGCCGATGCCAGAGACCCATCCGCAGCATCCGCTCAATCCCTATGGCACCAGCAAGCTGATGATCGAACGCGTGCTGCAGGATTACGCGCGCGCCTACAACATGCATTCCGTGTCGCTGCGCTATTTCAATGCGGCGGGCGCCGATATCGGCGGCGAGATCGGCGAAGCGCATCCGGTCGAAACGCATCTGATCCCGCTGGTGCTGGAAGTCGCGGCCGGCAAGCGGCATATGGCTGCGATCTTCGGCGACTGCTACCCCACCCCGGATGGCACCTGTATACGTGACTATATCCATGTCTCGGATCTGGCCCGGGCCCATGTGCTGGCATTGCGCTATCTCGACAATTCGGTCGGCGCTCATGCCTTCAACCTTGGCAACGGCACCGGTGCGACCGTGCGCGAAGTCATCGACGTGGCGCGTAAGATCACCGGCCATGCAATTCCAGCGCGTATCGAACCGCCGCGGCCCGGCGATCCCGCCATCCTGCTGGCCGATCCGGCTCGCGCCCGGCAATTGCTGGGCTGGCAACCGGCCCTCTCGGGGCTGGAGCAGATGGTGTCGTCAGCCTGGGCCTGGCAACAGCGGGTTCCCGCCTCCCGGCAAATTATGGTATAAGCCCCAACCAAATCAGCCGTTTGGCAAAAAAAACACCTGTATCAACGAGGGCGCGCGCATGCGACAGTATTTCGGGGCGGCAACGGTGGTCCTGTCGGCAGGACTGGCGGTTTTCTCCATGGCTTCGCTGATGATCAGCGCGGCAGTTGCCCAGACGCCACCGCAGACCTCGCAGGATGTGCAGGCCACAGCTGAGCCCGAGCGCGGCGAAACCGTGATGTCCCGCCGGCGTCCGGACTACGATCCGGTCGGTGTGCGCATGGGTGGTTTCATGCTGTATCCCGAACTGGGCCTGCAGCAGAGCTATAACAGCAATATCTTTGCCACCTCGTCGAACGAACAGAGCGATTTCATCACCTCGGTGGAACCCAGCCTCGATCTGCGTTCGAACTGGAATAATCATGCGCTGAACCTGCATGCCGATTCCAGCGTGGTGAGCTACTGGGACAACAACGACGAAAACTACACTGACTACGCGCAGTCGGCCGATGGCCGCGTCGATGTGCTGCGCGACCTGCGCCTGTTCGCTGGTGCGGGCTACCAGATCCGCCACGAGGCGCGCTCCTCGCCTGACAACCAGGGCGGCACTGAGCCGACCGAGTACAGCGTGACCGGTGCCAATCTCGGCGCCGAGAAAGACTTTAACCGTCTGTCTTTCCGCCTCGATGGCAAGACCGAGCGCTATGAATACGACAATGTGCGAAATTCGGCGGGCAGCGTCATCGACCAGAGCGGTCGGGACCGCGATCAGCATGAGATCGGCCTGCGCACGAGTTACGAGATTGCGCCGCTGCGCAAGGTCTATCTGATCACCACTTACAATACGCGCGAATACGATAATCTGACCGGCGGTTTTAATCGCGATTCAGACGGATATCTGGTGGGGGCCGGCACACAATACGACCTGACCGGACTGGTGTTTATCGACGCCTATGCCGGCTATCGCAGCCAGGACTATTCGGACAGTCGCCTGCGCGAGATGAATGGCTGGGCCAGCGGGGTCAAGGTCACCTGGAATGTCACGCCGCTGACCACCATCACCGGCAGCCTGAATCGCGATATCCAGGAAACCACCCAGGCCAATGCCTCGGGTTATTTCCAGACCAAGGCTGAACTGCGCGCCGATCATGAATTGCTGCGCAACCTGATCCTAACGGCGTCGCTGGGTTACCAGAACGACGACTTCCAGGGTATTTCGCGCGACGACGATTACACGCTGGTGGGGCTGGGCGCGAAATACCTGATCGACCGCAATTTCACGCTGTCGGGCGGCTATGGCTATCGCAGCCGCGACTCCAACGTCACCGGCGGTGATTTTGACGAAAATGTGGTGATGGTGCGCCTCGGCGCCCAGCTCTGAAAACCCGCCATTCTGAAGACTCAAAACCACTGTTAGGTCACACCAAAATCGGGCGGCCGTTGCTAGCGTAAGCTGGCACGGTCGTACTGGCCACGCCTGCGAAGGCGGTCTGTTAGGTGCCGTGCGTTCTGCAACAACAGACGTGCTGCCATGCAAACCCGACAGATCCTCCGCACCGTGAAGGTGTCCGCCATCGTCCCTGCCATTCTGGCTGTTGTGCTGCTGTCCGCGCAGGCAATGGCCCAGAGCGCGGCGCAGGGCGCCGCTCCGTCGCAGCCGCTGAACCAGCGTTCGGCGCCGAACACCACCAACGCTGCCGCGCCGGCCCAACCGTCCGGTCGGTCGGCCGCGCTGAAAGCCGATGACAGCTATCGCCTCGGCTCCGGCGACCGTGTTCGCGTCACCGTCTACGGCCAGCCCGAACTGACCGGCGAATATGCCGTCGATGGCGGCGGCCAGATGTCCTACCCGTTGGTCGGCCAGATCCGGGCCGGCGGCCTGACGGCGCATGAACTGGAGCAGGCGCTGATCGGCAAGCTATCGCCCAATTACCTGAAGAATCCCAGCATCAGCGTCGAAGTGCTGAGCTACAGGCCCTTCTATATTGTCGGCGAAGTGCGCACCCCGGGGAGCTATCCCTTCGTCAGTGGCATGTCGGTCCTGAATGCCGTGGCGCTCGCGGGTGGGTTCACCTATCGCGCACGCGAGAATTCCTTCTACGTCACCCGCACCGCCGAAGATGGCTCGAAGAACAAGATCACCGCCGGTGCCGATGCAACCATCTTGCCGGGCGATATCATCACCGTCCGAGAACGGTATTTCTGATGGCACTCCCTGATCGCTTTCATCCGCAGCCGATCCAGCCGCCGGTTGCCTATGCCGCGCCGCCGGTCTATGTGCCGCAGCAGGGCAAGGAAACCGATTTCTTCGACACCCTGCGCAAGCTGTGGCGTCATCGCGGCACGATCTTTGTTAGCACTTTCGTGTTCACGGCTGCGGCAGTTCTGGTGGCGCGTCAGATACCGGCGCATTACATCGCCGATGCCAAGATCCTGGTCGGTGTGCCGACGGCGCGCGCACTGAACATCGAAGCGATCATTGCCGATATCAGTCCGGATGCCGAGCGGATCCAGAACGAAGCCTATGTGATCCAGTCGCGCGACGTGGCGCGCAGTGTGATCGAAAGGCTGAAGCTGAAGGACAATCCCGAATTCAACCCGTCTTTGCGTCCAGAAGCCGGCTGGATGACCTATCTCGATCCGATGCGCTACCTGCCGGATTCGATCAAGGCCTACATGCCCGGGCAGAAGGCTCCAAAGGAGCAGGTGGAAGCCTCGCCTGAGGTGAAGGCCGAGCAGGAAATGAACGGCATCATCGATACGCTGCTGGCGAAGATCGAAGTGACGACGCTGGGGCGTTCGCATGTGCTGAATATCGAAGCGCGCTCGATCGCGCCTGATACCGCCGCGGCCATTGCCAACGGTTTCGGTGCGGCCTATCTGGCGCGTCAGCGCAGCGACAAGGTGGAGGCCAGCGAAGAGGTCGAGAAATTCCTTGCCGACCGTATCTCCAGCCTGCGCGACCAGGTCGAGAAATCCGATCGTGCCGTTGAGGAATACCGTCGCGCCAACAACCTGTATCAGGGTGCCAGCACCAGCATGACGGCACAGCAGATGACGGAGCTTAATACCCAGCTGATCGTGGCGCAGACCGCCAAGGCCGAGGCCGATTCCCGTCTGGGCGAGGCGCAGTCGCTGCGTCGCACTGGCGTGGATAGCCAGAGCGTACCGCAGGTGCTGCAGTCGCCGGTGATTCAGCAGCTCAAGGCGCAGCAGGCTGAAGCCGATCGTCGCCTTGCCGATCTGTCGGGCAGCCTCGGCCCGCAGCATCCGCGCGTGGTCAGTGCCAAGGCCGAGATCGCCGATATCCGGGGCAAGCTCAGTGCCGAGATGGGCCGCATCATTCAGAGCCTGCAGCATGAGGCGCGCACGGCGAATGCGCGTTACGAGGCGCTACGCCAGAACTTCAACCGCCTGCAGGGCCAGGCCGGTGGCGTGAACGAGAAAACGATCCGGCTGAATGCGCTGGAGCGCGAGGCGCAGGTGAATCGCAATCTGCTCGAACAGATGATGAGCCGCGCCAAGGAAACCGTCGGCCAGGATCAGTTGCAGAAGCCGAATGCCAAGCTGATTTCGGCGGCTGCTCCCCCGACCAAGCCTGGCTTCCCGCCCAAGACCCTGCTGGTTTTTCTGGGGGCTGTCGCGGGGGCGCTGATCGGCATGGCCTATGCGCTGCTGCGCGAGGGCGTGGATCGCACCTTCCGTCGCGCCGACCAGCTTGAATCCCTCACTGGCCTGCCGGTGCTCGCGATGATCCCGACGTTGCGCGGCAGCATCACGCCGATCGCACATGTGCTGCGCAAGCCGGTCTCGCCCTATAGCGAGGCGCTGCGCAAGTTGCATATCGGGCTCGAACTTTCGGAAGCCGCCCAGTCGCCCAAGACCGTGCTGTTCGGATCGGCCGTGCCGGGCGAGGGCAAGACTGTGCTGGTTGCCTCCATGGGCCGCATGCTGGCCAGCCACGGCCGGCGCATCCTGATGATCGACTGCGACTGGCGCAATCCGCGCCTGCACAAGGCCTTCCAGTGCCAGAATCGCAATGGTCTGGCCGAGTTGCTGTGCGACCAGCCGGAGCGGATCGAGGACTGCATCTTTACGGATACGCTATCGGGTGTCGATCTGATTCCGTCGGGTGTCTTCACCCCGCAGGCGATGCGCTATCTGACGACGGATCGCATGAAGATAATCCTGCATGCGCTGGCGCCGCGCTATGACATGATCTTACTCGATACCGCCCCGGTTCTGGTTGGTGCCGAGGTGCTGACGCTGTCACGCATGGTCGACAAGGTCGCCTTCGTGGTGCGCTGGGGCGAGACCAAGCGCGACGCCGTGATGGAAGCCATGAAAGACCTGGTCGAGGTCAATGCCGATATCGCCGGCATTGCCGTGACCCGGGTCGATCCGAAGGGTTATCGCAGTTACGCCTACAGCGAATTGAACTACGATTATGACCGGCCGGTGCTGGCCAAGCCGGTCAACTGGAGTTGACGTATGGTTCGTCAGCTCGAGGACTCGCGCGAGCCCGTCCTCTTCGTGACGCAGCATTACTCACCGGAAGTGATCGGCTCGGCACCCTATTGTGCCGATCTGGCCGAAGGGCTGGTGCGGCGCGGACGGCAGGTCACGGTGCTGGCGGGTTTGCCGCATTACCCAGATCCGTCTGAATTCGAAGCTTTCACCAACGATCCACCGGTGCGGCAGCGGCTGTCGGGCGTGGTGGTTGAGCGGCTGCATAGCTGGCTGCCCCGTCGCCGCTCGGCGCTGCTGCGTGTGGCGGGCGAGCTGGCCTTTCTGTTTGCCGGACTGGTCGCGCTGTTGCGTGGTCGCATACGGCGGCACGAGGTGGTGATCTCGCTCTGTCCATCCATTTTCGCGGTGCTGCTGGGCATGATGGCGAAGCAGCGCGGCGGTCGTCATGTTGCCATGGTGCATGATGTGCAATCGGGCCTGGCGCAAAGTTTGGGTATTGTCCGTTTCGGGCTGCTGGTTAGGCTGATGCGGCTGGCCGAACGCCTCATCCTCAACCGCGTCGACCTGATCCTGGTGCTGTCGTCGGAGATGGCGACGACTCTGCGCCGCCTGGGCGTGACGCAGCCGATTGAAATCCTGCCGATCTGGGTCGATGTCGAGGCCATCAAGCCGCGGCCGGTGCTGGCCGACCAGCCGCCGACGATCCTGTACAGCGGCAATTTCGGACGGAAACAGGGACTGGACCAGCTGGTTGCGCTGGCCGCCGAACTGGCGCAGATGCGCCCCGACATTCGCCTGCTGCTGCGCGGTTCAGGTGGCGAACGTGACGGCGTCATGGCGGCGGTGACAGAGCGCGGGCTCGAGAATGTCGCATTCGCCGATCTGGTGCCGCGCGAGCAACTGGGGCGCGCGCTGGCCGAAGCCACGCTGCATCTGGTCCCGCAGAAGCCTGATGGCGCCGACTTCGCCGTGCCGTCGAAAATCTACAACATCATGGCGGCCGGCCGCTGCTTCGTGACCACGGCCTTGCCGGGCAGCGCGCTCTGGAACCTGCAGGCGAAGACCGGAGCCTTCATCTGCGTGCCCCCGCAGGATACCGCCGCGCTGGCCCACGCCGTGATCGATCTGCTGGACGATCCGTCGCTTTGCCGCGCCATGGCGGAGCAGGGCAGGGCATATGTGGAGCAGCATCACGCGCGCGACGCGCTGATCGCGCAGATCGACACATGGCTGATTGCGCTTTGTCGGGAAGGCGGACTGCCGGGCCATCGCCGCGACCTTCTGGTGCTGGAGCCCGATGGCGACGGCCATGCCGAGGAGTGGCTGCATCATCTGCTGATGTATCTCGGTCGCCAGGGTGAGGTTGAGCGGATCTGGCTGGCCATTCCAGCCGGCTTGCGCGACCGGCTGACCGAGCAATTGCCGCCGCATCTGCGCCATCGGATCGGCTTGCTGGCATTGACCCCGACGGAGCTGCGCTACTGCACGCATCGGCGGCTGGCGATCAGCGGCATGGCGCGCTGGTGGGTCATGCGCCGGTATCTGATCCGCACCGGCGCCGAGATCGGTTACTTCCTGTCGCTGGATCATCTCACGCTGCCGCTGGGTCTCGGTTTCGGCGCCGGCGGGCGGCGTCTGAGCGGCATCCTGTTCCGGCCCTCGGTGCATTACCACGAGATCGGCGCATATAAGCCGAGTCTCGCCGAGCGGCTGCGCGACTGGCGCAAAGCCATGCTGTATCGCGGCATGCTGCGCAACTCGGCCGTGGACGCAGTTCTGACCCTTGATCCGTTCTTCGCTGATTTCGCGGCCGATCATTACCAGGGTGGCAACAAGGTTGCGCCGGTGCCGGATCCGGCTTTTCCAATTGCTGCAGTCCCGGCCAATGACGATCAAATGCCGTCCGACGTCCCGCCGAACCGCCATGTTCTGCTGCTGTTTGGTGCCCTGACCGAGCGCAAGGGTGTCTTGCACCTGCTGGAGGCACTGCGACGCTTGCCGGATGCAATTGCGCGCAAGACCGCTGTGATCATTGCGGGGCGGGTGGCGTCGGACATCAGCGAGAGATTTGCGTCTTTGGAGGCGGCTGTGCGGCGCGAACGGCCGGATCTTTGGCTGAAAGTCGAGAACCGCTGGCTGACCAGCGCGGAAATTTCTGCATTGGTGCAGCGCTGCGACATCGTGCTGGCGCCGTATCAGCGTTTCGTCGGTTCGAGCGGCGTTCTGCTCTGGGCCGCTCATGCCGGGAAGCCGCTCTTGACCCAGGATTACGGCTTGCTGGGTCGGCTGGTCCGCGATCATGGTCTCGGCCTTGCCGTCGATACAGGCGATGCGAGCAATCTGGCGGCAGCGATCAAGGATATGATCGAACGATCACCACAGACACTGCTTGATGTACAGGCAGCTGCCGCATTTGTGTCGCAGCGTACCCCCGAAGCATTCGCCTCGCATATCTATGCCAGCTTGCGTGGCGCATGATGTCGTGACCGTTCTGTTGCATTGCGGCGGAACAACCCCGGCTTGGTCACAAGACCTTGCATAAGCCGTGTGGCACATCAGGCCGGTAGCGCAAAGGATCGTCTGCGCGCTGAGTGAAAATGCCGAACTGGAGTCCCGCATGTCGTTCGACATTCCCACCCTGGATCGTAACTCCACCGCGCGTGCCGACCATTCCGCGCCGCGTGCCCCAGGCAAGCCCCAGGCACGTGCGATTGCCCAGCCCACGGGTTGGCGCAACGCCGATAACATCCGCACCGGAAATACCCATGCCCTGGGCCGCCACGAGGCGCGCCGCTTTGAAATGGCGGTTCGCGAGCCGGTGTCGCTGCCGATCGTCAGCGGCCTGCTGCGTGCCTGGGACGCGCTGGCCATTCTTGCTGCCGGGCTGGTCGCGCTGATGCTGGCCGCCCCGGATCTGCCAATGGACGGTTCATATTACGTGGCTTTGTCGTTCTTCGGAGCGGTGGTTGCCGGCAATACGCTGCATCTGGCCGGCGCCTATCGCATCGAAAAGCTGCGGCTCAGCAATATTGGCTGGGCTCGTCCTGTAGGTGCCTGGGCTGTCGCCGCTTGTGTCGTCGCGATTGCAACGCTGGCGACAGGGGCCTCGCTTGAGCAGAACTGGATCTGGCTGGCACTGTGGTTCACGCTTGGCCTGTTCCTGCCGCTGCTGGCACGCGGCGCGCTGGCCATCCGGATGGATTACTGGCGCAAAGCCGGCCGTCTGCGTCGACGTCTCGCCATTCTGGGTGCCGGGCCTGGCGGGCAGATGCTGCTGCGGCGGTTCCTGGCAGCGCGGAGCGATAACGATGTTGCGATCGTCGGACTCTACGATGATCGGACCGGACCGCTGCCGTCGGGCTGGCGCGGTCATGCCGTGCGCGGCAACTGCACCGATCTCCTGGAGGATATCCGGCGCGGACGCATCGACATGGTGGTGATCGCTGCAGTACCCGGCGATGCCGGCATGGATGCCATGCTGGCGCAGCTGCGCTGCGTCGCGGTTGATATCTGTTTCTGCCCCAGTGCGGATTATGCCGTGAAGGCCCGCAGCGGGGTAGAGACCGTGGGGCAGGTGCCGCTGATGGTGATCGAGCGTCGCCCGCTGCGCGACTGGAGTGGCATCGCCAAGGAAATCGAAGATCGCGTGTTCGCCGCACTCGTCGTGGTCCTGATCTCGCCGGTTCTGGCGGCGATCGCATTGGCAATCCGGCTCGACAGCCCTGGACCAATCCTGTTCAAGCAAAAGCGCTATGGCCGCAACAACCAGCTGATCGAGGTGCTGAAGTTCCGCAGTATGTATCATCATGCCCGCGATCCTAATGGCACCCAGCTTGCCACGCGCAACGATCCCAGGGTGACCAGGGTTGGTGCCTTCATTCGCCGCACCAGCCTCGATGAACTACCGCAGTTCTTCAACGTTATTCGTGGCGACATGTCTGTGGTGGGGCCACGTCCGCACGCTCTGCTCTGCAAGGCGGGTGGTGTGCTCTATCAGGATGCTGTGGAGAATTACGATTGGCGTCATCGGATCAAGCCGGGGATCACCGGCTGGGCCCAGGTGAATGGCTGGCGCGGCGAGACTGAAACGGTCGAGCAGATCCAGAAGCGCGTCGAACACGACATTTATTATATCGAGAATTGGTCTCTATTGCTGGATGTGAAGATCATCATCAAGACGATCTTCTGCGGATTCACCGGCAGCAAGGCTTACTGATCATGGTGAACACCCCATATGAGATGTCTCTGGCTGACACTGGCTGACCCGGAGCCGCGCCATAACGGGCAATATATCTACTCTGGCGGGCTGATCGACGCGATGGAGCAGGGCGGAGCGCAGATGCATGTGCTAGGCCTTGCCCGCCCGGAATCGCCGCCGCGCAACATTGGCTCCGGGCCAAATGGCACGCATTGGTGGTTGTCGGATCATCGCCCGCGCTCCAGCCTGCAGAGTCTGATTTCCACGCTGCCGCATATTGCGGACCGCAGCTGGACGCCCGGCCTGCGTGATCTGCTGGATGCGCGGCTGCAGGAAGGGCCGTGGGACACCATTGTTTTCGACGGTATCTCGGCCGGCTGGGCGCTTGATCAGGTGCTGAAATTCTTCCCCAGACGCGGCCAGAGGCCGAAGCTGGTTTACGTGTCGCACAACCACGAAGCCAGCCTGCGGCGCGAGGTGGCCAACCACCACGAGGATTTTCTCAAGCGTCAGGTCCTGCGTTACGATTCGCTGAAGGCGGCGCGGCTTGAGCACCGTCTGGTTGACGCCGCCGATCTGGTAACAGCCATTACAGAAGATGACGCGCAGCAATATCTGGCGCGGCGGCCCGACCGCCGTGTCGAGGTGCTGACACCGGGCTATGCCGGCGGCCATGGTGCCGGCCGGCGCATCACCGATGCCACGCCGCGGCGTGCGGTGATCGTGGGCAGTTTCGATTGGATCGCCAAGCGCATGAACCTTGAGCAGTTCGTGGCGGTGGCCGATCCGTTATTCGCCGCCCATGGCGCAGAGCTTCAGGTCATAGGCAGTGCGGAGGAAGCCTTCCTGAACCGCATGCGACGCAATGCCTCGGCCACGCAGTTCACCGGCCGGGTAGACGACGTGCTGGCTTTCATGCGCAACGCCCGTATCGCGCTGGTCGCCGAACGCCATGGCGGCGGCTTCAAGCTCAAGGTGTTGGACTATATCTTCAACCGTATGCCGATCCTGGCGCTGTCAGGGTCGGTGGCCGGTGTGCCGCTGCGTCACGACGACGGCATCCTGTTGTACGAGGATTATGAATCTCTGGCGCGCGGCGTGTTGCAGGTGATCGATGACTGCGACCGCCTGAACCAGCTGCAGGATCGCGCTTACGCTGCCTGTCGCGACCAGTTTGACTGGACCAGTCGCGCAGAACGCCTGATGTCGGTCGTGGCGACGCTATGAAACTAAAGGTCATTCAGGAACCGAAACTGGGGGCCGTCGATCTGGCCCTGCTGCTGATCTTCTTCATCGGCATTTATCTCGGCGTCATTATACAGATTACACCGACAATCCCGTTTCCATCCGCCCCTTCCGGCATCGCCGGCATGATCCTGCTATGGCGCCGGCGCGACGATATCGTACCCACTCATCTGGGTGCTTTGTTTGGTATTGTGCTGCTCTATCTCTTTGCCAGCTTCTCCACCGGTGACCTGACCGGCCTGTCCAAACGCTTCACTGGTCTGGTGCAGCTGACGTATTCCTTCGTCATCGGCTATGCCATGTTCCTGACGCTGCTGCAGGCCAGCCGTGCGCAGCTCAGCAAAATGTTCCTCGGGCTCAGCCTGTTTATCCTGATGGGGTGCCTGCTGGAAAGTTATGCGGGGCTGGATAGCCTGAGTGATGCGGTACGCCAGAAGCTCTACGATTCTGGCATCTATGAAGCCGACCTGCGCGACCAGCTGCTCTATGGCAAGGTGCGTCCCAAGCTGTTCACCTCTGAGCCTTCGGCGGTGACTTTTGGTTACACGCTGTTCACCTTCGCCTGGTTCGTGGTGTCGCAGCATCGCCGCAAGCTGTTGATCTTCGTGACGCTGATGGCTGGCGGGCTGATTGCCATGCCAGGCCCAACCCTTTTGCTCGGTCTGTTGCTGCTGCCACCGTATTACCTCTTCGTGCTGCCCGACACGCCACCGATCGGCAAGTTTGGCGCGGGCTATCGCCTGGCGATGCTGGTCTTTGGCAGTATCGTGCTGCTGATTTTCGCGGTGCTGGGCGCCACGGTTTATGCCGAACGCCTCGGTCATATTCTCAACGGTAATGACCCGAGCTTCTTCTATCGCGTGATCGGGCCGGCGCTGGTCGCCTTCGAGGTGATGAAGGAACGGCCCTGGGCCGGGTCCGGCCTGACCGGCGAGAATTTCATCGCCGACCTGGTGATGAATGTCTTCGTCCAGTCGTCGCATTTCTCGGCCGGCTGGCGCATCACCAAGATTTCCGAAGTGCTGACCAACTATTTCTGGCTGCACTGGATCTATCTCGGACTGGTCTGGGGTGTCGTCACATTCATCGGGCTCAGTGTGTGGCTGCGGCTGATCGGGGCGCCCAACCTGTTATTCTGCTGGAGTGTCTGGCTCATTTTCGGTCAGGCTTCGGGTGCTTATGTCGCTCCGAAAACCTGGACCGTTCTGCTGCTCGCTGCGGCAGTCTCGCTCCTGCACCAGCGTGTCGCCGTTCCGGTTGCCCCACGGCCGGCCATGCCGTTCGGACGGCCGCCGCAGCTGCGTCGCCGCTTTGGCTACGCGCCGCAGGCCTGACCGATGCAGCGGCGCGATCTCCTTGCCCTTGGTGGGGCCATGCTCGGCAGTTCGGCGCTGGCCGCCACGGCGCAGGCGGCCCCAGCACCCCCCGGGCGCCAGATATCGGCTGCCGATTTCGGCGCAAAGGGCGATGGCCGCGCGGATGATACGGCCGCTCTGCAGGCCGGCCTCGATGTGGCCTATGCCGGCACCGGCGGGATGCTGGTGATCCCGCCTGGCACATACCGCGTCACGCGCACGCTCCGGATCGCGCCGAAGCAGAATATCGTGCATCAGTCCGGTGTATTCGGTATGGGAGCGCGCATCGTCTCGGAGATCCGCGACGGCAGCAACATCATCGATATCGACAGCCAGTCCACCTTCCGTTACCTGCTGATCCAGGGTCTGGATATTCTCGGCAGCGGTGAAGACGGCCACGGCATCCGCCTCGCCTGCATGGGTAACAAGAATTACCTGTATAACTTCTGCCTGCGCGATCTTGTTGTGCATCGCTGCGGGAAAAATGGCGCGCAGCTGATCGGCAATGTTTTTGAGGGGCAGATTTCCAACTGCTACTTCCGCAACAACCGTGGCCATGGTGCCAGTTTCCATCATGAAGCTGGAGGCAAGGGTATCCTGTCGGCGGTGCGTGTGATTGGCGGCGTGTTCGGCGAGAACGGCATACATGGCGCCGCCATGCTGGATGGCTGCTATGACGTCAGCTTCCACGGCACATATTTCCTCCTCAACAAGCGCTTTGGACTTGTGGCGGAAAACGGTTGTACGCTGCTGTCCAGCTGCGGCTTCGAGAACAACCACGAAGGCGCCGACGGATTTGCACGGGGCGATGCCGGCATCTGGCTGCAAGGCTTCGGCACGCTGGTCGGTTGCACTGCCTATTCGATGTTCAAGCAGCGCAACCTGATCAAGGCCACGCTCGCCGGGCGCCTTGTGATGATCGGCTGTTCGGGCAGTGGAGATGCCAAGGCAGCGGAAGCAGGACTCGCCCAGTTACGGGGTGATCCACGCAGCAGCGCCACCGTGATCGGTTGCAGTGGCGCGGTGCGCGGCGAGGGCGGATTCGAAGCCATTGAGATGGGCGGTACGGATATGGGCCTGCGCCTCGGCGGCGACTGGCAGAGCCGCAACCTGGTGCAGCTCGGAGACCATCGTCTCTGGGTCGACCGTCAGGGCCGCCTGCGCATCAAGCGCGGTCGTCCGGATCGCGACGACGATGGCACCCCGGTCGGGCTCAGTTAAGCATTTGCGAGGAGGGAGTCGGGCCATGCCGCACCATCTGTGGCAGCCGGCGCAGGATGCCGAGGATGCGGCGGCTGCGTGGAATGACGAGGAAGATCGCGAAAGCTACCACCAGGGCCACCCCCAGGCTGAGGGCCAGGCCAATCAGCGGCTCGGCGGCGACCAGCCAGCCGGTATGACGTAGCGCCGTAACGCTGCCGGCAACAGCGGCGGCAGCGGTCAGCGAAGGCAGCAGCGCGGTGGCCAGGTCGCGGCGATTGACCGGGCCCCTGGCACCGCCGATCCAGATCGCCACCGGCAGTCGGAGCGCCAGATTGGCCACTGCATAGGCCACTGCGATGCCAACGGCGCCGAATGAGAGTCCGGCGAGCACGGCCGCGGCGACAGCGGCGGTATCGGCCAGACCGGCGCGCAGCATGTCGCCAGAGCGGTTCTGACTTAAGTAGAGCAATGCAACCGCGAGCGTGGCGGGCAGAGCCATCGCTGCGACCGAGAAGCTGGCCACGAAGGGGGTGGCTTGATGCCACTGCGGGCCGAACAACAGGCCCACCACCCAGTCGGCAGTGACGGCGGCCAATGCCGCCGGCGGCATCGTCACCATGGCGAACTTCTCGAATATCAGCAGGAAGGCATGGCGATAACGCTCCGGCTGGCCTTCCAGCCGGCTGAGCGCCGGCATTGCCACGGCATAGAGCGGGGCGTTGAGATTATTCAAGGGCACCAGTACGAGTTTGGCGGCGCGTTCGTAGAAGCCCAGCACGACCGGGCCCCATAGCGCGCCGATCAGTACCTGATCGAGGCTGCGTGCCGCGACGGCCAGCAGGTTGAAGCCGGTGAAAGATCCGCCGAAGCGCAGCATGTCGGCGATATCGGCATCGCGCGACGGCAGGCCGGGTCGCCAGGGGCAGAGCGCCCAGGTGGCGATGAGCGTGATGGCCGGGCCGCCGACACGCTGCGCGACCAGTGCCCAGTAGCCGGCACCTTTCAGGGCGCAGATCACGGCCAGCGCGAGGGCCAGCAGTTCGGCACCGGTTTCGATGATCGCAATGGTCGTAAAGCGCATCTGGCGGCGCAACAGTGCCCAATGCTGAATCGTCAGGCCGCTGACAACGAAGCCGAGTGCGAGCCAACGCGTAATGGGTGTGAGTTCCGGCTCGCCATAGAAGCCGGCAATGGCCGGCGCGGCAACGACGAGTCCCACTGCCAGCAGGCAGCCGAAACAGGCATTGATCCAGAACAGCGTGGAGACCTGCTGCTGGCTGATCACCGGGCGCTGGATGGTGGCGGCCGAAAGGCCGAGTTCCTTGATCAGATCGAGCAGGATCGACAAGGCGGCGATCATTGCCACCAGGCCAAAGGCATGCGGCGTGAGCAGCCGGGCCAGTAGTACGGTGCCGCCGAACTGGGCCGTAAAGCGGACGGCCTGACTGCCGAAGGCAATCAGGCCGCCACGCAGACTGCGTCGGGTCAGATCCTGCTGCAGATGTTCGGTCGATAGCGGATCATAGGGTTTGCCACTCAAGCGATCGCTCGCTGCTCGGCCAGATGATGGTTCACATACCAGCGATAGGTTTGCTCCAGGCCGGTCCGCAGGCTGGTGCCAGCCTGCCAGCCCATGGAGCGCAGCCGTTCGACCTCCATCACCTTGCGCGGCGTGCCGTCCGGCTTACTGGTATCGAAGACCAGTTTGCCTTTAAAGCCGATCACTTCGGTCATCAGTTTGGCGAGATCTCGGATCGTGATCTCGTCACCGGTGCCAAGATTGACATGCTCGGCGTCGGAATAATGCTTCAGGATATGGACGATTCCGTCGGCGGCATCGTCGACATAGAGGAATTCGCGCAAGGCCCGCCCGCTGCCCCAGACCTCGACGGTTTCTGCGCCGCTCTCTTTGGCGCGATGGATTTTCGACATCAGCGCCGGGATCACATGCCCCTGCATGACGTCAAAATTATCGCCCGGACCATATAGATTGGTCGGCATCGCCGAGATGTAGTCGCAGCCGTACTGCTTGCGATAGGCCTGGCAGAGCTTGATGCCGGCAATCTTGGCGATGGCATACCATTCGTTGGTCGGCTCCAGCGGCCCGGTCAGCAGCGCGGATTCGGGAATTGGCTGTGGCGCGAGGCGTGGGTAGATGCAGGACGAACCGAGGAAAATCAGCTTCTCGACGCGGCTTTGTCGTGCTGCCTCGATGATATTCGCCTCGATCATAAGGTTATCGTAGAGGAATTCGGCTGGCCGCGTGTCGTTGGCGTGGATGCCCCCGACACGCGCTGCCGCCACCACGACGGCCTGCGGGCGTGCGTCGCGGATCCAGTTGGACACCTGGTCGGACTGACGCAGATCGATCTGTTGGCGCGGTGCAATAAGGATTTCGCAATCCTCATACTGCAGCCGCCGCACCACGGCGGAACCGACCAGGCCGCGGTGCCCTGCGACCCAGACGCGCTTGCCGGCAATTGGGTAAAGCGGTTTGGCCTCAGGCATACATCATCGCTCCGGTTTCGGTGGCATGGTTCTGCTTCAGGGCGGCAAGGTCGGCATCGACCATTTCGGTCACCAGCTGCTCGAAGCTGGTCTTATGCTGCCAGCCCATCTGGCGCCAGGCCTTTTCCGGGCTGCCATGCAGGTAGTCGACCTCGGTCGGGCGATAGTATTCCGGATCGACCGCGACCAGGATGTCACCGGTCTTGCCGCAGTAACCCTTTTCGTCGACGCCCTTGCCATCCCACTGAATCTGGCGACCGATACGCTTGAAGGCCAGTTCAGTGAATTCCCGCACGCTATGAACCTCGCCGGTCGCCAGCACATAGTCGTCCGGATTGTCCTGCTGCAGGATCATCCACATGCCTTCGACATAGTCGCGCGCATGGCCCCAGTCGCGCTGAGCGTCGATATTGCCCAGATAGAGACGTTTCTGGATGCCGTGCTCGATGGCCGCGACAGCGCGGGCGATCTTGCGGGTCACGAAGGTTTCGCCGCGGATCGGGCTTTCGTGATTGAACAGGATGCCGTTTGAGGCGTGCATCTTATAGGCCTCGCGGTAATTTACCGTGATCCAGTAGGCGTAGAGCTTGGCCACTGCATAAGGGCTGCGCGGATAGAAAGGTGTGGTCTCGCGCTGCGGGATTTCCTGCACTTTGCCGTACAGTTCCGAGGTTGAGGCCTGATAGAAGCGGACCTTTTCTTCCAGTTTCAGGATGCGGATTGCCTCTAGGAGGCGCAGCGTACCCATCGCATCCGTATTTGCGGTGTATTCCGGCGTCTCGAAGCTGACCTGCACATGGCTCTGGGCGGCGAGATTGTAGATCTCGTCGGGTTGGGTTTCCTGGATCAGGCGGATCAGGTTGGACGAATCCGTCATGTCGCCGTAATGCAGGAAAAAGCGCACATCCTCTTCGTGCCGATCCTTGTAGAGGTGATCGACGCGGCGGGTGTTGATCGAAGACGAGCGGCGCTTGATGCCATGCACCGTGTAGCCCTTTGAGAGCAACAGCTCGGAGAGATAAGCGCCGTCCTGCCCGGTCGCACCGGTGATCAGGGCTGTCTTGTTCGACATTGTAGGGTTTCCTTTTTGCTCAGTCGGGGAAGAGTGGGTTCTCGGTATCAGCCGAAGGCGATGCGGTTGGCGACCGCATCCCAGGAATAGGATTGCAGGACATGCTGCTGGCCGCTCCAGCCCATCTCGGCCAAGCGCTGAGGATCGGAAAGGGCATCGAGAATGGTCGCAGCCAGAGCCTGCGGATCGGCATCGTCCACGAGGAAGCCGTGGTGGCCGTTCTCGACAATCTCGGGCAGACCGTTGCGGTGCAGGCCGATCACCGGCGTGCGCGACAGCAGGGCTTCGAGATAAACCTGACCCCAGGGATCGTTCAGCATCGGCTGCACCAGAATGGTCGACACGCGATAAAGCCGCTGCAACTCGCGCCAGGGCAGATGCGGATGGAAATGGATACCAGGATGCGTCGTCGCCACATGGCTGGCGCTGGCCGGATCGCCGACGATATTAAGCAGCAGGTCCGGACGCTGCCGCTGCGCGATGCGGAAAGCCTCAACCAGCAGGTTGCCGCCCTTCGCCGCAAACAGGTGCTTGGCGACAAACAGCAGATGTGGCCGGCTGTAATCCTTGGGTTGATCGTAGGGTTCGATCTGCCCCATGCCTGAGCCGACGGCTGTCACCTTTTCCGGCGGCAGGCAGTAATGCGCGATCATATGGTCGCGCACGTAATGGCCGAAGGTGAACACATGCTCCACGCTGTCCAGCGCGGCGCGTTCGGTCGCTTCGAAATTCTCGACCGCACGCCGGCTGTAGTCGGAAATATCCGGCCGATGCGCCAGCGACAGCGCCCATGTCTGGTCACAATACAGGTAATGCTTCACGCCATCGTCACGATCGACCGGTGGCAGATCCAGCGTGCCCATATGCAGGATGTGGCGGATCCGGCGCCGGCGCGCCGTTTCGGCGAGCCGTTCGGCAGCCTTGCGGCGGGCC